>JAXMEZ010000050.1:0-29899 GCA_046348035.1 Rubrivivax sp. | reverse complement strand
CCTTGCAGACTACGCGCGCTTGATCGAGCTTCTTGTCGAACATGGACCGAGCCTCAAGCTGCCGCACTCCAAGAGCCTGGGAGACGGCCTCTTCGAGCTGCGGCCGCACGGCAGGGAAGGAATCGCACGCGCGCTGTACTGCTTCGTGGCGGGGCGCAGGATCACCGTCGTCCACGCGTTCGTCAAGAAGACACAGGCGACCCCGCTCAAGGACCTGAAGCTCGCGCGCAAGCGGGTGAAGGAGTTCGCAAATGGCTGAATCGAAGTACGCCCCCGTTGTCCACGATCACGCAGCGTTCCTGAAGAAGGCGACCCGGAAGCCGGGCTTCAAGGAAGCGTATGACGCGCTGGCCTTGGAGTACTCGGTGGTCGATCAACTGCTGAAGGCGCGCGCGCGCGCGGGGCTCAGCCAGGACGCCGTCGCCGCACGCATGGGCACGAGCAAGAGCGCGGTGTCGCGTCTGGAGTCGGCGCGCCGGCACGCGCCATCGCTGAGCACCCTCAGGCGCTATGCCAAGGCCGTCGGATACGAGATCCAAGTCAAGCTCGTGCGTCGCCAAGGCGATGCCTAGCAGCAAACAGCAAGCAGCTTTCCAAATGACCCCTCGCCAACGCCTCCAAGCCGCCCTGCGCGGCGACGTGCCGGACCGCGTGCCCGCTTCGGTGTGGCTGCACGACTTCACGCAGGAGCATTCGGCGCAGGCGCTGGCCGATGCCTCCGTGCACCTCGCCCGGCGCTTCGAGCTCGACCTGCTGAAGCCGCAGATGCGGGCGCAGTGCTTCGGCGAAATGTGGGGGCTGGAATACCAGCGCTCGACGCGCCCCGACGAGTGGCCGCTCGTCACGCGCCACGTACTGCGCAGCGCGGCCGACCTGGCGCAGATCGGCACCGCCGACGCGAGCCGCGGCGCCCTGGGCGAACAGGTGCAGGCGATGCGCCAGGTGCGCGCCGCGCTCGGGCCCGATGTGCCGATCGTCGCCACCGTGTTCTCGCCGATGATGAACCTGACGCTGATGCACCGCGGCGGCGCGCCGGCCGTGCTGGCGCTGCAGCGCGAAGCACCCGTGGAGCTCGAGCGCGCGCTCGGCCACATCGGCCGCACGCTCGAGCACTTCACACGCCTGTGCATGGATGCCGGCGTCGACGGCATCTTCTACGCCACCAAGACCATCAACGCCGGCGACGTGACGCGCGCCGAGTGGGAACGCTTCCAGCGCCCCTTCGACGAAGCGATCCTCGGCACTGCGGCCGCAGCAGGCGCGTGGGCGAACATCGTCCACATCTGCGGCGAGAGCATCCAGGCCGAGTGGTTCAAGGACTTCGCGGCGCCGCTCGTGAGCTGGGCCACGACGCCCGGCAACCCGGGCCTGGACGAGATGCGCGCGCTCTTCGGGCACAAGACGCTGCTCGCGGGCATGCCCGGCAAGCCGGCCTTCGCGCAGATGTCGCCCGAGGCGCTGGCCGCGCATGTGCTGGCCTCGCTCGAGCGCACCGGCGGCGTGGGCCATGTGCTCGGGCCCGACTGCTCGATCAACCCCGGCACGCCCGAGCCGCTGATCGACGCCGTGTTCCAGGCCGCGCGCGCCTTCAAGCCGAAGCGCGTGCACTGAACCGAACGAACGGCCCACGGCGGCGCATGGACCTCGGCATCCGCGGCCGCCTGGCGCTCGTCTGCGGCGCCAGCCGCGGGCTCGGTTTCGCGTGCGCCGATCGCCTGGCCGAAGCGGGCGCGCAGATCGTTCTCGTGGCGCGTGATGCCGCAAAGGTCGAAGCCGCCGCCGCCACGCTGCATGCGCGCCACGGCGTGCCGGTGCGCGCGCTCGCCGCTGACAGCACGAGCGACGCCGGCTGCGCCGCGATCCTGCGCGAATGCCCGGCGCCCGACATCCTGGTGCTGAGCGGCGGCTGGCCCACGGCGGCGCAGCGCAGCGGTGACGCCGATGCGAGCGCAGTGCATGCGGCCCTGCAATCGATGCTGCTGGCGCAGATGGCGCTTGTGGCCCGCGTTGCGCCCGGCATGGCCGCGCGCGGCTTCGGCCGCGTGGTGGCGATCACCTCGCGCCTGATCAAGAACCCCGAGTGGGAACTGGCGCTGCCCTCCGTGGCGCGGCTCGGGCTCTCGGCTTACCTGAAGGCGGCCAGCCGCAACGCCGCCTGGGCGCGCCGCAACGTCACCTTCAACTCGCTGCTGCCGGGCGTATTCGCCTCGGAAACCCAGGTGGCGCAGACCGAGCGCCTGGCGCGCGAGCAGCATGCCACCATCGCGGCGGTGGAGGCCGAGCGGCTGGCGCTCACGCCGGCCGGCCGCTGGGGCGTGCCCGACGAATTCGGCGCCTGCTGCGCCTTCCTTTGCTCGGCACACGCCGGTTTCATCAACGGCCAGGCGCTCGCCGTCGACGGCGGCGCCCATGGCGGGCTCTGGTGAGGGCGCGCCAGGCCACGTCTTCACCCATCCCTTCACTCATACACAGGAGGAGTGTTATGCAGCGGCAACAGCAACGGCGGCAACGCCGGCAGGTGGTACTCGGCGTCGGCGCCGGGCTCGGGGTCGGCCTGATCGGCGCGCTCGCGGCGCGACCGGCGCAAGCGCAGGCGTTTCCGTCGCGCCCGGTGCGCGTGGTGGTGCCCTTCACGCCCGGCGGCAACGTCGACGTGATGGCGCGGCTCGTCAACCAGCAGCTCGAAACCGAGTTCGGCCAGAGCTTCATCACCGAGAACCTCGCCGGCGCATCGGGTGCCATCGGCGCGCGGCAGGTGGCGCGCGCCAAGGCCGACGGCTACACGCTGCTGGCGAACTCGTCGATCCACGTCATCCTGCCCAGCGTGCAGGCCGGCCTCGGCTACGACCCGCTGGTCGACTTCGTGCCGGTGGCGCAGGTGACCGAGGTGCCGCTGGCGCTGGTGATCTCGGCCGATTCGGTGCCGGCGAAGACGCATGCCGAGTTCGTCGCCTGGGCCAAGGCGCAGCCCAAGCCGGCGGACTACGCCACCTTCATCGGCGCCTCTTCGCACCTCGCCGCCGAACTGTGGGGCGACCAGACCGGCGTGAAGGTGAACACCGTCCCCTACAAGGCCGGCACGTCGGCGCAGGTGGACGTGGCGGCCGGGCGCGTCACCTTCCAGATGGAAGCGCTGCTCGCCGCCAGCCCGCTTCTGAAGGCCGGCAAACTGCGCGCGCTGGCGGTGACGAGCAGCCGCCGCGCGCCCGCGTACCCCGACGTGCCGACCTTCGCCGAGCTGGGCCTCGCCGGCATCGACACCAGCACCTGGCACGGCTACTGGGCGCCCAAGGACACGCCGCGCGAAGTGGTCGAGCGGCTCGGCGCGGCCATCGGCAAGGCCGCCCGCAGCAAGGAAGTGCGCGAGCGCATCGAGGCGATGGGCGGGCTCATCGTCGCCCGCAACCCGGAGGAGTTCGCCGAGTTCTGCCGCCGCGAGAGCGCACGCTGGGCGGCGCTGGCCAAGCGCGCGGGGGTCGAGCCGAAGTAGGCGGTGGGCCCTCGGGCGCGCGGCGACGCATCGCCGGGCCTTGCCGCCGTTGTCAACCTTGACAACGCGACCGCACGTTGGCACCATGCACAACATGAAGGCAGAGCTCCTGCTGCGCGAGCGAGTGCCTTTCGACCAGAACGCCTTCGCCGAGGTGGTGATCTGGCGCCTGCCCAAGCCAGTACCGGGGTCGTCTCATCCTTACAAGTACAGGCTCGCCTTCATCGTCGATGACGAGTGCGTCCTGCGCTACGACAACGAGGCCGGCAAGGGCGATCACCGACACACTCGCACCCGAGAGTTCGACTACGCCTTCGAGTCGCCCGAGAAGCTCGTTCAGGACTTCCTTCGCGAAGCGAGGAGGATCAAGCGTGAAAACCGTGGTTCTTGATGTCCGCGCGCCCGAGGAGGCCATGCAGGACTTCGTCGATGTCTGGAAGTCGGGCAAGGCGCAGAAGGCCGCGCGGATTTCCTTCGCGACGCCGGAACTTCTTTGGAAGGTGCTGACGGCCAAGCGCTGGGAACTGCTGAAGGCCCTGTGCGGCGTGGGTCCGGTCACCGTCCGGGAAGCGGCGCGCCTCGTGAACAGGGATGTCAAGGCCGTGCACACGGACCTGACGGCCCTGCGCAAGGCCGGCGTCATCGATCGCACCGAGTCCGGACGCGTGGAGTTTCCCTACGAAGCCATTCGAGTCGAGTTCATGCTGCAGGCGGCGTGATGTTGACGCTCGCTCGTGCGGCGACCCAGCGCGGCTAGATGCACCAGCTTGCGCGTTAGGGCGCCCTACTCGATCACCACCCCCGCCGCCTTCACCACGCGGCCCCACTTCTGCACTTCGCGGCGCACGAAGGCGTCGAATTCGGCGCTCCCCATGCCGCCCACCTCGGCGCCGAGCTTGAACCACAGCTCGCGCATCTCGGCGTCTTCGAACGCCTTCACGACCAGCGCGTGCAGCCGCTGCGCCACCGCCGGCGGCGTTCCGGCGGGCACCCACAGGCCGTACCAGCTCGTCACGTCGAAGCCTGCGAGGCCCTGCTCCATCGCCGTGGGAATCTCGGGGAACGAAGGCGAGCGCTTGGCCGAGGTCACCGCGATGGCCTTGAGCTTGCCGCTGCGGATGTGCTGCGAGGCGCTGCCCAGCGCCTCGAAGATGTAGTCGATCTCGCCGCCCAGCAACGCCGTCGTCGCCGGGCCCGTGCCCTTGTACGGCACGTGCTCGGCCTTGATGCCCGCGGCGGTGTTGAACAGCTCGCACGAGAGGTGGCGCGTGGTGCCGTTGCCCGCCGAGCCGCAGTTCACCTTGCCCGGGTTCGCCTTCGCGAAGGCGACCAGTTCGGGCAGCGTCTTCGCCGGCACGCGCGTGGCGGCCACCAGCACGTCGGGGAAGATGGCCACCGTCGTCACCGGCACGAGGTCCTTCTCCAGGTCGTACGGCAGGCTCTTGTAGGCGGTGACGGCCACCGTCACGTGCACCGGCGACAGCAGCACCGTGTAGCCGTCGGCAGCGCTCTTGGCCGCGACTGCCGCGCCGATGGTGCCGCCGGCGCCGCCGCGGTTGTCGATGACGAACTGCTGCCCGCTCAACTGCGAGAGCTTCGCCGTGAGCGGCCGCGCCACCGTGTCGGTGCCGCCGCCGGGCGGGAAAGGCACGATCACGCGCACGGGCCTGGCGGGCCAGTCCTGCGCCTGCGCCGGCAGCGGCGGCAGCAGCGCGGCGAGCAAAGCAAGGCCCGCCATCGCGGTGGCGCAGCGGCGTAGCGGACGAGACACGGGCATCGGCGAGCGCATCGGCGAGCGCATCGGCATGGGCATGTTCTTCTCAGGTGCGAAGTGGGTGCAGCGATCGTGCAACCCGCCGCGCGCATGCACCAGCGGGGCGAACCCGGCTGCCGGGCCATTTCACGCCGTGCCTGGCGGCACTGCGGCAAAGGCAACTCGACCTCGCGGCGCTGGCGGCTTGAGGCGTTTCTTGCGCGGCCGCAAAGCCGCGCGCATTCAGCGCGGCAAAGGCCGCGGCCGCCCTTCGCCGTCGATGGCGACGTAGGTCAGGTCGGCCTCGGTGACCTTCACCACCTGGATGTCGGCCGGGTTGCGCTCGGCGAAGACGTCGACGTGCACGCTGACCGAGGTGGTGCCGATGCGCGTGACCTTGGCGTAGAAGCTCAGCAGGTCCCCCAGGCTCACCGGCTGCTTGAAGACGAACTGGTTCACCGCCACGGTGGCGATGCGGCCCTTGGCGATGCGGTAGGGCAGCACGGCGCCGGCCACGTCGACCTGCGCCATCACCCAGCCGCCGAAGATGTCGCCGTTGCCGTTCACGTCGGCAGGCATCGGCATCACGCGCAGCACCAGTTCGCGGTCGCCGGAAAGGCGGCTGGGCGCCATCTTCAGCTCGGGGCGCCGCATCTCGTGCGCCGAATGCACCTCGCGCATCTCTTCATCGCTCACGAGAGACCTCCTCGGGTGTCGGTCCGCCCGCGGCGGCGACAATGCGCGCCTTCCAGATGATCACGCAGGCCCATGAGACGACTGTAGCGCCCGCGCCGGGAGCGCGCCGATGAGGCGCACCGGCCCGGCGCTGCCGCTGCCCCTGCCCGAGTCGCCGGCCGAGGCGGCCCGGGCCGCCGCCGCGGCGCGCGCCGCCGGCGAACCCCCGCGCGCAGGCTCGGACTGGCAGACGCTGACCAAGCTGCTGCCGTACCTGTGGCCGTGGCGCTGGCGCATCGCGCTGGCGCTCGCGTTCCTCGTGCTGGCCAAAGTGGCCAACGTCGGCGTGCCGGTGCTGCTGAAGCACCTCGTCGACGCGCTCGACCTGAAGCCCGGCGACCCGCGGGCGCTCGTCGTCGTGCCGGTGGGCCTCTTGCTCGCCTACGCGGGGCTGCGGCTGGCGACGAGCGTGTTCACCGAGCTGCGCGAGCTGGTGTTCGCCAAGGTCAGCTTCGGTGCGGGAAAGCGCATCGCGCTGGAGGTGTTCGCGCACTTGCATGCGCTGAGCCTGCGCTTCCACCTCGAGCGCCAGACCGGCGGCCTGACGCGCGACATCGAACGCGGCACGCGCGCGCTGCAGTCGCTGGTGTCGTACTCGCTGTACACGATCCTGCCGACGCTCGTGGAAGTGGGGCTCGTGCTCGCCGTACTGGGCGCGCGCTTCGACATGGGCTACGTGTGGATCACGCTGGCGGCGCTGGCGCTGTACATCGTCTTCACCGTCAGCGTCACCGAGTGGCGAACGCGCTACCGGCGCGAGATGAACGAGCACGACTCGCGCGCGCACTCGCGCGCCATCGACGCGCTCCTGAACTACGAGACGGTCAAGTACTTCAACAACGAGGCGTTCGAGACGCGCCGCTACGACGAGGGGCTGGAGGCCTACCGCCAGGCGCAGGTGAAGAGCCAGGTGACGCTGTCGCTGCTGAACACCGGGCAGCAGCTCGTCATCGCGACGAGCCTGGTGGCGATGCTGTGGCGCGCCACCGACGGCGTGGTCAACGGCGGCCTGACGCTGGGCGACCTGGTGATGATCAACGCCTTCCTGATCCAGCTGTACATCCCGCTCAACTTCCTCGGCGTGCTGTACCGCGAGGTGAAGCAGAGCCTCACCGACCTCGACAAGATGTTCGGCCTGCTCGAGCGCCACCGCGAGGTGGACGACGCGCCGGGCGCGCCGCCGCTCGAAGTGCGCGAAGGCACGGTGCGCTTCGAGGACGTGCACTTCGCGTACGAACGGGGCGCCGGCGGCGAAGGCGCGCCGAAAGGCGGGCGGACGATCCTGCACGGCGTGAGCTTCGAGATCCCGGCCGGCAAGACGGTGGCGGTGGTCGGCCCTTCGGGCTCGGGCAAGAGCACGCTGGCGCGCCTCTTGTACCGCTTCTACGACGTCGAGCCGGGCCGCGGCCGCATCACCATCGACGGCCAGGATCTGCGCAGCGTCACGCAGGCGAGCCTGCGCGCGGCCATCGGCATCGTGCCGCAGGACACCGTGCTCTTCAACGACACGGTCGAATACAACATCGCCTACGGCCGGCCGGGCGCCACGCACGAACAGGTGCAAGCCGCCGCGCGCGCCGCGCACATCCACGACTTCATCGCCGCCACGCCCAAGGGCTACGACACGATGGTCGGCGAGCGCGGCCTGAAGCTTTCCGGCGGCGAGAAGCAGCGCGTCGCCATCGCGCGCACGCTGCTGAAGAACCCGCCGATCCTCATCTTCGACGAAGCCACTTCGGCGCTCGACAGCGCCAACGAGCGCGCGATCCAGGCCGAACTGAAGAGCGCCGCCGCCGGCAAGACGGCGCTCGTCATCGCGCACCGCCTCTCGACCGTGGCCGACGCGCACGAGATCGTCGTCCTCGAAGCCGGCCGCGTGGCCGAACGCGGCACGCACGCGCAACTGCTGGCGCAGGGCGGCCGCTATGCGCGAATGTGGCGGCTGCAGCAGAGCCACCGCGACGAAGGCGCCGGCGCGGCACCCGGGCCAGTGACGGCGGGACCGTCGCCCGCGAGGGCACGGCCAACCGACACCTAGCTGGCGCACTCGCCAGCGCTGTCGTCATGCAGTCTGTCAGCAGCGCGATGCACGGAGAACGAGAACAGGTCGCGCCGCGCATAGTGCCCCGCCACGTCGCACGCGACCTTGGCGGCCAGCAGCTGCTCGGTCGAATACTCGGCAACCAGGATTTCCTCGCCCGTCGCCGGCCCGGCGATCACCTCGCCCCGCGGGTCGATGATGTAGCTGTCGCCGCTGGTGTCGACGGTCTGCAGGTGACGAAACTCCTGCGGGATGAATTCGGCCCGCCGCAGCCCGCCCACGCACACGACATAGCAGGCGGCCTGCGAGGCGAAGGCGCGCGACAGCAGCAATTGGCGCGGATACAGCGACGCCGGCGCCGCGGGCGCCGTGGGTGACTCCCTTCCGGGCCAGGCCGCGAAGTGGATCTGCGTGCCCTGCATCATCAGCGCATAGCCGGGCAGCACGGTGTTGTGCTCCCAGCAGCACAGGCCGCTGATGCGGCCGTAGGGGCGCTGGTAGGCCACCAAGCCCTGGGCATCCCCGTCGGCCCAGAGCGAACGCTCGTGCAGCGTGCCGCGCGTCTTGCGGTGCCGGCCGAGGATGACGCCCTCGCGGCCGATGAACAGCAGCGTGCAGTAGACCGAGCCCTGGCTCGCCGGCTCGCGCTCGACGACGCCGATGACGACGTCGATCCCGGCGCGCCGGGCCGTCTCGCACAGCCGGTCGCTCTCCGGCCCCGGGATCTCGATCGACTCCGCCAGGTAGCGTGCCGCTGCGCGCCACCAGTCGTCGTTCATCGCCGAGAACAGGAAGAACGGATAGCCCGGCAGCCAGGTCTCGGAGAAGCCGGCCACCACCGCGCCAGTCTGCGCCGCCTGCTCGATCAGCGCGCAAGCCTTGTCGAGCGAGGCCTGCACGTCCAGGTAGCAGGGTGCGGCCTGGATCGCTGCGATCTTGAAACGATCGTAGGGCTTCACGGTTTTCAGCGCGACTCGCGAGCGATCACAACTTGATGTCGGCTTCCTTGATGATGCGACCCCAGCGCTCGCGTTCCGAGGCGATCCAGCTGCGCAGTTCGTCCGGCGTGCCGGGCGAAATGCCTTCGGGCGGAATGCCTTCCTTCAGCAGCCGCTCGCGTACCTGCGGGTTCTTCAGCGCCGCGTCGAGCGCCGCCGCGAGCCGCTGCACCACGTCGCGTGGGGTCCCGGCGGGCGCGACCAGCCCGAACCAGCTGTAGGCATCGACGCCCGCAACGCCCACTTCGGCGAAGGTCGGCACCGTGGCTTGCGTCGAGGCGCGCTTGGAACCGGACATCGCCAGGTAGCGCAGCGCGCCAGCCTTGGCCTGGCTGTCGACCGCCGAGCTGGCGAGGTCGAGGTAGACATCCAATCGGCCGCCGAGCAGTTCGTTCACGCCTTGCGGCGTGCCGGTGTAGGGGACCAGGTTCATGCGCACGCCAGCGGTCTTCATCAGGAGTTCGGCCACCAGGTGATGCGGCGTACCGATGCCGGGCACGCCGAGAGAAACCGCTCCCGGGTTCGCCCTGGCGCGCTCGTGCAAGGCGGCCCAGTCCTTGATCGGCGAATCACTGCGCACGATCAGGTAGTACGCGCTGCGCTGGATGAACCCGATCGGCGAGAAGCTGGCCACCGGGTCGTACTTGGCGGACGGCAGCAGCAGGGGGGCGGTGATCATGTTGGCTGCCAAGGCCATCAGCAGCGTGTGGCCGTCGCTCGGCGCACGCGCCACCTGTGCAGCAGCGAGCGTGCCGGCAGCACCGGCCCTGTTGTCGACGACGACGCTCTGGCCCAGCGTCGAAGTGAACGAGTCGCCCAGCGCTCGGCCCACGATGTCGGGTGCGCCGCCCGGCGGGAAGCCGACGACCAGCGTCAGCGGGCGCGAAGGCCAGCTCTGCGCACTCGCGCGCGGCATCCAGCCGGTGAGCGCCGCGGTGCCGGCGGCCATGGCCATGACGGCCTCTCTGCGGTTGGGCATGTCGATGCTCCTCGGTGGATTGGCTGACGTCACGGCGCGGTCTTCGGTGCCGGCGCGCCAGAAGCGGCTGCCAGACCGGTCCCCGGCGGGCAGCCCAGGTACTCGAAACGCTGTTCGTGCGCAGGCAGCACCAGCACTTCGTGCCACAGACGCAGCGTCGTCTGGGTGCGGCGCTTGTGGTCGATGAACGAGCGGTAGATGTCCAGGTGCAGCGGATCGTTTGCGGCCCACCGCTCCAGGTCGGCGAGCGAGCGGAAATAGGCCATGGCGAACGAGGCGTCGAGCGGCTGGCCGGCCGCATCGGTCATGCGCACGAAGCGGCTGCCGAGGCAGCCGTGGTCGGCGGCTCTTGTCGCGAGGTCGGTCATCGCGGCACGCAGCTTCGGTTCGAGCTCGCGCAGGTAGAACTGCACATGCGCCGGCTCGCAGGCGCTCCAGTCCTGCCCGGAGCAGATAACGCACAGATTGGTGGGAGGCTCGACGATGCGTCGCTGCCGTGGGTCGCGAGGCGCCGAAGAGGTCGACGGCGAGGCGCCGGGCTCGAGCGCCTCGTGGGCCGAGACCGGCAAGCGGTCGCGCATCGCGCCCCAGTAGCCGTGCTCGCGCACCGGCCCTACCAGTCGGGTTCGAGCGCCCGCGAGGCCCCAGCGGATGAGCGGCGACGACAGCAGCGTCTCGCCGCGTTCGACCGGCACGCGCAAGACCTCGCGCCAGACGCCCGCGCCACGTGGCCGGCCGCACCAGGCGGGCCAATCGTCGGCGGCGTCCCAACGCCCGAACGCCGCGGGGTCGGTCCAGTAGGCAATCGCCATCCGGTGGTCGATGCCTTGCGCATCGAGGAAATGACCGTGCTGCACCGACGCGGGGCCGTCGGGGAGATCGAACGCGCGCGCCGCTGCGGCGGCGAAGCCGTGCCCCGGCGCCGGCGCCGCGTACTGCTGACCGAACGCCGCGATGACGAACTCCGCCACATGCGATTCGAAACCGGCCGAGTACCCGTCGACCAGCGGCGTCCAGTCGGGCGGCATGCGTTTGGGCAGCGTGCGCGCGGTCGGGGCGCGGGCATCGGAGGTCGGCATGCCGTTCAGGATATGCCGAGCAACGATCGTCGCTAAGATGGAATCTTCGCTCTACCGATAACCGATGAGCATAGGGATGAGGATGAGGCTGCGGCAATTGCAGGAGTTCGTCGCCGTCGCCGAGACCGGCAGCGTGGGGCCGCGTCGCGCCGTCTCGGCGCGACGCAGCCCGCATTGAGCAAGTCGATCCGGCAGCTCGAGGTGGCGGTCGACGCTCCGCTGTTCGTGCGCAGCGCCTTGGGAGTGACGCTGACGCCGTTCGGCAATGCCTTTCTGCCGCGTGCACGGCTGATCGTGGCCGAGCTGCTGCGCATCGACGAAGACCTGCAGGCACTGCGCGGTGCCGATGGCGGTGCGCTGCGCCTGGCGGTCGCGCCCAGCGCCGGTGCAACGCTGGTTCCGCGCGCACTGCGCGAGTTCCGCCGCCAGCGCCCCCATGCCGACGTGCTGATTGTCGACGGCCTGTTCCCGTCGGGGGTGTCACTGCTGCGCTCGGGCAGCATCGACCTGTTCGTCGGGCCGCTGTATGTGGCGGAGAAGGGTCACGACCTGAGGGTCGAGCGTCTGTGTGCGAACCCGATCGCGGTGGCCTGCCGCCCGGGCCATCCGCTCGAGGGCGCCACGTCGCTCGATGCATTGGCGCAGGCCGATTGGGTCTTCGGTGGACCGCTCGGCCAGCGCGGCAGCTACCTGGTCGAGTTCTTCAAGCAGCGCGGACTGCCGCCACCTCGATCGAACGTGCAAGCCGAGTCGTTCCTGACGCTGCTCGCGATCGTGACGGAGAGCGACCTGCTGTCGATCATGCCCAGGCGCATGCTCGAACAGGGACCGTTCCGCGCGGTGCTGCGCGCGTTGCCATTGAAGGAACGCCTCGAGCTTCCAGCCATCAGCGCGATCAGCGCCGCGGCGAGCCCGCTGACGCCGGTGGTGCGGGAGTTCGTCAAGGCGCTGAGGCGAGTGGCAGCCTGATCCGAGGCGAAGGCGGGTCCTGTGCGCAGAATGCCTGCAAGTCGCTTCGGGCGTAGTAATTTCAAACGCCCTCGGGGTCGACCTGCGACGGTGCTGCGGCGGTCTGCGCGCCTGGATTTGGCGACCGTGACGTCGCGCAATGCGCACGAGAAGCCGCGAGCCGACCGTCGTCAGGTCTTGCTTCTCGCTTCCAACCGCTCGACCGCCTCGCGCGCAGTCACGATGGGGAGGCCCTGGAAGCTGCCCATCGGCAGGAGGTCGCGCTTATCGCCCGAGGCGATGAGATCGGCCTGACCGGCGACGGCCGCGGCGATGACGTGATCGTCATCTGGATCGTTAGGCACCACGCGCGGCGTGTGGGAGGGTGACACCACCAGGGCGATGCGTCGCAGGTCATCGACGATGCCCTGCGGCGTGAGCCCGGCCTTGGCGAGCCTCGCGGCGAACTTCTCGCGCATCAGCACTTCGAGCAGTTCGGCCAGCAGCGCCTCGCTCGTGCACAGCTCGAACTCGCCGGCCTTGGCGCCGTCGATGAGCCGCCGCGGCAGCCCTCCGGCGGCGATCACACCCGAGACGAGCAGATTGGTGTCCAGGACGAAGCGCACAGGGTGAGCGCCGATCAGGCGCCCTGCCTGGCGCGCCGTTCCTTGCGCACTGCCTGAATCTCCTGCTCCACTTCGTCGTCGGACACCGTTGGCAGCTTCAATGCATCGAGGCGGGCGAGGCCTTCGGTGAGCCGCTGGGCGGCGGCCGCGCGCTCCTCGCGCGAAGCGAGGAATTCCACGAAGTCCACCACCTCGGCCAGGCGCGCCGGCGGCAGCTTCTTCAGCCGCTCGAGCAATTGAGCTTCGATCGCTGTCATCGCGTACTCCTGCGGTCCCACGGTGCTGCTCAGCGCCCTTTGCTGCGCAAGCACCGGCTCGATTATCGGCATGGTCCTGCCGGGCCGCATCGAGAGGTGCGATAAGAGCCAGCGCCGACAACCTCCGGAAGACGCCCGTTCAATCCAGCGCCAATACCTCGTCACCCGCTGCCGGCTCGCATGTCGCCGGCAACTCCGCGCCCCAGCCGCGCCGCACGAGCATGTGCTGCGTCGTGTGGCAGAACTGCAGCCGCTCGGCCTGCGGCAGCTGCGCTCGCGCCAGCCCTTCGACGGCCGCCGGCAGGCTGATGCGGTAGCGCGCCGCGGCGAGGTCGTCTTCGGGGTGGTCGTCGTTGTGGATCCACGGCACGAAGACGGCGCCGGCCCACATCACCACTCGCCATCCGACTTCGACGCGCGTGGGTTCGTAGTGCTGCTCGGCCAGCCAGCGCTGCGCCTGCTCGCGCGCCTCGGGGCCGGGCGCGATGCCGCCCCACGCCGCGGCGAGCAGTTCGACGAGCCACTGGTTGCAGTTCTGGTAGCGCGTGCTGAAGGCGTAGGCGTTGGCGCTGTAGCTGCCGGCCAGCAGCGCCAGCGCCAGGCGGTTGTCGAGCGCCGCGCGCTTCAGCGGCTCGGCCGCGGCCGGCGGCAGCAGCACCACCGAGACATGGCCGAGCGTGGGCTGTTCGGCGCCGAGGAGGAACGCGGCCAGGCCCTGGTCGAAGATGCGCGCGCGCCCTTCGTCGCAGGCGTAGTAGAGCTGGCGCACCGACCACGGCGTGTCGGCGCCGTTCTTCACGCTGATGCCGGCATGCGAGTGCCGGATGTCCCAGCGCGCGAGGTCGAGGCCGGTGCGCGCGACGATCGCCGCTTCGGCGCCCGAGCGGTCCAGCTCGGCGCGGATCAAGGCCGCGAAGCGCAGCAGGCGGTCCTTGTCGGCGACGTTGAGGCGGCTTTCGACGTCGCAGTAGCGCGAGGAGGCGCCGCTGCCGGCGAACGCGCAAGCGGCGCAGGCGGCGAACAAAGCGCCGGCCACCCAGCGCGTGAGGCGTGCCGAGGCAGTCAAGCTCGCGATTCGACCCACCCTCACCCCCTGCCCTCTCCCGCCCTGCGGGAGAGGGTGCAAACCGTCGTCCCGCGCTGCGAAGGTGCAGGACCCGGTTCGCCTCAGAGCGTGACCGGCCGCGTCTGCAGCTCGCGATAGCGCTCGTCATCGACGACGAGGAAGAAGGCTTCGCGCGAGCCGCCGTCGGCGGCCACCTTCGCGAGTTCGAGGCCGTACGGGCGCGCGCGGGCGCTGATCAATTGGCCCGTGGCGATAGCGGCGCGCGCCACCGTCTCCTGCGGCAGATAGAGGTGAACCGTGTCGTCGGCCGCGGCCACCTTGGTGGCGTCGGTCACGGCGTCGGTCGTCGCCTCGGCAGCGGCAGCCGCGGCGGCCTTCTCGGCGCGCAGCGTCAGGCGCAGATACCCCTCGCGCCCGGCGGCGACGACGATCTCCTGCACGCGGTATTCGCCCTGGCGCACCGGCCGGCCCGGCGACGAGGCATCGCTCGACGCATTGAACGACGTCGAGATGCTGCCCACCGAAGCCGAGAAGCTGTTGGAGATGGCCGAGCTGGCGAACGAGTCGGCGAAGGCCGGCAGCGGTGCCGCCAGGGCCAACGTGAGCGCGGCGGCAGCAGCAGCGGCGATCGCGCCGCGCTTCTTCGACAACGACGATGACGACGACGACGACGACGACGACGACGAATGCATGAGGCGTTTCTCCTTCGCTTGTTCCCTCGGCGTGCCCGGGTGGGCGCGGGTCTGCGGCAAAGGATAGCAGCGCGCGGCGTGCACCGGGCCGACCCCGGGGCCGAGCCTTGCAACCGCTGGCTACACTGCCCCGCGTGGAAACCAAGTGGCTCGAGGACTTCGTGAGCCTCGCCGAAACGCGCAGCTTCTCGCGTTCGGCGCAGTTGCGGCACGTCACGCAGCCGGCGTTCTCGCGCCGCATCCAGGCGCTGGAGGCGTGGACCGGCATCGACCTCGTCGACCGCAGTTCGTACCCCACGCGCCTCACGCCCGCCGGCGAGACCTTCCACGCGCAGGCGCTCGAGATCCTCGAAGCGCTCAACGCCAGCCGCAACATGATGCGCGGCTTCCAGGCCGCCGGGCAGGACACGATCGAATTCGCGGTGCCGCACACGCTGGCGTTCACGTTCTTCCCGCACTGGCTGATGCAGCTTCGCCAGCGCTTCGAAGGCGCCGCGGCGGTGAAGACGCGCCTCACGGCGATGAACGTGCACGACGCGGTGCTGCGCCTCACCGAAGGCAGCTGCGACCTCCTCATCGCCTACCACCACGACGCGCTGCCGCTCAGGCTGGCGAGCGACCGCTACGAGATGCTGAGCCTGGGCAGCGAGACGCTGGCGCCGTACTCGAAGCCGATGACACGCGACAGCGCGAAGGCGGCGTCTGCGGCAGGGGCGACGCACGAGCCGCTCTTCCGCCTGCCGCCGGCGCGTGCCGGCACGACGGTGCCGTTCCTCGCCTACGCTTCGGGCGCGTACATGGCCGGCCTCGTCGAGATGATCCTGCAGCGCGCCGAAGTGCCGCTGCCGCTTTCCGCCGTGTACGAGACCGACATGGCCGAGGGCCTGAAGGCGATGGCGCTCGAAGGGCACGGCCTCGCGTTCCTGCCCGAAAGCTCCGTGCGCCAGGAGTTGCGCAGCGGGCGGCTCGTGCGCGCCTCGGCCCCCGGGCGCTTCGAGGCGACGATGGAAGTGCGCATCTACCGCGAGCGGCCGCAAGGGGCCCGCCACACCGTGAAGGCCGCCGCACAGGCGCTGTGGGACTACCTCGGTACGCAGGCCGCGCGTTAGGCCTTGCTCCCACTCCCGCCAGGCGGGAGAGGGAGAAACGACAATGCCGCCCATGTCCGCCGCCCCGATTCAGCTCACCCTCACCCGCCCCGACGACTGGCACCTGCACCTGCGCGACGGCACGGCGATGGCCGCGGTGCTGCCGGCCAGCGCACGCCAGTTCGCACGCGCCATCGCGATGCCCAACCTCAAGCCGCCGGTGACGACCACCGCACTGGCGCTGGCCTACCGCGAGCGGCTGCTCGCCGCGCGGCCCAAGGATGGCCCGGGGCACGACTTCGAGCCGCTCCTGACCCTGTACCTCACCGACAACACGCCGCCCGAGGAGATCGTGCGCGCCAAGGCCGCCGGCATCGTGGCGCTGAAGCTGTACCCGGCCGGCGCCACCACCAACAGCGACGCCGGCGTCACCGACATCGCCAAGACGCACCGCACGCTGGAGGCGATGCAGCGCGAAGGCCTCCTGCTGCTCGTGCACGGCGAAGTCACCGACCCGGACGTCGACGTGTTCGACCGCGAGGCGGTGTTCATCGAGCGCGTGATGCAGCCGCTGCGGCGCGACTTCCCGGGCCTCAGGATCGTCTTCGAGCACATCACCACGCAGGAAGCGGCCGAGTACGTGGCCGAGGCCGGCGCCCTCACCGCGGCCACCGTCACCGCGCACCACCTGCTCTTCAACCGCAACGCGCTCTTCACCGGCGGCCTGCGCCCGCACCACTACTGCCTGCCGGTGCTCAAGCGCGAGCGGCATCGCCAGGCGCTCGTTCGCGCGGCCACCTCGGGCAGCCCGAAGTTCTTCCTCGGCACCGACAGCGCGCCGCATGCGGCGGCGATGAAGGAGCAAAGCGTCTGCGGCGCCGGCTGCTACACCGCGCCGGCGGCGCTGGAGCTGTACGCGCAGGCATTCGAGGCCGCCGGCGCGCTTGACAAGCTCGAAGCCTTCGCCGCCTTCCACGGCGCCGACTTCTACGGCCTGCCGCGCAACCGCGGCACGGTGACGCTCGTGCGCCAGCCGTGGCACTTGCCCGCCGAGCTGCCTTTCGGCGACGCGACGATCAAGCCGCTTTGCGCGGGCGAGACGCTGCAGTGGCGGCTGTCTTGACTCCCTCTCCCGCACGGCGGGAGAGGGTAGGGGTGAGGGCTCGCGCGAGTGCACCACCACCCACCCTCACCCCTGTCCTCTCCCGCGCTGCGGGAGAGGGAGCAAACCCGGAACTTCCGGGGCCATCGCGCCACGCCGCGTCTTGAAGCGCGCCCGGGCGCCCTAACATCCGCCTCCGTTCAACCACTCTCAGCCGCCCTCGCCTTCCGGCCGGGCGCGAAAAGCGACAACCCTCATGAAACGCATCGTGCTCTTCGTCCTCACCAACCTCGCCGTGGTGATGGTGCTCGGCATCGTGGCCAACCTGCTGGGCGTGGGCCGCTACCTGCACGCCAACGGGCTGAGCATCGGCTCGCTGCTGGGCTTCGCGCTGGTGATGGGCTTCGGCGGCGCCATCATCTCGCTCCTGATGAGCAAGCCGATGGCCAAGTGGAGCACCGGCGCCCAGGTCATCAACGACTCGCCCGACCCCACGCACCGCTGGATCGTCGGTGCGGTGCAAGGCTTCGCGCAGAAGGCCGGCATCGGCATGCCCGAGGTGGCGCTCTACGAAGGCGAGCCGAACGCCTTCGCCACGGGGGCCTTCAAGAACTCGGCGCTGGTGGCCGTTTCCACGGGCCTCTTGCAAAGCATGAACCGCGAGGAAGTCGAGGCCGTCATCGGCCACGAGGTCTCGCACGTGGCCAACGGCGACATGGTGACGATGACGCTGATCCAGGGCGTGATGAACACCTTCGTCATCTTCCTGTCGCGCGTCATCGGCTACTTCGTCGACAAGGTGCTGCTGCGCAACGACCGCGACGGCGTGGGCATCGGCTACTACATCTCGGTGTTCGTGCTCGACATGGTGTTCGGCGTGCTCGCGGCCATCATCGTCGCCTGGTTCTCGCGCCAGCGCGAATACCGCGCCGACGCCGGCTCGGCACAGCTGCTCGGCCGCAAGCAGCCGATGATCAACGCGCTGGCACGCCTGGGCGGCCTCGACCCCGGCCAGCTGCCCAAGACCGTGGCCAACATGGGCATCAGCAGCCGCGGAAGCGGCGTGATGGCGCTCTTCTCCAGCCACCCGCCGGTGGAAGACCGCATCGCGGCGCTGCAGCAGGCGGCGGCGCAATGAGCCCCTGAGCCGCAACTGAAGATGCCGTGAACGAAGGGCCTGCGCGGGCCCTTCTTCTTTTCTTTCTTTGCGTTTTGCGGCCGGCCGGCTGCGGGCCTCGGGGCAATCCCTAGAACGCACCGCCGCTGGCGGATGAAAACACCCCCCGGCATGCGTAGCGCCCCTCTGCGCCGCGCGCCGGCCGCGCACTAGGCTTCGACATGGCCGAAACGGTTCGCGGATCACCTTCGCTTCGTCGCCGCCGCGCGGCATTGCGATCGCTCGGGGCGGGCCTCGCCAGCGCGCTGGCATGGCCGGCCCTGCGCGCGCAGAACAACCGCATCGTGCTCGGCCAGTCGGCCGCGCTCAGCGGCGCGGCGGCGCAGCTCGGGCTGCAGTTCCAGGCCGGCGCGCGCCTGTACTTCGCGCGCCTGAATTCGCGCGGCGGCGTGCTCGGCCGCGCCATCGAACTGAAGAGCCTGGACGACGGCTACGAGCCCGAGCGGTGCGCGGCCAACACGCGCCAGCTCATCGAAGAAGGCGGCATCGCGGCGCTCTTCGGCTACATCGGCACGCCCACGTCGCTGGCGGCGCTGCCGCTGGCCACCGCGGCGCGGCTGCCGTTCATCGCCCCGTTCTCCGGCGCGCCGGCCTTGCGCGAGCCGTTCAACCGCTACGCGTTCCACGTGCGCGCCTCGTACTTCGACGAGACGGCGCGCATCGTCGACCAGCTCACGAGCGTGGGCATGCGCAACATCGCCGTCTTCCACCAGAACGACAGCTACGGCCAGGCGGGGCTGGCCGGCGTCGTGCGCGCGCTCGCCGCGCGCAAGAGCCAGCCCGTGGTGGCCGCGACGGTGGAGCGCAACTCGGTGGACGTGGCCGCGGCGGTGAAGACGATCGTCGCCGCGCGCCCCGAGGCCGTGGTGCAGGTCAGCGCCTACAAGAGCTGCGCTGCGTTCGTGCGCGAAGCGCGCAAGGCCGGCTTCGTTGGCCAGTTCTACAACGTGTCCTTCGTCGGCACGGCGGCACTGGCGGCCGAGCTTGGCGCCGATGCGCGCGGCGTCGTCGTCAGCCAGGTGATGCCGTACCCGTTCGCGGCAACGACGCCCATCGCCGGCGAGTTCCTCGCTGCCGCCGCCGGCAGCAATGTCGATGTCAACTACAGCAGCATCGAAGGCTTCGTCGCCGCCAAGACGATCGTCGAAGGGCTGCGCCGCAGCGGCGGCCTCGGCGGCGAGACGCTCGTCGCCGCGCTCGAAGGCCTGCGCGACTTCAACCTCGGCGGCTTCTTTGTCGACTTCAGCCCGACGAAGCACACCGGCTCCAACTTCGTCGAGCTGACGATCCTCGGCGCGGATGGGAGAGTCCGGCGCTGACGCGCCGGTGGGAGAGTCCGGCGCTGACGCGCCGGTGGGAAGGTCCGGCGCCGAAGACCCGGCGCGGGCCGGATCGCGTGGCGTGACGCCCTTCACGTCCGGCAGCGCGGTTGCCTCGCGTCGCCATCACGTCCGCCGGGCGGCGGCCGATGTCCATCGCCATGCCCCGCTTCATGCCCCGCTTCGCCCGGGCCGCTGCGCCCTGCCCGCCCCGCCGCGGCTTCACGCTGATCGAGCTCGGCATCGCGCTGCTGCTGCTGGCCGTGCTGACGACGCTCGCCGTGCAGGGCTACGGCGGCTGGAAGGACAAGGCGCGCACCAAGCAGGCCACCGAGGACATCATCGCCATCAGCGCCGTCGTCGACCAGTACCTCATCGACACCGGCGCGCTTCCCGCCGACCTCGCTGCCATCAGCCGCGGCGGCATGCGCGACCCCTGGGGCAACGCCTACGCGTACCTGCCGCTCATCGACGCCAACGCCAGGGGGCATGCGCGCAAGGACCACTCGCTGGTGCCGCTGAACAGCGACTACGACCTCTACAGCAAGGGCCCCGACGGCGCCTCGGCGGCGCCGCTGACGGCCAAGGCCAGCCGCGACGACATCCTGCGCGCCAACAACGGCCGCTTCGTCGGGCCGGCGTCGATGTACTGAGGCGGGGCGATGAGCGCGATGAGTGCGTTCGGCCCGCCCGGCCGCCGCCAGGGCTCATACCGAGTCGCGTTCGATCCTGAAGAACCGTTCGCGCTGAGCCCTTCGACGCGGCTCAGGACGGGCTTGTCGAAGCGCCGCCCTTCGACGGGGCTGCAAGGGGCTTCGACAAGCTCAGCCCGAACGGATTCTCATGCGATTGATGGCGAATCCGTGTCAAGCCGCAGCGCGCAGCGCGAAGGCCTTCCATGACTTCACGCGCGCGGCGAGCGCCATCGGCGCGCCACCTGTTTCTCAAGAGCCGCATCGCGCGCCGCATCTTCTGGGTGCTGCTGGCCGCAGCGCTGCTGCCCACCGCGCTGTCCGCCGTGCTCGTGCAGCGCGCCTTCGTCGCGCGCGAGGACGCGCAGGCGCAGCACGAAGCCAAGGAGCGGCTGAAGCAGATCGGCCTGCGCCTGTATGACCGGCTCGACGCTGCGCGCATGACGCTGGCCGTGCACGCCGCGATGGCGGACTGGCGCCAGCCGGCGGCGCTGGACCGCCACGGGCGCATGCACCTGCACCACCTCGCACGATGGCCGGCGATGCCGACGTGCCCGTGCTGTCGTGGCAGGCCAGCGATGGCGGCGCCGGGCCCGGCCCCGGCTCGAGCCCGGCCACCGTGCGCCTGGCGCATCGCGACGACACCGGCCACGCGTGGTGGATCGCCGAGCTGTCGCCCGAGTACCTGTGGTCCGACCTGCGCAGCGACGGTGCCGGCGCCGGCCTGTGCGTGCTCGGGCCCACCGGCGAGACGCTGGGGTGCCCCGGCGGCGTGCCGCGCGCCGGGGAGAGCATCGAGTGGCGCCTCTTCCTGCGCGCCGGTTTCGGCGCCGCCGACTGGCGCATCGTCGGCCCGCGCCTCGCGCCGCGCGCGGGCGAAGCGGGCGCGGCCGACGCGGCGCCGCTGGCGCGCCTGGTCGGCCTGGCGCTGGCCGCGACGCTGCTCGTCGCCGCGCTGCTGGGCCTGGTGATGGTGCGGCGCACGCTCGTGCCGCTGGAGCATCTCACCGCCGGCACGCGCCGGCTCGCCGCAGGGCAGCGGCGCGCGCTGGCGCTGCCGCCCGGCGACGAGTTCGGCGAGCTGGCCGCATCGCTCAACGGCATGGCCGCACACATCGAGCGGCAATTGGGCGCGCTCGAAGTGCAGGCGCAGGTCGACCGCGGCATCCTCGACGGCGCGCCGCTGGCCACGACGCTTAAGCACGTGCTCGCGCGCCTGGCCGAACTGGAGCCGTCGGCGGCGGTGGCCATCGTCGCGCGCGACGTCGCCAGCCGGCAATGGCTCTTGCACCTGCCGCGGCCCGATCACGTGCCCGCGCCGCTGGCGCATGCGCCCGATGAATCAGCGTGGGGCACGGAGGCAGGCAGGGGCTGCGCCGAGGCGATTGCCGAGCCCACCCCTGGGGCCATTCCCGGCGCCATCCCCGGGGCCGCCGCCGGGACCGTGGCCGCGGAGCGGGTCCTGGCGTCGCAGTGCCTCGGCGCGGGCAGTCCGGCCTGGCAGCACGAGGTCTTCGCGGCCGCGACCGGCCACGCCGCGCTGCCCGGTGCCTGCCTCGCCAGCGCGCCCGCATCGTGGCGCGGCGAGCCGGTGGCGCTGCTGCTGCTGTGCGCCGACGTTGCCCGGCTCGCCCGCGGCCGCGGTGGTGCACGAGTTGCCGACGCTGCGCGACCGCGTGGCGCTGGCGCTGGCCGCGGCGGCGCGCGAGCATCACCTCGTCGAACGCGCCGTGCGCGACAGCCTCACGGGGCTGCTCAACCGCAACGGCCTGCACGACGCCTGCGACCGGCGCCTCGCTGCGGGCCGGTCCGCGGCAGTGCCAGCGGCAGCGGCAGCGGCGCCGTTCAACGTGCTGCTGGTGGACCTCGACGGCTTCAAGGAGGTCAACGACACGCTCGGCCACGCGGTGGGCGACGCCGTGCTGCGCGCCGTGGCCGATCGCCTGCACGGCGCTTTGCCGGCCGGCGCGACGCTGGCGCGCGCCGGCGGCGACGAGTTCGTCGTTCTGCACGAGGGCACCGCCGACGAGGCCGAGCGCCTGGCCGAGGCGCTGTGCAGCCTGGCCGCGCGGCCGATCGCGCACCGCGAGCACGTGGTGCAGCTCGGCGCGAGCGTGGGCATCGCCAGCCTCGGCGAGACGCGCAGCGGGCCCGACACCACCGGCAACGAGCCGGCGCTCGAACGCGACGCAGCGGCCGAACGCGACGAGCTGCTGCGCCGCGCCGACGTGGCGATGTACGCGGCCAAGACGGCCGGCCGCGGCTGGCGCCGCTATGTCGACACGATGGACGCCGAGGCCATCGAGCGCGCGTGGATCACGCGCGAGCTGCGCCGCGCGCTCGACCAGGGTGCGCTCGAAGTGCACTACCAGCCGCGCGTCGACCCGCGCGACGGCCACGTCAGCTCCAGCGAAGCGCTGGTGCGCTGGACCCACGCCGAACGCGGGCCGATCTCGCCGACGCGCTTCGTGCCCGTGGCCGAGGACAACGGCCTCATCGGGCGCCTGGGCAGCTTCGTGCTCGACGCGGCGCTGGCGAGAGCCGCCGCTGGCGCGACCAGGGCACGGCGAGCGGGCGCGTCGCCGTCAACGTCTCGGCGCGCCAGCTGCGCGACGAAGGTTCGCCGCCGGCATCCTCGCCGCGCTCGAGCGGCACGGCCTGGCCCCGGCGGAGCTGGAACTCGAGATCACCGAGAGCCTCTTCGCCGGCGACGTGGCGAGCGTGCAGCGCGCGCTGCAGCGCTGCGCGAGCGCGGCGTGTGGGTGGCGCTGGACGACTTCGGCACCGGCTTCTCTTCGGCTGGCGGCGCTGCAGAGCCTGCCGATCGACGTGCTGAAGATCGACCGCAGCTTCGTCATCGACCTCGGCGTGCGCGAGAGCGTGCAGGCCGTGGCGCGCTCGGTGATCGCGCTGGCGCGGGCGCTGGGCAAGCGCGTCGTCGCCGAAGGCGTGGAGACGGCCGAGCAGGAGCGGCACCTGCTCGCGCTCGGCTGCGACGAGTTCCAGGGTTACCTCTATGCGCGGCCGCTGGCGCCGGCGCCGTTCGAGGCGCGCGTGCTGGCGGGGTTCGCGCCGGCGCACGCGGCGCAGCCAGCGCACACGGCGCAGGCGACGCACCCGACCCAGGCGGCCGGCGCGGCCACAGCGCAGCGCGCCGACCTCACCCCGGCCTGAGCGCCGGGCAGCGCCACCGTGGCCGAGGGGCCACCGCGGCCGCCCCTCTCGCCGGCACCGCGCCGGCACCGCGCCCGCACCGGCGCTAACATGCCCGCCCCCCTATGACCAGCGGCGCCGCCCGGGCCGCGCATCGTCACACACGGCCATGAACCTGATCGAGCCCATCCTCGCCGATGCCGCGAGCATCGCCGCCATCCGCCGCGACATCCACGCCCACCCGGAGCTGTGCTACGAGGAGAACCGCACCGCCGACCTCGTGGCGAAGGCGCTCGCCGACTGGGGCATCCCGGTGCACCGGGGCCTGGGCAAGACCGGCGTCGTCGGCATCGTCAAGAACGGCAGCAGCACGCGCGCCGTGGGCTTGCGCGCCGACATGGACGCGCTGCCGATGACCGAGCACAACACCTTCGCGCACGCGAGCAAGCACGCGGGGAAGATGCACGCCTGCGGCCACGACGGCCACACCGCGATGCTGCTGGCCGCCGCGAAGCACCTCTCGAAGCACCGCCACTTCGACGGCACCGTCTACCTCGTCTTCCAGCCGGCCGAGGAAGGCGGCGCCGGCGCGCGCAAGATGATCGAAGACGGCCTCTTCGACAAGTTCCCGATGGAGGCGATCTTCGGCGCCCACAACTGGCCCGGCTACAAAGCCGGCACCTTCGGCGTCAGCGCCGGGCCGGTGATGGCCTCGGGCAGCATCTTCACGCTCACCGTGCGCGGCAAGGGCTCGCACGCGGCGCTGTCGTACCTGGGCGTGGACCCGGTGCCGGTGGCCTGCCAGATCGTGATGGCCTGGCAGACGATCGTCAGCCGCAACCTGCGCGCGATGGAAGCGGCGGTGATCTCGGCGACGATGATCAACGCCGGCGAGGCGTTCAACGTCATTCCCGAATCGGCCAGCATCAAGGGCACCGTGCGCACGCTGAGCGACGAGGCCGTCACGCTCATCGAGCGGCGCATGCGCGAAGTGGCCGAGGGCATCTGCGCCGCGCACGGCGCCACCTGCGAGTTCACCTTCGACCGCGGCTACCCGGTGACGGTGAACCACGTGGCCGAGACGGCGTTCGTGAAGAGCGTGCTCGGCGACGTGGTCGGCGCAGGCAACGTGCTGCCGTTCGAGCCGACGATGGGCAGCGAGGACTTCAGCTTCTTCCTGCAGGCCAAGCCCGGCTGCTACTTCATGATCGGCAACGGCGACGGCACGCACCGCGACCATGGCCACGGCGTCGGCCCGTGCACGCTGCACAACCCGAGCTACGACTTCAACGACGAGTTGATCCCGCTCGGCGCCACGGCCTGGGTGCGCATCGCCGAGGCGTGGCTGAACCGCGCGCCGCGCTGACGGCGACGGGAGCGGCCATGAGCACGAGCGTCATCGACAACGCCGAGCGCTTCTTCGCGCCCACGTACGCCGAGGCGCGCGCGAAGTTCGCCGCCAGCGCCGAGGCGGCCGGCCTCGATGTGCACTCGCACGTGCACCCGCTGCTCGGCCGCGAAGGCGAAGTGCTGGCGATGGACGTCGCGCGCTTCGGCCCGGCCGATGCGCCAGCGCTGCTCGTCGTCAGCAGCGCGTGCCACGGCGCCGAAGGCTTCTGCGGCTCGGGCGTGCAGAACGCGCTGTTGTCCGGCGGCGCCGACGCCCCCTTCCACGCCGAGGCGCGCGCCGCCGGCGTGGCCGTGCTCTACGTGCACGCGCTCAACCCCTACGGCTTCTCGTGGTTGCGCCGCACGACGCAGGAGAACGTCGACCTCAACCGCAACTGGCAGGACTTCGACCACCATGCGGCGCTGCCCGCCAACGCGGGCTACGACGAGATCGCCCGCTACGTGGTGCCCGCCACCTGGCCGCCGGCGCCGGACAACGAAGCACACCTCGCCGCCTTCGCGCAGCGCCACGGCGAACGCGCTTTGCAGGCGGCACTGAGCCAGGGCCAGTACACGCACCCCGAGGGTCTGTTCTTCGGCGGCCATCGGCCGACGTGGAGCCGGCAGACGTTGGCGCATGCTCGAGGAGCACGGCCAGCGCTGCCGGGCGATCGGCTGGATCGACGTGCACACCGGCCTCGGCCCCAGCGGCCACGGCGAGCGCATCTTCGCCGACCGCAACGACGCCGCCGCGCTGGCGCGCGCGCGCCGCTGGTGGGGCAGCGAAGTGACCTCGATGTACGACGGCTCGTCGGCCTCGGCCGAGCCGGCCGGCCTGCTCTTCAACGCCGCCTACCAGCACTGCCCGCAGGCCGAGTACACCGGCCTCGCCATCGAATACGGCACGCTGCCGATGAACGAGGTGATGGCCGCACTGCGCGCCGACCAGTGGCTCTACAACCACCCTGAAGCCGCCGCCGACGTGCGCGCCGCCATCAAGCGCCAGATGCGCGACGCGTTCTACGTCGACACACCCCAATGGAAGCGGCAGGTCGTCGAACAGGGCGTCGAGGTGGCGATGCAAGCCGTCGTCGGGCTGGCGAGCGGCTGAGCGGACCGGCTCGCTCGTCGCGCTTCGGCGCACTCGCGTTCGGCGCGGCCGGCGCTCGAAAGAGGTCACAAGCTGTCGAGGCACGGCCCTCGCTCGCTGCCGCCTGCACGAACGCCAGGATTTGCACAAAGTAAAGTCGCACTTTACAATTTTCGCGGATGTGGATCGACAGGGAAATCCACGCGCGTCTGCAGCGCCTGGCCGCCGAACGCCCGGTCGTCGTCGTCACGGGCGCGCGCCAGGCGGGCAAGACCTCGCTGCTGCGCCGGCAGTTCCCCGAGCACCGCTTCGTCACGCTCGACCTGCCCGCTGACGCCGCGCTGGCCGAGGACGCGCCGGCCGAGTTCTTCGCGCGCTGGCCGCCGCCGGTGGTCGTCGACGAGGTGCAGTACGCGCCGGGCTTGTTCCGCCACCTCAAGGCCGACGTCGATGCGCATCGCCGCGACAAGGGGCGCTTCCTGCTCACCGGCTCGCAGAAGCTGGCGCTGCTGGAGCGCGTGTCCGAATCGCTCGCCGGGCGCGCCGCGGTGCTCGAACTGGAGACGCTGTCGTGGCGCGAGATCCGCGCGGCGTACCCTGACGTGCGCGTCGAGGACGTGCTGCTGCGCGGCGGCTACCCCGAGCTGTGGGCCGAGCGCACGATCGACGCCGCCGAGTACTACCGCTCCTACCTCGCCACCTACCTCGAGCGCGACGTGCGCGCGCTCGTCAACGTCGGCAGCCTGCGCGACTTCGAGCGCTTCGTGCGCGCCTGCGCTTTACGCTCGGCGCAGTTGCTCAACAAGGCGGAGCTCGGGCGCGATGTCGGCGTCTCCGGGCCCACCGCGAACGCGTGGCTCTCGGCGTTGATCGCTTCGAACCAGGTGTTCCTGCTCGAGCCCTGGTTCTCCAACCGCACGCGCTCGCTCGTCAAGACGCCCAAGCTCTACTGGGGCGACGTGGGCATGCTCGTGTGGCTGCTGGGCATCCGCAGCGCCGAAGAACTCGCGCGCTCGCCATACGCCGGCGCCGTGTGGGAGACCTTCGTCTTCGCCGAGCTGCGCAAGCGCCGCGCGGCGGCCGGCGAGGCCGGCACGCTCGCCTACTACCGCGACCGCGACAAGGAGGCCGACTTCTTGATCCATCGCGGCGGGCGCTTCGAACTGATGGATGCGAAGTGGACCGCGTCGCCGACGCCGCGCGACGCCGACGGGCTCGCCGTGGTGGCTGAACGCCTCGGCGCCGGCCATGTCAGCGCGCAGCGCCTGCTGTGCCGAGCGCCGGCAAGCTACCCCCTCGGCGGCGCGACCGCCGTAGGCCCCGAGGCGCCGTGGTTCGATGGCGACGGCTCGTGAGCCACGCGAAATGGTGATGTCGAACGGCGATGCGCCTGTCGGCTTCTGCGACGAGTCACATCAACCGTCGATGCGCTCGGCCCAATAGTCCGGCTTCCGACGGCCGTCGGCCACGGCAACGACCAGGATCTCGTCTTCGAGTTCCTTGTAGATCCCGCCGAAGGGAAAGCCGGCAACCAAGCGGCGACGTGTGTTCTTCGAACGCGGCGCACCGTGCTTCGGAAAGGCCGCTGCGCTTCGCACGGCATTCGCAACAGCTTCCTCGAACCTGATTCCGAGTTCAGGACGAATGGCCGAGTAGTAGGAGATCTGCTGCAGGAGTTCGGCTTCCGCCGGCGGGAGAAAGCGAAAGCTAGCCACGGGCCACGCGACGCGCTTTCGCCAGGACTTCCTCCCCGTCGAGTGATTTCAGCTCACCTCTGTCGTAGGCGGCGAGTCGCCGCTCGACCTCGGCATCCCAGGCGGCTTCGACCTCTGCGAGCGTGCCCTCATGCAGCGACTCCAGCAGCAGTTCCACGAGACGCGAGCGATCTTCGATGGGCAATGCCTTGACGCGCTCTGCCAGTTCAGCAAGTTGATCAGCCATGGAAGCACTCCGAAAGCACAGTCAGTCTAGCGCGAACGGCCCGGCGGACTTGTTGTGCCGGCTTGAGCGTCTCCCGCTTCACGGCCAGCCGGCGAGCCCGACCAGCGACGGGGCCGCTCGGTTCGGCGAACGCCGAATCAAGGCCCGAAAAAGCGCTGATCGGCGCCATCGCGTGCACTCCGGCATGCCGCAGCGCATTCGATTCGGCGCCCATCCTGCTGTGGCGAAACCAGCGACCGAAATCGGGAGGGCCGGTGCACGCGTTCGCGCGACTGCCCTCCCACCACACTGCCCGTGAAGGAGCCCGACATGAACAACAACAAATCCAACCCTCGCGGCCGCGGTATCGCCTGGCGCCTGGGCGGCGGCTTCGCCGCCTTGCTGGCGCTGCTGCTCCTGTGCTCCGCCACCGCGCTGTGGCAGATGCACCGCCTCGGCTCTTCGATGACCGCGATCCTCGACGGCGACGTGATCGCCCGCCGCCAGGCGCTGCAGGTCGAAAGCCTGATGCAGGGCATCGGCGTCAACCTGCGCCAGGCCATCCTTTCCGACTCGGCCGACGCGGCGCAGCGCCAGCTCACCGCAGCGCTGGCGCTGCGTGCCGAGCTGCTTCAGGCGCGGAAGGCACTCGACGCGGCGGCGGCGGGGGAAGCGCAGCAGCGCGCCGCGCAGGCCGTGGCCGCAGCGGTGCCGGCATTCCTGAATGCGCTGGACAACACCGCTGCTGCGCTCAAGAACGGCAATCCGGACGAGGCGCGCAAGACGCTGACCCGGCCCGAAAACGTGCAGGCCCGCGCCACCCTGCTGAGCGCGGTGCACGAGATGTTCGCTGCCGCCGATGCCGGCGTGACCCGCGCCCGCGCCGGCGCGAACCGCGTGCAGACCGAAGCCCTCGTCGTGCTGGGCGTGCTCGCCGCGGTCGCGGCCGCTGCCGCGGTGGGCATCGGCTGGGTGCTGACGGCCGGCGTGGTGGTGCCGGTGCGCCAGGCCATCGCCGCGGCGCGCCGCATCGCCGGCGGCAACCTCACCGAGGACGTGCATCACCAGCGCCGCGACGAACTGGGCGAACTGCTCGACGAGATGCAGGCGATGCAGGCGGCGCTGCGCGGCATCGTCTCCGGCGTGCGCCTGTCCGCCGAGAGCATCCAGACGGCGTCGGCGGAAGTGAGCAGCGGCAACGCCGATCTCGCGGTGCGCACCGAGCAGGCGGCCAGCAGCCTGCAGGAGACGGCCAGCTCGATGGAGGAGCTGAGCAGCACCGTGGCGCAGACGGCGCAATCGGCGCAGCAGGCCAACGAACTGGCCGAGAGCGCGGCCGGCGTGGCGCGGCGCGGCGGCGAGGTTGTCTCGCAGGTCGTGGCGACGATGGGCCAGATCGATGCCAGCAGCAAGCGCATCGCCGACATCGTCGGCGTCATCGACGGCATCGCCTTCCAGACCAACATCCTCGCCCTCAACGCCGCGGTGGAAGCGGCGCGCGCCGGCGAGCAGGGCCGCGGTTTCGCCGTCGTCGCCAGCGAGGTGCGCAGCCTCGCGCACCGCAGCGCCGAATCGGCGCGCGAGATCAAGTCGCTGATCGCCGGCAGCGTCGGCCGCGTCGAGCAAGGCACCGCGCTCGTCGCCGAGGCCGGCCGCACGATGGACGACATCGTCGCCAGCGTGCGCCGCGTCACCGACATCATCAGCGAGATCACCGCGGCGGCGAACGAGCAGACCTCGGGCATCGGCCAGGTCACCACGGCCGTCGGCCAGCTCGACCGCATGACGCAGCAGAACGCCGCCCTCGTCGAGCAGGCGACGGCCGCGGCACAGAGCATGACGGCGCAGGCCGACCGGCTGGTCGAGGCGGTGCACGTGTTCGCGGTGAACGAAGCGCAGACCGCGACAGCCGTGGCTTGAGGTGTCTGCGCGCCGCACGGGGCGCGCTCGCCACGATGACCGCGAGACGCATGGTCCAATCGGGCCATGCACTTCCGTCCGGCGTTCGTTGCTGCCATCGCGTCCGCGGCAGCTCTGTGTAGCCCGGCACGGGCCTGGAACGAGCATGCGTTGACGACGTGGGTTGCGTTGCAGCCGCTGGCGGCCACGCATGCCGCGCTGGCCGAGCGCGTGCGTGCCGAGCCGCTCGGGAACTTCGTGGCCGCCGAGGCACCGCAGCTGGAGCGCCTGCTCCGCGAGCACGAAGCCCGGGCGCGAGCGCATCTAGATCCGTACGACGCGTTGCCTGACGCGCTCGCCTTCCGCGCCACGGCCGCGGGCCCGGGAGGCGGCGGTGCGCAGCCGG
>JAXMEZ010000005.1:0-137483 GCA_046348035.1 Rubrivivax sp. | reverse complement strand
TGGTGCTCAACGCGCGCAAGGGCGGCGTCGGCTCGGCGCCGCGGCGCACGGTCAAGCTCTGGTTCCGCAACCAGGATCGCGAATTGAACGAGCCGCTGGTGCTCGCGCCTTGAGATGACATCGATGCCCGCCGCCGGAGCTTCCAGCTCCCTCGCCCGCGCGCGGGAGAGGGACGGGGGTGAGGGCTGCGTCGTCGATCTCACCAGCGGCGATGCGCACGCGCGCGTCGCCACCACCGGCGGCGAGTGGCGCGGCTGGCGCTGCGGCGGGCGCGAACTCTTTTGGTCGGGCGACGCGCGCTGGTGGGCCCGGCAATGCCCGCTGCTGTTCCCGCTCGTCGGGCGGCTGCATCGCGGCGTGGCGCGCTTCGGCGGTCGGGAACAGGCGATGCCGGTGCACGGGTTCGGCGCCGCAGCGCGCTTCGCGGTGGTGGAGCGCGCGGCCGACCGGCTCGCGCTCGGCTGGGAAAGCGACGCGGCCACGCGTGCCGTCTATCCGTTCGACTTCGCGCTGCGGCTTCACTACCTGCTCGCGCCGCGCAGCTTCACCGTCGCCTTCGAACTGCGCAACACCGGCCAAGCCGCGCTGCCGTGGTCGCTCGGCTGGCACCCGGGGTTCGCGCTGCCGCTGGACGGCGGCGCTTGGCAGCGCGGCGCTTCGGTACGCTTCGCGGCGGCCGAGTCGGCACAGGTGCCGGTGATCCGCCCCGACGGCCTCTTCGCCGCTGCGGCCCGCACGCTGCCGCTGCACGAGGGCCGCACGCTGCCGCTTAGGCCCGAGCTGTTCGCCGACGAGGCCTTGTGCTTCCTGAACGCGCACAGCCGCAGCGTCAGCCTGCAAGCGGGCGACGGCAGCGCGATCGACATCGAGGCCGACGGCTTCGCGCACTGGGCGCTGTGGCAGCCGCCGGGCGCGCCGCTCCTGTGCATCGAGTCGTGGACCGGCCACGGCGACGCCGAAGACTACGAGGGCGAGTTCACCGAGCGCCCTTCGACCTCGCACCTCGCCCCCGGCGCCACGGCCCGGCTGCGGCTGCGCTACCGCTGGCGAGGCAAGAGCAAGCCCAGGCGAGTGCGAGCGCGAGGCGGCCTCATGACCCCCCGCATCGGCATCGCTGCCGCCGGGCCCGACCGCCTCGGCGAATGCCCGCTGTGGCATCCGCTCGAGCAGCGCCTGTACTGGGTCGATGCCTTCGCGCCGGCGATCCGCCGCCTCGACCCGGCCAGCGGTGCGGTCGAGTCGTTCGCGTTGCCCTTCGACATCGGCTCGTTCGTGTTCTGCCCGGACGGCACCCTGGTGGCCGGCACGCGCGCCGGCTTCCAGCACATCCGGCTCGAGGAGGGCCAGGCGCACTGCAAGCTGCTCGCCGACCCGCTGGCGCACGACCGCCGCCTGATGCTCAACGACGGCAAGTGCGACCGCCGCGGCCGCTACTGGTGCGCGAGCGTGCACTCCGACTTCATCGGCCGCGCCGCCGAGCTGTACCGGTTCGATGCACCGTCGGGTGCCGTGCGCATCGACGGCGGCTTCATCATCGGCAACGGCATCGCGTTCTCGCCCGACGACCGCCGCATGTACCTCGCCGACAGCCGCGACGAGATCGTGTGGGTCTACGACCTCGACCTCGAACGCGGCACGCTCGCCGACAAGCGCCGCTTCTTCTCGACGCGCGACATCGCCGGCCGCGTCGAAGGTGCCACCAGCGACCGCGAAGGCAACTACTGGTGCGCGCTGGTGCACGGCGCCGCGGTGGCCTGCATCTCGCCGGCCGGGCGGCTCCTGGAACGCATCACGGTGCCGGTGAAGCACCCGACGATGGTCGCCTTCGGCGGCCCGCAGCTGGATACGCTCTACGTCACCAGCGCCACGGTGCGGCTCGACGCCGGCGAGCGCGCCGCCTGGCCGCAGGCCGGCGCGCTCTTTCGCATCGACGGCCTGCGTGCACGCGGGCTGCCCGAGCCGCTGTTCGACCTTTCCGCCGCGCGTTCTTCGCCGGCAGAACCCCCACCATCCTCTTCATCACCAGGCCCACCGTCCTGATCACCGGCTGCGACAGCGGCCTCGGGCGCGAGTTCGCGCGGCAGTACGCCGAGGCCGGCTGGATGGTCTGGGCCACCTACCGCGACCTCGCCAACGCCGCGCCCGACGAACGCATGCAGCACGCAGCGCTGGACGTCACCGTGCCGGAGCAGTTCGCGGCGCTCGGCGCGCGCGTAGCCGGCGCACCGATCGACCTGCTCGTCTCCAACGCCGGCGTGGGCCTGGACACGCTGCCGCTCGGCAGCCTCGACTACGCGCACGTGCAGCGCATGCTCGACGTGAACCTGGTCGGCGCGCTCAGGCTCGTCGAGACCTTCGCCGACCAGGTGGCGGCGAGCACGCTCAGGCGCGTCGTACTGATCACGAGCCGCATGGGCTCGATCGCCTCCAACCTGACCGGCGGCCACTACGGCTACCGGGCGAGCAAGGCCGGCCTCAACGCGGTGGGCCGCAGCCTCGCGATCGACCTCGCGCGGCGCGGCGTCACGGTGACGATGATCCACCCCGGCTGGGTGGCCACGGCCGGTGGCAGCGCGCACGCGCCGCTCAGCGCCGCGGCGAGCGTGACCGCGATGCGCGCCACGCTGGCGCGGCAGGGCAACCACGAGACCGGCACCTACGTCTCGTACGACGGGCAGCCGCTGCCGTGGTGAGGAAGGCATGAGACACCCTGTGCCAACCCCCGGCCGTCTTGAGCGTGAGCTGCGGCCCGCTGTGCCTGACGGGATCGTCGGCGAGGGGCCTGCGCTGTTCAGCGTGGCGAGCGGCACGCGCGAACGCTGGATGGCGGCCCTGGGACCTCCCCGGTTCAGCGTGGCGCGCGGCTCGCGCGAACGCTGGGTGGCGGCCCTGGGACCTCCCCGGTTCAGCGTGGCGCGCGGCTCGCGCGAACGCTGGGTGGCGGCCCTGGGACCTCCCGGTTCAGCGTGGCGCGCGGCTCGCGCGAACGTTCTCCGGCCCACGCTCGCGGGGATGCGCGCGTTGGCCCGCACGGCCGTGCCATCCTCACCGTCGCGGCGGGGTACTGTCCAGCGTGCCGCGAATGGGGCCTGCGCCCGTTCGCGCGAGCCGCACGCCCTCTCACCACCGAGGCATCCTTCGCGGGAGACAAACGGCGGCGGTTGCAGGGTGGTGGTGGCGCCTGCGGGCGCAGGCCCCATTCGCGGTACGCTGGCTCTATCGGTTGCACGCTCGTGATGACGGCACGATGGTGCGGGCCAACGCGCGCATCCCCGCGAGCGTGGGCCGGAGAACGCAGGCGACGCCGCCACCCTGCCGCAGCGGTACCGACCTGCGCGGCCTCACCTGCGGCCGGAGAAAGCAGTCGTCCACGCGGAAGGACAGGGTAGTCCGGTGAGCGCGAACTCGAGTGCCCAGCCCTTCGACAGCATGGTCGTCGGCGGCCGGCTGATCGACCCCACTCACGGCATCGACGGCGCGGCGCTGGACATCGGCATCCGCGCCGGCCGCGTCGCTGCGGTCGGCGCCACGCTGCCGCGCTCGGGCACCGTGCACGACGCCGCCGGTGCGCTCGTCGTGCCGGGCCTGATCGATTTGCACACGCACGTCTACCACCGCGCCACCTCGTACGGCGTGGACCCGCAGGCGATCGGCCGCCGCTCGCTGGCAACGACGATGGTCGACGCCGGCAGCGCCGGCGCCGGCAACTACGAAGGCCTGGCCGAGTTCGTGATCGCGCACTCGGACATCCGCGTGCTCGCCTTCCTGAACATCTCGTTCCCCGGCATCTTCGCGTTCGACCGCCGCGTCATGCTCGGCGAAGCGGCGCATCTTGCGCTGCTGGACGTGGCGCGCTGCGTCGAGGTGGCGCGCGCGAATGCCGGCACGGTCCTCGGCATCAAGGTGCGGCTGGGCGGCGCGGTGTCGGGCGAGGTGGGCCTCGTCGCGCTCGAACGCGCCCTCGAAGCGGCCGACGCGCTCGGCCTGCCGGTGATGTGCCACGTCGGCCGGCCGCCGCCGGACTATGCCGGGATCGTCGAGCGGCTGCGCGGCGGCGACATCCTCACGCACTGCTACCGCCCGGCGCCCAACGCGCCGGTGGACGACAGTGGCCGCATGCTGCCGGCACTCGTGCAGGCGCGCCGGCGCGGCGTGCTGTTCGACATCGGCCACGGCATGGGCGCGTTCGGCTTCGCCAGCGCCGAGGCGGCCATCGCCGAGGGTTTCCTGCCCGACACGGTGTCCAGCGACGTGCACGGCCTGAGCGTCGACGGCCCGGCGTTCGACCTGCTGCACACGATGAACAAGCTCTTCAACTGCGGCATCGGCCTCGCCGACCTCGTGCGCATGGCCACCGCAGCACCGGCTAGCGCGCTGCGCCGGCCCGACCTGGGGCATCTCGGCGCGGGCGCCTGCGCCGACATCGCGCTGCTGAAGCCCGTGGACGTGGCGCTGCGCTACACCGACGCGGCCGGTGTCGAGCGCGAAGGCGTGCGACTGCTCAAGCCCGTGGGCATGCTGCGCGCCGGCCGCTGGCACGACGCGCCGCCGCGGCCGTGGGAGCTGCCGCGCACGAACCCGCTCGCGCGCCGCGACGACGAGGAGCCCAGGCGATGAACTCACCGACGCCCACACCGACGAAGACGCGCGTCGCCCTGGCCGGCTTCGGCGCCTGGGGCCAGATGCATGCGCGGGCGATCGCCGCGATCGACGGCGCCGAGGTCGTGGCCGTGCTGGCGCGCAGCGAGGACGCACAGCGCGCGGCACGTGCAGCGCTGCCGGACGCCACGCTGCACGACGACTACGCCGCGCTGCTGGCGCGTGCCGACATCGACGTCGTCAACGTCGTGCTGCCGAACCACCTGCACGCGCAGGCGGCGATCGACGCTCTGGCGGCCGGCAAGCACGTCTTCCTCGAGAAGCCGCTCGGCACCAGCCTGGCCGAGTGCGACGCGGTGGCCGACGCGGCGCGCGCGAGCGGCCGGCAGGTGGCCGTCAACCACGAGCTGCGCGTATCCGGCCAATGGGGCCTCGTGCACGAACTCGTCGCGCGCGGCGAGCTGGGGCGCGTGCGGCATCAGCACCTGTCGCTGTTCCGCAAGCCTTTTCGCAGCGGCGCCGGCGGCTGGCGCTACGACCGCGCGCGCGTCGGCTCGTGGATCCTCGAAGAGCTGGTGCACTTCATCGACCTCGTGCTGTGGTACGGCGAAGGTGGCGGCGCGCCGGCGCGCGTGGTCGCGTTCGGCGACGGCCATGGCCAGGCGCTCGGCCACCACTGCACCGTGGTGCTCGAATGGCGCGACGGCGCCACCGCGGTGCTGAACCAGACGCTCGGCGGCTTCGAGCACCACACGCTGCTCGAAGTGGCCGGCGACGCGGGCGCGCTGCGCACCTGGTGGAGCGGCACGATGGACCGCACGCTGACGCCGAGCTTCGAGCTGAAGGTTGCGCGCGGCGGCGGTGGCAGTGGTGACGCCGGCGCGGTCGAGACGCTGGCCATCCCGCTGTCAGGCGAGGTGTTCGAGCTCGAGGAGAACCTGCGCCGGGCCTACCGCGGCTTTGCCGTTGGCCGCTCGATCCTGACGCCGCAGCAGGCGCGCGCGAGCATCGAAGTCTCGCTGGCCGCGGAGCGCTCGCTCGCCGAGCGGCGGCCGGTCGAACTGGGCGGCTGACCCGACCCGGCGCGGTTCGCGCGAGGCGGCTAGACTGCCGGCGCATGCCTGCCTCCCCGAAAGCCGCGCCGTCCGGCCCAGCGCTGGCGTCATTCACCTGCCAGGTCAAGGTGCAGTACCTGCCCGAGCAGTCGGAGCCGCCGGAAGGGCCGTTCGCGTTCGCCTACACGGTGACGGTGCGCAACAGCGGCGAAGTGGCCGCGCAGCTCGTCGCGCGCCGCTGGATCATCACCAACGCCGAGGGCCGCGAGGAGGAAGTGCGCGGCCTGGCCGTCGTCGGGCGCCAGCCCTTGCTGCAGCCCGGCGAGCAGTTCGAGTACACGAGCTGGACGCGCATCGACACGCCGCACGGCCAGATGCGCGGCACCTACTTCTGCATGACCGAGGAAGCGCAGCCGTTCGAGGCCGAGGTGCCCGAGTTCCAGCTCGTCTATCCGGGCCTGCTGCAGTAAGTCGTCGGTCGGCCAGCGCGTCGCTTCAGACACCTCGCCGCCCGCCTCACGGCCGCGGCCGAAGCGCCGAGTCAGGGACGCCGGGCCGGGTCGTCCGCGGAACGCTTGCTGTCGTCGGGTTGATGCGCAGTGCCGGTCTCGCTGCGCCGCCGTCCCGACATCGTCCACGCGACGATGACGACCGCCAGCGCCAGCGCGATCAGGATCTCGGCAACGAGCCAGAACACGCGCGCCGCGCCCCCGCTTTCGCCGTGTCTTTCGCCGCGCCCTTCGCGTGGGGCCGCTTCAGCGCCTGGCCGCGCCGATGGCGCGCACGTTGCCCGCGGCGCGCAGCGGTGTGCCACCGGCGGCCGGCCGCGCCCGCGCCGCCTTCGCTTCGGCCATCGCGGCACCGGCGCGTTCGATCGTCTGCTCGATCGACTCGCCGGCGTGCCGCTCGGCCAGGCCCGCGGTCAGCGTCACGCTCACCGCCGGGCCCCCCTGGACGACGATGCGCAGCGCCGCCACGCGCTGCTGCAGCCGCTCCAGGCCGCCGCGCACCAGCGCCGCGCGCGTGTCGGGCAGCATCAGCATGAACTCCTCGCCGCCCCAGCGCGCCAGCACGTCCGAGGCGCGCACGTGCTGCTGTGCTTCCTGCGCCACCGCGCGCAGCACCGCGTCGCCCACCGGGTAGCCGTGCGTGTCGTTGATGGCGCCGAAGCGGTCGATGTCGAGCTTGGCGAGGCAGAAGGTCTGTCCCGAGCGCGTGCAGCGCTGGTGCTCGTGCTCGATCAGCTCCTGCATGTGGCGGCGGTTGATGAGGCCGGTGAGTTCGTCGCGCGTGGCCAGCTCGCGGATCTGCGCCAGCGCGTCGGTCAGCTCCTGCCGCCGCCGGCGCAGCCGCTCGCGCATGCGCGAAAGGCGCACCGCCAGCACCGAGACGGTGGGCACCATCGTCGCCACCATCAGGAAGTGGCCGAACTCCACCGCGCGCGGGTAGCGCACCGGGTCGATCAGCGACATCGTCCCGGCCACTGCGGCGAACAGGCCCACCGCGTAGCCGCTCACCGCCATCATGTGCCGCGGCGAGACGACGAACATGCCGAACATCAGGATGACCATGAAGATCGGGAACACGCTGCCGCGCGCCGGGCCGAGCATCGTGTAGGCCATCGCCGCGCACGACAGCGCGAACACCATCTGCGGCACGGTGAGCGAAGGGTCTTCGCAGCGGCGCGACCAGCCGCAGCGGATGAGGGCGAACAGCACCACCATGCCGGCCAGCGAGAACAGCGCCCACAGCGTCACCGGCAGCGCCGGCGCGACGCCGGCCCAGACGAAGAACTGCATCGCGATGACGCTGACGCCCACCATCGCCATCGCCAGCGCCGCCTGCGCCAGGCGCAAGCGCTGCACCGGCTCCTCGGTGAACAGGAGCGCTGCAACCCGGTCGAGCAGGCGAGGTACGGGGTCGGGCATGGGCCGCTGGCGTGCGCGCCGCCCGGGGGTGCCGGGGGCGCAAGGGAGGCGAAGCGTAGCACTGCCCGGCCGGGCCCCCGGCACGCAGTCCGGGGACCGCCCGGGAACGCCCTGCCGCCGGGAGTGCACGGAGTAATGCACGGACGTGAACCCCGGCCCCTACACTTGCCGCCCAACCGACACCGGCCGGCGATCCGCTGGCCGCCCCCTGCAGCGGCCGGCGCGATCCGCCGGCCCTGCGCCGCAGCGGCCGGCGTGATCCGCCGGCCGTCATCGTTCTTGACAGGAGCACCCCGCCGATGAATGCCCCGCTGCCCGAGTCGATCCGCAAGACGCTCGAGACCGCGACGCTGGACGACAAGTACAGCCTGGCCGAACGGCGCGCCTTCATGAGCGGTGTGCAGGCGCTCGTGCGGCTGCCGATGCTGCAGCGCCAGCGCGACGCACTCGCCGGCATGAACACCGCCGGCTTCGTGAGCGGCTACCGCGGCAGCCCGCTCGGCGGCTACGACCAGGCGCTGTGGGCGGCGAAGAAGCATCTGCAGGCCAACCACATCGTCTTCCAGCCCGGCGTCAACGAGGAACTCGCCGCCACCGCCGTGTGGGGCACGCAGCAGCTCGACCTCTATCCGCAGACGAAGAAGCACGACGGCGTCTTCGGCATCTGGTACGGCAAGGGCCCCGGCGTCGACCGCTGCCTCGACGTGTTCAAGCACGCCAACATGGCCGGCACCGCGCGCCTGGGCGGCGTCATCGCCGTCGCCGGCGACGACCACGTCGCCAAGAGCAGCACCGCGCCGCATCAGAGCGACCACGTCTTCAAGGCCTGCGGCTTCCCGACCTTCTTTCCTTCGAGCGTGCAGGACATCCTCGACATGGGCCTGCACGCGTTCGCGATGAGCCGCTATGCCGGCGTGTGGACCGGCATGAAGACGATCCAGGAAGTCGTCGAGTCGGCCGCCAGCGTTGCCGTCGACCCGCAGCGCGTGCAGATCGTGCTGCCCGAGGACTTCGCGATGCCCGCCGGCGGCGTGCACATCCGCTGGCCCGACGCGCCGCTGGAGCAGGAGGCGCGCCTCTTCGACTACAAGTGGTACGCGGCGCTCGCCTACGTGCGCGCCAACCGGCTCAACCACAACGTCGTCGTCGGCCCGCACGGCGGCAAGGACGACCGCTTCGGGCTCATCGCCAGCGGCAAGGCGTTCAACGACATGCGCCAGGCGCTCGTCGACCTGGGGCTGGACGACGACACCTGCCGCGCCTTGGGCATTCGCGTGCACAAGGTCAACGTCGTCTGGCCGCTCGAAGCGACGATCACGCGCGACTTCGCCAAGGGGCTGCAGGAGATCCTCGTCGTCGAGGAGAAGCGCCAGGTCATCGAGTACCAGCTGAAGGAGGAGCTGTACAACTGGCGCCCCGACGTGCGCCCGAACGTGCTCGGCAAGTTCGACGAGCCCGACGGCGAAGGCTCCGGCTCGGGTTCGCTGTGGGACCGCGGCGGCGAATGGAGCATGGCCAACCCGAGCGAGAACTGGCTGCTGCGCGCCAAGGCCGACCTGACGCCGGCCATCGTCGCCAAGGCGATCGCGCGGCGCCTGTTCCGGGCCGGCATCGTCAGCGCCGGCAGCGACATCGCGCGGCGCATGCAGCGGCGGCTCGACGAGATCGCCGCCCGCGAACGCCAGCTCATCGAGCTGAAGACGAACACCGGCGAGCGCCTGCCCTGGTTCTGCAGCGGCTGCCCGCACAACACCAGCACCCGCGTGCCCGAAGGCAGCCGCGCGATGGCCGGCATCGGCTGCCACTTCATGGCGGTGTGGATGGACCGCAGCACGTCCACGTTCAGCCAGATGGGCGGCGAAGGCGTCGCCTGGGTCGGGCAGGCGCACTTCACGAAGGACGCGCACGTCTTCGCCAACCTCGGCGACGGCACCTACTTCCACAGCGGCATCCTCGCCGTGCGCCAGAGCATCGCCGCCGGCGTGAACATCACCTACAAGGTGCTCTACAACGACGCCGTGGCGATGACCGGCGGCCAGCAGGTCGGCGAACGCCCCGAAGGGCACTCGGTGCTGCAGATCCAGAAGAGCCTCGTCGCCGAGGGCGTGAAGCGGCTCGCCATCGTCACCGACCAGCCCGAGAAGTACGACGGCGTGGCCCTCGAGGCCGGCGTCACCGTGCAGCACCGTGACGAGCTCGACCGCATCCAGCGCGAGCTGCGCGAGGTCGAAGGCACGACGGCGATCATCTACGACCAGACCTGCGCCACCGAGAAGCGCCGGCGCCGCAAGCGCGGCAAGATGGCGGACCCGGCCAAGCGCGTCGTCATCAACGAACTCGTCTGCGAAGGCTGCGGCGACTGCGGCGTGCAGAGCAACTGCCTCTCGGTGGAGCCGGTCGAAACCGAGTTCGGGCGCAAGCGGCGCATCAACCAGAACACCTGCAACAAGGACTTCTCCTGCGTCAAGGGCTTCTGCCCGAGCTTCGTCACGGTGGAAGGCGGGCAGCTGCGCAAGCCCGCGAAGGAGAAGACCGGCCACTCGCTGGCGAACCTCGCGGCGCTGCCCGAGCCGCCGCTGCCGCTGGCCGAGCAGGCCTTCGGCATCGTCGTCGCCGGCGTCGGCGGCACCGGCGTCATCACCATCGGCCAGTTGCTCGGCATGGCCGCGCACCTCGAAGGCAAGGGCGTCGTCACGCAGGACAGCGCCGGCCTGGCGCAGAAGGGCGGCGCCACCTGGAGCCACGTGCAGATCGCCAACCGGCCCGACGCGATTCACACGACCAAGGTCGACATGGCCAAGGCCGAGCTCGTGATCGGCTGCGACGCCATCGTCGCCGCTTCGAAGGCCACGCTGGCGGCGATGCAGCCCGGGCGCACGTTCGTGGCGCTGAACACGCACGGCACGCCGACGGCGGCGTTCGTCAAGCAGCCCGACTGGCAAAGCCCCGGCGCGCAGTGCGAGGCGGCGCTGCGCGGCACCGTCGGCGACGAGGCCGTCGGCGCCTTCGACGCCGAAGCGGCCGCCGAGCAGCTGCTGGGCGACAGCATCTACACCAACCCGCTGCTGCTGGGCTACGCGTGGCAGAAGGGCCGCGTGCCGCTGACGCACGCGGCGCTGATGCGCGCCATCGAACTCAACGGCGTGCAGGTCGAGAACAACAAGGCCGCCTTCGAGTGGGGCCGCCGCTGCGCGCACGACCTCGCCGCGGTGCAGGCCCTTTACCGCGCGCAGCAGGTGATCGAAGTCGTGCGCCGGCCCTCGCTGCAGGAGATGATGAAGGCGCGCGCCGAGTTCCTCACCGGCTACCAGAGCGCGGGCTACGCGGCCGAGTACACGGCCTTCGTCGAACAGGTGAAGGCCGCCGAGGAGCGGCTCGCGGCCGATGGCGGCAGCAAGGCACTGCCGCTCACCGAAGCCGTTGCGCGCTACCTCTTCAAGCTGATGGCCTACAAGGACGAGTACGAGGTCGCCCGGCTGCACAGCGACGCCGCGTTCAACGCGAAGATCGCTGGCATGTTCGAGGGCGACTACAAGCTCGTGCACCACCTCGCCCCGCCGTTGCTGGCCAAGCACAACGAGCGCGGCGAACTCGTCAAGCGCCCGTTCGGCACCTGGGTGCAACCGGCCTTCGCTGTGCTGGCGAAGCTCAAGGGCCTGCGCGGCACGGCCTTCGACCCCTTCGGCCGCAGCGAGGAGCGCCGCAGCGAACGGGCGCTGATCGGCGAGTACCGCGCGTCGATCGAGGAACTGCTGCGCACGCTCAGCGCCGGCAACCGCGCGCTGGCCGTCGAGATCGCCCGCCTGCCCGAGGAGATCCGCGGCTTCGGCCACGTGAAGGAGCGGCATCTCAAGGCCGCACGCGCGAAGTGGCAGGCCCTGATGCAGCGCTGGCGCAGCGGCGCCTGAGGCGCCGGCGATGACGGAGCGCGGCGGCTGGCCGGCGCTCGCCGCCGCGACGCGCGCCGTGACGCCGCGCGTGCCGTTCTTCGTGCGCGGCCAGGCCGTCGGCTCGGTGGCGCGCGACCACCTCGATGCGCTGGCGGCGTTCCCGAACGCACTGCGCATCGACGACGCCGGCGTGCACGCGCGCGCCGACGACCCGAGCGACGACCTGGCGCCGATCCATCGTGCGCTGCGCGCCGGCGGCCTCATCCGCGCCTGGCGCGACGAACTCTTCGCGCTGCCCGACCCGCGCACGCTTCAGCCGCTGGCGCGCATCGAACGCGCCGCGGCGCGCTTCTGGGGCACGCTGACGCTCGGCGCGCACGCCACCGGTTTCGTGCGCGGCAGCGACGGGCGGCCGAGCCAGCTGTGGATCGCGCAGCGCTCGCTGACCAAGGCCACCGACCCGGGCCTCTTCGACAACCTCATCGGCGGCGGCGTCGGCCTCGGCCAGGCGCCGCGCGAGACGCTGGACCGCGAAGCGTTCGAGGAAGCCGGCCTCGCGCCGGCCGAGGTGGCGGGTGCCGCCGCCGGCCGCGTCATCGCGCTGGCGCGCGACATCGTCGAAGGCTACCAGCAGGAGTGGTTGTACGGCTTCGACGTCGAACTGCCCGGCGGCCGCGTGCCAGTGAACCAGGACGGCGAGGTGGCCGGCTTCCGCCTGATGAGCGTCGCCGATGCGGCGGCGCTGGCCGCCGGCGACACGATGACCGTCGACGCGGCGCTGGTGACGCTGGACTTCCTGCTGCGCCACGGCTGCCTTGATGATGAGACTCTGACGGGCGAAGCGGCCGATGCGACCGAGGCAGCGCGCCTGCGCGCACTGCTGGCCGCGCTCATCGTCGTGCCGCCCGAGCCCGGGCCGGCACCCTAACGTTCCATCGGCCGGGCCGCTCAACGCCGCGCGGCATGCACGCCGGGGAAAGCCCTTATGACAGGCGCTCGGCCATGGCGGGATAGTTCGCGGCTTCGTTGCACCCTCTCTTCTCCTCTCGCCGCAAGGAGTGCCCTTCGATGAGCAAGACCCCCAGCAAGACCGCCCCGCGCCGCCGCTTCCTGCGCTCGGCCGCCGCCGGCGCCGTCGGCACCGCCGCGATGGCCGCGCCGATGATCTCCAACGCGCAGACGGTGAGCCTGCGCTTCCAGAGCACGTGGCCGGCCAAGGACATCTTCCACGAGTACGCGCAGGACTTCGCCAAGTCGGTGAACGACATGGCCGGTGGCCGCTTGAAGATCGACGTGCTGCCGGCCGGCGCGGTGGTGCCGGCGTTCCAGCTGCTCGAAGGCGTGGCCAAGGGCACGCTCGACGGCGGTCACGGCGTCGTCGCCTACCACTACGGCAAGAACTCGGCGCTGGCGCTGTGGGGCTCCGGCCCGGGCTACGGCATGGACCCCAACATGCTGCTCGCCTGGCACAAGTACGGCGGCGGCAAGGACCTGCTCGACGAGATCTACAAGTCGATCAACGTCGACGTCGTCTCCTACCTCTACGGCCCGATGCCCACGCAGCCCTACGGCTGGTTCAAGAAGCCGGTGGCCAAGGTCGAGGACATGAAGGGCATGAAGTTCCGCACCGTCGGCCTGGCGGTGGACATGTACACCGAGCAGGGTGCGGCGGTGAACCCGCTGCCCGGCGCCGACATCGTGCCGGCGCTCGACCGCGGGCTCATCGACGGCGCCGAGTTCAACAACGCCAGTTCCGACCGCGTGCTCGGCTTCCCCGACGTGTCCAAGGTGTGCATGCTGCAAAGCTTCCACCAGAGCACCGAGCAGTTCGAGATCCTCTTCAACAAGGGCAAGTACAACGGCCTGTCGGGCGAGTTGAAGAAGATCATCGACCACGCTGTCGAGGCGGCCAGCGCCGACATGAGCTGGAAGGCCATCCACCGCAACAGCCTCGACTACATCGAGCTGAAGAAGGCCGGCGTGCAGTTCTACAAGACGCCCGACGCGATCCTGCGCAACCAGCTCGACGTGTGGGACAAGGTGGCGGCCAAGAAGTCCGGCGAGAACGCGCTGTTCAAGAAGGTGCTCGACAGCCAGCGCGCGTTCGCGCAGCGCGCCGGCCAGTGGCAGAACGACTACCTCGTCGACTTCAAGATGGCCTGGAACCACTACTTCCGCCGTTGAAGGCGCGCTGAACGTGCTCCGCGAACAAGGCCACCGCATCGCCGGTGGCCTTTTCGCGTGAAGCGCCGGCCGCCGCGACCCGACCCCATCGAAAGATTCCGATGCAACGCCTGCTCCTGGCCGTGGACCGCGCGTCCACCTGGATCGGCCAGTTCTTCGCCTGGACCATCGTCATCCTGACGCTGGGCATCAGCTGGGAGGTGTTCTCCCGCTACGTGCTGAACGCGCCGCACGACTGGAACCTGAACGTGCAGATCATGCTGTACGGCACGCTGTTCATGATGGCCGGCGCCTACACGCTGGCCAAGAACAACCACGTGCGCGGCGACGTGCTCTATGGCTTCTTCCGGCCGCGCACGCAGGCGTGGATCGACATCGTGCTGTACGTGCTGTTCTTCCTGCCCGGCATCGTCGCCCTCACCTGGGCCGGCTGGACCTACGCCATGGAAGCGCTGGCGATCCGCGAGAAGACGTTCAGCGCCACGCCGCTGCCGCTGTACCCGTTCAAGTTCATCATCCCCTTCGCCGGCGCGATGCTGCTGCTGCAGGGCATCGTCGAGATCGTGCGCTGCGCGCAATGCATCCACACGGGCGACTGGCCCTCGCGCGAAGAGGACGTGGAAGAGGTCGACGTCGACAAGCTCAAGGAGATGGTGCACGTGAGCGATGCCGACATCGCCAGCCTCGACAAGTACGTGGCCGTGCCGAAGGAGGGCCGGTCATGAAGATCCGCAAGGAGCTGTGGTTCGGCTTCACGCTGATGGCGCTGATCCTGGCCGGCATCGCCGTCGTGCTGCTGCGCGCCCCCGTCATCACCACCGGGCACCTGGGCCTGCTGATGCTGGCGCTCATCGTCGTGGCCATCATGCTCGGCTTCCCCACCGCGTTCACGCTGATGGGCATGGGGATGATCTTCACCTGGCTCGCCTACGAACGCGACACGACCAAGACGCTGGACCTGATGGTGCAGGCCGCGTTCAAGGTGATGAGCAACGACGTGCTCATCTCGGTGCCGCTGTTCGTGTTCATGGGCTACCTGGTCGAGCGCGCCAACCTCATCGACCGCCTGTTCCGCAGCCTGCACCTGGCGCTGGCGCGCGTGCCCGGTTCGCTGGCGGTGGCGACGCTTTTCACCTGCGCCATCTTCGCCACCGCCACCGGCATCGTCGGCGCGGTCGTCACGCTGATGGGCCTGCTGGCGTTCCCGCAGATGCTCAAGGCGGGCTACGACATCCGCCTGTCGGCCGGTTCGATCACTGCCGGCGGATGCCTGGGCATCCTCATCCCGCCGTCGGTGCTGCTCATCGTCTACGGCGCGACGGCCGGCGTGTCGGTGGTGCAGCTGTACGCCGGCGCCTTCTTCCCCGGGCTGATGCTGGCGGGGCTGTACATCGTCTACGTCATCCTGCTGGCGAAACTCAAGCCGTCGCTGGCACCGCCGCTGTCGGCCGAGGCGCGGCGCGTGGCGCTGCCGCCGGCGCTGGAACGCCTGTCGCGCAGCGTCTCGCGGCTGGCGCTGCCGGGGCTGTTGCGCAGCGTGGGCAGCGACAAGTCGCTGCGCAGCCAGTTGTTCGTCGCGCTGCTGCCGGCCTTGTTCGTTGCCGCCGTCGCCATCCTGGCCTGGCGGCTCGATACCGGCCCGGCGCCGATCGCTCCCGCGGCCGCACCGGCCGGAAGCGTTGCCGAGCCGCCGGGAACGTTGCGCGAGCCGGGCACGGGCGGCAGCGGCGGCGGCTTGCAGGAACCTCCGGGCAGCAGTGCAGGCAGCAGCAGCGGCGGCCTGAGCGAACCGCCGGGCAGCGGCTCAGGTGTGCCCGAGCCGCCCGGCGCCAGCGGCGTGCGCGATCCGCCAGGGGCGGTGCCCGCCGCGCCGAGTGCTGCTCCGAGCGCCGCAACACGCAGCAGGCGCAGCGGCAGGCGCCAGCGGCAGGTGCAGCGACAGGCGGGCTCGGCGAGCCGCCGGCGGCCGGAGCGCGCGGCGACGCTGCGGCCGCGGCCACGCAGCCGTTGGGCGCCGCGTACTGGATCGGCCTGGCCGTCGGGCTGCTCGCGCTGGCCGGCTTCTACGCCATCCTCACCTTCGAGCGGCTGGAAGTCTTCAAGATGCTGCTCGCCAGCTTCTTCCCGCTGCTGGTGCTGATCCTCGCGGTGCTGGGCTCGATCGTCTTCGGCCTCGCCACGCCGACGGAGGCCGCCGCGGTCGGCGCGTTCGGCGGCTACTTCCTCGCTGCGGTCTACGCCGTGATCGGCAAGCGCAAGGACAAGCGGCGGGTCTTCGTCGTCTGGGCGCTGCTGTGGGCGCCGGCCCTGGTGACCATCGCCTGGTTCGCGCTGTACCTCGACCAGGTCGTCACCGCGCGCGTGCCCGACAGCCTGGGCATCGTCGCCATGCTCGGCGTCGGTTTCTGGGCCGTGCTCGCCTACGGGCAGTCGGGCCTGCAGCCCGAGGTGAACGAGTCGATCAAGCTCACCGCCAAGACGAGCGCGATGGTGTGCTGGCTGTTCGTCGGCAGCGCCATCTTCTCGGCTGCCTTCGCACTGCTGGGCGGGCAGGAACTGGTCGAGCGCTGGGTGCTCGGCATGAACCTCAGCAAGACCGAGTTCATGCTGCTCAGCCAGTTCATCATCTTCGTCCTCGGCTGGCCGCTGGAGTGGACGGAGATCATCGTCATCTTCATGCCGATCTTCATCCCGCTGCTGGACAAGTTCGGCGTCGACCCGCTGTTCTTCGGCCTGCTCGTAGCGCTGAACCTGCAGACCGCGTTCCTCAGCCCGCCGGTGGCGATGGCGGCGTTCTACCTGAAGGGCGTAAGCCCGCCGCACGTGACGCTGAACCAGATCTTCGCCGGCATGATGCCGTTCATGGGCATCCAGGTGCTGGCGATCTTCCTGCTGTACCTGTGGCCGCAGATCGGCCTGTGGCTGCCGCAGGTGCTCTACAAGTAGCCGGGCTGCGACATGCGCGGCATCGCCCGGAGGCGACGCCGCGCCATGGCAGCGCGCTTCAGCGCGAAGGCGGCACGCCGGCCAGCGCGTGGCCCAACGCGAACACCGAGTTCGGCGGCAGTGCGCGCAGCGAACGCGCCGGCGAAGTCGCCACCCTCGCCGCGAGGCTGCGCCGCCGCGGCGCCACGAAGATCGGCTCGCCGCGCTCGTGCTGCTGGTCCATCAGGCTTTGCAGCGAGATGGCCGCCATGTGCCGGCGCATCGTCTGCTCGATCTGCTCCCACAGTGGCGCCGTCGCCGGCGCGCCGGGGCGGTGGTCGACGACGGGCGCCTGTTCGTCCACGGCCAGCACGATGTCGGCGATGCTGATCGCGGCGGCGGCGCGGGCGAGCCGATAGCCGCCGCCGGGGCCGCGGCTGGCCTGCACGAGGCCGGCCGCGCGCAGGCCGCCGAACAGCTGCTCCAGGTACGACAGCGAGATGCCTTGCCGCTGGCCGATGGTCGCAAGCGCCACCGGCCCGGCGGCTTCGCGCAGCGCGAGATCGAGCATCGCGTTGACCGCAAAGCGGCCCTTGGTGCTGATGCGCATGGTGAACTCCTCTGACAGGCGCCGAGCCGGCGCCCCCGGATGGAGAAGACCTTTCCCCACGCAGGCAATCTAGGGTCGCGCTGCCATCGCGTAAATTCGAACTTTGAATAAATTCAGTTCGAGAAAAGCGCATCATGAACCTGAAGCACCTGCATTACTTCTGGGTCACCGCGCGCGCCGGCGGCGTGGTGCGCGCCGGCGAGCAGCTGCACACCACGCCGCAGACGCTGTCGGCTCAGATCAAGCTGCTGCAGGACAGGCTCGGCCGGCGCCTCTTCCGCAAGCGCGGCCGCCAGCTCGAGCTCACCGACGACGGCCGCGTCGCTTTGCGCTACGCCGACGAGATCTTCGGCCTCGCCGGCGAGCTGGAAGCGACGCTGCGCGAGCGCCGCAGCGAAGGCCCGCGGGCGCTGGAGCTGCGCGTGGGCGTGGCCGACGCGGTGGCCAAGTCGGTGGCCTACCGGCTGCTGGAGCCGGCGCTCAACCTCGGCGAGCCGGTGCACCTGGTGTGCCACGAGTGGAAGTTCGCCGATCTGCTGGCCGAGCTGGCACTGCACCGGCTCGACCTCGTCATCGCCAACGAGCCGATCTCGCGCCGCGTCAGCGTCAAGGCGTTCAACCACGAGCTGGGGCGCTCGCCGATGAGCTTCTTCTGCGCGCCAACGCTGCGCAAGCATCTGCACGGCGACTTCCCGGCCTGCCTGAACGACGCGCCGCTGCTCGTGCAAGGGGCCGGCACGCAAGTGCGGCAGCAGTTCGATGCCTGGCTCACGCGGCAAGGCCTGACGCCGCGCATCGTGGGCGAGTTCGACGACAGCGCGCTGATGAACGCCTTCGGCCGCGAAGGGCGCGGCGTGTTCATGGGCGCCTCGGTGCTGGAAGCCGAGATCGAGGCCGGCTTCGGCGTCGAGGTCATCGGCCGCAGCACCGAGCTGGAAGAGGAGTTCTTCGCCATCACCGTCGAGCGGCGCATCCGCCACCCGGCGGTGGCGGCGATCACCGAGTCGGCGCGCGGCGAGCTGTTCGCGCAATGAGCGGGCACCGCATGGGGGGATGAAAGCCGCTGCGGCTTCGCCTCGCGGAAGGATCGCGCGCCGCGGGCGCTGGTCCATCGCGACCGGCAGCGGGCTAAGCTGCCGCCGTGGACTCCTCGCCTTCGATTCGCCCCCGCGTCGTGTCACCCGCGCCGGCCCGGCGGCCAGCGGCCGTCGTGCGCAGCGACCGCGAACCCGACCTCTTCGAGCAGCTCGCCCTGGCCGAGGCCGCCGAGGCCAGCCTGCTGCGCCAGGTGCTTATCGCCGCCGGCGCGGCGCTGGCGCTGGCGCTCCTGGCGAGCCTCGCCTGACGCACGCCTCGCGCCGCAGCGCTTCAGCCGCGCGGTGCCGATGCCCCCGGAACGGTGCCGCGCCCGCCGCGCTCCTGGCGCGTGTAGTCGGCGGGCACGCGCATCAACTCGGCCTCAGGTTTCGCCGCGCTTGAGGCTGCGCAGGCGGTAGTTCACCTCGCCGCTGCGCGGATGAAGTCGCGCGACGACACCAATCAGCAGCAGCTCGGGCGCCGTCCACACTTCGCGCACGATCTGGATCGGCCGCTCGTTGCCCACGCGGCCGGCTTCGATGGTCCACGTCGTGCGCTCGCCGTTCGCGCGCACGCCGTCGATGTCGCGCGCCGGCAGCGCCATCGTCACGCCCGGGCCGCGCGGCGCAAGCTGCTGGCGCGCCACTGCACGGCAGGCGGCGGCAACGGCAGATCTGCGCGCGGACCTTCGCGGTCGAGGCGCAGCACGGTGACCTCGGCGCCGCGGCCAGGTTCGGAGAGGCGCCTGCGCCGAACCGCTCGACGCGCGAGATGACGACCGGCGACGGCGGCACCGGCGGCGTTAGCGAAGCCGGAGGCACTGGCGGCACCGGCGCCTGTGGTGCAGCACCTGGTGGCAGCGGCGGCGCGCAGCCGGCGTGGAGCAGGACTGAAGGCATCGGTGGTTGCGGCTGCGCCAAGGCCGCGCCGCCGCCACCGCCGCTGCGTTGCCGCTGCGCGCATGCGCGCGCGCCGCCCGGCCATGCCGCGCGCATTCGGCGCATCTGCTCGGCGTAGTCGCGCCACGGCGCTGCATCGGCCGCGGCATCGAGCGGCCAGGCGAGCCCGGCAGCCGACGGGCGCCGCGCCGTGCGGCGCTCGGGGTCGAGCAGCCACGATTCGCGCGCCACCGGGTCGCGCAGGTGAACGATGCGGCGGCCGCCGCGCTCCACTTCTGGCGCGTGCGGCCCTCGCCGTCGCGGCACAGGCGCGTCGTGTTCTGGCGCACGATGCGGTTGGCCGCCGCGCCGCCGGGGTCCGGCAGGTACTGCACGTTCTCGTGCACGGCCTCGGCGCAATAGGGCGCGCCCTTCACCGCGATCGGCGCGGCCGCCGCCCTCGGCACGCGGCTCATGGCCGACCTCGAGGGGCGACGGGTCCATGCCGGCGGCGGCCAGGTGCAGCGCATGCCACGGCGACTCGGCCGGTTCGCTGAAGTCCGCGGCTGCGCCGATCGGTCGCTCGTGCGCCGTCTCGGCAGAGGGTGCCATCGCGCCGGCGGCCGCGGCCTCGACCGCGGTGCCGGCCGCGAGGCCGCCGCTCAGGCACAGCGCGGCAATGCCCAGCGTGCCGGCCAGTGCACGCGGCAAGGCGCGCATTGACGAAGGCGTCGATGAAGGAGTGGAACGCAGGCTCATGCTCAGGGTCCTCGAGGTCGAAGCAGTCGAACAGTTCCGGATGTGGTGTCGTCGTTCAAGGCGAAGCCGCACGGCGATCACTTCGCCGTTGCCGGCCACCAGCAGTTCGGCGCGCAGCGGCTCGGCGGCGCGCGAAGGGTCGAGCAGGCCCATCGCCGCCAGGCGCTGCTGCGGCAGTTCGACCGTCAGCACCCAGGCCCGCATGTCGCGCGGTGCGCCGTTGACCAGCGGCACGAAGTCCATGGCCGGCGTGAGTTCGGGCTGTGCCGCGTCGCCAGCGGCCCGTTGCGCTGCCGGCTGCCCGCCGGCCGCCGGCGCCTCGGCGATGGCCGGGTGCATCGGTCCCACCGACGGCGGCCGCAGCACCAGCAGCAGCGACAACCCGAGCACGGCGACGAAGCCCACCGCACCGGCCCACGGGCGCAAGCCGCCGCGCTCGAACAGGCTGAAGGGGAAGAAAGCGAGCCGCGCTGCCGATGTCGCCGCCGCCGAAACTGCTGCCGCGCACCGCGGCACCGGCAACCCCGCGCTTCGCGCCGCGCGCATTGCGCGCGGCTGCCAGCACCGAAGGCGGCGGTGCCTGTTGAGCAAGATCGTCGCGCAGCGTTCGCAGCGCCTGCGCCAGCGTTGTCAGCGGCGCGCCGGATCTCGAGTCAGCGCTCCTCATCATGTCCATCAGCTCCCTGCGCTGGGTTGTGCCGCCGCGGCAGCAACTGCCGCAGCAGCCGTGGGCAGTTCCTGCACCGAGCAAGCGCGCCAGCCGCGCTCGCGCCCGATGCCGGCGCTCGGTGCGCGCAGCATCGTGCTCGGCCTTGCGATCTGCGCTGCCTCGGCATAGAGCCGCTCCTGCAGATCGACAAGCACCACCGCTTCGCGAAACACCGCCGGCAGCGCCCGCAGCGCCGCCCACAAAGCCTGCACTTCCTGCGTGCGCCGAGCAGCGCCTCGGGCGTGGCGGCATCGGCGGCGTTAGCGGCATCGAAAGCCGTAGCGCTCGCGTTCAGCGGCGCGCCGTCGGCAAGGCCCGTTTCGTCGCCATACGCCGCAAAATGCAGCGTCGCCTCCAGCGGTTCCTCGCGGCGCAACTCGCGCCAGCGCGCTGCCAGCGCATGCCGCGCGACGCCGGCGAGGTACGCGCCGAGCTGGCCGCGCGTCGCGTCGAACCCCTCGGGCCGCGTGGCCAGCGCGACGAACGCTTCCTGCGTCGCATCGGCCACCCACGCTGCGTTGCCGCTGAGCGCCAGCGCATGGCGATAGACGCGCCCCGACTCGCGCCGGTACAGCGTGTCGAGCGCGCCGAGATCACCGCCGGCCAGCCGCAGCAGCAACGACGGCGCAGGGAGGTCGTCGTCGGCGACGGCACCGCCACCGTCCTGCGCCGCCGCGATCGACGACGAGTGCGCCGACGAGTGCGCCGACGAGTGCGCCGATGAGAGCGCCGATGAGGGCGACCGCGGCCCACCGCGGCGGCGCGGGGCGAAGAACATCATCGGCCAGCGCAGCGCCTTGCTGCCGCTGCAAAGCCGGGTCGCTTGCATACCGTCACCGGCTCCCTCGCTTTCCCCGTCTCATCGTTCCCCTCGTCCTGCGGCTTGCCCGCGCGCGGCCCATGCGCCATCGCAGCGCGTTCCCGGCTCGATCTCACCGCGTATTGAAGCGGGCCGCGGCAAAGGTTCCCGGGGTTTGCCCGCGGGCCGCACCGACGACCTCGAAGCGGCCCGTCCCGCGCCCGCGCAGCCCGTCGGCCAACGCCGCCGTTGCGTCGCGCCGCGCTGGCGGCCCGCAGCGCCGCCTCGCTACAGTGCCGCCGAACATCCCGCCCACCGATCCGCACCCCGCTTCAGCCATGACCGAGCCCGCTGCCGCGCCCCCCTCACCCGAGCGCGAACCCGCTGGCCCGGCACGCCCGGCCGGCGGCCCGTCGCCCTCGCCGCGGCGCTGGCAGCGCTTCTCGGCGGCGTCTTCGGCCTTCACGCCTGCGGCGCACGGCTGGTCAGCATCTCATGGTGGCGCTTCATCGCGCGTCGCTGGGCCTGTTGATGTTCGTCGGCATCCTGCACGACAAGCCGCCCTTCATGTGGACGGTAACCGAGCAGATCGATGAGCCGGTGTCGCGGCGCACGCCGGTGCCGCCGAAGCCACCGGCCACGCCGCAGCCAGGCGGCGCCCAGCCCGGCACCGCGGGCAAGGACCGCAACCCCATCCGCATCGAGCGGCCCCGCCGCGGCGAGCCCACCGAAGGCGTGGACATCAGCATCGGCAAGGACGGCATCCGCATCACGCCGCGCCCGGCTGCCAGCGCCGCGCAGGCGGCGAGCGCGGCAACCCCGGCCTCCGGCGCCGACGGCGGCGTGCACATCACGCTGCCCCCCGGCGCCACGAGCGAATCGGTGCGCGAGGCGGTGGCCGAGGCGCGGCGGCAGATCGAGCCGTGCGCGAAGCGCGCGAGGAAGCCGAGCAGGCGCAGCGCGATGCCGAGGAAGCGCGCGCCGAAGCCGAGCGCGCCATCGCCGAGGCCACCGGCACGCGCAAGCGCACGCGCCGCACGCAGGTGGGCATCGGCGACGCGCTGATGCGGCTGACGGTGCTGTGGATCTCGGCTCGGCGATCCTCGGGCCCTACAAGGGCCGCATGCAGGCCGAGCGCCAGGCTGCGCGCGCCACCGAGACGGCCGAGGCCGAGTCGCTGAAGCGCCAGGTGGTCGAGGCGCGCATGGCCGCGATGCAGGCGCAGGTGGAGCCGCACTTCCTGTTCAACACGCTGGCCTCGATCGACCACCTCATCGAGACCGACCCGGCACGCGCCAGCCAGATGCAGCGCAACCTGATCGCGCTCCTGCGCGCCAGCATGCCGACGATGCGCGAAGCCGGCGGCGCCGGCACCGCCAACGGCGTGCGCGACCTCGGGCGCGAGCTGGCGGTGATCCGCCCGTACCTCGAGATCCTCAAGGTGCGCATGGAAGAGCGCCTCGCCACCGAGCTCGACGTGCCCGAGGGGCTGCACTCGGCCGAGTTCCCGCCGATGATGATCCAGACGCTGGTGGAGAACGCCATCAAGCACGGCCTGGAGCCCAAGCCCGAAGGCGGCAAGCTCAGCGTGAAGGCGCAGATCGTGCACGGCAAGCTGCAGGTGGTCGTCGCCGACACCGGCCTCGGGTTCGGCAAGGCGGCTACCGCCGGCACCGGCGTGGGCCTGGCGAACATCCGCGAGCGCCTGCTGCTGCTCTACGGCACCAAGGCCTCGCTGACGGTGGCCGAGAACACCGCCGAGCGGCACCGTGGTCACGGTGACGGTGCCGTACAAGACCGTCGAAGGCACCGAGGCCTGACGGCGAGCGCCCGGGCCACCGCGCGCCGGCCGGCGCAGGCATCATCGCGGCTTCGCTTCCGGCAGGCCCGCAGCGCGCGATGAACCTCACCGTCACCCCACGCTCCGCGCCGCCGCGCGCGGTGATCGCCGACGACGAGCGGCTGATGCGCGAACAGTTGCGCTCGCGCTTGGCCGAGGTGTGGCCCGAGCTGGAGATCGTCGCCGAGGCGAAGAACGGCGCCGAGGCGGTGGCCGCCGTGGAACAGCACCGGCCCGACATCGTCTTCCTCGACATCCGCATGCCCGGCATCACCGGCGTCGAGGCGGCGCGCCAGATCGCCCAGCTGCCGCCGCCGCCCGGCGACGACGACGCACTGCTGCCCGAGGTGGTGTTCATCACCGCCTATGACCAGTACGCGGTCAAGCCTTCGAGCAAGGCGTCGTCGACTACGTGCTCAAGCCCGCCGAACGCGAGCGGCTGCGACCACCGTGGCGCGCATTCGCAGCGCCTCGCCGCGCGCGCAAGGCCAGCCGGCGCCGGCCGACGCCGCCGCCGGCGTGCCGCTGCAGCAGCTGCTGCACCAGCTGTCATCGCGCCTCACGGGCCAGGCGCCGCAGTACCTGCAATGGATCCAGGCCAACGTCGGCCAGAACATCCAGATGATCGCGGTCGATGAGGTGCTCTTCTTCATCAGCGACGAGAAGTACACGCGCGTGCGGACGGCGCGGGTCAAGCCGCTGATCAAGCCCATCAAGGAACTCGTCGACGAGCTGGACCCGCGCCAGTTCTGGCAGATCCACCGCAGCACGCTCGTCAACGTCAACGCCATCGCCGGCGTCGCGCGCGACTTCCGCGGCCGCCAGGTCGTCGCCGTCAAGGGCCGCGCCGACAAGCTCGAGGTGAGCCGCAGCTACGCGGGCTTGTTCAAGGGCATGTGAGAAGGCGCGGCCCGCCGCGCCAACGTGGTAAGCCCAGCATCTGACTGCTGCCCGCGCATTCCAACGACCCCCGCGTTTCGGGTGGCCCCCGTTACGCGTCGATGAGCGCCCGTGCTTCGTGCGCAGCGGCCGCGCACGACACAACTGAAGCATCTCTTCGCAACCCCGCACCCATCGTCACGGCATGAGCGAACGTCGGTCGCTATGGTCCGCGCCCATCCGGATGGCGCATGCGCTGCTGCGCGGCTTGCGGCGCGGCGCCAGCGGAGATTCTCGTGAACCGGCCCTGCACGAAGAAGCGCAAGACAAGACGCAACACCACAAGCAAGACGAAGAAGACCTCGCGATGCTGCTGAGCGCCACCCACGACCCGACCGAGCCGTCGGGCGATTCATTCTCCGAAGCGCCGAACGAATCGCCGGCCAGTGCGCGTTCCGGCCGCACCGCCGCGCTCGCAACCCGGCTGGATGAAGCGCGAAGAAGCGATCATGGGCACGGCGATCTCGGTCGAGCTGTGGGCCGACGACGCGCGCACCGGTGCTGCCGCCTGCGCCGCGGTGATGGGCGAGATGCACCGCATCGACCGGCGCATGAGCCCGCACAAGGAAGCCTCGGAGCTGTCGCGCATCAACCGCGAAGCGGCGAGCGCGCGGTGCTCCTGTCGGCCGAGATGTTCGCGCTGCTGACGCGCGCGCAGCAGTTCGCTGAACTGACCGCGGCGCCTTCGACATCACCTACGCCGCCGTCGGCCACTTGTACGACTACCGCGCCGGCGTGCGCCCCGACGACGCCGCGCTCGCTGCGGCGCGCGCCGCGGTGGGCTGGCAGCACCTGCACGTGGACGCCGTGTCGCGCAGCGTGCGCTTCGGCAAGCCCGGCATGCGCATCGACCTCGGCGGCTTCGCCAAGGGCCATGCGGTGGACAACGCGATCGCGCTCCTGCAGCGGCTGGGCATCCGCCACGCCTACGTCGCCGCCGGCGGCGACAGCCGCGTGCTCGGCGACCGCCGCGGCCGTCCGTGGTCGGTGGCCATCCGCGACCCCCAGCGTCCCGGCGAGATCGTCGCCGTGCTGCCGCTCGAAGACACCGCGATCTCGACTTCCGGCGACTACGAGCGCTTCTTCGACGAGCGCGGCGCCGGCGGCGAGGTCGTGCGCCATCACCACCTCATCGACCCCGCCACCGGCCGCTCGCCGCGCGGCGTAAGGAGCGTCACCATCCTTGCGCCCGACGGCCTCACCGCCGAGGCGCTTTCCAAGGCCGCCTTCGTGCTCGGCCCCGCGCGCGGCCTGGAACTTCTCGAAACCATCGAAGGCGTCGACGCCGTGATCATCGACGCACAAGGCCGCCTGCACGCCACCCGCGGGCTCGTGGACGCTGGCCACCCGCCGGCACGACAACAAGGAGACTGACATGACACGCTCCGGCTCATCCGCAGCGGCTGCCGCACAACTCACCGGCCGCATCACCGGCCGAACGAAGGGCCGCACCCCGGTGCTGGCCACCGCCCTGGCCGCGGTGCTGGCCGCGGGGCTCGCCGCCTGCAACGGCGGCAGCAGCGGCAACAGCGACAGCGTCGTCGTGCAAGGCGACGTGCCGCTGGTGTACGTCAAGCGCTCCACGACGATCCGCATGAACCCCACCGACGGCACCTCCAGTGCCGCCGGCGGCGACCTGATGCTGCGCGAGAAGTCGAGCCCCAGCGCCCGCGAATACAACCTCACCGCGCAGTTCACGCAGGGCCGCGGCGACGCCAGCGACCCCGAGGTGAGCTACGACGGCAAGAAGGTGGTCTTCGCGCTGCGCTGCCCGGCCAGCAACACCGCCACCGTCGCCGACGGCAGCGGCAACACGGTGAACGCCTGCACCGGCCGCTGGAACATCTGGGAATACGACATGACCGGCACAGCGCTGGCCGCGGGCACGTTCCGCCGCCTCACCGGGTCGAGCAGCGACGACGACGTCGACCCCACCTACCTGCCCGCCGGCCAGGGCTTCATCTTCTCGTCGAACCGCCAGGCCAAGAGCAGCCGCAACCAGGCGCTCGGCCGTGCCTACAAGGCGCTGGACGAATACGAGCGCCAGGAGGTGCTCAACCTGCACCGCATGGACGCCAAGGGCGCCGGCATCGAGCAGATCACGTTCAACCAGAGCCACGACCGCAACGCTGTCATCCGCGCCAACGGCGACATCATGTTCTCGCGCTGGGAACACGCCGCCGACCACAACCGCTTCGCGATCTTCCGCGCCAAGCCCGACGGCACCGACCTGTTCGTGCTGTACGGCGCGTTGAGCCCCGGCAACAGCTACCTGCACCCGCGCGAGACCGACCCGAACGGCCGCTTCAAGGGCTTCCTGGTCAGCTCGCTGATGAGCTTGTCGGGCACGCAGGAAGGCGGCTCGCTGCAGTTCATCGACGCGGCCAACTACTCCGAATACAACACGCCCGCCAGCAGCAGCGTGCCGGCGCAGGGTGGCCAACGCGAAGGCACCGACCGGCCGCTCAACGACGGCCGCGGCCTGAGCGAATACGGCCGCATCACGACGCCGTATCCGCTGTGGGACGGCACCGACCGCATCCTGCTCGGCTACCGGCCGTGCGAGGTCACGCGCAACGGCGCCGTCGTACCCTGCGTCACTCTCACCGCCGCCGAGCGCGCGCTGCTGTCCGACGAGACGATGACGCGCGAGCAGCGCGCCACCGCCGCGGTGCAGGACAACGCACCGGCTGCCTATGCCATCTACATGTTCGACCCGCGCGACAACACGTGGCTCAATGTCGCTGCGCCGCCGCCGGGGTTCATGTACACCGACCCGATCCCGCTGCAGGCGCGCCCCGAGCCCAACGCCTCGCAGCCGACCACCGTCGACTCGACGCTGGCGGCGCAGGACATCGGCCTCATCGAAGTGCGCAGCGTCTACGACACCGACGGCCTCGGCCGCATGGGCGAAGGGATGCTCGTGGCCGGCGACAAGGCGGCCGGCTGCACGAGCGGCATCGCGATGAAGACGGCCGTGGCCGACCCGACCGAGACGCGCACCGCGGTCGCCGACATCGCGCGCATCAAGGACCCCGCCGACCCGGCCTACCTGTGCACGCCGGTGCGCTTCCTGCGCGCGGTGCGCGCGGTGGCGCCGCCGGCCGGCGTCGGCACGCGGCGCATCATCGGCGAGACCGACTTCGAGCAGCAGCAGATCCTCGGCTACGCGCAGGTGGAGCCCGACGGTTCGTTCAAGCTGCAGGTGCCTGCCGACGTGCCGCTGGCGCTGCAGGTCGTCGACAGCCAGGGCCGCGCCTTCCAGACGCACCCCAACTGGATCCAGGTGCGCCCGGGCGAACGCCGCACCTGCGACGGCTGCCACAGCCCGCGCCGCGGCGCCGCGCTCAACAGCGGCGTCGTCGTCAACACGCTGCCGGCGGCGCTGAAGGCCACGCTCACGGCGCAGCACCAGTCGGGCGAGACGATGGCCTCGCTGCGCACGCGCCTCGACCCGAGCCTGCTCTCGGTGGGCCCGCACCCCGTCTTCACCGACGAGTGGGCCGACACGACGAAGCCCGGCGTCACCGCGCGGCCGTCGATCTCGCTGAAGTACACCGGCAACACCGTCGCCGCCGACGACCTGACGACCGCGGTGCCGGTGAACGGCGTCATCAACTACCCCGAGCACATCCAGCCGCTGTGGACGAAGGTGCGCGGCACGGGCGGTGCCGACACGTGCACCAACTGCCACGCCGACCCGGTGAAGCTCGACCTGCGCGGCACCACCGCCGGCACCGGCCGCCTCGTCTCCTACGAGGAACTGCTGCTGGGCGACCCGCAGCTCGACGCCAACGGCCAGCCGGTGACGCGCCTCGTCGAAGGCGTGCCCGAAGTCGTGCGCGGGCCGGCGCTCGTCAACACCAGCGCCAGCGGCAACAACACGGCCGGGCAGGCGCGCAAGAGCCGGCTCACCGAGATCATGTTCGGCGAGACGCTGCACGCAGGCGCCGATGCGCGCACCGCGCACCCGAACCCGCCGGCCGGGGCGCCGAACCACGCCGCGCTGCTGAGCAAGGCCGAGAAGCGGCTGATCGCCGAGTGGATGGACCTCGGCGGCCAGTACTACAACGACCCGTTCAATCCGGCCGGTGGCGTGCGGCGGCTCAACGCGCTGACGCAGGAGTCGTTCGAAGCCGCGGTGCTGCCCGTGCTCAACGCGAGCTGCATGGGCTGCCACCAGCCGGGTCTCGGGTTCCAGCGCAACCGGTTCATCCTCACCGGCAATCCCGAAGGCGACTTCAACGTCACCCTGACGATGATCAACAATGCTTGCCTCGCCTCGGCCAACCCGCTGCTGGCCCGGCCCTCGACGGTGCCGCACCCCAACGGCGCCACGGGCCAGACGACCGCGGTGCTGCCGGTGGGCAGCGCCGGATACACGGCGATCGCCAACTGGATCGCCACCGCGTGCAACTGAACGGAACGAAGCCAGTGACCTTGCCGCCGTCCTCGCCGAATGCATCGCGCCACGCGCTCGCGCTGCTGGCGCTGGTGGCGGCGGCCTTCGTGCTCGGCTCGTGCGGCGGCGGCAACGGCAACAACCCGATCGACAACCCGGCGACCATCGCCAACCCCGCCGGCACGGTGAACGGGCAGAAGCTGTCGTTCGCGTATTTCCAGCGCTGCGTGATGCCGGTGCTGGCGGCGCAGCTGCCGGTGACGATCAACGGCGTCACCTCGCCGGCCAGCTGCGCCTCGGGCGGCTGCCACGACAACACCAACGGCACCGGCGGCGCGCTGCGGCTCGTCGGCACGGCGGCCACGGTGAACCCGGCGAGCGCGCCCGACGTCATCCGCGCCAGCGACATGTACCGCAACTTCTACTCGTCGCAAGGCGAGGCGCTGATCGGCTCGCCCGAAGCGAGCCGGCTGCTCAACAAGCCGCTCGTGCGCACGGTGCTGCACGGCGGCGGCCTCATCTTCCACGACGAGAGCGACGCCAACGCGCGCATCATCCGCTACTGGATCACGCGGCCGATGCCGGCCGGGCAGGACGAGTTCAGCACCGCGGCGGCGAACCTGTTCACGCCGGCCGACGTGAACACCGGTGCATGCAACACCGACTGAGCACGCCGCACGAGCCCGCCGTTCGGGAGGGGCCGGCGAACGGGGCCATACAAGAACATCAGGGGAAAAAAGGCGCATGAGGTTTCTGCAAAGGCTGCGGCGGCGCGCCTGGGTCATCGTGTCTTCGCTCGGCGTGGCCGGTGCGTTGGCCGCGGGTGCGGCCGTGGCGCAGGCGCCGGTGCCGGCCTCGCCGTTGCCGGCGGCTTCGGCGCCGGCAGTGCAGCCCGCCGCGGCGCCTGCAAGCGCGCCGGCCACCGCAGCTTCCGCGGCGGCGCGGGCTTCCGCTGCACAGGCTGCGCCTGCTGCCCTGCTGCCGCGGCGACGACACCGCAGTTCGATCCCGACATCGTCGAGCGCCTGCAGGTGGCCGACCCCTTCATCGAACTGCGCACCGGCCCCGGGCGCGGCTACCCGGTCTTCCACGTCGTCGAGCGGCGCGGCTGGATCCGCATCGAGCTGCGCCGCACCGACTGGTACCGCGTGCGCACCGAGACGAGCGCCGGCGGCCTCGTCGGCTGGGTGCACCGTTCGCAGCTCGAGAGCACGCTCACCGAAGCCGGCACCGGCAAGACCTTCCGCGACCTGCTGCTCGACGACTACCTCGGCCGCCGCGTCGAGTTCGGCGTCGCCTGGGGGCGCTTCCGCGCCGAGCCCTTGCTGAAGGTGTGGACCGGCGTGCGCCTCGGGGACACGCTCGGCGCCGAGCTGACGCTGGCGCAGGTGCAAGGCGCCTTCTCGGGCAGCGACTTCTGGCACGTCGCGCTCGTCTCCGAGCCGTGGAGCCACCAGCGCCTGTCGCCGTTCGCGACCGTGGGCTTCGGGCGCTTCCGCAACATCCCCAACACGAGCCTGGTGCAGGCGCAGACCGTGAACGCCAACCTCGGCCACGCCGGCCTCGGGCTGCGCTGGTACCTCTCCGAGCGCTTCGTCGCGCGGCTGGACTGGTCGCTGTACGCCGCGTTCGTCTCCGACCAGCGCACGCTGGAGTACCGCGCGACGACGCTGGGCATCTCGTTCTTTTTCTGACCAGATCGACAGCGCATGAGGACATCGACCTTGTTCCGCAATCACTCGCATCTCATGCGCGCGGCCACGCGCCTGGCGCTGCCGCTGGCCGCCGCAGCACTCGCCGGCGCCTGCGCGACGAAGGCGCCGGCACCACCGCCGCCGCAGCCGACCACGCCCTACGCGACGACGCCGGGCACGGCGGCCGCAGCCACGCCGGCCGGCCCCGGCATCACGCCGGCGTCGCCGGTGCCGCTGCCCGCGCCTGCAGCGTCCGGATCGACTGCCGGCGGCACCGCCGCTGCGACGACGACGCCCGCACCTGGCGGCACCCCGGCGCCCGCACCCGCCGCCGCGCCGCCCGTCATCGAGCCGCAGGTCGCGCGGCGCGATCTGAAGCTGCCGAACTACCCTTCGCGCGACATCGAAGTCGGCCTCTTCACCGGCACCTACTCGACGCAGAACTTCGGCACCAACAGCGTCTCCGGGCTGCGCCTCGGGTACCACATCACCGAGGACTTCTTCGTCAGCGCGCAGTACGGGCAGACGAAGGTCAGCGACGACTCGTTCCGCCAGATCCTGCCCGGCGGCGTGTTCGTCAACCGCAGCGAGACGCTGAAGTACTACACGCTGGCCATGGGCTACAACCTGCTGCCCGGCGAGGTGTTCCTCGGCGCCAACAACGCCAAGCTCTCCCAGGGCTACGTGCTCGTCGGCGCCGGCACCACCGACTTCGCCGGCCAGCGCAAGCAGACGATCGACCTCGGCTTCGGCCTGCGCGCGCTGTGGAACCAGCGCATCGCCGCCCAGGCCGAGGTGCGCGACCACCTGTTCAGCCTCGACCTGCTGGGCCGCCGCGAGACGACGCACAACCCCGAGATCACCTTCGGCCTCACCCTCATCTTCTGAGCACGACGATGCCGCTGCCTTTCAAACACATGCCGACCACTGTGGCCTTGCCTTCGAAGCGCGAAGACGAACGGCGCCGCCTGCTCGCGCTGCTGGCGCAAGGCGGCGCCGCCGTTGCCGCGCTCGGAGCACTCGCCGCCACCGCGCCGCGCGCGCATGCAGCGGTGGCGCCTTCGATGCCGGCACCCGACTTCACATTGCGCAGCGCCGAGGGCGGCAACCTGCGCCTGGGTGAACTGCGCGGCCGCGTCGTGCTCGTCAACTTCTGGGCCACCTGGTGCGGGCCGTGCAAGATCGAGATGCCGCACCTGAACCGGCTGTACGAGAAGTACAGAAGCGCCGGCTTCGTGCTGCTGGGCATCAACATCGACGAAGACCCGAAGCAGGCCGTGGCGCTGGCCACGCGGCTGGGCCTGAAGTTCCCGGTGCTGTTCGACACCGACAAGGCGGTGAGCCGCCGCTACGCGCTCGACAGCATGCCCGGCACGGTGCTCATCGACCGCGACGGCAAGGTGCGCCACGTGCACAAGGGCTACCGCGAAGGCGTGGAAGCCACCTACGACGCGCAGGTGCGCGCGCTGGTCAAGGAATGATGGGCGCTTCTTCTGCGCACGGCGCTGCCCTCTGCCCGGCGTTCACACGCGCAGCACGCGGCGTCGCGGCGCTCACCGCGGCGCTGCTCGCCACGGCCTGCTCGGCACCGCAGCCGTGGGTCAAGCCCTACGAGCGCGAACGCCTCGCCGACCCGTTGATGCAGTTCTCGCGCACCGCGCTGACCGAGAAGCACCGCGAGCACGTGCACCTGGTGCGCGAAGGCGCGCGCGGCGCCACCGGCGTGCAAGGAGGCGGCTGTGGCTGCAACTGAACGCCTCGCGCCGTTGTCCCTCGCCGCCGCGCGAGTCCGCGCCAAGGCGCGCGCATGGGTGCGCCGCTCGCGCTGGCTGACCCGGCTGCTGCGCCGCCTGCTGCCCGGCCTCGTGCCGGCGGGCCTGGCCGCGACGCAGGCGGCGGCGGCGACGCTGCCCGAGGAACGCAGCGAGCTGCTCTACCACTACTACGACGGCGGCGGCGTGCGTGCCCAGGGCCCGGCGCTGCTGGTGCGCAAGAGCATCGCCGACAAGGTGTCGCTGTCGGCGCAGTACTACGTCGACGCGGTGAGCAACGCCTCGATCGACGTCGTCACCACCGCCAGCCCCTTCAAGGAGACGCGCAACGCCTACGACTTCGGCGCCGACTGGCTGGTGCGCGACGCGCTGGTGTCGCTGGCGGTGAGCACGAGCCGCGAGCCCGACTACACGGCCAACGCCGTGGGCGTCGATGTCGCGCACGAGGTCTTCGGCGCGATGACCACCGTGACGCTCGGCTTCACGCGCGGCAGCGACGAGGTGAAGAAGGCCGGCGAGCCCGCCTTCGCCGACGTCGCTCGCCACTGGCAATACCGCTTCGGCCTGACGCAGATCCTCACGCCGCGCTGGCTGGCGAGCGCGAACTTCGAGGCCATCTCCGACGCCGGCTACCTCGGCAGCCCCTACCGCGCCGCGCGCGTGTTCGGTGCCGCGGTGCCCGAGCGCGTGCCGCGCACGCGCTCGAGCCGCGCCGTCAAGTTCCGCAGCCTCTACGACTACGGCGAAGGCCCGGCGCGCACGGCGCTGCGCGCCGAGTACCGCTACTTCTGGGACAACTGGGACATCAAGGCCCACACCGCCGAGTTCGGCGCCGCGCGCTACGTGGCGCCGGGCTGGCTGGCCGAGGCGAGCGTGCGCTTCTACTCGCAGGACAAGGCGCTCTTCTACAGCGACAACGCATTGGCCGAGACGCTGTACGTCACGCGCAACCGCCAGCTCGCCACCTTCAAGAGCACTTCCTTCGCCGCCAAGGCCACCTACACCTTCGGCGGCGCGGCGGCACGTTTCGATACCAAGTTCACCGGCGTCATCGAGCGCAAGCAGTTCAAATTCAGCGACTTCACCGACGTTCGCACCGGCGCCGCCTACGAGCACAACGCCACCGTGCTGCAGCTGCTGCTGTCGGCGACGTTCTGACGACGCCTTCCGCGGCGCTCCACCCAGCTCCCAGCAAGACCCCTCCATGGCAACCGCCCCGCTGTTCCCTCTCGCCTGGCCGTCGTCGCGCCTGCTGCTGCGCCTGGCAGTCGCGCTGGCGATCACGCTGGCCTGTGCTGTCGGCGCATCCGCTCAGACAGCGACGCCCACGGCGCCCGGCGCCAAGCCTGCGGCATCCGCGGCAACCGCGGCACCTGCAACAGCTGCGACAGGCGCTGCTCGTCGCTGCGCCGCCCGCAGCCGCGGCATCGGCGGCGCCCGCGCCCGCAGTGCCCGCACCGGGCGCCGCGCCGGCGGGGCTGGACCAGCGCGTGCAGGACATCAAGGCCGAGGTCATCCGCCTCAACCGCGACCTGCTGGTGCTGGAGGAAGAGCTGCTGTACCCCGCCGGCACGCAGGTGGCGCTCTTCGTCAGCATGGACGTGGGCAAGCTCTTCGACCTCGAGTCGGTGCAGATCAAGCTCGACGACAAGATCGTCGCCTCGTATCTCTACACGTCGCTCGAAGTGGCCGCGCTGCACCGCGGCGGCGTGCAGCGCATCTACGTGGGCAACCTGAAGACCGGCCAGCACTCCATCGACGCCTTCTTCACCGGCCGCGGCCCGCACACGCGCGACTACAAGCGCGGCGTGACGCTGGTGTTCGACAAGGGCACCGACCCGAAGTACATCGAGCTGCGCATCAAGGACAGCCTGGCGCGCCTGCAGCCCGAGTTCGAGGTCAAGGTCTGGCAGTGAGCGGCGTGGTGAGAGGGAGCAAGCCCGCGGCGCGCCTGCTCGCCGCGGCGGTCGCCTTCGCCGTGGCGGGTTTCGCGGCGGCCGCGGAAACGAGCGCCGAACGCGACTTCGCGCCGCACGCCGTGCAGGCGCCGCACTACGGCGACACGCTGTTCGAGTTCTTCCAGGACAAGCACTTCGAGGCCGCCACGTCGCTGATGGTCTCGCAGCATTTCAAGCGCCTCGCGCCGCACGACGACGAGAGCGAGCTGCTGCGCGGCGGCCTCCTGCTCGGCTGGGGCCTGCACCAGGAAGCGGGGCAGGTGTTCGAGCAGCTGCTGGCGCGCAGCAACATGCCGGTGGGCGTGCGCGACCGCGCCTGGTTCTTCCTGGCCAAGATCCGCTACCAGCGCGGCCTGCCCGAAGCGGCCGAGCAGGCGCTCGCGCGCGTCGAGCAGCCGCTGCCGGCGCCGCTGCAGGAAGAGCGCGTGCTGCTGCAGGCGCGCCTGATGATGGCGCGCGCCGACCACGCCGGCGCCGCGGCACTGCTGCGCACGCTGCCGCCCGAAGCCAGCGCGGTGGCACGCTTCAACCTCGGCGTGGCGCTGGTCAAGGCCGGCGACCTGCCGCAGGGCATGGCGCTGCTCGACACGATCGGCCAGCAGGGCGCGGCCGACGAGGAACAGCGCGCCTTGCGCGACCGCGCCAACGTCGCGCTCGGCTTCGCCGCACTCGGCAACAAGCTCGGCGCCGACGCGCGCCGCTACTTCGAGCGCGTGCGCCTGCAAGGGCCCGACTCGGGCAAGGCGCTGCTCGGCTACGGCTGGGCAGCGCTGGAGCTGGGCGAGCCGCGGCACGCGCTCGTGCCCTGGGGCGAGCTGCGCGAGCGGCCGGTGAGCGACCCCGCCTCGGTCGAAGCGCACATCGCCGTGCCTTTCGCGCTGGCCGAAGGCGGCGCCGGCAACGCCGCGCTCGACGGCTACCAGAAGGCGGTTGCGGCGTTCGAAGGCGAACGGCAGGCGCTCACGCAATCGATCGCGGCCATCCGCGGCGGCCAGTTCGTGCGCGCGCTGCTCGACCGCAACCCGCGCGCCGGCATGGGCTGGCTCGGCGGCCTGGACCGCCTGCCCGACATGCCGCACGCCGGCCACCTGGCGCCGCTGATGGCCGGGCACGAGTTCCAGGAAGCGTTCAAGAACCTGCACGACCTCGTCTTCATCGGCCGCAACCTGGAGAGCTGGCAAGGCAAGCTCGTCACCTACCAGGACATGCTCGCCGTGCGCCGCCAGGCCTTCGCCGAGCGGCTGCCGAAGATGCGCGAGAAGGCCGGCGCGATGGACATCGACAGCCTCGACAAGCGCCGCGCCGCCATCGCTGCCGAGCTGGCCGCCGCCGAGGCGAACCAGGACGCCGCCGCCTTCGCCGACGCACGCGAGCGCGCGCAGCGCCAGCGCATCGAGCAGGGCCTCACCGCGCTGCAGGCGAGCAAGCCGGGCGATACCGAAGCCGACGAAGCGCGCGAACGCCTGCGCCGCGTCGCCGGCGCGCTCACCTGGCAGCTCACGCAGCAGTACCCCGAGCGCCTGTGGCGGGCGCAGAAGGCGCTGCGCGGCAGCGAGGAAGCGGTGGCCGAGGCGCGCGCGCGCGACGCCGCGCTGGTGCGCGCCGCGGCCGAGGAGCCGGCGCGCTTCGAGCGCTTCGCGGCGCGCATCGCCGCGCTCGGCGAGCGCATCGCCGGCCTCGTGCCGCAGGTGGCGGCGCTGCGCAGCGAGCAGTCCGGCCAGCTGCAGGAGATCGCCGTCACCGCGCTGCAGCAGCAGCAGGAGCGCCTGGAGGTCTACGTCACGCAGGCGCGCCTGGGCATCGCGCAGCTGCACGACCGCGCCCAGCTCGCCGTGCGCCGCGCCGATGGGCGCGAAGGCGTTCGCGAAGGCAGCGAGCCGCGCACGGAGGCGCCGAAGTGAAGAGCTTCGTGCCGGCGCCGAGCGCGGCCGTGCTGACAGCGAGCGCGGCCGTGCCGACGCGAGCGCGGCCGTGCCGCGTGCATGGCATCGGCGCGGTGCAGTGGCCACGGCCGCCGCGGCGCTGGCGCTGTCGCTGCTCGCCGGCTGCGCGACGAAGGAGAAGAAGTTTCCCGGCGACGACGCGCCGACGATCGCCACGCTCGCGGCGCGCTCGGTGGAGATCCCCGCCGACCGTGGCATCGCCAGCAACGAAGCGCAGGCGATGGCCGCGTACCGCGCCTTCCTCGACGTCGCGAAGGACGCGCCGCAGCGCCCGGAAGTGATGCGGCGCCTCGCTGACCTGGAGATGGACCTCGCCGACCGCAAGGCCGGCGACGCCGGCGCGACGGCCGACTACAAGGCCGCCGTCGCGCAATACGAGAAGGTGCTGAAGGAGCACCCGAACGCACCGGGCAACGACCGCGTGCTCTACCAGATCGCCCGCGCGCAGGAGCAAGGCGGCGATCTCGACGCGGCGCTGAAGACGCTGACGCGCATCGCCCGCGACTACCCCGACACGGTCCACCGCGACGAGGTGCACTTCCGCCGCGGCGAGCTGCTCTTCGCCACGCGCGACTACGCCGGCGCCGGCGACGCCTACGCCACGGTGCTGAAGAGCACGGCGCTGACGCCCTTCACCGAACGCGCGCTGTACATGCGCGGCTGGTCGCTGTTCAAGCAGGGCAAGCTCGAAGACGCGCTGGAGCCGTTCTTCAAGGTGCTCGACTTGAAGCTCGGCAGCCGCCCTTCGCCCGGCCCCGACCCGCTGGCACACCTGACGCGCGCCGACCGTGAACTGCTCGAAGACACGCACCGCGTGATGAGCCTGGCGCTGGCGAACCTCGAAGGCGCGGCGAGCATCGGCAAGTACGTGACGAGCAAGGACCCGGCCGACATGCGCCGCGGCTACGAGCACCGCGTCTACGTCGAACTGGCCGAGCTGTACCTCAAGCAGGACCGGCCGAAGGACGCTGCCGACACGCTCGCCTTCTACGCGCGCCTGCGGCCGCTGGCGACGCCCGCGCCCGAGTTGCTGGCGCGCGTGATCGAGATCCACGAGAGCAAGGGCTTCCCGACGCTGGCGCTCGACGCCAAGCGCGACTTCGTCTCGCGCTATGGCCGCACGAGCGAGTTCCGGCAAGCCAACGCTGCCGGCTGGGCCGCGGCGCAGCCGCGCGTGAAGGCGCACCTGGTCGAGCTTGCGCGCCACCACCACGCCGCCGCGCAGCAGACGAAGTCGCGCGAGGACCTGCAGCAGGCGGTGCGCTGGTATCGCGAGCTGCTCACCGCGTTCCCCGACGACGGCGAGGTCGTCGCGCAGCGCTTCCTGCTCGCTGAGCTGCTGTTCGAGGACCGGCAGTTCCCGGCCGCGGTGGTCGAGTACGAGACGGTGGCGTACGGGGCGCCGGTGGGGGCGCCGGTGAACGCGACGGCGGCATCGAACGCGGCGCCGGGCGTCGCGCCCGCATCGGCAACGCCACGCGCTGCGACTGCGCCCTTCGCCAAGGCCGCCGACGCCGGCTACGCCGCGCTGCTGGCCTACGCCGAGCAGGGCAAGGCCGCATCGACGCCGGCCGAGCGCAGCGCATTGCAGCGCGCCGGCGTGGCGAGCGCGCTGCGCTTCGCCGACACCTTCCCGGCCGACCCGCGCACCGGCAGCGTCACCACCACTGCCGCCGAGACGCTGCTCGCTCTCGGTGAAGCCGAGCGCGCCAGCGCCGTCGCGCGGCGGGCCCTCGGCGGCCCGAACGTCGCCATCGCCGAGCAGCGCACGGCGTGGACCGTCATCGCGGTGAGCGCCTTCGACCGCAGCCAGTTCGCCGAAGCCGAGCAGGCGTTCGGCCAGGCGATCGAGCGCGCCGGCAGCGGCTCGCGCGAAGCGGCCGACCTCGCCGAGCGGCGCGCCGTGGCCATCTACCGCCAGGGCGAAGCGGCACGCAACGGCGGCCGCATGCGCGAGGCCATCGGCCACTTCGAGCGCCTGGCCACGCTGGCGCCGCAGTCGGGCATGCGCGCGGCGGCGCAGTTCGATGTCGCCACCGCCCTCATCGGCCTGAAGGACTGGCCGGCGGCCACCGCATCGCTCGAAGACTTCCGCCGCCGCCACCCCGGCCACGCGCTGCAAGCCGACGTGCCGGCCAAGCTCGCGCTCGCCTACAGCGAGCAGAAGCGCTGGGCCGCGGCGGCCGGCGAGTACGAACGCATCGCTGCTGCCGCCGCCGACCCGGCGCTGCGCCGTTCGGCCACGTGGCAGGTGGCCGAGCTGCACGAGAAGGCGATGACCGAGGCCGTGCTGCCGAGCCAGGCCGGCGTTGCGCGCAAGACGGCCATCAGCGCCTTCGAGCGCTATCTCGCCGCGTGGCCGCAGCCATTGGAAGCAGCGACCGAAGCGCGCTGGAAGCTCGTGCAGCTGACGCGCGCCGACGGCCAGGCCGCGAAGTCGGTGGCGTGGACCAAGGCCTTGCGCGCACTCGAAGTGGCCGGCGGTAGCGCGCGCACGCAGCGCTCGAAGACGCTGTCGTCGCTGGCCGCGATCGAACTCGCACAGCCTTTGCGCGAGGCCTACGACAAGGTCAAGCTCGTCGAGCCGCTGGCACCGAACCTGAAGAAGAAGAAGGCCGGCATGGAAGCCTTGCTGAAGGCGTATGCGGACGCCAGCGCCGACGGCGCCGCCGAGGCCGTGACCGCGGCGACGTTCCACACCGCGGCGCTGTACCAGGACTTCGGCAAGGCGATGCTCGGCTCGCAGCGGCCGCGCAACCTGAAGAAGCTCGAGCTCGAGCAGTACAACGTGATGCTCGAAGAGCAGGCCTTCCCGTTCGAGGAGAAGGCGATCCAGCTGCACGAGACGAATGCCCGCCGCACGACCCAGGGCCTGTACGACGACTGGGTGAAGAAGAGCCTGGCCGCGCTCGCCACGCTCAAGCCGGCGCGCTGGGCCAAGCCCGAGCGCAGCGAGGAGGCGCTGGATGCGATCCGCTGACCGATCGGCCCAACGATCTGCTGACAGGTTGCGGGTGCGGCCGCCGGCCCGCCAAGGCTGGGTGGCTCCGACGTGGCTCGGCGCGGCGCTGCTGTCGGGCTGCGCCGGCTGGCCGTTCGGCACGACGGCGCCGCTAGGCACCGAGGCGCCGGCGCCGATCGTCGCCGCTTCGCCGCTGCCGAACGCGGCCGCAGCGAGCGATTCGGGAACGGCAACCTCGGCCGCGCCCGCTGCGCCCGCTGCCGCGCCTGCAGTCGAAGCGCCGGTACCTGCATCGCCGCCACCGCCCGCCGCGCCGCCGCCCCCGGCCGAACCGCCGCTGCCCCCGGTGGACGCCAGCACGCGCGCGAGCTTCGACGAAGCGGTGCGCATGCTCAAGGCCGGCCGCCTGCCCGAGGCCGAGCGCGCCTTTCGTGCGCTGGCCGAGAAGCAGCCGCAGCTCGGCGGCGTGTACGCCAACCTCGGCCTCATCCACCGCAAGGCCGGGCGGCTGCAGGAGTCGGCCACGGCGCTGCAACGCGCGGTGGAGCTGTCGCCGAAGCAGGCCTCGTATCACAACCAGCTCGGCATCACCTGGCGCGCGCTCGGCCGCTTCGACCATGCGCGCAAGGCCTACGAGACGGCGATCGAGCTCGACCCGGCGTACGCCGGCGCGCTCGTGAACCTGGCGATCCTCAACGACCTCTACCTCGGCGAGCCGGCACGCGCGGCCGAGCTGTACGCGCGGCGCGGCACTGCTGCCGGCGGAGGCAGCCACGATCAACAAGTGGCTCGCCGAGCTGAAGAACCGCAAGGCCGACCCGAAGGTGGCCGCGTCGGCACCGGCGCCCGCACCGGCCGCTGCACCGGGGACAGCGACCCCTGCGACGGGCACGCCGCCGCGCAAGGAGAAGGAATGACGACGACAACGAAGGCGTCAGCGAAGACCTCGATGAAGGCCATCGCCTTCGCTGCAGCGAAGCAGCCACCACGGCGCAACGCCGCGCCGTGGTGGCTTCTGGTGCTGGCCGTGGCCGCGCCGCTCGCCTTGGCGCCGCTGGCCGCACGCGCACAGGACCGCGCCGACCTCGAGCGCACGCAGATCATCGGCAACCGCGAGTTGCCCAAGGTGCTGTACATCGTGCCGTGGAAGAAGCCTCTGCACGGCAACATGGGCGGGCGCGCCGTTACCGGCGTTGTCGAGGAAGCGCTGGCGCCGATCGACCGCGACGTGCTGCGCCGGCAGGTGAGCTACGACGCGCAGATCCGCGCCGCCGTGGTCGCCGCGGGGAAGCCTGCTGCCGCTGCTGCCCCCGCATCGCCCGCCGCGCCTGCGCCCGCGCCGCGCTGACCGTACAACCCGCGGCGGCCCGCCGCGCACTCTGCCCGCCCGCGGGGCGGCAGCGCGGCAAATCCGCCCATTTCCGCATCGATTTCCGCTAGGCCGCGGCCGCGCCGCGCCATAGTGTCGGCCCACCAATTTGTAACTTCACTTGCGCCTGCCGCCACAACCGCCGGCGCACGCAGCCCTTAGCCTTCTTTCCCACTCGCTGTCACTGCGCTGCCAGAACGTCCAAGCGTCCAAGCGCCCAGAAGTCCAAACGCGCCAGCACCCGCCCCGCCCGGAGCCAAGCCCAAATGAACACCTTCCAGACCGTGGTGAAGTTCTTCGTCGATTGCGGTCCGTTCCTCTACCCGAGCCTGGCTTTGCTGGCGTTCGGCCTCGCGATCGCCATCGAGCGCTTCGTCTTCCTGCGCCGCGCGCGCGCCGACAACCGCAAGGTGTGGGACCAGGTGCTGCCGATGCTGCAAAGCGGGCGCTTCCGCGAAGTGCACGGCATCACCGCGCGCAGCGATTCGGCCATCGGCAAGATCGTCGCCAACGGCATTGAGCGCATGGGCGGCACGCGCAAACGCGAGGACATCGAGCATGCGATGGAAGAAGGGATGATGGAGATCGTGCCGCGCCTGGAGAAGCGCACGCACTACATCGCCACCTTCGCCAACGTCATCACGCTGGTGGGGCTGTTGGGCACGATCATCGGCCTCATCAAAGGCTTCACGGCGGTGGCCGCGGTGAACCCGGCCGAGAAGGCCGAGCTGCTGAGCGCTTCGATCTCGATCGCGATGAACAACACCGCCTTCGCGCTGATGGTGGCGATCCCGTTCCTGCTCATCCACAGCTTCCTGCAGGCGCGCGCCACCGAGATCGTCGACAGCCTCGAAGCGGCCAAGATCACCTTCCTGAACCTCGTGCAGCGCATGTCCTCGCCGGCCTACGAGCACGGCGGCAACGCCGCCGCGGCGCCGGCGCGCTGAAGCCACGACGAAGGCCCGAGATCCCACCTTCCAACGCACGAGTGCCCGACAGATGCGAAGGCGCCGCCTGAAGCGCGAAGCAGCCCACCTCGAGATCACCGCGTTCATCAACCTGATCGTGGTGCTGGTGCCGTTCCTGCTTTCCACCGCGGTGTTCACGCGCCTCGCGGTGATGGACCTGGCGCTGCCGGCGCCGAGCAGCGGCGGGCCGCTGGACAAGATCAAGGCCGGCGAGCTGCAGCTCGAAGTGGTGATCCGCAAGGACGCCTTCGAGGTCGGCGACCGCGTCGGCGGCCTCATCCAGCGCATCGACAAGGCCAACCCCAGCGTGGCCAACGCCACCGGCGCGCCGTTGACGGCTGCGTCGGCGCCGGCGGCCCCGCCGGCAACGGGCACCGCGTCCGCGTCGCACGCGGCGCTGAAGACGCTGAACGCGCTGATGGTGCAGATCAAGGGCCGCTTCCCCGACAAGACCGAGGTCTCGGTGCTCGCCGAGCCCGAGACTTCCTACGACCAGCTCGTGCAGGTGATGGACGCGGTGCGCGCCACGCCCAGCGCCCGCACCGAGAACGGCCACATCAAGATCGTCATGGCCGAGCTCTTCCCCGACATCGCCATCGGCGACGCACCGGTGCGTGGTGCCGCGGCGGACGCGCCGGTGAAGACTTCGGGCGCCTCGGGCAACGCGGTGCCGACCACCGTGACCGTGACGACCGCGGCTGCTCAGGGAGCGCGGCGATGAGCGCGCCGATGACCGCGCGCGAGAAGCGCGACGCGCGCACCCGTTCGGGCTCGTCGGTCGACCTGAACCTCGTGTCGCTGATCGACGTCTTCACGATCCTCATCTTCTTCCTGCTCGCGCAGGTGGGCCCGATCGAGACGCTGCCCAGCCCCAAGGCCGTGCAGCTGCCGATGTCCAGCGCCGAGAAGGAACCCAAGCCCGCCGTCGTGCTGGTGGTCAGCGCCAGCGAGATCCTCGTCGAAGGCCGCAAGGTGGCCGACCTCGCCGAGGTGGCGGCGCAGAAGACCGACCTCATCGCGGCGCTGAAGACCGAGCTCGACCAGCAGGCGCAGCGCGTGGCCGTTCGTGCCGAGAACAAGAAGGCGACCAACGCCATCACGATCATGTCCGACAAGGACATCCCGTACCACGTGCTGCGCAAGGTGATGGTCACCTGCGCCACGGCGAACTTCGGCGACGTTTCCTTCGCCCTCAGGCGCAAGGAAGGCAAGGACGCGTGATGGCCGCTGCCGCCGCCGCATCGATGCCCTCGCTGTCGAGCGTGTCGTTCCGCAAGCCCGTCCTCGCGTGGTCGATCGCGGCCGAGGACGAAGAGCGCTTCCGGCGCATCACGCGCCGCGTGCTCGCGGTGGTGCTGCTGCTGGCGGTGATCCTGCCCTTCGTGCCGAAGCCCGAGCTCGAGACGCAGCGGGCGCAGGAGCTGCCGGCGCCGCTGGCGCGGCTGCTGCTCGAACGCCAGGCGACACCGCCGGCGCCGCCGCCACCCCGCAGGTGGCGCAGGCCGACAAGCCGCCGGCCGACGTGACGCAGCCGCCGAAGCCTGAGCCGCCGCGCAAGGACGAACGCGCGCCGGTGCCCGAGGCGCGCAAGCCCGTTCCGAACAAGCCGCCGGGCGAAGCGCTTGCCAATGCGCGCCGCCGCGCTTCGGGCGTGGGCCTGCTCGCCGCGAGCAACGAGATCGCCGCCATCGCGGCCGCGGCCCGGCCGCCGTGCAGCTTCGGCAGGACATCGCGCCCGGCCCCGGCGTCGGTACGGGCGTCGGCCCGGGCGTGGGCCCCGGCAACGAAGCCGGCATCCCGGTGCGCGCGCTGATCACCTCCAACGCCACCAACGGCTCCGGCGGCATCAACACCGCGGCCTACAGCCGCAACACCGGCGGCGGCGGCCTCGCGGGCCGCGCCACCACGCTGGTCGAGGGCGTGGCCGGCGGCGGCGGTGGCGGTGGCGCGGGCGGCGGCGGTGCCGGCGGCAGCGGCCGGGCTGGCGCCGGCGGCGGCGCGGGCGCAGGCCCCGGTGCCGGCGGCACGCTGCACAAGAGCGGCAGCGGCAAGGCCAGCCGCTCGATCGAGGAGATCAAGCTCGTCTTCGAGCGCAACAAGGGCGCGATCTACGCGCTGTACAACCGCGCGCTGCGCGAAGACTCGTCGCTGCAGGGCAAGGTGGTCGTGCAGTTGAAGATCGACCCCAGCGGCGCCGTCACCGACTGCCGCGTGCTCTCGAGCGAACTGAAGAACGACGACCTCGAGCGCAAGCTCGTCGCGCGCATCCGCCAGTTCGACTTCGGCGCCAAGGACGTGGAGCCGATGGTCGTGAGCTGGCCGGTCGACTTCCTGCCTTCGTAGCGCGCTTCTCGCTTCGCCCGGGGCGCACCTGCCGCGGCGCGTGCACCCTGCTCCTCGACAAGGGCCACCTATGATCGTTGGCCCTTGCCGCTTGTTGCCCCCGGATGACCTTGCCCGCACTGCCCGCCCCCGTTGTTCACGGTGGGGGCGCCGAATGGGGCGTGGTGGCGGTCTTCGCCGTCGTCTACGCCGGCATGTTCCTCGGCGGCCTGCCGCACGTGAAGCTCGACCGCACCGGCGTGGCGCTGCTGGGTGCGATCGCGATGATCGCCATCACCGGCATGCCGGTGGAGGAAGCCGCGCGCTCGGTCGACCTGCCCACGCTCGTGCTGCTGTTCGCCTTCATGGTGGTGTCGGCGCAGATGCGCCTGGGCGGCTTCTACGCCGCGGTGACGCGTTTCGTCGCGGCGCTGCCGCTGGCGCGCGGCGCGCTGCTGGCCGCGTTGATCGCCGTGGCGGCGGCGTTGTCGGCGGTGTTCTCCAACGACGTCGTCTGCCTGGCGATGACGCCGGTGGTGGCGCGCCTGGCGCTCGAGCGCCGCCTCGACCCCGTGCCGCTGCTCGTGGGCCTGGCGTGCGCGGCCAACATCGGCTCGGCGCTGACGCTGATCGGCAACCCGCAGAACATGCTGATCGGCTCGCTGCTGGCGCTGCCGTTCGGCGGCTACGTGCGCGCGGCCTGGCTGCCGGTGCTGCTGTCGCTGGCGCTGCTGTGGCTGTGGCTCGCGTTCGGCCCGCCGGGCCGCGGCGACGCAATGCCCGGCATCGCGCCGGCCCCGCGCATCGTGCCGACGACGAGCGCCGCGGCCGCCGGCGACGACGAATCGCCGCCCTACGACGCCGTCCAGGCGGCGAAGGGCCTCGTGGTCGCCGGCGCGCTGATGGCCGTCTTCCTCTTCACCGGCACGCCGCGCGACCAGGCGGCGCTGGTGGGCGCCGGTGTGCTGCTGCTCAGCCGGCGGCTGCACTCCGCTCAGGTCATGGGTTATGTCGATTGGCCGCTGCTGCTGCTGTTCATCGGCCTCTTCGTCGTCAACCACGCCTTCCAGGGCACGGGCCTGGCGGCGCAGGCGGTGGCGTGGCTCGCGCAGCAGGGCGTGCACGTGCGCGAGCCGAGCGTGCTGCTGGTGCTGGGCGCGGCGTTGTCGAACCTCGTTTCCAACGTGCCCGCGGTGATGCTGCTGCTGCCGCATCTCGGTTCGCCCGGAGCGCCGGGCAGCGAGGCGGCCGGCACGCTGCTGGCGCTGGCGAGCACGTTCGCCGGCAACCTGCTGCTCGTGGGGTCGATCGCCAACCTGATCGTCGTCGACCTCGCCGAGAAGGCCGGCGTGCGCGTCGACTGGGGCACGCATGCGCGCATCGGCGTGCCAGTGACGCTGGCGTCGCTGGCCGTCACCTGGGGATGGCTCGCATGGGCCGGCCGCTGAAGTCGGCGGCAGCCAGCGGCTGAGAACGATGCAAACGTGGACGCGGCTCGGGGCGCTCTGGCAGCGCCTGCGCAACTGGTGGGCGCGGCGCCGCGCGCTGCTGGCCGGCCGCTGGCAGCGGCTGGAAGTGCGCTCGAGCACCACGCGCTGGGGCTGGCCAGCGTGGCCGCTCTTCCCGTTCACGCTCGACCCGTTCCGGAAGCCCGCTTCGCTCTTCGCGCACGAAGCGACGTGGGACTGTGCGTTGTACCGCCCCGCCGGTCTGCCCGATGCCGAGGAAGCGCCGCTCGTCGTGCTGCTGCACGGCTGCGGCCAGCGCGCGATGGCATTCGCGCATGCGGCCGGCTTCGCCGCCGCCGCCGACCGCGGCCGCTTCCGCCTGCTGTGCCCCGAGCAGCGCGAGGGCGCCAACGCCTGGCGCTGCTGGAACTGGTTCATGCCGGCGGCGCAAGGCGGCCAGGGCGAACTCGACGTCGTGCTGCGCGGCCTCGAAGCCGCCGCGGCGCACGTGCGCTGCGGCCGCGTTGCGGCGGTCGGCCTGTCGGCGGGCGGCGGCCTCGCGGCGCTGCTCGCCTTCCATCACGCACAGCGCTTCGACGCGGTGGTCACCGTGGCCGCGCCACCGCTGCTGGGCCGCGCCAGCTTGCAGGACCCGCGCCAGGTGATGAAGCACGGCCTCGCGATTTCGCCCACGCTCGCCGCATTGCACCTCGAGCGCTGCGCGCCGCTCATGGTCCTGCACGGCGCCGCGGACGACGTGGTCTCGCCGCGCTGTGCCGAGCAGCTCGCCGAGCAGGCGCTGCACGTGATGAAGCGGCGCGGGGCGGGTCCCTTGAGCGAGCAAACGCTCGAAGACGGCGTCGAGCACCTCGACGCCGATGGTCACCTCGTGCTGCGCTGCCGCCTGCTGCCCGCCCTCGGTCACGCCTGGAGCGGCGCCCCGGGCGGCCACGCGTACGTGCTGCGCGAAGGGCCGGCGCTGACGGCGTTGGTGCTCGCGTTCCTGCGTGAGACGGGAGTGGCCGTGCGGGCTTGAATCGGACCGTCCGCCGCGATCACCGCCGCGGCGCCAGCCACGAAGCGATGCACCACTGCGCCGCCCAGTACGCGCTCAGCGTCCACAGGCTCGCCAGCGGCAAAGGGCCGGCGAACTTGTTCGTCGCCAGCAGCGCGTCCGATGCGACGAAGAGCGCGCCGCCGAGCCCCAGCACGGCGCCGCGCGCGACGCCCAGCCGCCACAGCACCGCCGCCTGCGCCGCCATCGACGCCAGGCACGCCACGTAGGCGAGGACGGGCGCTTGCAGCGCCGCGGGCACGCCCGGCCAGAGCCGCCAGAGGATCGTTCCGGCCACCAGCGCGTAGGCCGCGAACGCCAGCCACCAGGCCATGAAGCGCCGAGCGCGCGTGAAGGCGACGAGGTACGCGAGATGCGCGAGCAGGAAGCTCACGAGCCCGGGCAGGAAGCCTGCCTTGGGCCACAGGAGCGCCACGTCGCCGGCGAGCGAGAGCCACAAGCCGATGAGCACCCAGCGGCGGGCTGTGGTGCCGGCCTGCCGCCGGCGTCGCCGCGGCCGCTCGCGTAGGCGATGATGCAAAGCGTCGCCGGCGGCTTGAAGACGAAGTTGAGCGCGGCAACGTCGAGCGCCCACGGCGCCGAAGCGATGGCCAGCGCCGCGCAGGCCAGCAGCGCTGTGCCGAGCCAGCGCTCGCGCGCGCTGGTGGGCACGATGGCTGCGAGCACGCTCATCGGCTCTCTGACCAACTAGGCCTCGGCGACCTTGCGCGCCGCGCCGGCCGCTGCCGAAGCCGCCGAAGCCGCTGAAGCCTGCTCCGACGCCTGCACTCGCGCCACCAGTTCGGCGCGCAGCCGCTTCAACCGCTCGCGCGGGTCTTCCTTCGTCACGGCTTCATCGAGCTTCATCTCGGCGATGAAGCGGCTGGCCATTCCCGCCACCGTCTCGCGGCCGCGCTGCGGCGCCTGAGCCAGCTCACCGCCAGCGTGCGCTGCGCGCGCGTATGCCCACGTACATCAGCGGCGCTCCTCCTCCGTCGATCCTCATTTCGAGTCGATCCGGCTCTGCCCGCGACTCACCTCGGGGGGCGGCGGCAGCCGCCTGGGGGCCTTGGACTCGGCGCCCTTGAACGGCAGCAAGCCTTCGTTGACGCCGGCCAGCACCACGTGCGGCCACTCCAGGCCCTTGGCGGCGTGCAGCGTCGACAGCGTCACGACGTCGCTGTCTTCGCCGCGCTCGGCGATGCTGATGATGATGCTGATCGTCTGCGCCACGTCGAAGACGCTCTTGCGCTCGGTCTCCTCGACGGTGCCGGCCACCTCGGCCGCCGTCTCGCCGCCGCAGCGGCGGGCGATCCAGTCGACGAAGTCGAGCACGTTGGTCCAGCGGGCGCTGGCCAGCTTCTCGCTGTCCTCGCCGTCGTGCAGGTGCTGCTCGTAGCCGATGTCCTTCAGCCAGCCCATCAGGAAGGCGCGCGCGTCCTCGGCGCCGCTCGCGTGGCGGGCGCGGTATTCGAGGTCGTTCACAGTGCGGCCGAATTCGTGCAGCGCGTCGATGGCCTTGCCCTTCAGCGCCGCCGAAAGCGTCGGCGCGAAGAGCGCTTCGAAGAGGCTTTCCTTGCGCCTGGACGCGAACTCGCCCAGAGTCGCCAGCGTCTGGTGGCCGATGCCGCGCTTCGGTGTCGTCACCGCGCGCAGGAAAGCGGGGTCGTCGTCGTTGTTGACGATCAGACGCAGCCACGCGCACAGGTCCTTGATCTCGGCGCGGTCGAAGTAGCTGGTGCCGCCGCTCACCTTGTACGGGATCTGCGCCGCGCGCAGCTTCTGCTCGAAGACTTTCGCCTGGTGGTTGGCGCGGTACAGCACCGCGATATCGGCGAACTTCACCGCCGCGCCTTCGCCCGCAATGCCGACGCGCCCGCCACGCAGCGCCTGGATGCGCGCGACCACGCGCTCGGCCTCGTGCTCATCGCCGTCGCACTCGATCACCTTCACCGGCTCGCCCTCGCCGAGCTCGCTCCACAGCTTCTTCTCGAACAGCTTCGGGTTGCCGGCGATCACCGCGTTGGCCGCGCGCAGGATGTGGCCGGTGCTGCGGTAGTTCTGTTCGAGCGCGATGATCTTCAGGCCCGGGAAGTCCTCGGGCAGGCGCTTGAGGTTCTGCACCGTCGCGCCACGCCAGCCGTAGATGCTCTGGTCGTCGTCGCCCACCGCGGTGAAGGGCTTGCTGATGGTGCCGCTGCGTGAGCCCGCATCGCTGTTTGCATCGCTCGCTGCGCCCACCAGCGCCTTCAGCAGCTCGTACTGCACGGCGTTGGTGTCCTGGTACTCGTCGATGAGCACATGGCCGAAGGCCGCGCGCCACTTCGCGCGCGCTTCGGCGTCGCGTTGCAGCAGCGCCAGCGGCAGGCCGATCAGGTCGTCGAAGTCCACCGCCTGGTACGCCGCGAGGCGCTCTTGGTAGCGGCGCATCACGCGCGCGGCGACGCGCTCGTCGTCGTCCTTGGCGGCGGCTCGGCGGCATCGGCATCCAGGCCCTGGTTCTTCCACAGACTGATGGCCCACTGCCAGCGGCGCGCCAGTGCGTTGTCGGTGTTGCCGCCGCAGTCGCGCAGCACGCCTTGCACGTCGTCGCTGTCGAGGATGCTGAAGTTCGGCTTTAAGCCCGATGCGCTCGCCGTCACTGCGCAGCATGCGCACGCCCAGGCTGTGGAAGGTGCTGATGACGAGGTCCTTCGCGGCACGCGCCCCGACGAGGCCACGGGCGCGCTCGCGCATCTCGGCGGCGGCCTTGTTGGTGAAGGTGATCGCGGCGATCTGCTTCGGCTCGAGCCCCGTTTGCAGAAGCTTGGCGATCTTGTGCGTGATGACGCGCGTCTTGCCCGAGCCGGCGCCGGCCAGCACGAGGCAGGGACCGGAAAGGTGATGGACGGCTTCGAGCTGCGCCGGGTTCAGCGAGGGGGTGTTCATGGAGGGCGGCGGATCATAGCGAGCGGTCGCGGCGACTCCGCGCCGGTCGATCAGACTTCGTTCCGCAGAGATCGCGTGATCGCGCTCGAAGGGTTGCGGCGGCGTTCGGCGAGAAGACCCGACGCTTCGCTGATACGCATCGGTGGCCTCTCTTCGAAGACTCTTCGAAGACAAACGTCGGTGCCACGCCAAGGATGCCGGGGGGTCGGCTCAGCGAGGTAAAGGGGGCATTCGGGCGCCCTGCGAGCTTTAGCGCAGCCGGGCGGCACGAAAAGAGGACACGAGCGGAGCCGACCCCCGGCGTCCTTGGCGCGCGCAACCTCGCCGCGCGCCAACGTCAGCGCACGCCGACCTCAGCGCACCGCAGCCTCAACGCACCGCGACTTCAGCGACCCGCGCCGGGCCGCGACAAGGCATCAGACCATGAACCCGAGGTTGCGCTGCGCCGCGTCGAAGTTGGCGAGGTTCGGGAAGATCGCCGCCAGGTCGCCCGCCGAGACGCCGAACCACGCGCCGAGCGTCGCTGCGAGCTGGTCCACCGAGTGCACCGGCAGCAGCGCGCCGTTGCCGAGCTGGTCGCCGCTGCCGTCGAAGTTGTTGTTGTTCGCGTTCTTCGGTGCCAGCACCGGGAAGCGGCCGTAGACGTCGCCGCCTTTCACCGCGCCGCCCATCACGAAGTGGTGCGCGCCCCAGCCGTGGTCGGTGCCGTCGCCGTTGCTCGTGAAGGTGCGGCCGAAATCGCTGGCGGTGAACGTGGTGACGAGGTTGCGCGCATTGAGCGCACCGAGCGTGGTGTCGAAGTAGCGCAGCGCCTGCGCCACGCGCGCCATCAGGTCGGCGTGGTTGCGGTTCTGCAGGTCGTGCGTGTCGAAGCCGCCGAGGCTGACGAAGAACACCTGCCGCTTCACCGCCACGGCGCCGCGCATCGCCGCGTCGATCATGCGCGCCACCACCTGCAGCTGCTGCGCGACGGCGTTGAAGGTCATCACGCCATTGAGCGGGTTCAGGTACTGCAGCTTCGGGTCGGCGTTGGCGTTGTAGTTGCCGCTGGCCGGCGCGGTGCCGAAGGCGGCGTCGCTGGCCGGGCGCAGCGCGGTGCGCAGTGTTTCCTCGGCGGCGATGGAGCGCTGCGACACCGCGGCCACGTCGGCTTCCAGCACATGGCCGCCGCGCGCGCCGCCGGCGATGCGCGCCAGCGCCTGCGCCACCGCGGTGGAACCATAGACCTGGCCGCTGGCGTTGGCGCCCAGGCGGATGGCGCCGGCGCTGCCCACCTGGTACTGCTGCACCGTGTTGCCGTTCAGCCAGACGGCGCCGCCGCTGGCCGAGACGGAGGTGAACACGGCGCTACCGTTGCCCGCTGCGAGCGCGTCGCCCATGCGGCCGCCCCAGCCCTTGGTGGCGCCTTCGGGCGCCAGCGCCTGCCAGGTGCTTTGCTGGTCGTTGTGCGAGAAGAGGCGCAGCGGCTTCGGGTGCGACGCGAGGCCGTACTGCGCCTTCGTCGTCGGCATCACCAACGGTCCGACGTTAGGCACGATGGCCAGGCGCCGGTCGGTGTCGAACATCGCCTTCAGTTCGCCCATCAGCGGGTGCAGCGCGAACGTGCGGCCGGTGTTGAGGCCCGCAGCGTTGAGCGGCGTGATCGGCAGCACGCCGCCCAGTCGCGCCGGCGTGCCCGCGCCCGCAGCGGCGTTGGGCGCCGTGCCCGCGGCGAGCAGGGCAATCGGGTCGGGCGCCTGGTTGCGCGTGGCGGTGTAGGCAGCCCAGCTCGCCGCGTCGGTGGGCAGCACCATGTTGTAGGTGTCGTTGCCACCGAAGAGGAAGAAGCACACCAGCGCCCGGTAGTCCGGCGCGGCCTGCGCCGCGGCCGAGCCGGCCGCCAGCAGGTTCAGCGCCAGCGGCGCACCGGCGCCGGCCAGCAGCGACAGCGCGGTGCCCTGGCGCAGGAACAAGCGCCGCGAGGCGCCGAAGTGCAGCGCCGGGGCTGCGAGGCCGCTGCCCGCGCCGTTGCGGCCGCCGCGAGAGAAAGCGCCGTCACGATGCATGTCTGTTGTCCTCCTCGTGCGCCGGTCTCATCACTTCAGCACCACGAACTCGGGCGCCGCCAGCGTCAGCAGCATCGCCGCGTTGACGCGGTTGCGCTTGGCGGAGTCGATGGCCGCCTGGTTCGTGCCGCCGGCGTTCAGCGCCGGGATCGTGATGCTCGCCACCGCGGTGCTGATCTCGGTCTTCAGCGCCGCGCCGGCGCCGCCGTAGGTCAGGCGCGAGGTCACGCGCTCGGTGAGAGCCACTGCGTCGGCGGCCAGCGCCAGCTCATCGGCGTAGTTGCCCTGGATGTCGCGCCGGTTGGTCGGCGCGCCGGGGTTGATGCCGATGCCGGCACTCACGTTGTCGCGCATGAAGTTCACGTAGCCGGCGGCGCTCGTTTCGCTGGCCAGCTGCAGCTCGGGCGCGACGAGGCCGCGTGCGGCCGCCTGCGTACCCGGCGCCACGAACCCGGGACGATAGAAGTTGAACACCGAGGGCGAGCGCAGCGGCGACTGCCCGAGCTGCGTGCTCGCGTTGTCGGTGTTGCCGACCTTGAACGCGCCCGAGTCGCTCGTGTGCGCGAACGCGCGCAGGAACGCCGACAAGCGCAGCACCGGCTCGCGCACCTTGCCCGAGGTGTCGCCGGCGCGGCGCGCCTCGGGGTTCATGAGCACCGCCTTCAGCACCGCCTTCATGTCGCCGCGCACGCCGGCACCGTTGTCGGCGAAGGCCTGCGCCACCGCGCTCACGTAAGCCGGGCTCGGGTTGCTGGTGACGAAGCGCTGGATGAGCTGGCGGCCGATGAAGGGGCCGACGTTCGGATGCGTGGCGAGCCGGTCGAGCGCTGCCTTCAGGCTTGCCGCCGGGTCGGCCGTGGCTTGCCCGGCGACGGTGGTGCCGAGGAAGACCTTGCTCTCGGTGCTGTGGTACTGCGGGTAGCCGAGCATCGACTTGAAGGCGCGGTCGGGGTCGGAGTTGCCGTTGGCAGTGCCGTTGAAGAAGCAGCCGTTGTCGGGCCAATCGGGGCAGGCCCAGCTCCAGCCGGTGAACACCTTCGCCAGGCCCGAGATGTCCGCGGGGCCGTACGTTTCCAGCGCCGCGCCGCCGGCACCGGTGCGAACGCTGCCGTCGTCGTTCAGCTCGACGAGGCCGATCGAGAACAGCTGCATCACCTCGCGCGCGTAGTTCTCGTCGGGCACGCGGCCGGTGCGCGCATCGGCCTTCTGGTTGCGCAGGTGCGAGAGGTAGATGCCCATCATCGGGTGCCGCGACACCGCCTCGAGCAGGTCGCGGTAGGTGCCGAAGCCCTTCTCGCCGAGCATGTCGAGATACGCCGCGACAGCGCGCGGGTTGTCGCCGACGGTGCCGTCGACCAGCGAGATGACGAAGATCTGCGACAGCGCATAGGCCATGCGCTGGCGCAGCTGGTCGGGGCCGGTGACGGCCTGCTTCCAGAACGACTCGAAGAACTCGTTCTGGCCGGCGGCGTTGGCGGCGTTGACCGCCTTGATCTCGGCGTCGCGCGCTTCCCAGTGCGCGCGGTGCGTCTGAGCGGGCGCGCGCGCGAACTGCTCGTCGATCCACGCGGCATAGCCGATGTCCAGCAGGCGGTCGATGTCGGCATCGACGGGGCCGAAGGTGGCTTGCGCAAGGAAGCGCGCGGCTTCGTCGCGTGTGGCGGGCTTCTCGACGACCGGAGGCGGCGTGCCGCCGCCGCTGTCGTTCCCCCCTCCACCGCCGCCGCACGCGGCCAGCGCCACGGCCGTAGCCACGGCGAGGAACGCGCTGCGAACGAGCGCTCGAACAGGAGCCAGCTTCATGGCTTTCACCCTCCGCCCGGGAAGAGGGCGGCATTGTGCGCAGCGAGCCGGCAGGAATCGGTGACCAGCGCTGCGCAAATCGTGCGCGAACGTTACCGGCGCGGCCGCGTGCCGCCCGCGCCTTCAGAGCACCGGCGCCAGCGCGCGCCGCGCATCCTCGATGGCCAGCCCCTCGCGCCGCGCCCAGTCGGCGAGCTGGTCCTCGCCGATGCGGCCGACGTTGAAGTAGCGCGCTTCAGGATGCGCGAGGTAGAAGCCGCTGACGCTGGCCGCCGGCGCCATGGCCATGCTTTCGGTCAGCGTCATGCCGATCTCGGCCGCATTCAGCACGTCGAACATCGCGCGCTTGACGCCGTGCGCCGGGCAGGCCGGGTAACCCGGCGCGGGGCGGATGCCGCGGTAGCGTTCGGCGATGAGGTCGGCGTTGGCCAGCGCCTCGTCGGCGGCATAACCCCAGAACTCCTTGCGCACGCGCTCGTGCAGCCGCTCGGCGAACGCCTCGGCCAGGCGGTCGGCGAGCGCCTTGACCGTGATCGCCGAGTAGTCGTCGTTGGCGGCGGCGAACTCGCGCGCCTTGGCGTCGGCGCCGATGCCGGCGGTGACGGCGAACAGGCCGATGTAGTCGGCCGCCACGCCGCGCGGCGCGATGAAGTCCGCCAGGCTGCGGTTGGGCCGCCTGATCTTCCCTGTCGGGCCATCGACCACCGGCCGCTCGCTTTGCAGCCTGAGCGGGTTCCAGCGCAACGCGACGGTGCCGCGCGTCTCGTCGGTGTAGACCTCGATCGTGTCGTCGTCCACCGTGTTGGCCGGCAGCAGCGCGAAGACGCCGTTGGCCTGCAGCCAGCGGCCTTCGATCGCCTTCGCCAGCAGCGCCATCGCGTCGGCGAAAACGCGCCGCGCCTCGCCGCCGACGACGGCGTCGTCGAGGATCGCCGGGTACGCGCCGGCAAGGTCCCAGGTCTGGAAGAACGGGCCCCAGTCGATGTAGCCGGCCAGTTCCGACAAGTCCTGGTTGCGCAGCACGCGCCGGCCCGTGAAGCGCGGCTTCGGCGGCGCGTAGCCTTCCCAGTCGATGGCGTGCTTGTTGGCGCGCGCAGCGGCGAGCGTGACGAGCGGCACCTGCTTCTTGTTGGCGTGCAGCGTGCGCACCTTGTCCTGGTCGGCCTTCAGCTCGGCGACGAAACCCTCGGCGCGCTCGGCGCTGAGAAGCTCGGTGCAGATGCCGACGCTGCGCGACGCGTCGGGCACGTAGACCACCGGCCCGTCGTAGTGCGGCGCGATCTTCACTGCGGTGTGCACGCGGCTCGTCGTGGCGCCGCCGATCAACAGCGGCGTGCGCCGCTCGCGGAACCACGCGTCGCGCTGCATCTCGGCGGCGACGTGCTGCATCTCCTCCAGGCTCGGCGTGATCAAGCCCGAAAGGCCGATGAGATCGGCTTCCTCGACGCGCGCCTTCTCCAGGATGTCCTGGGCGGGAACCATCACGCCCATGTTGACGACCTCGAAGTTGTTGCACTGGAGCACGACGGTGACGATGTTCTTGCCGATGTCGTGCACGTCGCCCTTCACGGTGGCGATGACGATGCGGCCCTTGCTCTTCACGTCGCCGCCCGCGGCCGCTAGTTGCCTCTTCTCGGCCTCGATGTAGGGCAGCAGGTGCGCCACGGCCTGCTTCATCACGCGCGCGCTCTTCACCACCTGCGGCAGGAACATCTTGCCCTCGCCGAAGAGGTCGCCGACGATGTTCATGCCGGCCATCAGCGGCCCCTCGATCACGTGCAGCGGCCGCCCGCCCTTGGCTTCGATGGCGCGCCAGGCTTCCTCGGTGTCGGCGGTGATGAACTCGGTGATGCCGTGCACGAGCGCGTGGCTCAGGCGCGCCTCGACGTTCCCGGCCCGCCAGGCGAGCCTGGCGCCCTCGTCCTTGGCCGCGCCCTTGGCCGTCTCGGCGATCTCGACGAGGCGCTCGCCGGCCGTCTTCTCGGCCTCGCCGGCGGCGAGCTTCGGGCGCCGGTTCAGCACCACGTCCTCGACGCGCTCGCGCAGCACGGGATCGAGGTCGTCGTAGACGCCGATCATCCCGGCGTTGACGATGCCCATGTCAAGCCCCGCCTTGATGGCGTGGTAGAGGAACACGGTGTGGATCGCCTCGCGCACCGGGTCGTTGCCGCGGAAGCTGAAGCTGACGTTGCTGACGCCGCCTGACACCTTGGCGCCGGGCAGGTGCTGCTTGATCCAGCGCGTGGCCTCGATGAAGTCGACGGCGTAGTTGTCGTGTTCCTCGATGCCGGTGGCGATGGCGAAGATGTTGGGGTCGAAGATGATGTCCTCGGCCGCGAAGCCGACTTCCTCGACGAGGATGCGGTAGGCGCGGGCACAGATCGAGGTCTTGCGCTCGAAGGTGTCGGCCTGGCCCTGCTCGTCGAAGGCCATCACCACCGCTGCGGCGCCGTAGCGGCGCACGAGGTTGGCCTGGCGCTTGAACTCGGCCTCGCCTTCCTTCAGCGAGATCGAGTTGACGATGCCCTTGCCCTGGATGCACTTGAGGCCGGCCTCGATGACGCTCCACTTCGAGCTGTCGATCATCACCGGCACGCGCGCGATCTCGGGCTCGCCGGCGACGAGCTTGAGGAAGCGCTCCATCGCCGCGGCCGAGTCGAGCATCGCCTCGTCCATGTTGACGTCGATGACCTGCGCGCCGGCCTCGACCTGCTGCCGCGCGACCGCGAGCGCGTCCTCGAAGCGGCCTTCGAGGATCATCTTCGCGAAGGCGCGGCTGCCGGTGACGTTGGTGCGCTCGCCGATGTTGACGAAGAGGTGCCCTTCGCCGATGGACACCGGTTCGAGGCCCGACAGGCGCATCGGCGGCGGAGACGCGGCGGACGCGGCGGGTGCGGCTGCGCTGTCCGGTGCGGGCTGCAGCGCGGATTGCGCGTGAGGGCTGGCTGGCTCGACGGCGGTCATGTGGGGGCCCGGTCACCTCGAAGGGATGCCGAGCGCCGTTGCCGGCCGCCGGCACCCGGCAAGGCATGCTTGGCCCGGGCTGCTGGCGGCGCCCCGAGCCTGGCGAACCACCGGGTGTGCCGCGCGTCATGCATCGTTTCATGCGACGGACTGCGGCCACTTCCGGCAGCGCGTTGCAACGCTCCTCGGGCAGGGGCGCGATTCTAGCCAGCGCGCTGCGGTGCAGCAGCGCCACCGACACGAGGGCGAGGTGGTGCGCGGCATCCCTCACGGCGGGTGTCGCGAAGGCGGCCGCCCTACCATCGGGCTCCCGGGCTCCCGGGCTTCGGGGCTTTCCATCGGGTCCGGGGCTTGCCGGCTCGGCTGGTCGCCTGGTCTTCCTTGTTCGTCTTCAGGTCTTCCGGTCTTCCGACTTTCATCCCCTGGTTCGTCGGTCCTCTGCCGCCATGGCTGCCAACGCCGCACCTTCCTCGCCCGCGCCTTCTCCATCGAGCACCGGCGCCGCGTTGCCGCTGCCGTGGCTCGTCGCGGACATCGGCGGCACGCACGCGCGCTTCGGCTTGCTGCAGGAGTCGGAAGCCGGCGGTGACGGCGGCACGCTCGCGCACATCCAGACGCTGCGCGTGGCCGACTACGCGGGCCCGCTGGCCGCGGCGCACGCCTACCTTGCACAGCGCGCGGCGCAAGACGGCGCGGCCTGGCGCGCGCCGCGCGCCGCGGCTTGGGCGGTGGCGGCGGTCGTCGTCGATGGCGTGGTCGAGATGACGGCACCGGCTGGCGCCTGGCGCGCGCCGAGGTGCAGCGCTCGCTGGCGCTGGACGCGTTCCTGCTGCTCAACGACTTCGAAGCGCTCGCGCTGTCCGCTGCCGCGGCTGGCGCCGGCGCAGTTGCGGCGCACTCGGCGAGGAAGCGCGACGCAGAGGGCGCTGCCGCTCGGCACGCGCGCGGTGCTCGGGCCGGGCACGGGGCTGGGCGTCGCGGGGCTCATCGCCGCATCGACAACGGCAGCGGCACCGGCGGCGGCGTCACCGCAGACCCCGGCCACGCGCTGGCTCGCCATTCCCGGCGAAGGCGGGCGCGACGCTTGCGGCGACCGACGATGTCGAGAGCGCATTACTGGCCGAGGTGCGGCGGCAGCACCCGCACGTCTCGGCCGAGCGGCTGCTGTCGGGCCTCGGCTTGCCGGGGCTGCACCAGGCGGTGGCGCGCGTGCACGGCACCGCGGCACCGGCCATGCTGGCCCCGGATGCCATCGTCGCTGCCGGCATCGCCGAGCCCGGCAGCGCCGGTGCGGACGCCGTTTGCCGGCAGACGCTGGAGCACTTCTGCGCGCTGCTCGGCGGCTTCGCCGGCAACGTGGCGCTCACGCTGGGTGCGCGCGGCGGCGTCTACATCGGCGGCGGCATCGTGCCGCGGCTGGGCGTGCTGTTCGAGCGGTCACGCTTTCGCGAGCGCTTCGAGGCCAAGGGCCGGCTGGCGCCGTACCTGGCCGCGATCCCGACCTGGCTCATCGTGGACACGAACGTGGCGCTCGCCGGCGCGGCGGTGGCGCTGCAGCAGCACTCGTCGCCGGGCTGGGGGTTCATCCACCGCAGCGGCCGCTGCGTACAACAGCGGCATGAAGGCGTCTTCCATGCGGCTGCGTTTCGGCTCGGCGGCACGGGCCGTTGCGCGGAGCCTCATGCCGGCGCGAACACCGCGCCTCGCACCGGCAATCGCGTCGGCCCTTGCTCTCGGCAGCCATTTGGCCGCTGCGCACGACACCTGGCTCGAAGCGCGGCCGGCGCCGCCGAGGCGCATCGCGCTGGCGCTGACGAGCGGCACGCTGTTCCCGGCCGGCGAGACGCCGATCGCGGCGAGTTCGCTCGTCGCGCAAGGCTGCGCCGATGCGGCCGGCACCGCGCGTGCCGCTGCTGCCCACAACGCCTTCGCCGGCTTCGGCTTCAGCGCTCGTCCTGCAGACCAATGCGGCGGCCGACGCCACGGCGGTGCAAAGCTGCTGAGTGCAGACAACGCACTTCGAGATCGAACTCGCCGAACGCCTGGTGCCCGTGTACCTGCACGAGATCGCCGCGCCCAGGCGTGCGCAAGCGCTGGCTTGCCGATCGCCAGCAGGGCCTGCCCTGGCGCGAGCGCTATGCCAAGCACGCGCGCATCTCGATCGCGATCGCGCGCCGATGGCAGCACTCGCCGCGCAGGCGGCGACAGTTGGAGGATTCGCCGCGCAGGCGGCGACAGCCAGGCCACTCGCCGCGCCGATGGCGATGGACATCGGCTCAGCGCCGCGCAGGTGCCGCTGCGCGCCGGCGCGGTGATCGAGTTCCGCGTGCTGCGCGACGGCGCGCCGTTGGCGGGCCAGGCCGTCGAGCTTCGCGGCGAGATGAGCCCTCCGGCCTGTGGCGCCGCACCGACAGCGAAGGCCGGGCCAGCGTGCCGGTGCCTTTCGCCGGCCGCTGGAGGTGCTGCATGCCACGGACCTGCGGCCGGTCCCCGGGCGCGCCGGCGAATGGGACAGCCGCTTCGCCACGCACACGTTCACGGTCGAGAGCCCGGCCGCTGCCGGCGCCGCCGCTGAACGCGGCGCGGCAACAAATGGCAGCGGCGTTCAACCGAAGACCAACCGGTCAGTTGAAGGCCGAAGGCGCGCTCGGCGAACCACAGAGTTGCCACCGCGACGATGGCCGCCGAGCCGCCGAAGATCGCGCGCCGGTACAGGCGCGTGCCGCGCAGCGCGAACGCCAGCGGCAGGAACAGCACCACGACGGCGAGCTGCCCGAAAACCGACGCCAACGTTGAAGCCCAGCAGCGACAGCGCCAGCGCCCCTTGCACGGCAACCCCAGCTCGGCCAGCGCGCCGGCGAACCCGAAGCCGTGCATGAGGCCGAAGCCGAAGGCCACCAGCCAGCGCCGCCCGCCCACCAGCGGCCACAGGTTGTTCGCCGCCGCCAGCACCACCGAAGCGGCGATGACCGACTCCACCGCCCGCGAAGGCAGCGTCACCCAGCCGAGCGTGGCCAGTGTCAGCGTGATCGAGTGCGCCAGCGTGAAGCCGGTGACGACCTTCAGCACGTCCCAGAACACCGCCGTGAAACTCGCCGCCGCGACCCAGCGGCCATCGCGGCGCAGGAGCACCGCGGGCAGCAGCAATGCGACGAGAAAGAGGATGTGGTCGATGCCGATCCAGATGTGCCACACGCCCTGGCCGACATAGGCGACGAAGGCGCGCCAGGCGTCGACCTCGGCGAGCGTGAAGCGCTGCGGCGCGCCGGCCGTGGGGTCGAGCACGGCGCTGCGAGTCGCCGGTGCCACTGCGGCCACGGTGTTCTCGAGCTTCAGCAGGCCGCGGTGCAGCGGGTTGGAGTCGGCGAAGAGGCGGTAGTCGAGCGCCAGTTCGCGCGGCGGCGCGGCGCATTCGAACGCCAGCGGCAGCAAGAACATGCCGCTGCCATGCTCGATCACCCACCTTGCCCGCCGCTGACGCTGGCCGTGCAGGCGCGCCCGTCGGCTGCGAGCTTCACGCGCGCCCCGGCATAGGCGGCGATGGCGGCGTGCGCGGCGCGCAGCTCGCCCCAGGTGATCTCGCCGTTGCCGTCGGCGTCCAGCGCCAGCGCTTCATCGAGGTCACGCAGCGCGATGATCGAGCCGCGCCGCGACGGTCGGTATTGCCGGCCCTCGCCAGGAAGCGTCAGGTAGGCCTCGGAAGTGGTGTGCCATGCGCCGGTGTAGCCAACGCCGCGGTCAGCAGCAGCCACTGCACCGGCTCGACGAGGAGCCGCCGCAGCCGTGCGAGCAGGAAGGTCGCTGCGCCCGATCGCGCGGTGTTGGCGCGATCTCGCTGCGGTGGCGTCGCATCGAAGCGGCTCTGCGCGCTCACGGCAGCTGCTCCAGCTTCGCGGCCAGCGCGCTGGCGCGGCCGCGGCGCCTCGATGCCCGATGCAGCCAGCCAAGCCAACGCCAGCTGCGCTGCCGCGCACATCACGCGCGGCGAGCGCGGCTTCGAGCAGCACGCGCGCGTCGGCGGGCTCGCGTTGCACCGTGAGATTGCTGCGCGCCAAGGCCAGCGCGCGCTGTGCGTCGCCCAGCGCGCCGAGCGCGAAGCGACTTCTTCCTTCTGGTGCAGTGCCTCGCCCAGGCGCCGCGCGGCGTCGAAGCGCGCCGCCAGTTCGCGCCGGTATTCCGCGGCCGACGGGTCCTGCAAGCGCCCAGCCGCCAGCGCCAGCCGCAGCAGCAGCACGTCGACGGCTCGCGGCCGGCCAGCAGGTGCAGCACGTCGGCGGCGCGGTCCTGGTCGAGCAGGAAATCGGCGTAGGCGGCGAGCAGGTAGAAGTCGCGCCCATCGATGGTGAGCGCTTCGCGGTACGCGGCTTCGGCGGCGGCGGCGTTGCCGCGGCGCGCTTCGGTCTCGGCCAGGCGCGCGGGCACCCAGGCGCGCTCAGCCGGGCTCGCGCCGCAGCAGCGCCTTCGTTGGCCGCGAGTGCCGCGCGCAACGAGCGCCACGCGGCCGCCTCGGCGGCGCCGGTGGCCGCGTCCACCTGCGCGCAGCAGCCGATGCCCGCCAGCGGCGTGGTCAGCGGCGCGGCGCGCTCGCAGGCCTCGCGCGCTTCGGCGTAGCGGGCCTGCACCATCAGGATCGCGGCACGCCACAGCCGCGCTTCGTACGCTTGCGGGTCGGCGCGCAACCGCGGCATCGAGGTCGGCCAGCGCGGCATCGAAACGATGGCTGAACTGCAGCACCACCGCGCTGGATGCGCAGGTCCACCGGCAGGTCGGCCAGCGCCCACCAGCGCCCGAGCGCTGCCTGCGCGCAGCCCAGGCGGCGCGGTGCCGTCGCCGGCGAACATCGCCAGGCAGTGGCGCACCAGCGCCAGCGCCGCCGCGGCATCGCCCGAGTCGCGCCGCCAAGCCTCGCGCGCAAGCCGACCAGTGCTCGCGCCTGCGGGTCGGTGGCGCGCGGCGACACGCGTTCGAGCACCTCGGTGTCCGCCGCCGGTGTGCGCGGCGCGGCCGCCCGAGCCTGGCCGGTGGCAGCGGCGCCGGCGCCGGCAAGGACGCCCGCCAGCAACCCGGCAGCGATGGCGCCCGCGGCGGCGCCCGATACCCCCGGTGACAGCGGGCCTGTCAACGGCCCCTGGCCGGCCCCGTTAATGCGCGGTCGGGTCCAGCGCCCGGCTTTCTTTGTCGACCTTCCCCACATCTTTCGAAAGAGACCTTTCACATGAGCAAGATCTTCGCCGCCCTCGTCGCCACGGCCTTCGCTGCCGCCGCGTTCACCGCGCAGGCCGCTTCGCACACCGCCGCTGCCCCGGGCGCCAAGGCCAGCGATGCCAAGCCGGCCGCCAGCAAGCCCGCGAAGCCGGCCAAGCCGGCCGCCGACAAGCCGGCCAAGCCCGCCAAGCCGGCCGCCGCTGCCGACAAGCCCGCCAAGCCGGCGGCTCCGGCCGCTTCGAAGTAATTCGAAACCGGCGCTCATCCGGATGCAGCGGCCGCGAAGCCGCTGCGCCGGGGAGTCAGGAAAAGGCAGGGTGCGAACCCTGCCTTTCTTTTTCTGGGGTCCCGAACGCGACAGCCGCGCGTCTCGTCGACCGCACCGCAGAACAGAATGCGCCGAGTTGCGCCGGCAGCACAGTGATGCGCCAACGGCCAGCCGTCTTGAGCTATCTCAATCCGGCAGTCGCCGGCTCAATCACAGTGGCAAGCGGCAGAGGATAAGCGCCTTCGTCCCGCTGCCGGCAGCCCGGGGGTGGACGTGGCAATGTTCCAGCGCGGCGGTAGAGGCACGGCGGGCGCCCGCGGGCGGCCGTCACTGCTGCGCGACATCGCCGCGAGACCGTGCGCGATGCTGGTGCCGTGGACGCTTTCGCTGCTGTTGGCTGCCTGCACGGCACCCACCGGTACCAACCCGACGCCGGTCGCTGCGCCGTCACCGGCCGCTGCTGCCGACCTGCCACCGCTGGCCTCTCGCACCTGGGCCGACGAAGTCCTCTACTTCGTCCTCATCGACCGCTTCGCCGATGGCGACCCCACCAACAACCGTGGCGTCGATCGCCGCAATCCCGGCGGCTGGCACGGCGGCGACCTGAAGGGCCTGACGGCGCAGCTCGACGAGCTGAAGAGCCTCGGAGTGACGGCGTTGTGGATCAACCCCGTGCAACTGCAGCAGGCGCGGGGCATGACGGCAACGGCGCCGGGCGCGGGCAGCTTCATGCACGAGCCGTTCCACGGCTACTGGATCGCCGACTTCACGCAGATGGAGCCGCACTTCGGCACCGAGGCCGACCTGAAGCGCCTCGTCGACGAAGCGCATCGCCGCGGCATCAAGGTGCTGCTCGATGTCGTCGTCAATCACGCCGGCTACACGAACGCCTACACCGCGCGCCGCACGGCCGCCGGCGTGCCGTGGCTGCGCGTGGGCGAAGGCAACTGCGACGCCAACCCGGTGACATGCGCGGTCGGCGGCCTGCCCGACTTTCGCACCGACCTTCCCGAAGTGCGCGACTACCTCCTCGATGCCAACATCGCGCTCGCCCGGCGTTCCGGCATCGACGGCTTCCGCCTCGATACCTACAAGCACGTCGAGAGCGCGGTGTGGCAGGAACACCGGCGGCGCACGCGCGCCGAGCTCGGCCCTGGTTTCTTCCTGCTTGCCGAGGACTGGGGCGGCACGGCACAGTCGCTCGATGCCTTCTTCGAGCGCGACGAGGTCGATGCCGGCTTCGACTTCAGCTTCAAGGGCAGCTGCGAAGGCTGGGTCACGGGCCGTGGCCGCAGCGTCGCCTATGCCGCCTACCTGCGCGGCCGGCACCAGGTGCGCGCCGGCCACGTGCTGGCGCACTACCTCTCGAGCCACGACGAGCCGATGATGCTGGCCAACCTGCGCGGCGACCGGCAGCGCTTCCGCCTGTGCGTGGCGTTGCAGATGACGTCGCTGGGCATGCCGGTCGTCTACTACGGCGAAGAGGTCGCCCGCGGCGGCAACGTGTGGCCGTTCAACCGCAACGACATGCCCTGGGGCGAGCGCGACATCCTGCCCGGCCGCGGCGTGGCGCGCGACGAAGCGCTGCGCGAGACCTACCGCCAGCTGATCCGCATCCGCCTGTCGCACCCCGCCCTGCGCCGCGGCGACTACACGATGCTGACGCAGCCGGCCGACCGCGTGCTCGCCTTCATGCGCCGCGATGCCGCCAGCGGCGACGCGGTGATCGTGCTCGCCAACCGCGATGACGAGGCGCTCGCCGCCGACATCGCCTTGCCGCCGGCCTGGGCCGCGGCGGCCGCGCGCGACAGCCTGAGCGGCGAGCCGGCCAGCGTCGGCGAAGGCCGGCTGCGCATCACGCTGGCGCCGAAGTCGGTGCGCATCGTCGTGCCGGCCGATCGCTGAAGACACGAGAGCAGGAACGCGATGGCCTCGATCACCCTCGATCACCTCGGCAAGGCCTACACGCCCGAGGTCGCCGTCATCCGCGACCTCTGCCTCGACGTGCGCGACGGCGAGTTCATGGTCTTCGTCGGCCCTTCGGGCTGCGGCAAGAGCACGGTGCTGCGCATGGTCGCCGGCCTCGAGACCGTCACCAGCGGCCGCCTGCTGATCGGCGAGCGCGTCGTCAACGACGTGCTGCCGAAGGACCGCGACATCGCGATGGTGTTCCAGACCTATGCGCTGTACCCGCACATGACGGTCTACGACAACATCGCCTTCGGCCTGCAGATCCGCGGCATGGCCGAAGCCGAGATCCGGCAGCGCGTGAGGCAAGCAGCCGACACGCTGGGCCTCAACGAGTTCATCGACCGCAAGCCCAAGGCGCTGTCGGGCGGCCAGCGCCAGCGCGTGGCGCTCGGCCGCGCCATCGTGCGCAACCCGTCGGTGTTCCTCTTCGACGAGCCGCTTTCGAACCTCGACGCCGAGCTGCGCGTGCACATGCGCGCCGAGCTGGCGAAGCTGCAGCGGCGGCTGAAGACGACCACCGTATACGTCACGCACGACCAGGTCGAGGCGATGACGATGGGCCACCGCATCTGCGTGCTGCGCCCGGCCGGCAGCGACCCGGCGCAGAGCAACCTCACGCAGGTGGGCACGCCGATGGAGGTGTACGACACGCCGGCCAACCTCTTCACCGCCGGCTTCATGGGCACGCCGAAGATGAACCTGCTGGCCGCGCGCCTGGCCGACAGCGGCGAAGAGGTGCTGCTCAACGACGTGCGCATGCCGGTGGCGCCGGTGTTCCGCGAAGCGGCGCGGCAGATGAAGGGCCAGGACGTCGTGCTCGGCCTGCGCCCCGAGCACATCGGCGCCGAGCGCGAGGTGGACTGGCGCAGCGACGTGAGCATCACCGGCACCGTCGAGATCCTCGAGCCGCTCGGCCACGAAGTCATCGTGCACTTCGACGTGCACGGCGCATCGGTCTCGGCGCGGCTGCGCGCCCACCGCGAGTTGCCCAACCCGGGCGACCCGATCACCCTCAAGGTGCGCGTCGAGGCGATGCACCTGTTCGACCCGAAGACGGAGAAGCGGCTGGGCCTGTAACGGGCCTTCCTCGGCACGCAGCCCCGCCGCCACTGAACAAGCCAGGAGAGACGACGATGAAGAAGCCCACCTTCCAGCCCTTGCAGCCCTTGCACTCGCGGCGCACCGCGCTTGGCCTCGCGCTGGCCACTGCAACGCTGGCCGGCGCCGGCAGCGCCTTTGCGCAGGGCGCGGCCAAGGAACTCGTGGTCTGGCACGCCTACCGCGCCGCCGAGAAGGCCGCGTTCGAGAAGGTGGTCGAGAACTTCGCGAAGACGCCTGCCGCCAAGGGCTTCAAGGTCTCGACGCTGGCGATCCCGTACGACGCCTACGCCGACAAGATCAGCGCCGCGGTGCCGCGCGGCAAGGGCCCCGACGTGTTCATCTACGCGCAGGACCGCCTGGGCGGCTGGATCGAGGCCGGCAAGACCGTCGAGCCGATCGACTTCTTTCTCGACAAGGCCACGCGCGACAGCCTGCTGCCGGGCATGCTGGCGGCGATGACCTACAAGGGCGGCGTGTGGGGCTTGCCGATCAACTACAAGATGCCCACGCTCATCTACAACAAGGACCTCGTCAAGGCGCCGCCGAAGACGACGGACGAGATGGTGAAGCTGGCCAAGTCGCTCACCAACGCCGCCAGCGGCCGCTACGGCCTCGCCTACTGGTACACGAACTTCTACTTCCACTCGGCGCTGATGAACGCCTTCGGCGGCGCCGTGTTCGACAAGGATGGCAAGCTCGTGCTCGACAGCCCGGCCAACGTCGCATCGCTGAACCAGATGATGAAGTGGTTCAAGGACGGCGTGCTGCCCGCCGAGCCGAGCGAGGCGCTGATCGCTTCCATGTTCAACGAGGGCAAGGCGGCGATGGTCATCAACGGGCCCTGGTTCGTCGGCGACATCGACAAGAAGATCAACGTCGGCTTCGCGCCGCTGCCGATGCTCGACGCGACGAAGAAGCCGCTGCGCCCGTGGATGACGATCGAAGGCGCGTACGTGGCGGCCAGCTCGGCGAACAAGGAGGTGGCCTACGAGTTCGCGCGCTACCTCACCGGCGAAGAGGCGGGCCTGGTGCTCGCGCTCGAAGGCCGGCAGCTGCACACGAACAAGGCCGTCTACGCCAACCCGAAGGTGAGCGGCGACCCGGTGCTGCAGGCGTTCCGCGCGCAACTGGAGAACGCCGAGCCGATGCCCAACCGGCCCGAGATGACGATGGTGTGGTCGCCGGCACGACGGCGATGAACAAGATCGTGAAGGGCAACGCCACCGTCGAGGCGGCGCTGAAGGAAGCGGCCGGCAGCGTGCAGGAAAGCGTCGCCGCGCTGCGCCGGGGCAAGTGAGTGGCCCGCGGCTGATCGAGCCACTCCGCCTGCACCCGCGACTTCCCTTCAACCCGGCTGCGCAGCGATGGACTGGCTGAGGCAGATCACCCTCTCGCGCATCACGTCGCCGCTGCCGCTCGGCCTGGCGGCGGCGCTGGCCGTCGTGCTTGGCCGCCAGCGGCTGGCTGCACGCGGGCGTCGCCGGCGACCTCGCCGCCGGCCAGCGCGAGCGCGCCGCGATGCTGCTGGCCAACGCAGTGGCCGCGTCGCTGGCCGGTGCCGACGAAGCGGCGACGGCGCCGCGGCTGGCGCTGTGGCAGCGCGAGCACGGCGCGCTGCGCGAAGTGCGCGTCATCGCCGGCCGCGAGCTGCGCGCCTCCACCGTGGCCGGCCGACGAAGGCCCGCGCGCTGAAGCGCGAAGAGAAGCCCTCTTCGACCTGGCGCAGGAACTGCGCGCGGCCGACGAGACCAACGCCAGCGAAGGCGCGGCGCGCAGGAGACGCTGCGCGTCGAGCACGCCGGCGACACCGGCGGTGCGCGCGGCGATCTCGTCGTCAGCGTGCCGCTGCGCTCGAAGGACGGCATCGAGGGCATGGTGCAGGCGCGCGTGCGGCTGGCGGAAGGCGAACTCGCCGATCGATGCCGGCGCTGCGCCCGGTTCCGGCGGCACGTCGTCGTGGGCGCTCGCAGCCGTGCTGGTCGCTGCCGCGCTCGTGCTCGGCACCCTGTTGCCGCTCGACAGCGAGCGGCGCTTCGACCTCGGGCGCGGCATCGCAAAGTGGTCCTGCTGCTGGCCACGGCGGCGTGGTTCCAGCAGCAGCATCTGGCCCGCATGGCCGCGGGCACGGCCGCCGGCGACGGCGCCGTGGCGGCGCTTCAGGCCGCAGCCGCGGCGACGTATCTGCGCAGCGGCGCGGCGGAATCGCCGGGCGCCGGACCTGGCCCCTGCCGCCCCCGCCACCGGAGCCGCCACCGGCTCGCCGGACCGAGCAGCAGCCAGCGCCTGGGACACCGACGCCTACGGCCGCGCGCTTCGCCTCGTCTCGCCCGAAGGCCGGCCGCTCGACAAGGCGAACCGCGCCGCCGCCTCGCACCGCTCTGTTCCTGGCCCAGGCGTTCGTGGTCATCGATGTCGTCGGCCTCGCGGTGCTGCTGTTCTTCGTGCAGGGCTACGCGGCGCGCAGCGCGCGCCGTGCGCGCGAACCGGCTCGCCTATGCCTACGTCGCGCCGGCGATGCTCGGCATGCTGGTGCTGGTGTTCTTCCCGTTCTTCTACGGCATCACGCTCGCGTTCACCGACACGACGCTCTTCAACGAGAACCTGCCTTTCCGCGAGCGCTGGGTGGGCCTGGCCAACTTCGCCAGCATCCTCGGCGACTTCGACATCGTCAAGACGAGCGCCGAAGGCACCGTCGTCAACTACCAGAACTTCTACTGGACGCTGATGGTGACGGTGATCTGGACCGTCACCAACGTCACCGTCGGCGTCACCTTCGGCTTCCTGCTCGCGCTGGCGCTGAACACCGAGGGCCTGCGCGGCAAGACCGCCTACCGCGTGCTGCTGATCCTGCCGTGGGCGATTCCGAACTACATCACCGCGCTGGTGTGGCGCGGCATGTTCCACCCGCAGTTCGGCGTCATCAACCAGGCCTTGCAGATGTTCGGCTTCGCGCCGGTGCGCTGGTTCGACGGCGTCGTCAGCTCGTTCATGACCGGCCTCGTCACCAACGGCTGGCTCAGCTTCCCGTTCATGATGGTCGTCATCCTCGGCGCGCTGCAGTCGATCCCGCGCGACATGTACGAGGCTGCCGATGTCGAAGGCGCCAGCCGCTGGCAGCAGTTCCGGCGCATCACGCTGCCGCTGCTGCGCCCCACGCTGGTGCCGGCGGTGGTGATCTCGGTGGTGTGGACCTTCAACATGTTCAACATCATCTTCCTCGTCTCCGGCGGCGAGCCGGGCGGCGCCAACGAGATCCTGGTGACGAAGGCGTACAAGATTGCGTTCGAGCAATACCAGTACGCCTACGCTGCGGCCTACTCCACGGTGATCTTCGTGATCCTGCTCGTGTACGGGTACTTCCAGACCCGCCTCACGCGCGCCACGGAAAGCTACTGAAAAGCGAGGGGGAGAAATGGCGCTCGGCCGGCCGAAGAACCCGCTGTGGCTGCACGCCACGCTGATCAGCTTCACGCTGCTCACCGTGTACCCGGTGCTGTGGGTGCTGGCGCTCGCCTTCTCCGGCCAGCAGAGCGTGGGCCTCGTGGACCTGCCGAAGGACCCGGGCTTCCTCGAGCGGGCGCGCGGCATCGTGCCGTGGCCGGCGCACTTGTCGCTGCGCAACTTCACCGACGTGATGACCGAGCAACCGTTCGGCCGCTGGCTGCTCAACAGCGTCATCGTGTCGGCGCTGACGACGCTGCTCGGCGTGTTCCTCGCCTGCACCGCCGCCTACGCCTTCAGCCGCTTCCGCTTCCCCGGGCGCGAGGGCGGCATGCTCGCCTTCCTCGTGTCGCAGATGTTCCCCGGCACGCTGATGCTGATCCCGCTGTTCATCATCATCGTCAAGTGGCTGGGGCTCGGGAACAACTTCCTCGGGCTCGTCATCGTCTACGCCACCACGGCGATCCCTTTCAGCGTCTGGATGCTCAAGGGCTACTTCGACACCATTCCCATCGACATCGAGGAGAGCGCCCGCATCGACGGCGCCAGCGCGCAGACGATCTTCCTGCGCATCATCCTGCCACTCGCGAAGCCCGCCATCGCCATCACGGCGCTGTTCTCGTTCATGACGGCGTGGAACGAGTTCATCCTCGCCTCGGTGTTCATGGAGAGCGAGGCCAACTACACCGCGCCGGTGGGGCTGCGCTTCTTCGTCGGCGGCTTCAGCTCGCAGTGGGGCTTCTTCGCCGCCGGTTCGGTGATCGTCTCGCTGCCGGTGGTCATCCTGTTCATGTTCCTGCAGAAGTACCTCGTGTCCGGCCTCACCGCCGGCAGCGTCAAGTGAGGTGTGCCCGTTCGTCCCGAGGGCCCGCGCCGCGCTTCACGTCCCCTTGTCCCCCGAAGACCACTCAGAGGAGAACCCGCATGAATCGCTTCAAACCCACCCTGCGCACGCTGGCCGCGGCCGCCGCGCTGGCGCTCGTCGGCGCCAGCGCCGGTGCCGTCGAGTTCACCGACCCGCGCGGCGACGACAAGGGCCCCGGCAACTACACCTACCCCACCGACGGCGTCTACAAGAGCGGCTCGTTCGACATCGTCAAGTTCAGCGCCGTCAAGAGCGGCACCAGCGTCGACTTCGCCGTCGACGTCGCCTCGAACCTCGAAGACCCGTGGGGCATGGGCGGCGGCTTCGCGGTACAGATGATCTTCATCTTCGTCAAGACCGGCGCCCCCGGCGGCCGCGCCGAGACGTGGACCGGCCTGAACGTGAAGTTCGCGCCCGGCCACGAGTGGAACAAGGTGATCGTGCTGTCGCCGCAGAAGAAGGCGCGCGTCACCAGCGAGGCCGACGCCAAGCTCGGCGCGCTGGCCAAGGACGTGCTGGTGCCCAACCTCACGCGCGGCCGCGGCCGCACGATCACCGGCTCGATCCCGCTGGCCGACCTCGGCGGCGACGGCAACGTCGACGGCTGGTCGTACCAGGTGGTGATGCAGTCCAACGAGGGCTTCCCGGCCGCCACCGACTTCCTGACGCGCAAGGTCAACGAGTACGAAGGCCAGCACCGCTTCGGCGGCGGCCACGACGGCGACTGCGACCCGCACGTGATGGACGTGCTCGACGGTCCCGACGCCAAGCAGGCCGAGATGCTGGCCTACGAGTGCGGCCCCAACGGCGAGAGCAAGAAGATGGCGACGCTGAAGATGGTCCGCAAGTAACCAACACCCGACACCCAGAACCCAACCACGAAACGACCGAGGAGAACCATGAAAACCCACGCTCTCAAGCCCCTCGCCGCCGCGGCGATGCTGGCCCTGGCCGCCGGCGGCGCCATGGCGCAGAAGCTCGACTTCAGCGGCTCGAACATCTACATGAAGTTCCTCGACGGCGACCAGCGCCGCGCGAGCGACAGCAGCGCCGACACGGCCAGCGGTTCCGACCAGGGCCAGTGGACCGAGTTCGAGTTGCGCATCAAGGCCACCATCTCGCGCCAGGTCGAGGCCGGCGTGCGGCTGCAAAGCCGCAGCTCGGCGTCGTACTGGACGAACTTCGGCTTCGCCAACAACGAGGGCTTCACCGACACCAACGCGCGGCCGACGCAGAGCAAGTTCATGAAGCTGCGCGGCGCCTACGTGCTGCTGACGCCGGGCTACAAGTGGCTCGACCAGGCCCTCATCGGCAGCAGCGACTGGGGCACGTTCGACCCCTTCACCGTCGGCCAGGTGCGCTACATCGACCGCGACAACTACAACGGCCTGTACTTCAAGGGGCCGCTGCCGGCACCGGGCGCGAGCTGGGAGTTCGCCCGCCTGTCGCTGCCCAACTACCTGCAGAGCAACTACGGCCAGGGCGCCGCGTGCTGCAGCAGCGACGAGACGCAGTACAACGAAGGCGTCTACATCGGCCAGCTGAAGGGCACGCTCGGGCCGGTGAAGCTGGCCACGAGCTACCAGTTCTTCAACGACCGCATCCTCGACGACACCGACGGCACCGACCTCAACGGCCGCTCCAGCCGCACGTTCGCCAAGAGCCAGGTGGCGATGCTGAAGGGCGAAGGCTCCGTCGCCGGCATCGACCTCAAGGGGGCGCTGTACGGCTCGACGTACAAGGCGCCGCTGTTCGACCAGCCGTGGATCAACTCGCCGAAGTCCGATATCCGCGGCAAGGCGATCAAGCTCGATGCGAGCTTCGCTTCGCTGCCGGTGACGGGCCTGTCGGTCAACTACCAGTACTTCAACATCGGCGCCGGCTTCTACAGCAACACCGCCTCGCGCCGCGAGGTCGACGTGCTGCTGACCGAAGGCTCGGAAGCGGCCTGGCACCGCTGGGGCCAGTCGATCTGGCTCGGCGGCGCGGCCAAGGACTACCAGCAGGCGCCCTCGTCGGCCAAGTGCTTCGTCAGCGGCGGCGGCGTGTGCCGCAGCGACAGCGGCCTGGCGCCCGGCGCCAACGGCCTGGTCGACAACGACTTCATGGACTTCGACGAAGCGCCGGCCGAGTCGGTGCAAGGCTGGAAGGGCCACACCGTGCTCGTCAACTACGAGGTGGCGAAGATCCCGATGTCGCTGGAGCTGACGCGCATCGGCTACAACTACAACCGCGAGACCGTCACCAGCGCGCTGGCGAACTTCTTCGCCGCCAGCAACGACCGCCGCACGAACATCGGCGTGTTCAAGATCGGCTACGTCGTGCCGGCGATGGGCGGCATCGAGCTGGGCGCCAAGGTCAAGCGCGTGCTCGACAAGAACAACTTCTCGCTCGCCAGCGCCGCCGACGACCGCGAGACGCGCGACAGCGGCTACACGCTCTCGGCCGGCAACCAGCTCTTCGGCGACCTCTACGGCACGGTGTCCTACGGCCGCTACACGCGCGACATCCGCACCGCCGCGCTCAGCATCGACAACGAGAAGAGCATCACCGGCATCCGCCTCGCGTACAACCTCGCCGGCTTCGAGACGGGGCTGCTGTCGCAGTGGATCAGCGGCGACGGCGACCCGGGCGAGACGGGCGTGCGTTCGAGCATCAAGCAGTACCGGCTGAAGGCGTTCGTGAAGGCGATCTTCTGAACGCTGCCGGCGGCTCGCGCCGCCGCTTCACGAATAGGCGAGCCAACATAGGCAAGCCGAGAAAGCCAAGAAAGCCGAGAAAGCCGAGGGGGCCCCATCCGCTCGCGGATGCGGGCCCTTCTTGCCTTACGCTTCGCCGCCTTCCTGCCAGGACGCTTTGCCGATGAAGACCCGTTTCCTCGCCGCGGCGCTGTGCCTGACGGTGGTGTCGCTGGCCGCACCGCTGCCGGCGCCCGCGCAGCCGCAGCAGCCGCTGCTCCAGCTCGCCGATGCGGCCGGCGACGACAATGGCGACGGCACGCTCGTGCCGCCGCGTGAGCCGATCGTCGAGCCGGGCGACCTCGACCTGCGCACGCTGCGCGTCTTCGACGAAGGCGAACGGCTGCGCTTCGAGGCCACCTTCGCCAACGTCGTGCGCGATCCGGCGCAGGTGAAGTCGGGCCTGCTCGGCAACGAGGACCTGTCGCTGTTCGCGCGGCGCGGCTTCTACGCCTTCAACCTCGACATCTACCTCGACCTCGACCGCGTCGCCGGCTCGGGGCACACGGCGCTGTTGCCCGGGCGGCGCGCCCGCACCGACGCCGCGCACGCGTGGGAGCGGGCGATCGTGCTGACGCCGCGGCCGGAGCTGATGCGGCGCCAGCTGCGCGATGCACTCGGCGACGGCGGCGTGCCGGCCGGCACCGATGTCGATGCCGTCATCGACGCCGAGATCTTCTTCGCCACCGACGTGCGCGTGCGCGGCCGCACCGTTTCGTTCACGGTGCCCTCGCGCTTCGTGGGCGCGCGCGCGCTCGCCGGCGCTTCGCTGATCGCCGTGGTCACCGCGGCGAAGCTCAGCATCGAATCGGACTGGATCGCCACCCTCGGCGCGGCAGCAAGTCGCGGCCGAAGCGCCGATCGCGCGCCTGCCGCTCGGCGTGGCGGCACCCGAGGCGGGGGCGGCCGGCGCTCGCGATGGGCTACCGCAGCGCGCAGCCGCCGGCCACGGCGATCGTCGACCTGCTCGCTGCCGACGAGGCGCAGCAGCGCGCGCAGTTGCGCTCCGGGCGTGCTGGTCGGTCTGGCCGCCGGCGGCGCGGCGCCGGCACCGGGCGCAGCAGCACCGGTGAATCCTGGTTGCAGCGGGCGTTGAGCGCCAAGCTTCTCGACGGCGCGGCCGCAGCGGCGGCCCCGTCCACATCGTCCACACCAACGGCCGCAGCGGCGACAGCGACCGCCGCGCGCGCGCCCGCTTCAGCCGCCGCTTCTGCTTCCGCGGCTACCAGCGCACCGGCGCCTGCCGCCGCTCCGCGGCGCCGCCGCGCGTGCGCGACGCGGCCTACCTGGAGGAGCAGGAACGCCGCCTGCTCGCGCTGCGCCGGCTGCGCGAAGCGAACCCTCATCACGGAAGAGGAATACCAGCGCAAGCGGCGCGAGATCATCGACGCGCTCTAGGGCGCGGCGGGTTGCCGCGGGGCGCGCGGCGATCACGCGCTCATACCGGGTCGCGCATGATCCTCAAGAACCGTTCGCGCTGAGCCCTTCGACGAGCTCAGGACAGCTTGTCGAAGCGCCGCCCTTCGACGGGGCTGGAAGGGGCTTCGACAAGCTCAGCCCGAACGGATTCCTATGCGATTGATGGCGAATCGGCCTCAATGCGCCGCGTGCACCTTCTCGCCGGCCTTCAGGCGGTAGGCGGTGCCGCAGTACGGGCAGCGGCCTTCGCCCGTGGTCGCCACGTCGATGAAGACGCGCGGGTGCGTGCTCCACAGCGGCATCTTCGGGTTCGGGCAGTGGACGACGCCCGGGCCGACGAGATCGGCGGCGGCGAGTTCGACGACGGCCTTCGGTGCAGTCGGATCGGCGGCACGGCTCATTCTTCGGTTCTCCCTGCACTCACACCGGCGCCAGCCACTCGGCGTACTTCGCGTTGCGGCCGTTGACGATGTCGAAGAAGGCGCTCTGGATCTTCTCGGTGACGGGTCCACGCGAGCCGCTTCCGAGCTCGATGCGGTCGAGTTCGCGGATCGGCGTGACCTCGGCGGCGGTGCCGGTGAAGAAGGCCTCGTCGGCGATGTAGACCTCGTCGCGCGTGATGCGCTTTTCCACCAGCTGGAGGCCCAGGTCCTGGCAGATCGCGAAGATGGTGTTGCGCGTGATGCCGTTGAGCGCACCGGCCGAGAGATCCGGTGTGTAGACCACGCCGTTCTTGATGACGAAGAGGTTCTCGCCCGCGCCTTCGGAGACGAAGCCGGCCGCGTCGAGCAGCAGCGCCTCGTCGTAGCCCTCGTCGGTGGCTTCCATGTTGGCGAGGATGCTGTTGGTGTAGTTGCTCACCGCCTTGGCCTGCGTCATCGTGATGTTGACGTGGTGGCGCGTGTAGCTGCTGGTCTTGACGCGGATGCCGCGCTTCATGCCTTCTTCGCCGAGGTAGGCGCCCCAGGCCCAGGCGGCGATCATCAGGTGGATGGTGTTGCCCTTGGGGCTGACGCCCAGCTTCTCGGAGCCGATCCAGGTGAGCGGGCGCAGGTAGCAGCTCTCCAGCTTGTTGGCGCGCACCACCTCGCATTGCGCGTCCATCACCTGCTCGCGGCTGTAGGGGATCTTCATGCGCAGGATCTTGGCGCTGTTGAAGAGCCGCTCGGTGTGCTCGCGCAGGCGGAAGATGGCTGTCTTGCCGCTGGCCGTCTTGTAGGCGCGCACGCCTTCGAAGGCGCCGCAGCCGTAGTGCAGCGTGTGCGTCAGCACGTGGATCCTGGCGTCGCGCCAGTCGACGAGGCGGCCGTCCATCCAGATCTTGCCGTCGCGGTCGGACATCGACATGGGGTTTGCTCCTGGGGCCGCCGGGCGTTTCGAAGGCGCCGGCAGCGAATGCGGAATTGACGAAGGGGAAGCGGAGATTCTAGGTTCCGGGGCCGCCGGGGCTTTGCTCGGTGGCAGGGCCTGGCGACGGCGGCGGCGGCTGCGCTGTGGGCCCGGCAGCCGCCGCGCGCAGCAGCGTCCATTCGCTGAGGCGGCCGTCGCGCAGCACCGCCTGCACGCTATCGCCGGCCGCATCGGTCCAGGTGAAGCGCTCCTCGGCCCCTGATGCAGCGCCCTCCGGCCCCGGCTCCTTGCGGCCGAGGCTGCGCGTGAACTTCAGGATCTGCGGCAGCCGCAGGCCGCGGTGCAGCTTGGCGTGCAGCATCACGGCGTTGTCGACGCTGCCCACCGGCCGGCCCGATGCTTCGCGCAGCACGCGCAAGGCGCGGCTGAATTGCAGCAGCAGCCAGAAGACGACCACCGTGATGGCCAGCGCCACGCCTGGCCAGCCCCAGCCGATGTAGCCCACCGCCACGGCCAGCACGGCAAGCGCCCAGCCGAGCGGCGCGGTCATCGGGTGCCTCCGCGCTGCGCGCCGCGGCATGCGCCCTGCGGGCAACAACGCAGGCTCATGAAACCCCCGTGTCGAACGCAGCGCGCGCGACAAGAGAATCGCGCCGTGAATCAGCCGCACCGACTGCAAAGCCTGCACACATGGGTCATCAACCTCGATCGCGCGCCCGAGCGCCTGGCGCGCATCCGCGCCCAGCTCGATGGCCTCGGCCTGCCCTGGACGCGCCTGGCCGCCGTCGATGCGCGCGCGCTGACGCCTGAACAGGCCGCCGCGCTCGACGAGCCGGCCTACCGGCGCAAGCACGGCATGGCGCCGTCGCTGGGCGAGCTGGGATGTTACCTGTCGCACGTCGAGGTGATGCGCGCGCTGCTGGCGAGCCCGTTCGAGTTCGCGCTCGTGCTCGAAGACGACGTGCTGCTGCACGCCAGCCTGCCGGCGGTGCTGGAGGGCCTCGTGGCGCGCAGCGAGCGCTGGGACGTGGCCAAGCTCTCGGCGGTTCACTCGGGCACGCCGGTGCCCTACCTCGAGGTGGCCCCGGGGCACTCGCTGGCGGTGATGCTCTCGCGCTGCACCGGTTCGAGCGCGTACCTGATGAACCGCAAGGCCGCCGCGGCCTACGTCGAGGGCCTGTTGCCGATGAGCCTGCCGTACGACCACGTGTTCGACCAGGGCTGGCGCTTCGGCCTCAAGTTCCGCCTCGTCACGCCCACGCCGTGCGGGCACGACGAAGCGATCGCCTCGACCATCGTGGTGGCGTCGAACCGCAAGTTCGCGAAGTGGAAGCGCGGCAGCACGTATGCCTACCGCTTCGGCAACGAGATCCGGCGCGCCGGCTACGGGCTCACGCAGGCAGCGCGCGAACTGCTGGCCGGCCGCGGCGAATAGGAAGCGCGCGGCACGTTCAAGCGAGCGGCTGCTGCGAGATCTCGGCGCGCAGCGCCCCGGGCAGGCGGTCGAGCAGGAAGCGGATCGCCAGCGGCACGAGGACGATGTCGTCGACGGCGCCGAGGAACGGGATGAAGTCGGGGATCAGGTCCACCGGCCACAGCACGTAGGCCACGATCGCCAGCGTGCCCAGCTTCAGCCAGCCTGGCGAGTGCGGGTGGCGCAGCGCGCGCCACAAGAGCCGCGCGTCGCCGCGCACCACGGTCCACAGCACGGACAAGCGCTTCCACATGGCCTTGGGTCCTCCAGCACTCGGGTGACAACCGCACCGCCGGAACCGGCGGCTGGGCTGCAACGTGAGGGCATCTTGCGCCGATGACAAGAAGCCCGGCGCGGCGCGGGGTCGCTCGATTCCACAACCGTTCGCGCTGAGCTTGTCGAAGCGCCGTCTCCCTCGGCAGCCCAGGCGAGGCTTCGACAGGCTCAGCCCGAACGGTTTGCTGCGCGATCGGCGGCGAATCCGCCTCAAGCCAGCGAGCGCACCGCGTCGATCGCCTGCTCGATGCGCTCAACCGCGTGCACCGTGAGGCCCTCGATGGCCTTCTTCGGCGCGTTGGCCTTGGGCACCACGGCGACGCTGAAGCCGAGCTTGGCCGCTTCGCGCAGCCGCTCCTGGCCGCGCGGTGCCGGGCGCACTTCACCGGCCAGCCCCACTTCGCCGAAGGCGATGAAGCCGCGCGGCAACGCGCGCCCCCGCAGGCTGCCCTGGATGGCCAGCAGCACCGCGAGGTCGGCCGCCGGCTCGCCGATGCGCACGCCGCCCACCGCGTTGACGAACACGTCCTGGTCCATGCACGAGACGCCGGCGTGCCGGTGCAGCACGGCCAGCAGCATCGCCAGCCGGTCGCGGTCCAGCCCCACCGAGAGGCGCCGCGGGCTGGGGCCGCCGCTGTCCACCAGCGCCTGCACTTCCACCAGCAGCGGCCGCGTGCCTTCGAGCGTGACGAGCACGCACGAGCCCGGCACCGGCTCGCCGTGCGTGGAGAGAAAGATCGCGCTCGGGTTGGCCACGCCCTTCAGGCCGCGCTCGGTCATCGCGAAGACGCCGATCTCGTTGACGGCGCCGAAGCGGTTCTTGATGGCGCGCACGAGGCGGAAGCTCGAATGCGTGTCGCCTTCGAAGTACAGCACCGTGTCGACCATGTGCTCCAGCACGCGCGGGCCGGCCAGCGCCCCTTCCTTCGTCACGTGGCCGACGAGCACGATGCCGGTGCCACCGGACTTCGCCACGCGCGTGAGCTGCGCCGCGCACTCGCGCACCTGCGTCACCGAGCCCGGCGCCGAGGTGAGCTGGTCGGAGTACAGCGTCTGGATCGAATCGATCACCGCCAGCGCCGGCCGCTCGGCCTCGATGGCAGCGAGGATGCGCTCCAGGTGGATCTCGGCCAGCACGCGCACGCGCGCGCCGGAAAGGCCGAGCCGACGCGCGCGCAGCGCCACCTGGGCACCGCTTTCCTCGCCGGTCACGTAGAGCACCGGCATGCGCGCGCTCATCGCGTCCAGCGCCTGCAGCAGCAGCGTGCTCTTGCCGATGCCCGGGTCGCCGCCGATCAGCACGACGCCTCCGGCCACGAGGCCACCGCCGAGGACGCGGTCGAGTTCCTCCTGGCCGGTGCTGGCGCGCTCGACGTCGGCCGCTTCGATCTCGGCCAGCGTCGCCACGGCCGGCGGCGCGCCGGCGCCGGCCAGCGCCTGGAAGCGGTGCTTGGAAGCGGTCTCGACCAGACCCTCTTCGAGCGTGTTCCATTCGCCGCAGTGCGGGCACTTGCCCAGCCACTTCGGGCTCTCGCCGCCGCAGGCGCGGCAGTGGAAAACGGTCTTCGGGGCTTTGTTCGCGGCGGCCATGCGGCGATTCTGGTGCCGCGGCGCCGCCGCCTCAGCGTGCCGCCGAGACGGTCACGCGGACCACGCCTGTCACGTCGATGAGCCGCCCGAGGAGCCCTTCAGCTTGCCGACGATGAACAGCAGCACCAGCGCGCCGACGATCGAGGCGATCCAGCCGGCGCCTTCGCCCGGTTGGTACCAGCCGACGACCTGGCCGATGAAGCCCGCGGCCAGCGAGCCACCGATGCCGAGCAGGCAGGTGAGGATCCAGCCCATCTTCTGGTCGCCCGGCATCACGAAGCGCGCAATGGCGCCCACGACGAGGCCGACGACGATGGTCATGAAGATTCCGCGTTCCATGTTCTTTGCGCTCCTGGCACGGGTGGTTGTCGTCTCCGAACCTCACTCGCTCACCGCGCGCACCGGCACCCGCTGGGCCAGTGCGCACATCAGTTCGTAGCCGATCGTAGCCGCCGAGCGCGCCACCTCATCGATCGAAAGGATGGCGTTGCCGTCGGCACCGCCACAGCCCCACAGCGTCACCTCGCTGCCGACGCCGGCCGCGGGCAACGGCGTGAGGTCCACCGCGAGCATGTCCATCGACACGCGGCCGACCGTGCCGCGCACGCCGCCCACGAGCACCGGCGTGCCGTGCGCGGCGTGGCGCGGGTAGCCGTCGGCGTAGCCGCAGGCGGCGATGCCGATGCGCATCGGGCGCGCAGCGACGAACGTGCTGCCGTAGCCGACGCTGTCGCCGCTGGCGAGCTGCTGGACGGCGATGAGGCGCGTGCGCAGCGTCATCGCCGGCATCAGCTTCCAGTGCGCGGCGTCGTGCTCGGGGAAATCAGGCGCGCTGCCGTAGCTCATGATGCCGGCGCGCACCCAGTCGCCGCTGTTCGGCCCGGCGAGCAGGCTGCCCTTGCCGTGGTGTCGCAGGATGGCAGCGCTGTTGGCCACGGTGCGCTCGCCGGGCAGGTCGCGAGTCGCGGCGACGAAGGCCTCCAGCTGCGCCGCGATGCCGCGCTCGCCGTCGGCATCGGAGAAGTGCGTCATCAGGCCGATCTCGCCCACCTGCGGCAAGGCGTTCAGGCGCGCCCACGCAGCGCGATAGCTCGCCGGCCGGAAGCCGAGCCGGTTCATGCCGCTGTTCATCTTCAGGAACACGTGCTGCGGCGCCGCGGTCTTGTGCGCGGCGATCCAGTCGATCTGCTCGGCGCAATGCACCGTGTGCCACAGCGCCAGGCGCGACACCGTCTCCAGGTCGCGCGGCTCGAACACGCCTTCGAGCAGCAGCACCGGGCCGCGCCAGCCGAGCGCGCGCACGCGTTCGGCTTCGGCCAGGTCCAAAAGCGCGAAGCCGTCGGCGCCGCGCAGCCCTTCGTAGGCGCGCTCGATGCCGTGCCCGTAGGCATTGGCCTTCACCACCGCCCAACGGCGGGCGCCGGGCGCGGCGGTGCGCGCGCGCGCCAGGTTGTGCGCGAGCGCGGCGGTGTGGATCAGCGCTTCGATCGGGCGCGGCATGCGGATAAGGAGAGCGAAGGAGAGGATTGAAGCGAGGGAGCGCCAACGGATGCGAATCCCCCCGGAGGCACGGGGCCTTGAATGGGGCGCGGCGATTCTGGCACCGCAAATGCGCGTGCTATAAACCGCCGCCCCGCAGGCCGGCCGGCCACCAAGAGCCGAGAGTCCCCAAGCCCGCGCCCTGCCCCGAGGAGAACCTTTCGCAGCGAATCCCTTTCGCTGCGCGCACGCCGACGACGATGAAACGAGGCTTCTCCACCATCATGTCGGCGCAGTTCTTCAGCTCGCTGGCCGACAACGCCTTGTTCGTCGCCGCCGTCGAGCTGCTGCGCAGCGGTGGCGCCGCCGAATGGCAGCGCGCCGCGCTGGTGCCGATGTTCGCGCTCTTCTACGTCGTGCTGGCGCCGTTCGTGGGCGCCTTCGCCGACTGCATCCCGAAGGGCCGCGTGATGTTCGTCTCCAACAGCATCAAGATCGTCGGCTGCCTGATGATGCTGTTCGGCTCGCACCCGATCCTCGCCTACGCCATCGTCGGCCTCGGCGCGGCGGCGTACTCGCCGGCCAAGTACGGCATCCTCACCGAGTTGCTGCCCGCCTCGCAGCTCGTCAAGGCCAACGGCTGGATCGAAGGGCTGACGATCGCCTCGATCATCCTCGGCGTGCTGCTGGGCGGCCAGCTCATCGGCCCGCGCGTGGCCGCGATGCTGCTGGGCTTCGACTTCCCGATGCTGGACACCGGCGTCGACACGCCGCCCGAGGCGGCGATCAGCGTCCTCGTCTTCGTCTACGTGCTCGCGGCCATCTTCAACCTCTACATCCCGCGCACCGAAGCGCCGCTGATCCCGTTCAACGCCAAGCTCGCGGTGCTGGTGCGCGACTTCGCCGACTGCAACTCGCGCCTGTGGCACGACCGGCTCGGGCAGATCTCGCTGTCGACGACGACGCTCTTCTGGGGTGTGGCCGGCAACCTGCGCTACATCGTGCTCGCCTGGGCAGCAGCGGCGCTGGCCTTCGACACGACGCAGGCTTCGCGCCTGGTGGGCGTGGTGGCCATCGGCACCGCCATCGGCGCCGTGGTGGCCACCGCGTTGATGCGGCTGGACCGCGCCACCGGCGTCATCCCGCTCGGCACGGCGATGGGCGTGCTCGTGATCGGCATGGTCGCCATCGACAACGTGTGGGTCGCGGCGCCGTTCCTCACGATGCTCGGCGCACTCGGCGGCTTCCTCGTCGTGCCGATGAACGCGCTCCTGCAGCACCGCGGCCACAACCTGATGGGCGCCGGCCGTTCGATCGCCGTGCAGAACTTCAACGAGCAGGCCTGCATCCTCGGCCTCGGCGCGTTCTACGCCGGCATGACGCGCTTCGGCCTCTCGGCCTTCGGCGCGATCGCGATCTTCGGCATCGCCGTGGCCGGCACGATGGAACTGATCCGCCGCTGGCACCTGCGCAACCTGCGCACGCACCGCGCCGAGGTGGAGCACCTGCTGGCGATCGCGCGCACCGATGGGCATTGAAGGCTCTGCGCCTGCCCGGTGCGCGGCCCAGCGCACTCGAGGCAAAGCGACTGCCGCGGGAAGCTGAGTGACCGAGGCACGCGCACGCAGCCGGCACGCGTGGGCGATCGCCGGCCTTCTCTTCAACGCCTTCGCCTGGGGCGTGTCGTGGTGGCCGTTGCGCGAGTTGGGCGAGCGCGGCCTGCACCCGCTGTGGGCGACAGCCATCGTCTACGCGGCCGGCGTGCTCGTCATCGGTGTCGCGCGGCCGGCCGCCTGGCGCCAGCTCGCGCACGCGCCGGCGCTGGCGTGGCTCGTGCTCGCGTCGGGCGCCACCAACGCCACCTTCAACTGGGGCGTGACGATCGGCGACGTCGTGCGCGTGGTGCTGCTGTTCTACCTGATGCCGCTGTGGGCGGTGCTGCTGGCGCGCTGGCTGCTGCGCGAGCCGCTGACCGCGGGCGCCGCGCTCCGGCTGGCGATGTCGCTCGCCGGTGCGGCCATCGTGCTCTGGCCGGCCGACGCTGCCGGCAGCGCCGGCGGCGCGCGCTGGCCGCTGCCGCACACGCTCGCGGAGTGGCTGGGCCTGGCCGGTGGCTTCGCCTTCGCGCTCACCAACGTGCTGCTGCGCCGCCATGCCGCCGAGCCCGAGGCGGCGCGCGCGCTGGCGATGTTCCTCGGCGGCGCCGTCGTCGCCACGCTTCTGGCGCTGGCGCTCGGCGGTGAGGTCAGCAGCGGCAGCGGTGGCAGCGGAAGTGGCGACGGCACCGGCGGCCGGGTGCCGCTACCCGAGGCCACGTCGGCATGGCTCGTCGGCGTTGCTTTGCTCTCGGTGTGGTTCGTCGCTGCGAACCTTGCACCTGGTACGGCGCCGCGCGCGTGCGCGCCAACGTGACGGCGGTGGTGATGGTCGGCGAAGTGGTGTTCGCCGGCGGCAGCGCCGTGCTGCTGGGCGCCAGCACATTCACGCCGGCGCTGGCGCTCGGCGCGGCGTTGATCGTCGGCGCTTCGCTGCTGGCGGCGCGCGGCTGAAGGCCCAACGGCGCACCGGCCGTACGGCGCAACGGCGCCGTTCGCACCGCGCTCGCCGCCGCTCAGGAAAGCGCCGCGCTCGCGGCCACCGGCGCGTGCACGCCGCAGCGCGCCAGGTACAGCGCCAGCTCGTCCTCGGCCAGCGGCTTGCCGAGGAAGCCGTCGCAACCGGCCAGCGCCCCGCGCACGCGGTCGAGTTCGCTGTGGTGCGCGGTGACCATCACCACGTTGGCGCCGCTCGCGCTGCGCTTGATGCGCCGGCACAGGCCCAGCCCATCGAGGGCGCTGCGGTCGCCGAGCTCCATGTCGAGGAAGATGAAGTCGTAGCGCCGCTGCGCCAGGCGCTCGATCGCCGCGTCGCTGTGGCGCACGCAGTCGGCCACCAGGCCGAACGGCGCCAGCTTCTTCTGCAGGAAGCGCAGCGCCACTTCGCTGTCGTCGACGAGGAGCGCGGTGGGCCCGGTGGCCGCGCTGGCGTGGCGGACGACAGCAGGCGCCAAGTGCGCGGCCGGTGTCGACGACGCAGGCTGCGCTGAGGGTGGCAGATGTTCCAGCGGCAGCGGCAAGTCCACCCCCGCCCCGCCGTCGCGGTGCTCCTGCTGCTGCTGCAGCAAGTGCTCGGGCGGCTCGGGCCGCTCGGGGCGGACGGGCTGGATGACCGTGCGCCGGCGCGCTTCGGCTTCGGCGCCGCGGCGGCGGGCCAGGGCCGCGGCGCGCGCCGGCAGCGTGGACTGCATGCGCCGGCTGGCCAGTGCGTCCAGCTCGCGCAGCACGCGCAGCGGGTCGATCGGCCGCTGCAGCCAGGCCACCGCGCCTTCGGGTGGCTCGGCGCCGACGAACACCGTCTCGGGCAGCCGCTCGACCGCGAGCACCAGTTCCACCGAAGGCGGATGGTCGGCGTCGGCGACGACGAAGTCGGCCCCGAGCATGAGCTGCACGAGCTCGTAGCGCGGCTCGCGCGTGCTGGCGAGCCGGAAACACGACGCCAGCGTCTCGCACTCGAAAGCGCTGAAGCCGAGCAGGGCGATGCGGTGCAGGGTCGTCATGGTCGCAGCCATCCGGGTAGTCCGGTTGCCGGCGCACGCAGGGCATCGTCCGGGCCGCCCGCGGTGAAGTCAATCGCTCCGCGGATGGATGGCGCCCTGCGCAGGCCGGCCCGTGGGGGTTGATCGATAGCCCGCGTGAACGGCAATCGGCATGCCGCGGCGCTACGATGCCGCTTCCACCCTCTGGAGCGGCCCACACCATGTCCGGCACGATCTACGACTTCCAGGCCCTGTCGATCGCGGGCCGCAACGCCGACTTCGCCAGCCAGCGCGGCAAGGTACTGCTGGTGGTGAACACGGCCAGCCAGTGCGGCTTCACGCCGCAGTTCAAGGGCCTGGAAGAACTTTGGCGCGACTACGCCGCGCGCGGCCTCGTCGTGGTGGGCTTCCCGAGCAACGAGTTCGGCGGCCAGGACCCCGGCAGCAACGAAGAGATCTCGTCGTTCTGCGAGATGAACTACGGCGTCAGCTTCCCGATGATGTCCAAGGTGCAGGTCAACGGCAGCGACGCGCACCCGCTGTGGCAGTGGCTCAAGGCCGAAGCGCCGGGGATGCTGGGCAGCGAAGCGATCAAGTGGAACTTCACCAAGTTCCTCGTCGGCCGCGACGGCCACGTCATCAAGCGCTACGGCTCACGCGACACGCCCGAGTCGATGCGCGCCGACATCGAAAGCGCGCTTGCCGCGCCGGCACCGGCTGCGGCCTGAGCGCCATCGCGATCTTCTCCTTCCCCGACTTCACGACAACCCACAGCGCCATGTTCCAGCACCTCGACCGCTACGCCGGCGACCCCATCCTCAGCCTCAACGACGAGTTCCAGAAGGACCCGTGCAAGGACAAGGTCAACCTCTCGATCGGCATCTACTTCGACAACGAAGGCCGCATCCCGGTGCTGCAATGCGTGCGCGACGCCGAAGCGCAGATGCTGGCCGAGAGCGGCCCGAAGCCCTACCTGCCGATCGCCGGCGCGCCGGCGATGCGCGCTGCCGTGCAGCAGCTGCTCTTCGGCGCCGACCATCCTTCGCTGAAGGCCGGCCGCATCGTCACGCTGCAGACGGTGGGCTCCAGCGGCGGCCTCAAGGTCGGCGCCGACTTCATCAAGCGCTGGCTGCCCGACAGCGGCATGTGGATGAGCGACCCGAGCTGGGACAACCACCGCGCAATGTTCGAAGGCGCCGGCGTCTCGGTGAACACGTACCCGTACTACGACGCCGCGACCGGCGGCGTGCGCTTCGACGCGATGTGCGAAGCGATCGCCAAGCTGCCGCCGCGCAGCGTGGTGCTTCTGCACGCGTGCTGCCACAACCCCACCGGCGTCGACCTGAGCCGCGCGCAATGGGAGCAGCTGGTGCCGCTCCTGCGCCGGCGCGAACTGCTGCCCTACCTCGACCTCGCCTATCAGGGCTACGGCGACGGCATCGCCGAGGACGCGTTCGCGGTGCGGCTGCTCGCCGACAGCGGCTTGTCGTTCTTCGTCGCCAACTCGTTTTCCAAGAGCATGAGCGTGTACGGCGAGCGCGCCGGCGCGCTCAGTGTCGTCTGCGCCGACGCGGCCGAGGCCGAACTGGTCTACGGCCAGCTGCAGGCCACCGTGCGCCGCAACTACTCGAGCCCGGCCATCCACGCCGCGGGCATCGTCACGCGCGTGCTCGGCGAGCCGAAGCTGCGCGCCGCCTGGGAAGCCGACGTGGCGGCAATGCGCCAGCGCATCCAGGCAATGCGCAGGAGCCTGCACGCCACGCTCACAGCGAAGAAGCCGGGGCGCGACTTCGGCTACTTCCTCACCCAGCGCGGCATGTTCAGCTACACCGGCTTGAGCGCAACGCAGGTGGACCGGCTGCGCGAGCAGTACGGCGTCTACCTCATCCGCTCCGGGCGCATCTGCGTGGCGGGGCTGAACACGAACAACGTCGAGCTCACGGCGACGGCGATGGCGGCGGTCATCGACAGAACTGCACTGAGCCGACGCCATGTCGTCGGCAAACGGGATCGCGAGACTGCGGGAGCGGGAGATCGCCCTCGACGGTTCGTGGCGGGATCGGGCCGGCGGGGTGCCCTGCTTCGTTCGTGTCCTCTTTCGGCCGCCCTGCTCCGCAAGCTCCGCAGGGCGCCCGAATGCCCCCTTTACCTCACGAAGCAGAGCACCCCACCGTCCCGATCGAGCACCCACGGTGGCGTTCGACGAGAAGACCCAGGGCCTTCGTCATCACCATCGCACGCCCCTCTTGGAAGACAGACCCCGGTGCCCGCCAAGGATGCCGGGGGGTCGGCTCAGCGAGGTAAAGGGGGCACCTGATTGGCGAGGAACCTCAGCATGTGCGCATCGACTCCGTTCGGGCTGAGCTTGTCGAAGCCCCTTCCTGAGCCTGCCGAAGGACCGTGCGACACGGCCCTTCGACACGGCGCCCTCGACAAGCTCGGTCGCCTGCTCAGGGCGAACGGTGCTGAGGTTCGTCGCTAATCAGGAGGGGGCATTCGGGCGCCCTGCGAGCGCAGCGAGCCGGGCGGCCGAAAGAGGACACGAGCGGAGCCGACCCCGGCGTCCTTGGCGCGCCACAACCTCGGCGTGCGAGGCCGACGATGCGCGGTGTCCTGCAACGCGTGCCGACGCCGCCGCCCCGCGCTTCAGCGCGGCTTCGCCGCTGCCGCGACGCGCTCGCGCAGCCAGCGGTGCGCGGGGTCGGCGTCGTGCCGCAGGTGCCACAGCATGCCCACGTGCACCGTGGGCAAAGCCAGCGGCAGCTCGGCGATGGCCAGTTCGCCGCGGTAGCCGGTCGCGTCCAGGAAGCTCTCCGGCAGCACGGTGAGCAGATGGCTGTGCGCCACCACGCGCCCGGCGGTGAAGAACTGGTTCACCGTCAGCACCGTGCGCCGCTGCCGGCCGAGTGCGGCCAGTGCCTGGTCCACCGCGCCGACACCGCGGCCCGAGAAGCTCACCTGCAGATGCGCCGCGGCGCAGTAGGCCTCCAGCGTCAGCGCGCCGCGCTTGGCCAGAGCGTGGCCGCGGCGCATCACGCAGACGTAGCGCGTGTCGTACAGCGGCCGCTGCCGCAGCGCCGGCTCGCCGCCTTCGGAACGCAATGCCGCGGCCACCTCGGGGAACGAACCCACCGCGAGGTCGATGGCCTGCGCCTGCAGCAGCCGGCGCGGGTCGCGCGTGGTCAGCAGCAGCACGCGCAGCGTCGCCAGCGCGTGCTCGGCCTCGATCGCCGTCACCAGCGGCGGCACCAGGAGCGCCGCGGTGGCGTCGGCCATCGCGAGGCGGAAGGTCACCGCGTCGCGCTGGGCGTCGAATTCGCCCGGCGCGATCGCCTGGCGCAGCGTGGCCAGCGCCTGGCGCACCTGCGGCCACAGGCTCTCGGCCAGCGCGGTGGGCCGCACGCCTTGCGCGGTGCGCGTGAACAGCTCGTCGCCCAGCGCCTGGCGCAGGCGCCGGATGGCATGGCTCACCGCCGGCTGCGTCATCGCCAGCGTCGTGGCAGCGCGCGTCAGGCTGCCTTCGGCCATCGCGGCGTCGAAGACGCGCAGCAGGTTCAGGTCGAGGGTGCGGAAGTTGGCGGCCGGCGTCGGCATGCGCCGATTCTGATATGAACAGCGCTCATGTCACTCCTGATGAACTTTCATCGTGTGAGCATTGGTAGTAACCCTAATATCCCAGCACTGGGCGCCGAAGTGAAGGCACCCGCCCCGCGCAACGAAGCCAGCCGCTTCAGCCGCGGGGCAGCACAGGAAAGGGAACAGACACCATGACCGAAATCACCCTGCACGCCCCGGCGCCGATCGCCGTGCCGCGCGGCGCGCCGCTGGCGGCCGCCGCCTTCGCCGCGCTGCTGCGATTCGTGCGCAAGAGCCTCGAAGCCTGGCGTGCGCACAACGAAGAGATGCGCCGCTTCGACGAAGCCGCGGCGCTGCGCCGCGTGGCCGCGGGCATCGCCCGCTACGACCCCTCGTTCGCCTCCGACCTCTTCGCCGCCGCCGACCGCCACATCGGCGGCCGCTAGCCGGGCCCCGGCGGCGGCCGTCAGATGCAGCGGCCGCCGTCCACTTCCATGCACACGCCGGTGATCATGCTGGCCTCGTCGCTGCACAGGAAGCACGCCGCGTTGCCCAGGTCCTCGGGCTGAGAGAAGCGGCCGATCGGGATCGTGGAGAGGAATTTCGCCCGCACCTCGGGCGTGTCCTCGCCCATGAACGATTTCAGGAGCGGCGTCTCGCCTGCCACCGGGTTCAGCGCGACGACGCGGATGCCGAACGGCGCCAGCTCCACCGCGTTGGCGCGCGTGGCGGTGATCACCCAACCCTTGCTCGCGTTGTACCAACCCAGGCGCGGCCGCGGGCTCACGCCGGCCGTGCTGGCCATGTTCAGCACCACGCCGCGGATGCCGTGCACGCCCGGCGCGTTGGCCTTCAGGCGCGGCACCGCTTCGCGCATCGCGTAGTAGATCGCCTTCATGTTGACCGCGACGATGCGGTCGAAGTCGGCTTCGCTGACGCTTTCCAGCGGCGCGGGCAGGTGCGTGACGCCGGCGTTGTTGACGACGATGTCCAGGCGGCCGAAGCGCTGCTGCGCGGTGTCCATCATCGCGCGCACGTCGGCGGCGTTGGCCACGTCGACGCGCAGGCCCTGCGCCGCCTTCTCGCCAGCCGCGCCGGCCACGTCCTTGGCGACTGCGTTGGCCGCGTCGCCGTTGATGTCGGCCACCAGCACGCGCGCGCCTTCGGCGACGAACTTGCGCACGATGCCGGCGCCGAAGCCCGAACCGCCGCCGGTGACGACGGCAACCTTGCCTGCGAGTCGCATGGGAAAGAACTCCTCGTGGATGGGCGTGCGCGCGGCGCGCCCGTTGTCTGGTCGTCAGTCGTGCTTGATGGCGATCGTCTTCAGCGTCGAGAACCCGTACAGCGCCTCGAAGCCCTTCTCGCGCCCGTGCCCCGAGTGCTTGACGCCGCCGAACGGCAGCTCGATGCCGCCGCCGGCGCCGTAGTTGTTGACGAACACCTGCCCCGCTTGCAGCTTGCGCGCCAGGCGCAGCTGGCGGCCGCCGTCGCGCGTCCACAAGCCCGCGACGAGCCCGTAGGCGGTGCCGTTGGCGATGGCCACGCCGTCGGCTTCGCCGTCGAACGGGATCACCGCCTGCACCGGGCCGAAGATCTCCTCCTGCGCGATGCGGTGCGCCGGGTTCACGTCGGCCACCAGCGTCGGCGGCACGTAGTAGCCGCCGCGCGGCAGCGTTGCCGGCATCGGCGCCGCGGCCGCGACCTTCAGGCCGCTCGTCTTCACCACTTCGAGGTAGCCCATGACGATCTCGCGCTGGCGCGCCGAGATCACCGGGCCCACGTCGAGATCGTCGAGCGCCGGCCCGATGCGCAAGGCGGCGTAGCGCTCGGCCATGCGCCGCACCACTTCGTCGAACACCGGGCGCTCAACGAGGATGCGGCTGGCCGCCGAGCAGGTCTGGCCCGCGTTCTGGATGCCGGCGTTGACGAGGAACGGCAGCGCCGCGTCGAGGTCGGCGTCGGCGAAGACGAGCTGCGGGCTCTTGCCCCCGAGTTCCAGCGTCACCGGCACCGCGTTCTTCGCCGCCGCGGCCTGGATCAGCGCGCCCACCGCCACCGAGCCGGTGAACGAGATGTGGTTGATGCCCTTGTGGGCGGCGAGCGCCGCGCCGGCCTCTTCGCCGAGGCCCGGGACCACGTTCAGCGCCCCGGCCGGGATGCCCGCCTCGCCGGCGATGCGCGCGAACGCGAGCGCCGTGAGGCACGCTTCCTCGGCGGGCTTCAGGACGCAGGCGTTCCCCATCGCCAGCGCCGCGCCGACGCTGCGGCCGATGATCTGCATCGGGTAGTTCCACGGCACGATGTGCGCCGTGACGCCGTGCGGCTCGCGCAGCGTCAGCGCGGTGTAGCCGTTGGCGAACGGGATCGTCTGCCCGTGCACCTTGTCAGCCGCGCCGCCGTAGAACTCGAGGTAGCGCGCCAGCGCCACCGCGTCGGCGCGCGCCTGCTTCAGCGGCTTGCCGACGTCCAGCGCTTCGAGACGCGCCAGCTCGTCGGCCTGCTCCAGCACCTTCGCGCTCATCTTCAAGAGCACCCGGCCGCGCTCGGCGGCAGTGAGCGCGCCCCACGGCCCTTCGAGTGCCGCGCGCGCTGCGGCCACAGCCGCATCGATGTCGGCGACGCCGCCGCGCGCGATGCGCGTGAGCTCGCTGCCGTCGGAAGGGTTCGCGAGCGGCAACGTCTCGCCCGAATCGCAGGCGCGCCAGCGGCCGCCGATGAACACCTGGGTGCTGTCGAAAGGAACTTGCTTCATGGCCATGGCCGCCACCGAGGAGGAAGTGCGTCAGCTTGAGGCATCATAGACCGCTGCCTCGAACCTGTTTCCCTTCCGTTTCCTCCCGTTGGGCCTCTTCCTCCTCAAGCGCTTCGCGACCTTCTTCGCCACGCTGGCCGTGGCTTCGCTGGTGGTCTTCGCAGTGCTGGAACTGCTGCCGGGCAACGCCGCCGAAGTGATCCTCGGCGAGACGGCAACGCCGGAATCCATCGCCGCGCTCGAAGCCAAGCTCGGCCTCGACCGCCCCGCGGCGACGCGCTACGCCGACTGGGTGGGCGGCTGGCTGCAAGGCCGCACGGCGCAGAGCATCAGCTACGACACGCCCACGGCCGAGCTCATCGCCGAACGCATGCGCGTGACGCTGCCGCTGGCGATCATGGCGATGGCGCTCACCGTCGTGCTCGCGCTCGGCCTCGGCCTCTACGCCGCGGCTCGGCACAACAGAATAGGCGACGTCGGCGTGATGGCCGCGAGCCAGGTGGGCATCGCGATCCCGAACTTCTGGTTCGCGATCCTCCTGATCCTCTTGTTCGCCGTGCAACTGCAATGGGTGAGCGCCGGCGGCTTCCCCGGCTGGACCGAAGACGAAGGCGGCGGCCCGTGGGAAGGGCTGCAGGCGCTCATCCTGCCCGCCATCGCGCTGGCACTGGTGCAGGCAGCCATCCTGGCCCGCGTCACGCGCTCGGCAGTGATCGAGGTGATGCGCGAGGACTTCGTTCGCACCGCGCGCGCCAAGGGCCTTTCGAAGCGGCAGGCGCTGTGGCGCCACGTGCTGCGCAACGCGCTGATCCCGGTGCTGACGGTGGCCGGGCTGCAGTTCGCCAACCTCGTCACCGGCACCATCGTCGTCGAGAACGTGTTCGTGCTGCCGGGCATCGGCCGCCTCGTGTTCCAGGCCATCAGCAACCGCGACCTCATCGTCGTGCGCGACGTGGTGATGCTGCTGGCGGCGGTGGTGGTGGTGGTGAACTTCGTCGTCGACGTGCTCTACGCCGTCATCGACCCGCGGCTGCGCGTGGCTTCCGCCTGAAGGCATGAGCACGAGCCTCGCTTCCGTTGCACCGTCGGCGTCGGGCTCCGCGCGCGGCTTCTGGTGGCGCGCGCGCCGGCATCCGAGCTTCGTCGTCGGTGGGCTGCTCAGCGCAGCGCTGGCGCTGGCGGCGTTCGTGTCGCTCTTCTGGTCGCCCTACCCGCCGGCCGAGATCGACATCCCGAAGAAGCTGCTGCCACCCTCGGCGGCACATTGGCTCGGCACCGACAGCCTCGGGCGCGACATCGCCTCGCAGCTGCTGGTGGGCTCGCAGAACAGCATCGTCGTCGGTGTCATCGCGGTGGGCATCGGCCTCCTGATCGGCGTCGCGCTCGGCTGCCTCGCTTCGGCATCGCGCTCCGAGAACCGCGGCTGGGTCGAAGAACTCGTGATGCGCGCCAGCGACTTCACCTTCGCCTTCCCGGCGCTGCTGTCGGCGATCATGCTCACCGCCATCTACGGCCCGGGGCTCGTGATGAGCATCGTCGCCATCGGCATCTTCAACATCCCGGTCTTCGCGCGCATCGCGCGCGGCAGCGCCAACGCGGTGTGGGCGCGCGAATACGTCACCGCCGCGCGCGCTGCGGGCAAGGGGCCGTGGCGCATCACCGTCGACCACGTGCTGCCCAACATCGCGAGCCCTTTGATCGTGCAGGCGAGCATCTCGTTCGCCACCGCCATCCTCGCCGAGGCAGCGCTGAGCTACCTGGGCCTGGGCACGCAGCCGCCGCAGCCGAGCTGGGGCCGCATGCTCAACGAAGCGCAGACGCAGATGTTCCAGGCGCCGCTGCTGGCGGTGTACCCCGGCGTGGCCATCATGCTCAGCGTGCTCGGCCTGAACCTGATGGGCGACGGCCTGCGCGACCTGCTCGACCCGAAGCTGGCGCGGCAGCGGTGAGGGTGTAGTGAGAGCGCGTCCTCACACGACCGACAGCCGCAGTTCCTTGCCGAGAATGCGCGCCGCCGATTCGAGGTGCTCCATGCGGCTGGCGTGGTTCAGATCGAGCAGGCGATCGACCTGCGGCAGGTGCCAGCCCAGCTTGCGGGCAAGGTCGGACTTGCGCACCCCTTGCGCCAGCATCTCGGTGTAGATCGCCGGCTTCGCCGACTCCAGCGCGCTCGGGTGCACGACCCTCTGGCCGCGCCGAGGCTTGCTCGGCGTCGGCACCGGCTTGCGGTTGTCGACGTAGAAGGACAACGCCGCTTCGAGGGCGTCGACGGCGTACAGCAGCGCCTCGTCTTCGTCCTCGCCCTGGGTGATGGCTTCAGGAACGTCGGGGAAGGCGACCGTATAGCCGCCTTCGGGCTGCGGCGTAAGGACGACGGGATAGTCGAACATGGTCCTGGGCATCACTTGAGTCCGAGCTGCTTCTTGATCGCCTCGACGGTGCCTGTTTTCAGTTCCGCGGAGTGCATCGGCAGACGGAATGGCGGCCGTTGAGCGTGACCTTCAGGTTCGAACCTCTGCCGGGCGAGAACGTGGCGCCTTGCCTGGCGCGCCAGCGCTTGAACTCGGCCGAGTTCATGCCTGGTGCAGATTAAACATTTGTGTTGTGTCCGTCAATCGGCCGCAGCCTCTGCCCTGGCGGCCGCGCAAGGCGGTCGCGTCGCCTGTACGCTGAGGCCGCCTGGCCGCCAGGCCGCCGGCCGCGAGGCCGCCCGGCAGACCGGCGGACGACTCGCCGACCAAGGAACCGTCTTCATGCGCACCCTCAGAATCGACTTCGTCTCCGACGTGGCTTGCCCCTGGTGCGCCATCGGCCTGCATTCGCTGGCCGAAGCGGCGCGCCGCGTCGCGCCCGACATCGAGATCGAATGGCACTTCCAGCCGTTCGAGCTGAACCCCGACATGCCGCCCGAGGGCGCCGACACCGTGGCCTACCGCGGCGCGAAAGACGGCCTCGACGAAGCGCAGATCCGCGTCAACCAGGACCGCATCCGCGAGCGCGGCGCCGCGGTCGGCTTCACTTTCGGCGAACGGCCGCACGTGTGGAACACCTTCGACGCGCACCGCCTGCTCATGTGGGCGGGCGAGGAAGGCAAGCAGCGCGAACTCAAGACGGCGCTCTTGCAGGCCTACCACGGCGAAGCCCGCAACCCCGGCAGCCGCGAAGTGCTGCTGGACCTGGCCGCCCGCGTGGACCTGGACGCCACGCGCGCCGCACAGATCCTCGACGGCGACGAGTACGCCAGTGAAGTGCGCGCGGCCGAGCAGCAATGGCAACAGGCCGGCATCCATGCCGTGCCCGCCATCGTCGTCGACCGGCGCCACCTCATCGAAGGGGCGCAGACGCCAGAGGTGTTCGAGAGGGCGTTGAGGCAGATTGCGGCGGAAGGGTGAGGGCGTCGTCGGTCGCTCGGCGAGCCGCTGCAACCGCGCCCGCGATGCTTCTCCAGCCGGTAGCGGCTGCAGAACGTGCGACTTGCCGTGCCGCTGTTCGCCGTTATCCTGCGCCCGCGATGAGTTTGCCCAAGGGCTTGTACGACCTGCTCGTTACCGAAGGCATTTCGTCACGTCTCGGTAGCGAAGCCGCGGACTTGCAGCCGTTAGCCGCCGAAGCGACGGCCTATCTGGCCGAGGCGCTGGCGCGGCAACTCGGCGACGCGCTGGACGACCTTCCCGACGGCCAGCGGCAACAGCACGAACTGGCTCTGGTCAACGGACTGCTCGTCGCATTGCGCGAGCGTCTGGCGGGCTTGGGGGCTGACGCTCGTGGCGCCGCCGAAGTCATCGACCTCATCGCCGCACCGCCGCGCCGCCTCGTCGCGCTGGGCGGAGACACCGCGGGCCGGCCTGCGCCCGAACTCGGCCTGTCGGCACCTTGGCTCTTCACAGCCGGCCGCGGCACGCCATCGCTCTTGCAGGAACTGCGGCGCGAGCTCGACTCGGCCGACCACGTCGACGTTCTCATCAGCTTCATCACCGTCTCCGGCTTGCGCAAACTCGAAGGCGAATTGAGCCGCCTGTCTGCGCTTGACGCGCAAGGCCAGACGCGGACGAGGCTGCGGGTGCTGACCACGACCTACATGGCCAACACCGAGGCCGAAGCGCTGGAACGGCTGGCACGGCTGCCGGGTTGCGAAGTGCGCGTCTCTCTCGACGGCCGGCGCACCCGCCTGCATGCGAAAGCCTGGATCTTTCGCCGCGCGACGGGCTTCGGCAGCGCTTACGTCGGCAGCGCCAATCTGACGGGCGCCGCGCTCACCGGCGGCCTGGAATGGACGGTCAAGATCGCCCAGCGCTCGCAAACGGCGCTCTTCGAGCATGCCGTTGCGCATTTCGAAACGCTGTGGGCCGACCCCGAGTTCCAGCATTTCGATGCGGGCAGCGAAGCTCATCGCACGAAGCTGCGAGAAGCGCTGCAGCAGGAGCGGCCGGATGGCGCCAGCGCGGCGCTTGTGACGTTCTTCGATCTGCAGCCCAAGAGCTACCAGCAGGAGATGCTCGACCAGCTCGCCAGCGAAAGGGCGCACGGCCGGTGGCGCAACCTCGTCGTTGCCGCCACCGGGACCGGCAAGACCGTGCTGGCCGCCCTGGACTACCGGCGGCTGCACCGCGAGCAAGGGGGCTACCCGAGGCTGCTCTTCGTGGCCCACCGGCGCGAGATCCTGGAGCAGGCGCAACGCACCTATCGCGAAGTGCTGCGCGACCGAACTTTCGGGACCCTGCTGGCCGGCGGCGAGGAACCCGCCAGCCACGACCACCTCTTCGCCACCATCGACGGCGTGCACGCGCGAGGCTTGGTCGCCCAGCTCGGCGCGGCGCACTGGAACGTCGTTGTTGTCGATGAGTGCCACCGCCTGGCCGCTGACCGCTTCGAGGCGTTCATCACCGCCGTCGAACCGAAGGTGCTGCTCGGGCTGACGGCGACACCTGAGCGAACCGACGGCAGGCCGATTCTTCAGCACTTCAACGCGCGGCCCGACGGTCGGCCCGCGGTCGAGTTGCGGCTGTGGCACGCCCTCGACCTCCAGCTGCTCGCGCCGTTCGAGTACTTCGCGTGCGACGATCAGACGGACTTCCGTGACGTCCCTTGGCACATGCCGGGCGAAGTTGCGGCACTCGACGTCCTCGTTTCCGACAACCACGTCCGCGCCAAGCTCGTCATCGACGAATGGCGGCGACTGGCCGCCAACCCGCGCGCATGCAAGGCCCTGGTGTTCTGCGTGACTGTCCGACATGCCCGCTTCATGGCAGCGACGCTGAACGCGGCGGGGCTGCCCGCCCGCTGCGTCTTCGGCGACACGCCCAGGGACGAGCGGGATGACGCGCCCAAGCTCCTGATGGCCGGCAAGCTGTGCGCGCTGGTGACGGTGGACCTCTACAACGAAGGGATCGACCTGCCGATGGTCGACACGCTGCTGCTGCTGCGGCCGACGCAAAGCCCGGTGCTCTTCCAGCAGCAGATCGGACGCGGGCTGCGCCTGGCGCCGCCGAAGAAGGAATCGTGCCTCGTCCTCGATTTCGTCGGCCAGCATCGAACCGACTACCGCTTCGATCGCCTGCTGTCCACGCTGACCGGTCTCTCGCGGCGCGAACTCGTCGAACAATGCGAACAAGGGTTCGGTCGCCTGCCGCCCGGTTGCCATATCGAGCTGCAACCGAAGACGCGGCAGCAGGTGCTGGCCTCGCTGCGCACGCTGACGGTCAACAGCTGGCCGCGCCTGACAGCCGAGCTGCTGGCCTACATGGCGCTAAGGGGAACGGTCCAGGCGCCGCCGCTGCGCGAGTTCCTTGATCACCAGGCCCTTGAACTCGAAGACGTCTACCGCGCCAGTACCGGCAAGCAGTTGAGCGGCTGGACGACGCTGCGCCGAAGCGCCGGGCTCATCGTCGCGGAGCCGGGTCCCGAGGAGCAGTACTTCAGCCGCCGGCTGGCGAGCCTGCTGCATGTCGATGACCCTCGACGCCTGAGCATGCTGGCCAAGGCGGCCCGCGGCGAGGCGACCGCGGCGCCTGTCGATCCGCAGCAGGTCGTGCTGGCGCAGATGCTCGCCTACCAAGTCGACGCCGGCCGCGAGCGACTGGGCGATCCCATCGCGTTTTTCGGTCGCCTCGGCGCCCATCCGGCGATCCGCGACGAACTGAATGAGCTTTGGCCGCTGCTGGAGGCGCGCTCGGATCTTGTCTCGACAGCGATGCCCGGACTCGAGGCCACGCCGCTGTGCCTGCACGCCGCGTACGGCGTGCGCGAAGTGCTGACGGCCGTCGGTTGGCTGACCGCGCAACAGCGGCTGCCGTTCGATGGCGGCGTGCTTTCGCAGTTGGACCAACGCCGGGAACTGTTCTTCGTCACTCTGGACAAGAGCGAAGGGTTTCACGAGCGCGTTTCGTACAAGGACTTTGCCATCAGTCCGGAGCAGTTCCACTGGCAAACACCGAACAGCACCGCCCCACACACCAAGCGCGGCAGGCGCTATCTCGAAAGCCCGGCCAACGGATGGACTTTCCAGCTCTTTGTCAGAGCAAGGAAGGGCGATGCCTATCGCGCCTGCGGACCACTGACGCTCGAATCGGCTGAAGGCGAGCGGCCGATGAGTATCGTGTGGCGACTCGCCGTTCCGCTGCCGGCGCGCCTGTTCCGCGAGTTCAGCGTGCTGCGTGGCGCGTGATCGGAGGGTTGCAATCATGCTCATCAGCGCCTGTCGTGAAATCACCTTTCGAGGCCAGCGCGCTCTCTTGTTCGTCCTGCGCAACAACAGCGAGTGCTGGGGCCGTCTGGTTGTCGCCGGCAAGGACGAATTCGACGTCGTCACCGCGCGCGACTACTACGAGCGCAGCGACGACGCGGTGCTGGGCGCCTTCGAACGCGCGGCCAAGCGCGGCCGGATCGAGCCAGCTGTCGGCTGGCTTGGTTTCGGCGAGGACGATCGTCTCCGGCCCAGCGCCGCCCGTTGATCGAAGCACTTCCCCCCTGCGCTATCGTCCCCCCGCATGCCCCTCCTCGAAGTCTCCCGCCTGCGCGTCACGCTGCAAACGCAGCGCGGGCCGGCGGATGCGTTGCGCGAGGTGTCGTTCGCGCTCGAACGGGGCAGCACGCTCGGGCTCATCGGCGAGTCGGGGTGCGGCAAGAGCATCACGGCGCTGGCGTTGATGGGCCTCTTGCCCGAAGGGGCGCGCGTGGCCGGGTCGATCCGCTTCGACGGCATCGAGCTCACCACGCTGCCCGAGCCCGAGTTGTGCAAGCTGCGCGGCAACCGCATCGGCATGGTGTTCCAGGAGCCGATGACGGCGCTGAACCCTTTGCATCGCGTCGGCGACCAGATCGCCGAGCCGCTGCGGCTGCACAAGGGCCTTGGCGCCTCGGCCGCGCGCGCCGAGGCGCTGCGGCTGCTCGAACGCGTGCAGCTGCCGCAGGCGAAGGCGCGGCTCGATGCCTGGCCGCACCAGCTCTCGGGCGGGCAGCGGCAGCGCGTGGTGATCGCCATCGCGCTGGCCTGCGGGCCCGACCTGCTCGTCGCCGACGAGCCGACGACGGCGCTGGACGTGACGATCCAGCGCGAGGTGCTGAACCTCATCAGCGAACTCGTGCGCGAGGACGGCATGGGCCTCGTGCTGATCAGCCACAACCTGGGCGTGATGGCCGACATGGTCGAGCGCGTGCACGTGATGTACGGCGGCACGGTGGCCGAGAGCGGGCCGACGGCGGAGCTTGTTCGACAAGCGCGCGCACCCGTACACGCAGGGCTTGTTCGCGGCCCGGCCGCGCCTCGGGCTGGCGCGCGGCACGCCGGCGACGATTCCCGGCCGCGTGCCGGAGCTGGCTGACCCTGCCGCGGGCTGCCCGTTCGCCGACCGCTGCCCGCGCGTGGCCGACGGTGCCGCGCGGCGCCTGCCGCCGGAGGTGGTGGTTGGCCCCGGCCACGCGGCGCGCTGCCTGCACATGGATGCGGTGTTCACCGCGAAGCCGGTGCAAGAAGCGGTGGGCGGTGTGGCGTGAGCGCGAGTGCAAGCACCATCCAGGCGCGCACTGCTCGTCGCCGAGCACCTGGGCAACGCTACCGCCTGCCGCGCCAGAACCTGTTCTCGCCTGCGCCCGAGGTGATGGCGCTCGCCGGCGTGAGCTTCACGCTGCACGCGGGCAAGAGCCTCGGCATCGTCGGCGAATCGGGCTCTGGCAAGAGCACGGCGGCGCGGCGATGGCGCTCGAACGCAACGACCGGCACGGTGCGGCTCGATGGCGTGGACCTGCACGCGCTGGACGCCGCCGCCTTGCGCCCAGCAGCGCGCCAAGCTGCAGATGGTGTTCCAGGATCCCTACGGCTCGCTCGACCCGCGGCGCACGGTGCTGCAGACGGTGTCGGAGCCGGTGGCCGTGCTGCACGGCGCCGGAGTCGCCGAACGGCGCGAGCGCGCCGGCGAGGCGCTCGATGCGGTGGGCCTGCGCGCGCCAGCGACCTCGCAGAAGTATCCGCACGAGTTCAGCGGCGGCCAGCGCCAGCGCATCGCCATCGCGCGCGCGCTCATCACGCGGCGAAGCTCATCGTCGCCGACGAACCGGTGAGCGCGCTCGACGTGAGCGTGCAGGCGCAGGTGCTCAACCTGATGCAGGATCTGCAGGACCGCTACGGTCTGGCTACTCAACTTCATCGGCCACGACCTCGCGGTGGTGGACCTGGTGTGCGACGAGGTGATCGTGCTGCAGAACGGCCATGTCGTCGAACGCGGCGACCCCGACCGCCTCTTCCGCGCGCCGGAGCACCTACACACCAGCGGCTGCTGGCGGCAGCGCCTGGCGTTGAGAACCACCGTTCGCCCTGATCCTTCGCCAAGCTCAGGACAGGGTACGCCTGCCGGCGTATCGAAGGGCGAGTACCGTTCACACCAAAGATGCCAGTGCGAACGGGCCCTAGACCGCGCCCGCCCAGGGCAACAGTTCGTCGAGCCGGTCTTCTTCCTCGCGCTGCAACTCGGCGAACCCGAGCAGATCCACCGCCGCGCGCAGCCCCTCCAGGAAGCGCGGCGGGCGCGCCGTGAGCACCGTTGCCGCGCGATCGAGTCGCACGAAGAACAGCACCAGGCGCTCGCCGGGCAGCAGCTGCAACGAATGGGCGGCCGGCATGCCGGCCTCCGGCGCGGAGGACATGCCGGCATCGTGCCCGCCGGGCCGCGGCGGCCAAGCGCCGAATACCGCCGCGAATACCGGCTTGCCGGCCGCCTTCTGCCGCTGTCGCAGAATCCGCCGTCGCCGGGCTGCGCAATTCCGCAATTCCTTGCCGCCGCCCGCCCCGCCCTCACGCCCCCTGATGCCCCTGATGCCAAGAGGAGAAGAAGCGATGCCGAACGTCAAACGCCGCACCGTGATCCACAGCCTGGCCGCCGCCGTGCCGCTGACCATCGCCGGGCCTGCCGCCTTCGCGCAGCGGCGCCGCGACGCGGTCGTGCTCGGCATGGTGCTCGAGCCGCCGGGGCTGGACCCCACGGCCGGCGCCGCCGCGGCCATCGGCGAGATCGTCCACTACAACGTGCTCGAAGGGCTCACGAAGATCGGCATGGACGGCGCGGTGACGCCGCTCCTGGCCGAGAGCTGGACGCTGGCGCCGGACGGCAAGGCCTGCACCTTCCAGCTGAAGAAAGGCGTCAAGTACAGCGACGGCGCCGCCTTCGACGCCAACGCCGTGAAGTTCAGCTTCGAGCGCGCCAAGGACCCCAAGAGCACGAACAAGGCGAAGAAGGCGCTGTTCGAGAACATCTCCAGCGTCGTCGTGCACGACCCGCATTCGCTGACGCTGGTGCTGAACCAGCCCGACGCCTCGCTGCCGTTCCGCCTGGGCGAGAACACCGCCGTCATCCTGCACCCGGGCAGCGTCGCGCAGGCGGCGAGCAAGCCGGTGGGCACGGGCCCCTTCGTCGTCGAGGCGTGGAACAAGGGCAGCTCGGTCGTGCTGGCGAAGTCGCCCACGTATCGCGACGCGGCGAAGGTGAAGCTCGCCAAGGCGACCTTCCGCTTCATCAACGACCCCGCGGCGCAGGTGGCGGCGCTGCTGGCCGGCGACATCGACGGCATGCCGCGCTTCGCCGCCTTCCAGTCGCTCAAGCAGTTCCAGGCCGACAAGCGTTTCGTCGTCGAAATCGGCAGCACGGCCGGCAAGGGCATCATGTCGGTCAACAACCGCAAGCCCCCGTTCAACGACGTGCGCGTTCGCCGCGCGCTGGCGCATGCCGTCGACCGCCAGGCGTTCATCGACGGCGCGCAGGAGGGCTTGGGGCGTGCCATCGGCAGCCACTTCGCGCCCACCGACGCCGGGTACCTCGACCTGACGAAGATGTACCCGTACGACCCCGAGAAGGCCAAGGCACTGCTGAAGGAAGCCGGCGATGCGACGCCATTGAACGTGACGCTGACGCTGCCGCCGCCGCCGTATGCGCGCAAGGGCGGCGAGATCATCGCGGCGCAACTCGCGAAGGTGGGCATCAACGCGAAGATCGAGAACGTCGAGTGGGCGCAGTGGCTGTCGGGGCCGTTCAAGGGCAACTTCGATCTCACGATCATCAACCACGTCGAGCCGCTGGACTACGCCACCGCGTACGCCGACCCGAACTACTACTTCGGCTACGACAGCGCCAAGTTCCGCGGCCTCGTGAGCCAGCTCGCCGCCACCAGCGACGCGAAGGAGAAGGCGCGCCTGTGGCAGGCCATCCAGCGCCAGCTGGCCGAGGACTGCGTCAACGTCTTCATCTGGAACCCGGCGCAGGTGGCGGTGTTCAAGCGCGGCCTGAAGGGCCTGTGGAACAGCTCGCCGATCTTCGCCAACGACATGGGCGCGGTGAGCTGGGGCTGAGCCCGCCATGATGCTCGAAGAGGCCGGCCTCGCCGCCGGCCGCCTGCACACGTTGCAGCGCCTCTACGCCGCGTTCGAGAAGCGCGACGGCGAGGCGATGCAGGCGCTGTACGCGCCGCAGGCGACGTTCGAGGACCCGCTGTTCTCGCTGCACGGCGCGGCCGAGATCGGCGCCATGTGGCGCATGCTGTGCCGCTCGGCGCGCAAGCGCAGCGGCGACATGTGGTCGCTGGAGGCCGGCGACATCCACGTCGAAGGCCTCGAGGGCAGCGCCCACTGGGAGGTGACGTACCTCTACGGCACCGACGACCGCCCGGTGCGCAACGTCGTCGACTCGACCTTCGAGTTCAGCGCCGACGGGCTCATCCTCCGCCACGTCGACCGCTTCGACTTCCGCGCCTGGGCCGCGCAGGCGCTCGGCTGGCCGGGGCGCCTCTTCGGCGCGCTGCCGCCGATGCGCAGCTACGTGCGCAAGCAGGCGGCCGAGCGGCTGGCGCGCTTTCGCGCCACGCATCTTTAGCGCTTCGTTGACGCCTCGCTCACGGCCTGCTTCGCTGCCGCGCGCGAATACGACGACCCCCACAAACAGCAGACGAACACGCACACGATGGCCGACCTTCACGACCTCAGCGCCGCCGAGCTTTCGGCCGCCTACGCCGCCAAGCGCCTCTCGCCGGTGGAGGTGACGCAGGCCGTCATCGCCCACATCGCGCGCTGGGAACCGCATCTGCACGCGCTCTACGCCTACGCGCCCGAACGCGCGCTCGCGGCAGCGAAGGAGGCCGAAGCGCGCTGGCAGCGCGGTGCGCCGCGCTCGCCGCTGGACGGCGTGCCGGTGACGATCAAGGAGAACGTCGCGACGAAGGGCACGCCGGTGCCGCTGGGCACCGCGGCCACCGACCTGACGCCCGCAGCCGAAGACGCACCGCCCGCGGCGCGCCTGGCCGAAGCCGGCTGCGTGCTGCTGGCCAAGACGACGATGCCCGACTACGGCATGCTCAGCTCGGGCCTTTCCACCTTCCACGCGCTGGCGCGCAACCCGTGGGACTTGTCGAAGAACCCCGGCGGCAGCAGCGCCGGCGCCGGCGCCGCCGCGGCGGCCGGCTACGGCCCTCTGCACGTGGGCACCGACATCGGCGGCTCGATCCGCCTGCCCGCCGGCTGGTGCGGTGTCGTCGGTCTCAAGCCGAGCAACGGCCGCGTGCCGATCAAGCCACCCTACATCGGCCGCGTCGCCGGGCCGATGACGCGCACCGTCACCGACGCCGCGCTGATGATGGCCGCACTCGCCCGCCCCGACTGGCGCGACACGACGAGCCTGCCGCACGAGGACATCGCCTGGGGCGACCTGACGCTCGAAGTGAATGGACTGAAGGGAGTAAAGGAAGTAAAGGGGTTGGAGGCGCTGAAGGGGCTCAGGATCGGCGTCCTGGCCGAGGCCGGCTGGGGCCTGCCGCCGAGTGCCGACACCGCCGCCGCGCTGCAGCGCGCCGCGCGCCTGTTCGAACAGGCCGGTGCCGCCATCGTGCCGATGAAGCCCTTCCTCACCGCCGAGATGGCCGAGGGCATCAACCTCTTCTGGCGCGTGCGCAGCTGGTCGACATCGGCGCCCTGCCCGCGGCGCGGCGCGACAAGGTGCTGCCGTACATCCGCCAGTGGGCGGCCATGGGCGAGCGCACGAGTACGGCCGGTTTCTTCCACGGCTTCAGCCAGATCGGCATGCTGCGCGCGAGGCAGCGGTGGCCGCGCGCCGCCCGACTTCGTTCTCTCGCCGGTGTCGCCGGTCGTCACCTACCCGGCCGAGTGGCGAGCCCCACCAACGACCCGCTGACGACGATGGCGCACATCGCCTTCACGCTGCCGTACAACATGAGCGCGAGCAGCCGGCGGTGAGCGTGCCTTGGTGCGCACGACAGCGCCGGTTTGCCGATCGGCCTGCAGACGAGATCATCGGCCGGCGCCACGACGATCTCGGCGCTGCGCCTGGCGCGCCTTCATGCGCTGCGCCCGGCCGCTGCGCTGAAGGCCTGGCCGTGCGGCTGCCGGCGCCTCTAGCCAGCGAGTTGCACCGTCGCCGGCCGCTTCTTGCCCTGGCCCGGCAGCCGGAAGACCGAAGCCGCGCTATTCGAGCGTGAGGATCTGCGCTTCACGGGTCTCGCGGTACAGCCACAGCACGGTGGCGTCGGCGAAGTCCATCGGTACCTTGGTGTATCCGGTCATCCAGGCCGCCAGCTCTTCATAGACGGCTTGCGGCACCGCCGTGACGACCATCGCCCGTGCGGCCCAGGCCAGGAACGCGGTCTGCACGGCAACGTTGAAATCGAGCAGGTGCGTGGCCTCGGTGACTACGGCCTCGGTCGTCAGCAGCCGGTGCTTCGAGGCCTGGCCGGCAAACCAGGCGTGCACGCTGGCATGGTCGTGATCGTCGCGGTCGAAATAGGCCACCAGGGGCCCGGTATCAACGACGACGGGCCGCATGCAGCTTGCTCTTCAGTACCCGGCTGTGCTGCCGTGCCGCGTCGGTGCGGCCGCTGCCGGGCAGGTTGGCCAGCGGCGCCGTCAGTTCGAGATAGATCGCGTGGCTGTCCACGGCCGCATCGGCGGCGGCCATCTGCTGCTCGATGGCCATGCGCAGCCATTCGCTGCGCGTCATCCCACGCCGCGCCGCCAGCGTCGTCAGCCGCTTCTCCTGTTCGCTGGAGAGCCGAAGCGAGAGCATCGTCGTCATGAGAGCGTGATACGTTTCGTAATACGCTGATGTTACGCTGCGGCCGGTTGCTTCGTCAAGGCAGGCCGCGGCGCCGGAAGAGCCGGCTGCCTCCTCGCGCTACAGTCCGGCCGAATGGCGCACCAGGATCCCCGCGGCAACCCCTGCGCGAGCGGCAGCGCCGCGGCGCGCGAAGCGGCCGAGCGCGCGCTGTGGCGGATGATGTCGTTCTACGACGTGCCCCTCGCCGACCTCGACACGGCGATCGCCGCCGACCCCGGCTGGGCGCTGCCGCACCTGATGAAGGCGGGGTTCCTGCTCAGCCTCACCGAGCCGGCCCTCGTGCCCGAAGCCGCGGCGCACCTGGCCGCCGCGCGCGACCGCACCGAGCACGCGACGCCGCGCGAACGCGCCCACCTCGAAGCGGTGCAGCAGGTGCTCGAAGGCCGCTGGCACAACGCCTGCCGCACCTGGGACGAATTGCTCGTCGAGCACCCGCGCGACGCGCTGGCGCTGCAATGGGCGCAGCTGTGGGACTTCTACCGCGGCGACGCCGCCGGCCTGCGCGGCCGGCCCGCGCGCGCCTTGCCCGAGTGGGACGAAGGCGACCCGCTGTACGCACACGTGCTGGCGCTGTACGCCTTCGGCCTGGAGGAATGCAATCTGCAGCCGCAGGCCGAGGAAGCGGGCCGGCGCGCGCTCGCCATCGAGCCGCGCGCGCCGTGGGCGGTGCATGCCGTGGCACACGTGATGGAGATGCAGGGCCGCTTCGAGGAAGGCGGGGCGTGGCTGCGCCAGCACCAGGGCGTGTGGAGCGAAGGCAACGGCCGCGGGGCACCTGTGGTGGCACAAGGCGCTCTTCAAGGCAAGCGCTGGACATCGCCGGCGTGCTGCGCGTCGTCGACGGCCACTCCTGCGGCTCTCGCTTTGCAGATCACGCTGCAGCGCGTGGACGCCGCGGCGATGCTGTGGCGGCTGCACCTGCTGGGCGAGGACGTGTCCGAGCGCTGCGCCGCCTTGCTGCAAGGCTGGGACCTCGGCGAGCACGGCGGTGCGGGTGCCGCCGGCTACTACGCGTTCAACGACGTGCACGCGGTACTGGCGATGCTGGGTGCCGGCGAACTGCACCGCGCCGAAGCGTGGGTGGCTCGCTGCGCCGAACGCGCGATGACCCCCGAAGACGCGCGCCGCACCAACCACCAGATGGCGCGCGAAGTGGGCCTGCCGCTGATGCGCGGCCTGCTCGCCTGGCAGCGCGGCGCAGCGGCTGCCGCCTGCGAGCAGATCTACCCGATCCGCACGCTGGCGCAGCGCTTCGGCGGCAGCCACGCACAGCGCGACCTGATCGACCTGACGCTGCTCGCCGCCGCGGCCGGCGGCGGCCACCGCGGCATGGGCCGCGCGCTCGTCAACGAACGCGGCATGAGCAAGCCGGTGACGCCGCTGACGCGCCATTGGTTGCAGGCGCTGGGCGATTCGGGCGGGGAACGGGCCTGATCGGCCCGCGCCCGCGCAGCGCGAAGGTGCCGCGATGAGTTCGCCCGACAAGCCAACGGCGCAGGAGAAGAAGGAACAGCGCCTGCGCCTCGTCGAGGACGAGATCGGCCGCCATCTCGCCGAAAGCGAGAAGAGCGGCGAATTGCGCAGCGCACCGAGTTTCGGCAAACCGCTCGATCTGGGCGACGGCTACGCGGAAACGCCGGTCGAATTCCGCATGCCGATGAAGATCCTCAAGGACGCCGGCGTCGTGCCGCCCGAGGTGGAGGCGATGCAGGAAATCGCCGCGCTGCAAGCCGAGCTCGATGCAATGGCCGCCCAGCCCGGCTGCGACGAAGCCGCAGCGCGCGCCTTGCGCCAGCGCTTGTCGGAGAAACGGCAGGCGCTCGCGCTGCGGCTCGAGAAGCTGCGCGGCAGCGGTTCGCTCTGAAGGCGGCGCGGCGGGCTTTCGCCGCGACGCTCAAACCAGCGGCGGCGCCAGTTTCTCCGCTTCGAAAACCTGCTTCACGGCCGTGCGTTCGAGCATGCGTTGCAGGTACGGGCCGATGGCCGGATAGTCGCGCGCCGGCCGGCTGCCGGTGAAGCCACGCGTCCAGCGGCACAGCATGAACACGAGCGGATCGGCGGCGCTGTAGCGGCTGCCGTGGAACCACGGCCCGCCGTGGCTGGCGAGGTGCGCATCCACCTGTTGCAGGCAACCGTCCAGGCGCGCCTGCGCACGCGCCTTCACCTGCGCCGCACCGGCCTTGTTGCCATCGTCCACCCAGCGGTCGGGGTAGAAGAACGGCTGCATCGCCGCCTGCATCGTGTTGCTCAGCCAGAACAGCCACTTGTAGAAATGCGCCCGTTCGCGGCTGCCGAGGGCGGGCACGAGGCCGGCTTGCGGGTGCGTGTCGGCCAGGTGCAGCAGGATCGCCGCTGTTTCGTACAGCACGTCGGCGCCATCGACGAGCACCGGAATGAGGCCGTTCGGATTGAGTTTCAGGTAGGCCTCGGCCTTGTGCGCCTGTTTCGCCCGATCGACGAGTTGCAGTTCGAACGGCACGCCGATTTCGCGCAGCAGAACGTGCACGGCGAAGCTGGCGTTGCCCGGGTAATAGTGCAGCGTGATCATGGTGCGATGATGGCACGGCCTCCCCGCGCGCCGGGGCATGCCCCCCAAAAATGTCGAAGTCTCGACGTGTCGCCGAATGACCACGCCCCTCGTTCGATTGCGAATATCGTGCCTAGAATGCGTTCGCCCCGGGATCGAGCGGGCGAGCAAAGCAAGCGGGGCGCGATAGAAGCGAGCCAGGGAGTTTTCCTTCCCACACCGGAAATGAAATGACGCAGAAGACGTATCAACCAGATCCCTCCAAACGGAATCGCAGGCCCAGCGCTAAGGTCGAAGCCGAGAAGCAGCGCCGCTCCGAGGTCAGCGACGTGATCGCCAAGATCCGCGGCGCGATCGACACCTACGGCCTGACCGCTGGTGACCTGGGCTTCGGCGGCACGCGCAACGCCGCGCCAAGGAGCAGCGCAAGCCCGACCTGACCCGGGCGGCCGCGCAAGGCCACGTCGGCGAGCGGCCGCAAGGTGGCCCCGAAATTCCGCGACGAGAACGGCAACACCTGGGCCGGCCGCGGCAAACGGCCGGTGTGGCTGCGCACCGCGCTGGCCGCCGAGCCGCAAGCTCGAAGACTTCGCGATCAAGTAGCGCTGCGCAACCCGCCCGAAACGCCGCGGGTTGCTTGCGCACCAGCAGCCGGCCGCGGCGGCGCGGCGGAACACACGGCCGGCATAGCCCGCGCCGGCGCCGCTCATTTGCACCAATTGCAGCGTTGCGCCTTCAGGGCGCGGCGCGCAATTGCGCCTGCGCCGTCGTCGCTCTCGATGCGCAGGTTGAGTCCGTCGATGCGGCCGTCGAACACGGCCACCGGCGCCGGGTAGTCGCCGGCGCCATTCGTGCCGCGCACCTGTTGCAGCGTGGCCGAGCGCTGGAAACGCTGCGTCGAGGTCGAACGCAAATCGTGCTTGTCGCTGCCGCCGGCGTCGCGCCTCGGCCGGCGCTGCACCACGTGCCCTGCACGAGCGCCAGCACCACCTACAGCATCACGCGCGACTTCTTCTCGCGGCCGATCGCCTTGTCGGGTACATCCAAAGTCAGCTCGCGGTCGGGCTGCCATTCGCCCATGTCCCAGTCGTGCGAGACGATGCGCGTGCCCGGCGCCATTGCCAGCAGGCGCGGACGAAGCTGCAGGTTTCACCTCCAGGCGGCAGGTACATCGTCCACCTTTCGTCGCGCGCGAAAGGTCGGTGGCGAAGAGGTCCTGCTCGCGGAACTCGGCGCGCGCCGCGACGCCGGCCGCGCGTTGTCGCGGCTCTGCGCACGAGGTCGGGAACGATCTCCACGCCCGAGCCGCTGGCACCGAAACGCTTCGCCGCGGTGATGACGATGCGGCCGTCGCCCGAGCCGAGGTCGAGCACGTAATCGCGCTCGTTCACCGCGGCCAGTTCGAGCATCGCCGCGGTCGCGGTCGGGCGTGGTGATGAAGAGCACTTCGTCCTGGGCGTGCGCGGTCGGCGCTGCCGCCAGCAGTGCGGCTGCCAGCAACGACGCCGCAGCGACGGCGCGCCCGACGCGGCCGATCACGGCGCCATTCACAACGCCATTCATGGCGCCACTGCCCGCGCCATTCACGGCGCCGCGCACAGGCAATGGGTCGCGGTGGCGAAAGGCACCGGCGCGTGGCCACGTCGGCGAGCCAGCCCAGTTCGGCGAGCCACGCCGTTGCGTCGCCGCTGGCGGCAGCGCTGCTGCAACCGTGCCGGCCGGCATCGCGCCGGTGATGCTCGACGACTCGCCGACGTCGCTTTCGCGCCCACAGCACCGCCAGCGCCGCGGCGGCCAGCCGCGCCATTCGTCCACGCCGAACGCCGCCAGCAGCCGCGCAGCCGGCCCGGTCGGCCTCGAAGTAGCGCAGTCGCGGCGTCGCGCCGAGCTTGGCGCTGGCGCGCCGCGGCCACTGCGTCGGCCCAGCTGCCTTGCCGGTCCACGAGCGCGCGCTCGCGCGCGTCCTTGCCGCTCCGCACGCGCCCTTGCGCCACCGCCTCGACCTGCTCGCGCGTGAGCTTGCGCTGCGCGGCCACGAGGCCGACGAAGTGGTCGTAGGCGTGGTCGATCGTCGACTGCACCGCCGCCACCGAGGCGCGGCTCGGGCTTGCGCAGCTCGTCCATCGCGCCGGCCAGCCACGTGGTCGTCGTGCCGGCGCTGTGGATGCCGAGCTTGCCGAGCGCCTCCTCGGCGCTGGGCATCATGCCGACGACGCCGATCGAGCCGGTGGTCGTCGCCTCGTCGGCGATCACCTCGTCGGCGGCCATCGAGATCCAGTAGCCGCCCGAGGCCGCGACATCGCCCATCGACACCGCCGGCTTGCCGGCGGCGCGCGCCAGCTCGAGTTCGCGGCGCACGAGTTCGCTGCCGGCGAGGGCTGCCGCCAGGCGAATTGACGCGCAGCACGATCGCCTTGCGTCGTCGGCTTCGCGCGCCTTGCGGATCTGCTCGGCGGTGGAAAGCCCGCCCACGGTGCCGGGGCCGGCGCGGCCGTCGACGATCTCGCCCTGCGCGACGATGACGCCGATCGCCTCGCCGAGCCGTCGTGCCCTTGTCCGGATCGATGTCGCGCGCGGTACTCGGCCAGCGACACCTGCCGGAACGTCTTCGCCGCGGTGTCCTCGGCGCCGCGCTCGATGAGGAGCTTGCGCCTCGTCGCGCGTCTTCAGCGCATCGACGAGCTTGCTCGCGACAGCGAGCTTCGCGGTGTCGCCGCCCACCGCCTGCAGCGTGCCGAGGCAGGCCGTCGATGTAGGCCATCACGCTTCCGGCGGGCAGCTTGCCGCGCACCCGTTCGTGCCGGCGGTCCAGCTCGTCCTTGAGCCGTACAGCGCCCAGTCCGATTCCACCGTCTCCGGGCTCGGCCCGTTCCGCCGAAGTTCTCGGCGGCGTTCTTGAACTTTTTGCCGGCACGCACGACGTTGGCGCTCACGCCCAGCGGTCGAAGGCCTCGCGGTAGTAGGTGCGGTAGCGGCCATAACCCTCGATGTACACCGTGCCCATCCGGGGCATCCTCGTCGGCGAAGGCGGCAAGGCCATCCTGGCGCTGCTCGTAGCCGCTGCCCAGGCACGACCTTCTTGCCCGCGGCCTTGAAGCGCTCGATGGCGGCGGCCACCTCGCGCAGTGTGGCGAGGCCCGTGGGGCCGAGGTCGTCGGTGAGCAGCAGCGCCTGCGTCACCTGCTCGTCGTGCGCCGCGGCATCGAGCACCGCCAGCACGTCGCGCAACCGCGTCTGCGCTTCGGCGCCGCCCTGTCCGCGCAGCTGCGCCAGCAGGCGGCTGCGCAGGCTGCCGGTACGCGGCTGGTCGACGATGGCCCCGGAAAGGTCCAGCACCAGCGTCGTCTTCTCGGCCAGCGCCGGCGTATGCAGCCGCTGCCAGAGCAGCGCCGCGATCAAGGCCACGACGAGCAGCAGCAACAGGTTCAGCACGAGCCGCCGCGTGCCGTCCAGCAGCGCCGCGAGGCCGCAGAAGAAACGCCGCACGGGCGAGCGGCCCGAAGGCGGGGGCGAGGATTCGATCATGGCCATGGCAGATCGGGCGCGGGCTCACGCGGCTGGGCGCCCGGCAGTTGCGAACGAGGGCGGCAAGCATAGCCAGCGGCCGCGCGGTGCGCCCGCGGCCCGCCATGCAATCCTGCCCGGCGGCGATACTCGCGCGCCGCGCCATGCAAGCCATCCTCGCCGTCACGGTGCCCTTCTTCGCGCTCGTGCTCGCCGGCTACCTGGCGGCGCGCCGGCATGTGCTGCCCGAAAGCGCGATTCCCGGGCTCAACGCGTTCGTCCTGTACTTCGCGCTGCCGTGCATGCTCTTTCGCTTCGGCAACAACGCGCCGGTGCTCGAATCGCTGAACCCGGCGGCGTTCGCGGTGTGGCTGCTGGCGGCGCTCCTGATCGTCTTCGTCACGCTCGCGTTCTCGCTCAACGCGCGCGTGCGGTTGAAGGACGCGAGCTTCGGCGCGCTGGTGGCCGCGTTCCCGAACACCGGCTTCATGGGCCTGCCGATGCTGGCCGCGCTGCTGGGCCCGGCGGCCACAGCGCCGGTGATGACGACGCTGCTCGTCGACCTCTTCGTCACGAGTTCGCTGTGCATCGCGCTGGCCGAGGCCGCCACGGCGGCCGCCGACCACGGCGCCGGCGCGCGTGCGGCGCTGGCGCGGGCGCTGCGCGCCGCCGTGTCGAACCCGCTGCCGTGGGCCATCGCGCTCGGCGCGCTCGCCTCCGCAGGCGGCTTCAAGCTCGCCGGGCCGGTGGAGGTGGTGGTGCGGCTGCTCGCCGACGCGGCCACGCCGGTGGCCCTGTTCACCATCGGTGCCGTGCTGTTCCGCGCCGGCCAGCACGCGCACCATCGCACCGCGCCCATCGACTTCGTGCCGGTGGCGCTGGTGAAGCTCTTCCTGCACCCGCTGCTCGTGTTCACGCTCGGCCTGGCGGTGCGCGCGCTCGGGTTGTCGCTCACCGCCACGCAGCTCGTGGCGCTGACGCTGGCCGCGGCGCTGCCGAGCGCCAGCAACGTGTCGCTGCTGGCCGAACGGTTCGGCGCCGACAACGGCCGCATCGCGCGCATCATCCTCACGAGCACCGTGCTCGCCTTCGCGAGCTTCAGCACGCTGGCGTGGTTGTTCGGCGTGCGGCCGGGCTGATTCCCGTCGCCTCGGATTTCTGCGTTCGGCGCAGGCGGTGGCGCCGAGATCCTTGGAGCACCAGCGCCGGTGCCGCAAAGGGCCGCACGGGCAGGGTGCGGCGCGCACGAAGGCGCCGAGCAGCGCAGAACTCCTGGCCGCGCGTGTACTCACGCGCATCCAAGACTGACTCGCGGCCACTGTCTGAGCGGAGCGAACGAAGTGAGCGAAGCGAGTTGGCCGCGGGCCAGGAGTTCGAGCAGCGCAGGGCAGCTCCGAGCGCCAGCGAGGAGCCGCCGAACATAAGCGCCGCGCCCTGCCCGCGCGGCCCTTTGCCGCCACGCCCTCCGAAAAGCGCCGCCTTCCCCCTCGACATCCGGCGAATGCGGGCACAGGCGGCGGCCAGACTGTGGCGGCGCGGCCGTCCGTCGCCGCGCTCTTGTTTCGACGATGTCGCGCTCCGCTTTGCTTTCGCTTCCCTCGCTTCGTTCGCCGCGCACGTTCGCGCGCCTTGCTGCCGCCGTAGTCGCAGCGTGCGCCGCGGCCAGCGCCTCAGCCAATTGCATCGACGAGGACGCCGCCCCCGCAGCCGCTGCCGCCGCTTCCAGCGCGGCCGCCGTGCCGAGCGCCGCCACGCTCGCACGCGGCCAGCTCCAGTCGCTCGTTCGCGATGCCATCGCCCGCAGCCACCAGGTCGGCGCGGCGCAGTTGCTCGCCGACGCGGCCGAAGACGACATCCGCGAGACGCGCGCCGCCAAGGCCGTCCAGGCGAGTGTCGGCGGCGGCGTCGGCCCCGGCGGCTCGCAGTCGCTGGCCGGCAGCGAAACCTCGGCCGTGCAGTTGCGCGGCTCGGTCAACGTCGGCCAGATCCTCTACGACGGCGGCCGCATCGACCGCCTGGTCGACTGGCGCACGCAGATGGCCGAATCGGCGCGGCACGGCCAGCTCAACGTGCAGGAGCAGATCGCGCTCACCACCGTATCGCTGGCGTTCGAGCGCAGCCGCTACCAGCAGCAAGGCGTCGTCTACAGCCAGTATGTGCGCAAGATGGCCTGCCTCGTCGATGCGCTGCAGACGATCGTGCGCGCCGACCGCGGCCGCGCCAGCGAACTGTCGCAGGCGCAGAAGTCGCTGCAGCAGGCGGAGATCTCGCTCGCCGGTGCGCAGTCGCAGTTGAAGCAGACCGAGTGGCGGCTGAAGCGGCTGGTGGGCGACACGCTGCCCAGCGGCGAAGGCTTGCCTTCGCTGCTGCTCGATGTCGAACCGCTGCCGCAGCTGGTGGCCGACGTCGAGCGCAGCAGCGAAGTGGCCGCGCTCACCGCGCAGGCGGCGGCGATGCACCACTACGTCGACGCGGTGGCCGCGGGCACGAGAGCGCAGGTGGGCTGGAACGTCAGCGGCACGCAGTCGTGGGGCCGCGGCGGCACGCGCGGCTCGGTGCGCAACAGCAGCTACGCCATCGGCATCAACGTCAACATCCCGCTCACGAGCCCCGGTGTGCCGCCGGCCACCGACGCGGCGCGCAAGCGCGCCCGCGCTGCCGAGATGCAGCGCGCCGACACCATCGAGGCCAAGCGCTTCCGCGTCGCCGAAGTGCACGAGCAGGCGCTGGCGAGCTTCGACCGCCTGCGCCGCACCGAAGCCGTGCTGCGCGACTCGCAGCAGGTGCGCAACGCCACGCTGCAGCAATGGCAGCAGCTCGGCCGGCGCAGCCTCTTCGACGTGATGGCCGCCGAGGCCGACCATTTCAACCTGCGCGTGAGCGTCGTCAACGCGCTGGCCGACGGGCAGGAGCTGAACGCGAACCTGATTTCGCTCGGCCGGGGAGTGAGCGAATGGCTGCGTTGATGAAGCAGACGCCGGCGCACAACGTCGTCAACCGCGACCTGCTGGCGCTGATGCCCGAGGGCGCGCGCCACGTCGTCGAGGTCGGCTGCATGCAAGGCGCGCTCGCCGCCGCATACCGAAGCGCGAACCCCGGCACGCGCTACACCGGCATCGACATCGACCCCGACTACGCCGCCGCCGCGGCAACGCATTGCGACACGGCGCTCGCCGGCGACATCGAGAAGTTCGAGGACGAGAAGTTCGAGGTGCTGTTCCCGAGCGACTGCTGGGTCTTCGGCGACTGCCTGGAGCACCTGCGCGACCCGTGGCGACTGCTGCGCTGCATCCGCGAGCGCATCGCGCCCGAGGGCTGCCTCGTCGCCTGCATCCCCAACGGCCAGCACTGGAGCGTGCAGATGCGGCTGGCCACGGGGCTCTTCCGCTACGAAGACAGCGGCCTCCTGGACCGCACGCACCTGCGCTGGTTCACGCGCACGACGCTGCTCGAGATGTGGCGCGATGCCGGTTGGCGCGTCGACACCGGCGTCGCGCGGCGCGTTGCCGCCACGCCGCCGGCCGAGCTGATGCACGGCATCCGCGCCATCGCGCGCGCCGCCGGCAGCGACGCCGACCAGGCCGCCGCCGACGCCGAGGTGTTCCAGTACCTGTTCCGCGTCGTGCCGGCCTGACGCCTTCGCACCCTTTCCGCGGCGCGGCAGAGGGTTGGGGCGAGAGCGGATGTTCCGCAGACGAGCGAGCCCTCACCTGCCCTCTGCCGCACTCGAGCGAAGCCTGCGGCTTCGCGTGCGGGAGAGGAGTGGCCCGATGACTTCGGTCAAGGCCGCTGTCAGGACCGCCGGCCATGATTCGCCGGATCATGAGCGAACCCTTCGATGTCCTCGTCGTCGGTGCCGGCCCCGCGGGCCTGGCGCTGGCCTGCGCGCTGGCCGATGCCGGCCTTTCCGTGCGCGTGCTCGAGCAGGCCGCCCGCACCGCGCTCGACAACCCGGCCGAGGACGGGCGCGAGATCGCGCTGACGCACCGCGCACGCGCGGTGATGGAGAAGCTCGGCTTGTGGAAGCGCATCGCGGCCGACGAGATCGCGCCGCTGCGCGAAGCGCGCGTGCTCGACGGCGACTCGCCGGCGGCGCTGCGCTTCTCGTCGCAAGGCAGCGGGCTCGAAGCGCTCGGCTGGCTGGTGCCCAACCATTTGATCCGCGACGCCGCGCTGCGCGCCGCCGAGAGCCGCCGCGGCGTCGAGGTGCTGTCCGATGCGCGCGTCACGGCGTTGCGCTCGGCGCCGACGCGGCGCGCCTGACGCTCGCCGACGGCAGCACGCACGCGGCGAAGCTCATGGTCGCCGCCGACAGCCGCTTCTCGCAGATGCGGCGGCTCGCGGGCATCGGCGCTTCGATGCACGACTTCGCGCGCAGCGTCGTCGTCGGCCGCGTCGCGCACGACAACGACGCCGAAGGCATCGCCTGGAATGCTTCCGCTACGGCAACACGCTGGCGCTGCTGCCGCTGAACGGCCGCCGGTCCTCGGCCGTGGTGACGCTGGCCTCCGACCGCGCGAGCGAATGGCTGGCGCTGGACGACGCTGCCTTCGCCGCCCGCGTGCAGGCGCAGGCGCCGGCCGCGCTCGGCCGCATCAGCGGCGCTGCCGGGCCGCGCCACCACTACCCGCTGGTGGGCGTGTACGCGCACCGCTTCACCGCACCGCGCTTCGCGCTCATCGGCGACGCGGCCGTGGGCATGCACCCGGTCACCGCGCACGGCTACAACTTCGGCCTCTACGGCGTGGAAGTGCTGGCGCGCGAACTCGCTGCTGCGCGCGCCGCCGGCCGCGACATCGGCGACGCGGCCGTGCTCGCGCGCTACGGCGACGAACACCGGCGCACGACGCTGCCGACCTACCTCGGCACGAACGCGATCGTCAAGCTCTTCACCGACGAGCACGGCCCGCGAAGCTGGCGCGGCGCGCATTGCTCGGTGCGGCCGAGCGGCTGCCGCCGTTCAGCAGCGTGGTGAAGGCCGCCATCACGCGCCAGCTCACCGGGCGCGGCGGCTTGCTGCCGCAAGCGCTCTCGCGAATCCGCTCGCGCGCCTGCCCGGAAGTCCCGCGCGTCCTGCGCGTTAGGCAGCAGCGCCGGAAGAGAAGCGCGCAGCAGAGCCGCGCCGCTACAGCGCGCGGGCGATCAGCTCGGCGCGCTTCCAGTCCTCGGGCGTGTCGATGTCCACCACGCGGTGGCCCTCGACCACGTAGCCGTGGCCGTTGGAGTGCATGCGCAGCCCCGCGCACCAGGCCGAGGCCTTACCCCAGTAGAACTGGCCGGCGTCGAAGTACATCTTCTCCAGGTCCTGCGTTCGCGTCAGCTCGTACTCGGGGTGCACGAACTGCATCGGCCCGTTCTCCGGCCGGCGCATGCCGCGCCACGGCGAGCTGTGGAACTGCACCACCGGGTACACGTACTCGGCGCCGCGTTCGCTGAACATCTCGTACGCGCCGCGCAGGTCTTCGGCGCGCAGGAGCGGCACGCAGGGGTAGATGCAGCACACCGCCGCCGGCGCGCGGCCGCGCTCGACGAACCACTGCGCCGCGTGCGCGATCACCGGCACCGTCGTCGTCTGGTCGTCGGCCAGCTCGGCCGGGCGGCGGAACGGCACCGTCGCGCCGTGCGCGGCGGCGACGGCGGCGATCTCGTCGTCGTCGGTGCTGACGACGACCTCGTCGAAGAGTTCGCTCGCGCGCGCGGCGGCGATGGCGTAGGCGATCATCGGCAAGCCGGCGAAGGCGCGGATGTTCTTGCGCGGGATGCGCTTGCTGCCGCCGCGGGCGGGGATGACGGCGAGGTTCTTCATCGGAGGGGTCACTTTCCTTCGGCCTTGCTTTCCGTCGCCGGCGGCGCCGGTGCTACCGGCAATTCAGGCCGGCGGTCGGTGGCAAGCAGCGAGTAGTACAGCGAGTCGTGCCACGCGCCTTCGGCCCAGTGCGTCTGGCGGTGGCGGCCGTCGAGCGCGAAGCCGAGCGCGGCGAACAAGCGCTGCTTCGGCGCATCGAAGCTGTAGATCTCCGACCACAGCCGGTGCAGGCCGAGCTCGTCGAAGCCGTAGTCGATCATCGCCACCGCGGCATCGGGTGCGAAGCGCTCGTCGATGTAGAGGTCGTCGGCGCCGATGTAGAGGCTGAAGTCGGCCGTGCGGTTGACCCAGTCGATGTAGCACAGGCCGCAGGCGCCGAGCAGGCGGCCGGCGTTGTGGCCGCCACTGCATCCGCGCTCGACGATGGCGAACATGCGCGTCGCCGGGTCGTTGTTGACGCGCGTTTCGAACCACTGCCGCTGCTGCGCCAGGTTCAGCTCGCGGACCTCGCGGAAGTAGCGGCGCAGGCGCGGGTCGTTGCGCCAGGCCAGCAGTTGCGGCAGGTCGTGCGATTCGATCGCGCGCAGGCCGACGGTCTTGCCGCAGAGCATCGCTGGCGTCCTTTCTCGCGTGGCCGCGTCGATCAGTGCGCGACGACGGCGCTCGGCTCGGCCTTGCGCGCGAGCGTGGCCGCGGTGCGCGGGTCCACGCTCGCCGGCTCGAGGTCGTCGAAAGCGAGCGCATCGCCGGCCAGGCGCGCATGGCGCAGCCGGCGGCCGATGAGCGCCGAGAGCTCGTACGGCCGCGCCGCGCCGGCCGGCGCCGGGCGCAGCGGCTCCAGGTCGTCGGCAGTGAGCACGGTGCCGCCGGCGAGATCGCGCCGCGCGCGCAGGCAGCGCTGCTGCAGCACGGCCGACTGCACCTCGTTGGCCTCGACGCGCTTGATGCCGTCGCCGAGCGCGGCTTCCAGCTCGCGCGTGCGCTCGACCATCTCGCGCCACGTGGCCGGGTTCATCGCGAAGCCGTGGTCGGGGCCGGTGCGCGCGTTGTCGTCGGTGAAGTGCTTCTCCACCGCGCGCGCGCCGAGCGCCACCGCGCCCAGCACCGTGGCGTGGCCGGGCGAATGGTCCGACAGGCCGAGCAGCACCGAAGGCCAGCGCGCCGCGTAGGTCTTCAGCACGTTCAGGTTGATGTGGCGGAAGTTCGCGAGCGACCCGGTGTAGTTGGTGTTGCACTGCATGAGCACGAGCTGCCGGTTGACGGCGAGCACCGCGCGCACGGCGCGCTCGACATCGGCCATCTGGCTGGCGCCGGTGGCCAGCAGCAGCGGCTTGCCGGTGCCGGCGACCTGGCGGATGAACTCGACCCAGGTGATGTCGCCCGAGCCGATCTTCCACGCGCTCACGAGCGCGTCGACGCTCGCCACCGCTTCCACGTCGTACGGCGTGGTCATGAAGTGGATGCCGGCGGCGCGCGCGGTGGCTGCGAGTTCGTCGTTCCACTCGCGGTTGAGTTCGTAGGCGCGGTAGACGTCGAACACCGGCTTGTCCCACTTCGCCTGGTGGCCGAGCTGGGCGCCCAGCGCCTTGAAGCCGCGGTCGCTGACGATCTTCTCGGCCTTGAAGTGCTGGAACTTGGCGCAGTCGGCACCGGCCTCGCGCGCCAGCCAGATCAGCGCCTTCGCGCGCTCGAGGTCACCGTCGTGGTTGGCGGCGATGTCGGCGATGAAGTAGGTGGGCGCATCGAGCGCGAGCAGGCGCTGGCCGATGCGCACGGGCTCGGGCTGCGGCGATTGCGCAGAGGTTTGCGGAGACAGCGGAGTGGGCGAGCGGCATCGCTTCGGTCCTCGTCATTCGCCGCCGTCCGAAGCGGCGCTGTCGGCCAGCGGCGCCAGCGACATCAGCGGTGCCGGCACGGTGCTGGCGCCGAGGTCGAAGCGCAGCGTGACCTTGGGCATCGCCGGGTTGGCGACGATCGCCTCGATCACTTCGTCGGCGGTGGGCAGGTCGCGGCCGAGCAGCGCCTCGGCGCGCGTCACGTCCAGGCCCATCGCGTTGGCGCGGCGCGGCCATTGGCGGCTCGGGCGCTCGGTGCGGCGCGCCAGCTGCGGGTCGTAGCCGGCGGCGCGTGCCAGCGCGGCGATGAAGTCGGCCTTCGACAGCGAGTCGCGGCTGGCCAGGTTCAGCAAGCCGCGCACGCCGCCTTGCACGAGGTCGAACAGCGCCTCGGCGAACTGGCCCACCTCGATGCTGCTGGCCCACACGTTTGTGTAGGCGTCGAAAGGCTGGCCGCCGGCGAGTGCGTTGACGGCCCACTCGGCGAACGTCGGTGCGCCGGCGCGGCCGCGGAAGCCGACGATGTTGGTGCGCAGCACCAGGCAGCACGGGTCGCGCAGCGCCAGCTCCTCGCCGGCGTGCTTGCTGCGCGCGTAGACGTTGGGCGGGCTCACCGGCGCCGCTTCGTCGTGCAGCTCGTTCTCGATGTCGTTCCAGTAGTGGTCGGTGGACACCTGCACCCACGGCACGCCGCGATGCCGGCCCCAGTCGGCCAGCAGCCCGGGCAGGCGCACGTGCACTTCGTGCGCCGCCGAGGGGTCGGCCTCGTTGGCGGCGAAGTCGGTGATCGCGGCCGCGTTGATCACCAGCGACGGCGCCAGCGGGTCGAGGAACGGCGCCAGGTCCGCCTGGCGCGCCAGGTTGAGCCCCGGCACGGTGCGGCTGGAGATGCCGAGCGTGCGCAGGCCCCGCTGAGCCGCCACGCGCATGACCGCCTGGCCGAGCAGGCCCGTGTGGCCGAGCACGACCACGGGGCCGCGCTGTGCGGCAACCGGTTCGGGCCGCGGCTGCGGCTGCGTGCGTTCAGTGATGGGCAACAAGGGGGTTCTCCACGTGCTTGTCGATGAGCGCGCGCAGCTGCGGCACCGAGAGGAAGTCGTTGTTGCTGCCGCTGTCGTAGCTGAAGCCGGGCTGCACGCGGGTGCCGCCCATGCGGGCGCAGTAGTCGTCGATCGCGTAGTCGGCGCCGCCGGGCAGGATGGCGAAGTAGCGGCCGAGGTCCACCGTGTTGGGGCTGTCGCTGGCGGTGATCATCTCCTCGTGCAGCTTCTCGCCCGGGCGGATGCCGACGATGCGCTTGCGCGCCGCCGGTGCCACGGCGTCGGCGACGTCAGTGATGCGGTAGCTCGGGATCTTGGGCACGAGGATCTCGCCGCCCCAGGCGTGCTCGATGCTCCACAGCACCATCGCCACGCCGTCGTCCAGCGAGATGTTGAAGCGCGTCATGTCCGGGTGCGTGATTGGCAGCACGCCCTGCTCGCGCTGACCGAGGAAGAACGGGATCACCGAGCCGCGGCTGCCCATGACGTTGCCGTAGCGCACGACCGAGAAGCGCAGGTCGCGGCTGCCGCGGATGTTGTTGGCGGCGACGAAGAGCTTGTCGCTGCACAGCTTGGTGGCGCCGTAGAGGTTGATCGGCGCGGCGGCCTTGTCGGTGGACAGCGCGACGACGCGCTTCACGTCCGAATCGAGGCAGGCCTCGATGACGTTCTGCGCCCCGAGCACGTTGGTCTTGATCGCCTCCATCGGGTTGTATTCGGCTGCCGGCACCTGCTTCAGCGCCGCGGCGTGCACGACGATGTCAATGCCTTCCATCGCCCGCTTCAGGCGCGCGGCGTCGCGCACGTCGCCGATGAAGAAGCGCAGGAACGGGTACTGCGTCTTCGGAAACTGCTGCGCCATCTCGAACTGCTTCAACTCGTCGCGCGAGAAGATGACGAGGCGCTTCACGCGCGGGAAGCGTTCGAGCACGGTGCGGACGAAGGCGCGGCCGAAGCTGCCGGTGCCGCCGGTGACGAGGAGGGACTGGTCGTTGAGCATGGCGGTGCGAGGGAGGAAAGTCGATTCGTGTTCTTGTGGCTGAGGGCAGGGAAAGGAAGGCGTCGGCGGCGCGGCTCGCTCAGGCGGCGGCGCGCTGCAGCGGCTCGATGGTGTGGTCGAACAGGTGCTCGTGCGCGCCGGCGGCGCGAGCGTCGAAAGCGGCGCTCTGGCGCGCCGTGTCGGCGGCCAGCAGCGCGGGCTGCTCGAGCTGGCGCTTCACCAGTTCCAGCGCCGCGGCCGGCGCCAGCGTCGGCACGACGCCGTCGCGAACGAGCGGCATGCACACGAGGTAGTCCACCGGCCAGCGTTCTCGCATCACTTGCAGCACGAGGCAGCCGGCGTCGAGAAACGGGGCGATGCCGGTCGTCGGCTCGCCCCAGGCGATGCAGAGGTCGCTCGCCTGCGCGAGCTCGGCCAGCGGCTGCTGCACCGCGCCGGCGAGTTGCGCCGGCGGCACGTCCAGTGCCCCCGCCAGCACAGCCAAGGCCGGCGCGCCGGGCTTCGGGCGCAGCACGAGCTTGACTCCGTGCCGTTCGCACAACGCTGCCAGCGGCCGGTAGAACTCGGCCAGCGCATGTGCGTCGACGTGGCTCAAGCCCTCGGTGTTGAAGCTGTTCAGCAGCAGGCACAGCGTCGCCGCGCGCCTCGGCGCGTGCGGCGCCGTGTGCAGCGGCCGCCGCGCCGCCTGCTGGTTGAAGCGCACCGGCCGCACCGGCAGCGCCTGCCCGAGCAGCGTGCGCGGCGCGCAGCCGTAGCCGGCGCGCTCGACCACCTGCACGCGCTGGCCGTGCGGCAGCAGCATCGACACATGGCCCGAATGCGGCACGACGGTGATCGCCGCGCCGATGCGCGCTGCCGTCGAGAAGAGCGGCCCGTTGAGCCCGGTGTCCTGATCGGCGAGCAGGAACTGCGGCACCGCGGTGACCTGGGCCATGCGTGCGAAGGCGTTGCGAAGCTGCAGGTAGTTCAGCGCCTGCCAGCGCGCGCGCGCCGCCCACGCGTTCAACTGCTCCTCGCGCGCGCGCTGCTGCGGCAGCAGGTCGCCGAGCAGCGTGTCGAAGATGCGCAGGGCGCGGGCGCCGTATTCGGCAACGTCGGCCTCGGCGGCGAGATTCGTGCGCGGCACCAGCAGCGGCGCGCCGCGGTGCAGCGGCACGTCCCAGAAGGGGCTCGGCAGGTCGAGCGTGAAGGCGTGCGAGCGCGCCACTTCGTCGGCCAGCCAGGCGCGGTCGTAGAAGCAGGTGGGCACGTGGCTCACGAGCGAGATGACGCCGCGGGCCAGGAGCGCGCCCATCGCCTGCGCGTCGAGCACCTGGTCGTAGGCGTCGGGGCGCTGCCAGCGCGCATCGTCGTAGCGGTCGACGATCGAGAAGCGCTGCGGATCCCGGCCGACGAGGTCGGCCGAGATGAAGGAATCGAAGTACATCTGCTGCGCGTTGCTCGGCCTGAGCAGCCCGATGCTCGATTCCTTGAAGCTGGCGGCGATCGCCTGCGCCAGCGCGCGCGCCACGGCGGCGCGCTGCAGCGCGAGGAAGAAGAGGCCCACGTCCCAGCCGGTGAACGGCGTGGCAGGCGCACCGGGATCGGCGGCGCCGCCACCGAAGAGCCGCTCGCGCTCGGCGCTGAGTTGCAGATCGACGAGCGTGGCGCGGGCGATGGCTTCGCTGGCGGCGCGCGCCTGCATGTCCGGCCCCAGGTCCAGGCGCCGGTACTCGTAGGCGAAGCGCTGCGTCAGGCCGCGCTGCGCGGCGTCGTCCAGGAGGCCCGGGTCGACGAACACCAGCCGCGCGCCGGCCAGGCGCTCGGGCGCGGCCGCAATGCGCGCCACGTCGCTGCGCTGGAGCACGAGGACCGCATCGACTGTCATCTTTGCAGTCTCGGGCCGCGGGCCGGCCGCCGATCGGCGGAGCAGGCGCCGGTTTGGCGGGCTTATCCGGGCCGGCGCGGCCGGCAGCGGTGATGTGCAAGGAGAGGAGTCGGTTCGGGCTGAGCCCTTCGACGAGCTCAGGACCTGCCTGTCGAAGCCTCTCCTCGCCCTTCGAAGCCGCTTCGACGGGCTCAGCGCGAACGGTGTCTGGGAACGAATGCGATTCGGTATCAGCCCGGCTGCACCGGCAATTCGAGCATCACCGAAGTGCCGCGGCCGGGCTCGCTGGTGACGGCGACGCGGCCGCCGTGCAGTTCGACGATGCGCTGCACGATCGCGAGGCCCAGGCCCTTGCCGCCGTCGGTGCGCGCCGTCGCCCGCGCGCGTTCAGCGGCGCCGCCGCCGCGGAAATGGCGGTCGAAGAGATGTTCGAGATCGGCGGCGGCGATGCCGTCGCCGGTGTCGCTGACGCTGAGCCGCACGCTGCCGGCCGCTTCTGCACCGCCTCGGCTGCGCGCGCCGCCAGCACGACGCGCCCGCCGGCGGGCGTGTGCGCGAGCGCGTTGTCGATGAGGTTGGCGAGCGCGCGCTCGACGAGTTCGACATCGACCTCGGCCACGAGCGGCGACGTGCTTCCGTTGCCTTGCCCTTCGGCTTCGCCCTCGATGTCACAGGCGAGCGTCACGCCCTGGCGCGCCGCGCGCTCGGCGAAGCGCATCGCGATGTCGGAGAGCATCTCGGCGAGATCCAGCCGCGCCAGGCGCAGGCGGAAGCTCGCCTCGTCGAGCACCGCCAGGTCGCCGAGCGAGCGCACCAGGCGTGCCGCGTTGTGCGTGTTGCGCAGCGCCACGTCCAGCAGGCGCAGGTCTTCGGCCGCGGCGCCTTCGCGCCAGCGCTGCTGCAGCGTCTCCAGGCTCGCAGCGGCGGCGGTGAGCGGCGAGCGCAGGTCGTGCGAGAGGTTGCTCACGCTCTCGCGGCGGAAGGCGTCGAGCCGGCGCAGGCGGTCCCACTGCGCATGCAGCTTCGCCAAGAGCGCCTGGAAGCCGCGGTGCAGGCGGCTGAATTCGTCGTCGCCGGCGAGGCTCTGGCGGCGGACGCGGCCGGCGTGGAGTGCCGCCAGCGCCGGCATCGCCGCCGGTGCCGTTTCGTCGAAGCCAGCACGCGCGGCGCCATCCACCGCAGCGCTGAGCACTGCCAGCGGCCGCGTCACCGCGGCGATGATCCACGCCGCCAGTGCCGTGGCCAGCAGCACCACCGCGAGCACCGGCGCCAGCGCCGGCCCGGCGAGTTGGGCCGCGAGGCGCGCCAGGCGGCTGGCCGGCAGCCCCGGCTTGCGGCTCACGAGGTAGAGGTAGCCCGCGGGGCCGGCGCCAGCGTGGATCGACGGCAGCACGAGCGCGCGCGCCGCGATGACCGCGTCTTCTTCCATGTACTCGGGGTCGTCGCCCATCACGTAGGCGGCGCTGCCGCCGACGCGCCGCAGCGCCGGCGGCGGCCGCCGCCGCCTGCCGCACCGGCGCGATCGCCACCCGGAAGTCGCTTGCCAGCGGCTTGCTGCCGGTGCTGGCGAGCACGGTGCCGTCGGCAGCGAGCAGGTACAGCTGGCTCGCCGGTTCGAACAGCACGAGGCTGCGCAGGAACACGATGAACGCCTGCGGGTCGCGCTTCTGCTGCGCCGGCAGGTCGGCGTGCTCGGCGACGACGCGGCCGAGGAAGGCGTCGGCGCGCGCATAGGCCGCTTCGCGCTCGAAGCGCTCGAAGGCGAGCGCCACGGTCACGAGCACGCCGAGCGCCGTGGCCAGCCCCGTCAGCAGCACGGTGAGCGCCAGGCGCAGGCGGACGGTCATCGCGCTCTCGTCATGAAGGCGTGAAGGAACCGTCGCGCAGCAGGTTCATTCGCGCCTTCATGGGGCGTCGCGCATCTTGTAGCCCGCACCGCGCACAGTGAGCACGAAGCGCGGCCGCATCGGGTCGGCTTCGATCTTGGCGCGCACGCGGTTGATGTGCGTCGTCACCGTGTGCTCGTAGCCTTCGTGCGAGTAGCCCCACACCGCGTCGAGAAGCTGCGCGCGCGAGAACACGCGCCCGGGGTGGCTGGCGAAGTGCAGCAGCAGGTCGAATTCGAGCGCCGTCAGCTCGACGCTGCGGCCGCCGACGCGCACTTCGCGCCGCGCCGGCAGGATCTCCAGCTCGCCGTTGCGCACCGGCGCCGCGCCGCTACCGGCGGCGCTGCCGCTGCCGCCCTGCTGCTGCGCCGCGCGCAGCAGCGACGCGCGCCGCAAGAGCGCCTTCACGCGCGCCAGCAGCTCGGCCATCGAAAACGGCTTCGTGAGGTAGTCGTCGGCGCCGAGTTCAAGGCCGAGCACGCGGTCCAGTTCGGTGGCCTTGGCGGTGAGCATCAGGATCGGCGTCGCGCGGCCGCGCGCGCGCAGCGCCTTGCACACTTCCAGGCCGTCGAGCGCCGGCATCATCAAATCGAGCACCAGCAGGTCGCTGGCGCGCTCGGCCTGGCTTTCCAGCGCCGCCGCGCCGTCGGCCACCGCCTGCACCTCGTAGCCCGCACCTTGCAGGTTGAGCACGATGAGGTCGCGGATGTCGGCCTGGTCCTCGGCCACGAGGATACGGGGCGCGGTCATTGGCGCTTCGGCGCCAAGCGCCGAGTGTGCAGCGTCGGCGCCAAGCGCCGAGTGTGCAGCGTCGGCGCCAAGCGCCGAGTGTGGTGCTTCGGCGGCGATCGCCGGGTTCGGGGCCATGCAGGCATGGGTCGCGCGCCGCCTCCACCTTCTTACGGATGCGTTGTCGATGCGTGCCGGCGATGCCAGCGCGATGTGATCTCGCTGTGATCTTCGGTGAGAGCGGCGCGAGGCGCGGCCGGAACAGTGTAGCCATCGCCACCGTTCGCCGGTCCCCCAGGGGAACGCCGCCGCCATGGAACCTGTTGCCGCCGTCGCCGCCACTGCCCCTGTCACCTCCGTCACGCTCGCCGCCGCCACGCCCACGGCGGCCACCGCGACCACCGCGCCCACCATGCCCGGCTGGCCGGCGCTCGTGGCCGAGCGCGGTGCACTGGTGCGTTTCGCGCGCCGGCGGCTGCTCGATGCGAGCCTCGCCGAAGACCTGGTGCACGACGTGTTCGAAGCGGTGGTCAGCGGCCGCGCCCGCTTCGACGGCCGCGCGACGCTGCGCACCTGGCTCACGGCGATCCTGAAGCACAAGATCGTCGATCTCGTGCGCCGCGCAGCGGCCACGAGAGCCTTGACGGCGCCTGGGCCTACTACAGGCGGACGGCCGCGCCGGCGCTCGAGCTCGTCCGCCCGCAGCCGCGCCGACGAAGTGGCGGCCCGCAGGCGTCTCGTGCAGTCGCGCTGCATGCCGCAACGTCCAACGACGTCCCGTGAAGAACGCGTTGCCGTTGCCGGTCGTTTCACATTCGTCGATCCGCTACGTCGTCGGCGCTGGCGGCGTCAGCGCGTCGACCTTGGTGCGCACTGCGTTGCACGCGCTCAGCAGGTCAGCGACGATGCGCTCGTTGATCTGAAGATCGCCTTCGTATTCGCTGGCATTGCGGATGTCGTGGCACTTGGACAGCACGCGCCACACCTCGGGCCCGAGGCCCAGCGTGTGCGGCAAGACCTGGAAGACGATGTAGCGGTTGCTCGAGCGGTAGCCATGCCATCGCAGTGCAGCCAGGCACAAGGCATGCGCCGCGTTGTAGCCGAGGTCGAAGCGGCTTTCGAGCGCAAGGCTCTTGGTGCTTGCGTCCTTCAAGCGAGTGCGTCCCGATCGCAGCAGGCCCGCGAACTCGGTTGCGTCCGGTGTCTCGGCACGGAGGGGCTTGCCCGGGCCGGCGAGGTTCTCAAGCGGCGAGGGCACTGTCGTCTCCGACGATCCAGATCTTCGACTGCGCAAACACGCGGGTTGTGAACGACTCCTTGGCCTTGACGCGCTTTGCCAGCTCCTTGCGCGTGAGGATCGTGGGGTTCACCGTGCGCCCGATGGCAGCGCTGGCGGCTTCGAGCGATGCAAAGAGGTCCGGATAGCTCAACTCGTCGCTGATTACCATCAAGTCGATGTCGCTCGCCGCGGTGTCGGTGTTCTTGGCGACCGACCCATAGACGAAGACCGCAATCAACTTCTTCAAGTGCGGAGCGAGCGCCTGGCGCAGCGGTTCGGCCAGGCCGAACGTCTTCTGCACGATGCCCCTCAGTTCCTCGAAGATGGGCGCTTCAGCATTAGCTTGGTAGTGCTTCTGGTTGCCAACCGAGCGCACGGTGACGAGCCCGCTGCCAGCGAGCGCGGTCAGCTCGCGCTGCACCGCGCCCGAGCCCATGCCGGCCAAGCCGATCAGCTCGTTCGCATAGAAGCTGCGCGCCGGCTGGCCGAACAGCAGCGCGAGCACGCGTTGCTGCGTCCCGGTGAACAAGGCATCGGCGAGGCTGTGGGGCGGCAGCGCGGCCTTTCTGATCGAACCCATATTGGGCATGAATATACCCAAATTGGGAATGATTGGCACGCTGCCTAGGTTCACGCCTTACGCCGGCTGATCTGCACCACCGGCGCTCCGCGCCGCAGCTTGTCCAGATAGTCCGCCCAAGCCTGCAGCATCTTGCGCCGTTGCTCGACGAACTCAGTGCGGTTGTAGGCGCGGCCCAGGCTGTCGCGCACTGAGTGCGCAAGCTGGGCTTCGATCACGTGCGGATCGAAGCCGAGCCGCTCCTGCAACATGGCCCGCGCCGTGGCCCGGAAGCCGTGTCCGGTCACCTCGTGCAGAGCCCGATGCGCCGTCTCGACCACGCCGCGCGCCTCGATGCGCCGCAGCACCTCGAGCAACTGCGGCGGCGTGATGCTGCCGATGGGCTGCTTGCCGATCCACGGGAACACATCCGCCTCGAAGCGCGCGATGATCTTGCCGGCGTAGCTGGCGGCCCACCCATCGCGCTTGACGGCAAACCACTCGCGCGCGATGGCCTCGAACGACCCCAGCGGCGGCAGGCCCTGCGCCTTGCGCTCGTCGGCCACGCGCGCGTTCTCGAACGACTCCCGCTCGGCCTTGCGCTTCTGGCTCGGGTCGAAGCCCTCGGCAAGAAGTTGACGCACCGCATCTGCCTTGCGGCGAGCGATGGCCAATGTCGTATCCGGATAGGTGCCGAACGAGAGCATGTTGCGCTTGCCGCCGAAGCGATAGTCGAAGCGCCAACCATGCGCGCCGCCCTTGACGAACAGCAGTAGCGAGCCCATCGCCATCGCTCAAGCGCTTGCGCGGGTCACTCGGCTTGATGGCGCGAATCGTCGCGTCGGAAGAGATCAAGAAACGGCTGGGTGGTGGCCAGGGGCGGAATCGAACCACCGACACGCGGATTTTCAATCCGCTGCTCTACCAACTGAGCTACCTGGCCGTGAGGGGCGGCAGTATACCGAGGGCCCGCGCGGGCCCCGGCTTCAGCCGCCGTTGCGCTTGTTGCGCGTGAGGTCCACGCCGAGCTGCTTGAGCTTGCGGTACAGGTGCGTGCGCTCCAGCCCCGTCTTCTCGGCCACGCGCGTCATCGAGCCGCCTTCCTTGGCGAGGTGGAACTCGAAGTAGCTCTTCTCGAACGCGTCGCGCGCCTCGCGCAGCGGGCGGTCGAGGTCGAAGCTCTGCTCGGCGAGCGGCCCGCCGTGCGCGGCCAGCGCCGGCATGCCGGGCGGCAGCGCAGCGCCGGCGGCGTGCGCGCCGTGCAGGGCGTGCGCGGAATGAACGGCGTTGGCGCCGTGAGCGCCATGCGCGCCCGGTACCGCATGGGCGGCATGCACCGCCTGCACCGCGTGCCCGGCGGCGTTGTCGTAGGGGTCGCCGCGCAGCGCCCCTGCGGCTGCGGCGTTGCCGCCCGGCGCGCCGGCCGCGGCGCCGCGTGCGCCGGGCTTGATCAACGCGGCGTCCACAGCGCGCAGCAGCTTCTGCAGCGTGATCGGCTTTTCGAGGAAGGCGCTGGCGCCGTACTTGGTGGCCTCGACGGCGGTGTCGATGGTGCCGTGGCCGCTCATCATGATCACCGGCATCGTCAGCACGCTGGCCGAGGACCACTCCTTGAGCAACGTGACGCCGTCGACATCGGGCATCCAGATGTCCAGCAGCACGAGGTCGGGATGGAACGCTTCGCGCAACTGGCGCGCCTGGGCGGCGTTCTCGGCCAGTTCGACGGTGTGCCCCTCGTCGGTGAGGATCTCCGACAGCAGGGCACGGATGCCCAACTCGTCGTCGACTACCAGGATCGTTGCCATGAACTCAATCGTGGGCCCTGAGCCCGCAGCGGCTGCACCGTGCTACCGGGTGCGCTCCGGTGCCGGGCCCGTACTGCTCTTCTGGGCGGCGTTGTCGTCGTTGCGGGGGGCCGCCTTGGGTGGGGCGAAGTTCGAAAATGATAGCGAAACGCGGGCCCCGGTCACCGGAGCGTCCGGCTCGTTGCCGGCGCGCAGGTTGGCGGCGCGCAAACGAGCCCCGTGTTCGTCGGCGATCTTCTTCACCACCGCGAGGCCCAGGCCGGTGCCGCGCGCCTTGGTGGTGACGTAGGGTTCGAAGGCGCGCTTGAGCACCTTGTCGGCGAAGCCGGGGCCGTTGTCGATGACGGCGAGGCGCACTTCGGCGATGGCGCCGTCGCTGCCGCGCGCGCCCGAGGTGACGACTTCCACGAGGCCATCGGGCCGGTCGGCCACCGCGTCGAGCGCGTTCTGCACGAGGTTGTGGATCACCTGGCGCAGCTGCGTCGCGTCGCCCTGGATCGCCGGCAGCCCTTCGCCCAGGCGCGCCGCGAGCAGGCCGTTGTCCTGCGCCTGGCCGTACAGCGCCAGCACCTCGGTGGCGAGCGCGTTCAGGTCCACCGGCGCCAGTTGCGCCGAGGGCAGCCGCGCGTAGTCGCGGAAGGCGTTGACGAGGCTCTGCATCGCGCCCACCTGCGCGACGATGGTGTTGACCGAGCGCTGCAAGAGCGCCTCGTCGGCGCCTTCGAGCTTGGGCGAGAGCTTGGCTTGCAGCCGCTCGGCCGAGAGCTGGATCGGCGTCAGCGGGTTCTTGATCTCGTGCGCCAGGCGCCGCGCCACCTCGGTCCAAGCGGCCGAGCGCTGCGCCGAGACGACTTCGGTGATGTCGTCGAACACCACCAGCGTGGCGCCGAACGGCAGCCGCGCGCCGCGCACCAGCAGCGACAGCGCCGCGCCGCCATCGGTGCCGCCGGCGCCCGGCGTGCCCGCGGAACCCACGCGCGCCAGCTCGAAGCTCTCCTGCCACTGGTCGCGCTCGCCGACCTCGGGGCTGTTGGCCAGCAGCGCGAAGCGGCGCTCGATGGCCGCGGCGAAGCCTTCCAGCTCGGGTACTTCGGCGAGCTTCCTGCCGCGGTAGCTCGCCAGCGGCCGCTGCAGGATGCGCGTGGCGCCGGGGTTCACGGTCTGCAGGAGGCCTTCGCGGTCGAACACCATCACGCCGGCGGAGAGCGTGTCGAGGATCGTCTGCAGCCGCGTGCGCGCGGTCTCCAGCTGCAGCATGCCGCGCTGCACCTGCTCGCGCGCCTCCGACACCTGCGCCGTCATGTCGGCGAAGCTGCGCGTCAGGCCGCCAAGCTCGTCGTGCGAAGGAAACACCGGCCGCGTCGTGTAGTCGCCGGCGGCGACGCGCTTGACGCCTTCGGCCAGCAGGATCAGCGGCCGCGCCAGCTGGTTGCCGAGCACGATGGCCAGCAGCACGGCGCCGAACACCGCCAGCATCAGCGCCAGCGTCAGCGTGCCCACGTACATCTGGCGCAGGCTGTCGCGCGCCAGCGCCCGCTGCTGGTACTCGCTGTAGGCGGCCTGCACCTGCAGCGCCTGCGTCGCCAGCGCGCGCGGCAGCGGCTGCACGACGAGCAAGTAGCGCTCCTCGGTGGGCACGAGGCGGATCTGGTTGTCGGGCAGGCGCACGAGCGCGCGCACGCTGGCGCCATCGCCCGTGTGCACGCTCTCCTCGTCGAGGCCTTCGATCACGCTGGCGCCGCCGCTGGCGCGCGCCTGCCGCATCAGCACCGGCGAAGGGCGGTGCACCGGCGTGCTGGCGCTGTCGCTGGAGCTGCGCAGCACCTGCCCGGCCTGGCCCACGAGCACCGCCTGGCGCACGCCGATCTGCTCGCGCGCGCGCTCCAGCGCCAGCGGCAAGAGCGGCCCCTGCTCCTCCAGGCGTGCCGCCGCCGTGCGCGCCTTGGCCAGCAGCTCGGCCGCGAAGGCGTCCAGCGTGCCTTTGCCGAGCGCCAGCCCGGCATCGAGCGCCGAGGCCATGCGCTCGTCGAACCACGACTCGATGCTGCGCGCGGCGAACTGGTACGACACGGCGTAGATCACGATGCCGGGCAGCACGCCGACGAGCGCGAAGATGCCCGCCAGCTTGACGAGCAGCCGGCTGCCAAACTTGCCGCGCTTCAGGCGCAGCGCCAGGCGCACGGCGACGAGCACCAGCACCGCCACCAGCAGCAGCGCCACCGCGGCGTTCACCCACACCAGCCACACGAAGTGGCGCTCGTAGAAGCCGCCCGGCCGGGCGAACGAGAGCACGAACGCCAGCACCAGCGCCGCGCCGGTGGCGACGACGGCCGAGAGGATCCAGGCCCAGCGGGCGGCGGAGGTCATGGGCAACGAACCGCGGCGCTCACTGCACCTTCAGCGCGCGCGTGACGCCGACCGCCCAGTCGCCCTGCGTCACGAGGCCGAACTGCATGGGGCTCGGAAGCTGCGAGATGTCCAGACGGTATTCGAACTCGACCGTGTAGGCCTTGTCGGGGTCGATCTGCGACAGGTCGGCGAGCTTCCAGCCGGCGCCGCGCGAGGCCGAGGCGAGCGCCTCTTCGAGCGTGGGATAGGTCTGGTTCAGGCCGCCGAGGCCGACGCGCCAATGGCCGGTGAGCGGCTGGAAGGCGACGCGCCACTGCCGCGTGACGCGCGCGACGCGCTCGTCGCGCCAGTACCAGCGGCTGCGCAGCAGCGTGGCCTGGGCGACGAAGTACACCGGCACGCCGCGCGACAGCGCTTCTTCCACGGCGCGCGGCAGCACCACGCGGGCATTGAAGTCCAGGCTCAGCGCGCCGTCTTCGTGGCTCGTGCGCAGCGAGGTCAGCTCGACACCCTGCTGCGCCCTGCGCCGGCGGTGCGGCCAGCAGTGCCGGGCCGGCCAAGAAGCGCGGCCAGCGCCAGCCGGGCCCTCGGCCCAGCAGCGTGCGTCGGCGGACCTCGGGGCGTGGCGGCATGCGGCGCTTCTTGGGGGCTAGGTCTTCTCGATCAGCGCGTAGAAGAAGCCGTCGTGGGTCGCCGGCCGCGACCGCGGCGGCGATGCCGGCACGGTGGTGGCGAACATGGCGGACGTGGCCGGCACGCCGGGCTCCGTTGCCGTTTCATTGTCGGCGAGCGGCAGCAGATGCCCGGGCGAGTGAGGGTGCAGCCGGGCCGCGCCGGGGCCGAGGCGTTGCAAAACGCGTCGATCTGCTGCCCGCCCTCGGCCTTGAAGACCGAGCAGGTCGCGTACAGCAGCCGCCCGCCGGGGGCCAGCAGCGGCCACAGCGCGCCGAGCAGCTCGGCCTGCACGCGCACGAGCGAGTCGATGTCGGCGGCCGGCGCAGCCAGCGCACGTCGGGGTGGCGGCGCACGATGCCCGAGGCGGTGCAAGGCGCGTCGAGCAGGATGGCGTCGAACGGCCGGCCGTCCCACCAAGCGGCGGGGCGACGGGCGTCGGCGGCGAGCACTTGCACGGAGCCCTGCGCGGCGCCGGCTGATGTCGAGCCCGAGCCCGCCAGGTGCAGCCGCGCCAGGTTCTCGTGCACGCGCGCCAGGCGTTGCGCGTCGGCGTCCAGCGCCAGCAGCTCGATGTCGGGCGCGAGTTCGAGCAGGTGCGCGGTCTTGCCGCCCGGCGCGGCGCAAGCGTCGAGCACGCGCGCGCCGGGGCGCAGGCGCGCCAGCGGCGGTGCCGAGGTGACCGCTGTGCCCGACGACAGCAGTGCGCCCGCAGCACCCAGCAGCAGCGGCGCCGCCACTTGCGCCGCCGCGTCCTGCACCGACACCTCGCCCTCGGCGAAGCCCGGCAGTTGCGTCACCGGCCTCGGCTCGCGCAGCCACACGGCGTGGTTCGCATACGCGGCCAGCGCCGGGGTCAGCGGCGGCAGCACCTGCGCGGCGATGCCGTGCCGCGCCAGCCGCTCGACGACCTGCTCCGCGCTGCCACGGCGCGCGTTGGCGCGCAGCGTCATCGGCGGCCGCCGGTTCGCTTCGCGCAGCAGCGTCTGCCAGTGCGCGGGCCAGTCCTGGCGCAAGCGCTCGACCCACCACGGCGGGTGGTTCCACGCGCCGAGCGGCGAATGCGCGGCCGCCTCGACGCAGGCAGCGCGCTCGCGCAGGAAGCGGCGCAGCACCGCGTTGACGAAGCCGGCCGCCGCGGGCACGCGCAGGCGCGCTGCAGCCACCGCCTGGTCCACCAGCGTGTGCTCGGCATAGGGCGGCCCGCCTTCGGGGTCATCGGGCTCGGCCGGCCACAGCAGCCCCAGCGCCGTGAGCAGCAGCGATTCCACCGCAGGCGGCGGTGTCTTCGGCGCGAGTTGCGCGCGCCCCTGCTGTGCCGCGCCGAGGCGACGCAGCGCGTGGAACACGAGCGCCTGCACGCCGGGCCGCAACGCCTCGGGCACGCGCGGCAGCACGTCGGCAAGCGAGCGGCCGGCGCGCACCGCGGCCACGGCGTCGGCGGCGTGTTCGAGCAGCCGCGCCAGCGCGGGATTCACTGGCGTATTCATGGGCGCTTGCCGCTACGAGTCGAACACGCCGACGAAGACACGGGCGAACAGACAGGCGAACAGACAGGCGAACACACGGGCGAGCACACGGCGACCAGTCTATCGGCGGACCAGACTGCCCCTCTACCCTCGTATCGCCGGCCTCGCATTCCCCCGGCCTTTGCCGACGGCGCACAATGCCTCGCCCCAAGCGAGGAGCTTCAAGCCCATGGCCGACAAGCCGTTTTTCGCCGTGCCCGCGGCGGCGCCGCCTGCAACGCTCGCGCCTTCAGCGGCACACGCGGTTCCGGCGGCGCACGCGCCGCGCCTGCTGCGCAGCGAGGAAGAGCTGCAACGCCTGCCGGCCAGCGAGCGCATCCGCTACCGGCTCGTCGAAGCCGGCCGGCGCTACCACGCCAACGACAACATCGCCGAGTTCCTGCGCCCCGGCGAACTCGCGGAGCTGAAGGCCGAGGTCGCGGCCAAGCTCGAGGAAGTGCTGCGCGCGCTCGTCATCGACACCACCGGCGACCACAACACGCAGCAGACGGCCGAGCGCGTGGCCAAGATGTACTTCGACGAGGTGTTCGCCGGCCGCTACAAGCCGATGCCCTCGGTGACCGAGTTCCCCAACGCCGAGCGCCTGAACGAGCTGATGATCGTCGGCCCGATCAACGTGCGCAGCGCCTGCAGCCACCACATGGTGCCGATCTTCGGCAAGGTGTGGATCGGCATCCTGCCCAACGAGCACAGCAACCTGATCGGCCTTTCCAAGTACGCGCGCATCGCCGACTGGGTGATGAGCCGGCCGCAGATCCAGGAAGAAGCGGTGACGATGCTCGCCAACGAGCTGCAGGCGCGCGTACGACCCGACGGCCTGGCCATCGTGATGGAGGCCGACCACTTCTGCATGCACTGGCGCGGCGTGAAGGACACCGACACGGCGATGGTCAACAGCGTCATGCGCGGCGCCTTCCTCAAGGACATGAACCTGCGCCGCGAGTTCCTGTCGCTGCTCAAGCGCAAGGAAAGCTGATCATGCTTGTGCGCCTGATGTACGCCAGCCGCGCCGTGGCCGGCCTGACGCCGGAGGACCTCGCGGCGATCCTGCGCACGAGCCGCGCCAACAACGCGGCCAACGGCATCACCGGCGTGCTGTGCCACAGCGAGGGCATCTTCCTGCAGGTGCTCGAAGGCGGGCGCGGCGCCGTCAACCAGCTCTACAACCGCATCGTCGCCGACCGCCGCCACCACGGCGCCGAGCTGATGCTGTACGAGGAGATCGCCGAGCGGCGCTTCGCAGGCTGGGCGATGGGGCAGGTGGCGCTGGCGCGGCTGAATCCGTCGCTCTTGCTGAAGTACTCGGCCACCGCCGCGCTCGACCCGTTCGCGGTGTCGGGGTCGGTGTCGATGGCGCTCTTCGACGAGCTGGTGGCGACGGCGTCGGTGGCGTGCCAGGGTTGAGCCGAAGGGCCGGCCAGGCCCGCTGCGACAACGCCGCACGCGCCGTGCCCGACAAGCGCTTCGTCCCCGGCTTGCTGCTGAAGGCGCCGGAGAATTTCCTCGACGCTGACGGCGTGCACCGCGCGTGGCAGGAAGCGCGCGCAGGGCGGCGCGGCTTCATCCGCGGCGCGTTCACCGCAGCGCTCGCCGCGGCCGCAACAACGCCGCAGCGCGTGCGTGCGCAGGCAACGTCCGCCCCACCGCAAACAGCGCCAAGTAGCGACGGCGACCCCGCGATCCTCGAACTGCCCGAGCACAGCCGCGGCCTCGGCCGGCCGGTGGCCAGCGATGGCTACGGCAAGCCCTCGCGGTATGAGGCGAACGTGCAGCGCCGCGCCAGCCCCGGCCTCACGCCGACGCCGCAGGCCTCGGTGTCGTTCACGCCGCTGCAAAGCCTCTTCGGCATCGTCACGCCCGCGGGGCTGCACTTCGAGCGCCACCATCAGGGCTGGTGGGACATCGACCCGAGGAAGCACCGCCTGATGGTCAACGGCAGCGACGCGACGCTCGTGCGCCGGCCGCTCGTCTTCACGATGGACGAGCTGATGCGGCTGCCTTCGGTGAGCCGCTTCCACTTCATCGAGTGCGGCGCCAACACCGGCATGGAGTGGGGCGGCGTCGCCGTGCCCACGGTGCAGTACACGCACGGCATGCTCTCGTGCAGCGAGTTCACCGGCGTGCCGCTGCGAACGCTGCTGGAGATGGCCGGCGCCGACCTCCAGCGCGGCCGCTACGTGCTGGCCGAAGGCGCCGACGGCTCGGGCCTGACGCGCACGATCGCGATGGAACAGGTCGCCTCCGGCGAGGTGCTCGTCGCCTACGGCCAGAACGGCGAGATGCTGCGCCCCGAGAACGGCTACCCGCTGCGCCTGGTGGTGCCGGGCGTGCAGGGCGTGAGCTGGGTGAAATACCTGCGCCGTATCGAGGTGGGCGACGAACCCTACGGCACGAAGGACGAGACGCTGCAGTACATCGACCTGATGCCCGGCGGCCTGCACCGCCAGTACGCGAGCGTGCAGGAGTGCAAGAGCGTCGTCACCACGCCCTCGGGCGGGCAGGTGCTGCTGGGGCAAGGCTGGCACACGATCACGGGACTTGCATGGTCGGGGCGCGGGCGCATCAGGCGCGTCGACGTGTCGGTGGACGGCGGGCGCAACTGGCAGGGCGCGACGCTGTCGCCGCCCGTGCTCGACAAGTGCCTGACGCGCTTCACGCTGCCTTGGCGCTGGGACGGCCGCCCCGCCTTCGTGCAAAGCCGCGCCATCGACAGCACCGGCACCGTGCAGCCGACGTATCGCGAGCTGCGCGCCGTGCGTGGGCGGCGTTCGGTCTACCACAACAACGCGATCCAGACCTGGCTCGTGCGCGAGAGCGGCGAGGTGAGCAATGTGCAGCCGGCGTGAGGCGCGGCGCGGCGTGCGCGGCGCATGCGCTGTGTTCGCCGCGCTCGTGCTGCTGGCGGCGCAGACCGACGTCGCCTCGGCGCCGCCGACGCCGACGCCGGAATCGCCCCCGAAGTTCGCGGGGAAACTCGAAGCGGGCTTCGAAGCGAGATTCGAAGGGAGATTCGCAGGGGTGGGGGCCGCCCCGCCACGGCCGCCGAACTCGCCGCCTGGGACATCGACGTGCGGCCCGATTTCAAGGGCCTGCCGCCGGGGCGCGGCTCGGTGGCGCGCGGCCAGGTGCTGTGGGACGCGACGTGCACCGCCTGCCACGGCGTCTTCGGCGAGAGCAACGAGTTCTTCGCGCCGCTGATGGGCGGCACCACCGAGGCCGACATCGCGCGCGGCCGCGTCGCGCGCCTCACCGACGACAGCTACCCGGCGCGCACGACGATGATGAAGCTCGCGCACGTGACGACGCTGTGGGACTACATCCGCCGCGCGATGCCGTGGGACGCGCCGAAGTCGCTTTCCGATGACGACGTCTACGCGCTCACGGCCTACGTGCTGCACCTCGCCGGCGTGCTGCCAGAGGCGTTCGTGCTCGGCGAGCACAACATGCGCGAAGTGCAGCAGCGCCTGCCCAACCGCGACGGCCTCACCACGGAGCACGGCCTGTGGCCCGGCGCCGGCATCGGGCCGCAGCGCGGCGCGAATCGCCGGCCCGACGTTCGCGCGCGCGCCTGCATGAGCAACTGCACCGCCGGCGAGCCGCGCATCACCTCTTCGCTGCCCGAGCACGGGCGCGGCCTGCACGGCAACCTCGCCGAGCAGAACCGCCTCGTCGGTCCGCAACGTGGGATCGACACGCGCGGCCCGTGAGTGCAAGCATCGACGAACGCCCGAAGTGACCGGTGCAGGCCGGAGCGCAGGGCGCACAGGGCATGAAGGGCGCCCAGTACCCGCCGGGGCTACCCATCCGGGCTACTGGCCGAGGGTCGCGCAGAATGCGCGCCTTGTCGCCTTCGGGCTAGACCCGATGGTGGGTACGCAGACGCCGACGATCATCGGCCGCAGCAGTGTCAGCGCAAGCTCGACGACAGACGATAGAGACCGCACAGACGAGACCGACAGAGGAGCCCACACCATGACGATCAAACGACGCGCCATCCTCACCGGCGCCGGCCAGGCCGGCCTCGCCGGGGCGAGCGCGAAGGTGGCCGGCCTGCTGGCCGCCGCGGGCCTCGTGCCCGTGGCCGCGCACGCGCAAGGCGCCGGCGGCTGGGACAAGGCCGCCTTCGACGCCAAGACGCTGGCCGAGGTGGCGAAGGCGCTGGGCGCGCAGCCGCCGGCTGCCAACCCCGGCGTCACGCTCACGGGCCCCGACATCGCCGAGAACGGCGCCGTCGTGCCGGTGGGCTGCGCCACCACGCTGCCGGGCGTCAAGCGCCTGGCGCTGCTGGTGGAGAAGAACCCCAACATCCTCGCCGCGGTCTTCGACGTCACCGATTCGGTGGAGCCCAACTTCAACACCCGCGTCAAGATGGGCCAGTCGAGCAACGTCTACGCCGTGGCGCTGATGAACGACGGCCGCGCGCTCTACGCGGTGAAGGAAATCAAGGTGACGCTCGGCGGTTGCGGCGGCTGAGCGCCGGCGCACGCAGCAGCGAAGACCCGACGCAACGAAGGAGATCCCGACATGGCAGACCCGATGCGCATCCGCGCCCAGGTGGCGGGCGACAAGGCCACCGTGCGCGTGCTGATGAGCCACGAGATGGAGACCGGCCAGCGCAAGGACAGCGCCGGCAAGACGATCCCGGCCTGGTTCATCCAGGAAGTGGCGGCCACGCATAACGGCAAGACGGTGATGACGGCCCACTGGGGCCCGGCCGTCGCCAAGAACCCGTTCATGCAGTTCGTCGTCAAGGGCGCCAAGGCCGGCGACAAGATCGCCGTCACCTGGAAGGACAACAAGGGCGACAGCCGCACCGACGAAGCCACCGTCACCGCCGCCTGAGGCGAGGCTGCGGCGAAGGCGCGCCCGCGAGGGAGACCCAGCGCAAGACACCCAGAGGACCGAGTGCCGCGACGGGCCGCCCACGCTAGGCGGCCTGCGCAGCCAGCGAGGAGACATGATGCAGACCCCGACCCTGATCGCGGCGGCGCTCGCCGCCGCTGTTGCCGCCATGGCGCCCCTGGCCCCCGCCTGGGCGCAGAAGTCCGCCGCCGACGGCATCGCCGAATACCGCGCGCTGCTCGCCGACGGCAACCCGGCCGAGCTGTTCGAAGCCAAGGGCGAGAGCCTGTGGAAGACCAAGCGCGGCCCGAAGAACGCCACCCTCGAACGCTGCGACCTCGGCAAGGGCCCGGGCGTCGTCAAGGGCGCCTTCGTCGAGCTGCCGCGCTGGTTCGAAGACACGAAGAAGGTCCAGGACCTCGAATCGCGCCTGGCCACCTGCATGGTCACGCTGCAGGGCTACAACATGGACGAGATCGTCAAGACGCCGTTCGGCCGCGGCGTGCAGGACGACATCACGGCGCTCGCCACCTACGTCGCCACGGCTTCGAAGGGGCTGCCGTTCAACCTGCCGCAAGGCCACGCCGAGGAGCGCCGCAGCTACGAAGTCGGCAAGCGCATCTTCTTCTACCGCGGCGGGCCGATGGACTTCTCCTGCGCGAGCTGCCACTCCGCCGACGGCCAGCGCATCCGCCTGCAGGACCTGCCGAACCTGACCAAGAACCCGGGTGACGGCATCGGCTTCGCAGCCTGGCCGGCCTACCGCGTCAGCGCCGGGCAGATGTGGGGCATGCAGCTGCGCCTGAACGACTGCTTCCGGCAGATGCGGTTCCCCTACCCGGTGTTCGCCTCCGAGCCGACGATTGCGCTCGGAACGTACATGGGCGTCAACGCCAAGGGCGCGAAGTCGGCCGTGCCGACGATCAAGCGCTGAAGCCGGGAATAGCGAAGAGGAACCGGACCATGCAAGCAGACCATCTCGAACAAGCTCAACGCCGCCGTCGCGGCACGCCGCGCGCGGCGGCGCTCGCTGCCGTTGCGCTGGCCACGGCCGCGGTGCTCGGTTGCGCCGGCATGCCTTCGGCGGACGAGCTGGACAAGGAGGCCGAGGCGGCGATGCGCACGTCGTTCCGCGACCAGGGCATCGCCAAGGCCGACCGCGTCAAGCAAGACGCCAACCAGCACGCCTGCTCGGTGGACAAGCCGCTCGCCGAAGCCGCTGCCGAGCGCCTGATGGCCGACGCGAAGGCCACCGTGAAGTGGCCCGCGGACGGCCGCTACATCGGCGACTGGCGCGAAGGCGAGAAGATCGCGCAGAACGGCCGCGGCTTCACCTGGACCGACGCGAGCGGCGCCGCCGGCTCCGGCGGCGGCAGCTGCTACAACTGCCACCAGATCGGCAAGGCCGAGATCAGCTTCGGCACCATCGGCCCGAGCCTGTACAACTACGGCAAGAACCGCGGCGTCACCGACGTCACCTCGGCCACCGCGGCGCCGATCGTGCAGTACACGTGGATGAGGATCTGGAACTCGCGCAGCTTCAGCGCCTGCTCGACGATGCCGCGCTTCGGCCATTCCGCGCTGATGACGGAAGCGCAGATCCGCGACGTGATGGCGCTGCTGCTGGACCCGAAGTCGCCGGTGAACCAGTAGCGCCCGGCGGCCGCGCCTTTGCGGCCCATGAGGGAGCCCGGCCGCGTGCCGGGCTTTTTCGCAGCCGTTCATAAGCCGCCGCTTATCGAAA
>JAXMEZ010000049.1:0-30046 GCA_046348035.1 Rubrivivax sp. | reverse complement strand
CCGCCGATGCCGAACATCTCGCCGGGCACCAGCGGCTCGCGGCTGCCTTGCGTGGAAAGCCGTGCGATCGCGCCGCCGCTGCCTTCGGCGAACGAGGTGGCGAGCGTCGCGTTGCCGCGCGCCAGCGTGTAGCGCCGTCGGCTGCCCGTGCGCACCGCTTCGAAGGCGGCCTGGCTCGCGTGCTCGCCGCCGAAGGCGAGGTTGTGGTGCACGCCGAGCGAGGCGCCCCAGCGCCAGTCGCCCGCGGCCTGCGTGGTGTAGGTAAGGCTCGCCGGCTGCACCGAGACGCTCTCGCCGGCGGCGCCGCAAGCCCCCGGCGGCAGGCCGGCGATCGTGCAGCTGTTGCGGTAGTCGCGCGATTCGAGCCCGACGATGAGCCGCTGGTCGGTGTTGCCCCAGCGCGGCAGGAACGACGACAGCCGCAAGCCCGCGATCGTGCCGCGGCCGGCGAACTGCAAGTCGCCTGCCGCCGTGCCCACGGTGCCGCCGTCGACGTTGCTCCACGCGTAGTAGGCATCGACGGCCATCGCGGGGCCGTACAGCGGCGCACGGTAGCTGGTGCTGAACACCTTCACCGCGCTCGGGTCGGCGGGCGCGGTCTGCCCTTCGACGGCGAACACGTGGTCCAGGTCCCACACGTTCGCGTGCTGCCAGCCGAGCGCGGTGCGCCAGCGGCCACCGGCGCGGCCGCCGCTGTTGTCGTCGCGCGCGGTGAAGCGCGAGGCCGGCTTGTCGAGCACGGTGACGAAGGCGTTGACGGCACCGAGCTGGTCGCCCGGCTCGAGCAGCACCTGGACCGTCTTCGACGGGTTCTCGTTGGCGAGCTGGATCTCGCTGTCCACCCGCCGCACGTTCACCGGCCGCGCCCGCACCAGCGAAGGCAGGCTGGCGCGGATGTTGGCGGCGCTGAAGTGCTTGTTCTCGCTGACGACGTAGCGCGCCAGCCGCCCTTCGACGACGCGGATGCGTGCGACGCCGTCCTTGAAATCCTGTTCGGGCAGGAAGGCCACGACGCCGCCCCAGCCGGCGCGGCGGTACGCGTCCTGCACCGCGGCGGCGGCGGCGCGCAGGCGCAAGAGCGTCACGCGGCCGGCGAAAGGCGCGGTCAGCGCTTCGAGGCGCGCCGCTTCGAGGAGCGTGTTGCCTTCGATCTCGTAGCGGCGCACATCGACCGCGGCGTCGCTGCCCGGGGCTGGCCGCGCCGAGGCCGCAGCGCCAGCGGGCAACGACGGCGGTGCCGGCGGCGCCTGCGCCAGCGCCACCGGCGCGCACAGCGCCGCGATGGCCGAAACGGCGGCCGAAGCGAACGCCGCTGCGGCGCTGCGTTCGCTGCGCGTGCGGCCCTTCAGTCGACCTCGCGTCATCGCGCCCCTCCTGATACGCGCGATGGCGTTGCTGCACGCTGCGTTCGGCGCCCCTACAGCGAGGACCGTCGTTGGCCCATGGGGCCATCCACAGGAGGGCGAGACGGGCGGCCACGGTGCGCGTGTGCAACAGCGGCCGCGAAGACGACAATACCGCCGCACGACACCGGCGGCGCCGGGAGGACGAGCGCGATGACCCCATTCCGGTTCGAGCGTCTGACGTTGGTACTCGCTTCGCCGTGCTGCTCTTCGCCGTGGGCGGGGTGGCGGCACTGCAAGGCTGCTCGCTCGTGATGCAGGCGGTGGACGGCCTGCGCGGCCCGCCGGCGAGGCGGCCGCCGCGCCAACTGCGCGCAGCGCCGGCGGCGGACCGACGCAGCACCCGTCGCTTCATCACCGCTGCCGGCCGATGGCGGCACGACAACGCCGGCAGCGGCCACGGCAACGAGCACGGGCGCGACCGCAACTGCCGTCCCGGCGAGCAGCGAGAGCCCGCGGGTGCAGGCGTTGCAGACCGCATCCCCCGCGACCACGGCGAGCGCAACGCCCGTCGCTGCCGCCGGCGCCGATGCGGACACGGCGCGCCGCGGCTTCGCCGTGCGCCCGGCGGCCGCAGCGCCCGTGGCTGCCGCAGCAGCGACCGCGGCCATCGGCGCCGCCGCGACCGCGCCCCGTGCACAGCCGCCCCGCGCTTCGCCACGCGATGCAGCCGCGGGCGGCGGCAGCAGTGCAGGAAACAGCGCTGGAAATAACACCGGAGCCGGCGGCACCTTCGCAGTGCAGGCCGGCGCGTTTCGCATCGAAGCGTCGGCGCAGGCCTTGCGTGCAGACATCGCGGCGCGGCTGGCCGGCTCGAGCGGGCTCAGTGCCAGCGAGAGCGTGGTACGCGTGGTCGAGCGCGACGGCGTGCACCGCGTCTTCGTCGGCGCGCTCGACAGCCTGGCCGCGGCGCGCTCGCTGCGTGCGCGCCTGCGCGGGATCATCGGCGACGACGCATTCGCGACGCGGCCCTGACGCGCGCCCTGAAGGCGCCGTGACTTTGGTCGGTTGCCGCTTCGCGAGGCGGCCCCGACGATGCCGCGTCGCCTCGGCCCTCCCGGCCTTCTTCGCTTACTCCGCCTCCCTCGCCGCGAGGGCGCTACAGCGCAGCGAGACCCTGTTCCGCCCGCAGCCGCCGATACGATGCGCGGCCCCGAGCGCGCCGCTTTCGAACGCCGATGATCCTCACGCTGCTGGCTGTCTCGCTCAACGACCAGGCGCTGACGCGCCCGATCACCGCCCGCTTCGACATGACCGGCGGCACCATCGGCCGCGCCGACCACAGCACGATGGCGCTGCCGGACCCCGAGCGCTACATCTCGCGCAAGCAAGCCGAGATCGCCTTCGTCGGCAACGGCTTCACCATCCGCAACGTCGGTGCGGCCAACCCCATCACGGTGGCGCAACGCACGCTCGGTGCCGGCGAGACGGCGCCGCTCAAGCACGGCGACGAGGTGCGCATCGGCGGCTACCTGTTGCGCGCCGATTGCCCGCCCGCGGGCGTTGCCGCAGCGCAGCCTGCCGCACGCGGTGGTGGTGCACCCGCGCCGCGGCCGCGCAGCAGCGGTGATGTCGACGCGACGATCGTCTCCGGCGCGCGGCCGCCGGCACCGTTCGGCGCAGGGTCGCCGTTCGCGACGAGCGCGGCCGGCGCGGCGAGCCCGCCCTCGCAGGGTTCGCCGTTTGCTTCCTTGACGCCGTCTGCACCGCTGGCCGACGACAACCCTTTGCCGACCTGCTCAGTCCTTCTGCGCTGACGCCTGCCGCCGCTGCGTCGGCGCCTGCGGCAGCAGCGCCTTCCGACGATCCGTTCGCCGACCTGATGCCGCCGCCGCGTGGCATCGATCCGGCGCTGGGCGGCGTTTCGCGCAGCCAGAGCGCCGCTCCTGCGGCGTTGCCGACGACTTCGACCCTTTCGCGTCAGCGCCTCCACCTGCGCGCTGTCGTGGCGCAGGCGCGTAGTGGCGGCGCCTCCGCGCCGGCGTCCGACGACCCGTTCGCCGACCTGCTGGGCGACGGCGCGGGTGGTCGTGTCGACGCGCCTTCGGTCGACCAGGCGTTCGGCCTCGGGATCGGCGGTGATACGACAGGCGACGCACTCGCGCGCTTCCTCGGCGAGCCCGCGGCAGACCGGCATCACCCGGTGCGGCGGGCGCGCCAGGCCCGGCCGGTGGAGGCCTCTCCACCGATCCGCTGCAGCTGTTCGGCGAAGGCGGTGCGCCCGCTGCGCTACCCGCTGCTGCACCTGCGCGGCCCGCGCCAGCAGGCGGCCCCGCTGCGCTGCCCGACCACCAGCCGGCATTGCATGGCGCGTACACACCGCCGCGCGTGCCGGCGGCGCCACCAGCGAAGGCGAGCGCGCCGGCCGCCTACATCGCGAATACCGTGGTGGTGCCGCCTTCGGCTGCCGGCATCGCGACGCCGGTTGCGCCGCATCCGCCTCCTCTCGCACCCGCACCGGCCGCACGCCCAGTCGCCCCGGTGATGCCGCGGCCCGCGGCGCCAGCGATGCCGCGGCCCGCAGCGCCGGCCGTGGCCGCTGCTGCTCCGCGCGCGTCCTCCACTGCCGGCGGCGACGCTGCCGCCTTGTGGAGCGCGTTCTGCGAAGGCGCCGGTGTCGACCTGCCGCTGCCGCCGGGCGAAGGCGCGGCGCTGATGCGCCACATCGGCCGCATCCTGCGTGGCGCGGTCGAAGGCACGTTGCAGCTCGTGGCCGTGCGCGCCAGCACCAAGCACGAGCTGCGCACCAAGGTCACGCAGATCCAGGCCAGCGGCAACAACCCGCTAAAGTTCTCGGCCGACGCCGCCGCCGGCATCGCGCAGTTGCTGTCGCCGCCTCAGCGCGGCTTCATGGACGGCGCCAGCGCGATGGACGACGTGATGCTCGATCTCGTCGGCCATTCCATCGGCACCGTGGCCGGCATGCGCGCGGCCATCGAAGGCATGCTGCAGCGCTTCGACCCCGCGGCGCTGGAGGCGCGGCTGGGCGCCGGCTCGGTGCTTTCGAACCTGCTGCCGATGAACCGCAAGGCGCGCCTGTGGGAGCTTTACCTGCAGCACCATCAGCGCATCCGCGACGAAGCCGAGGACGACTTCCACACCCTCTTCGGCCGCGCCTTCGTCGCCGCCTACGAGGAGCAGGTGGAGCGGCTGGAGCGCCAGCAGCGGCAACGCCAGCAGCAACGAAGGCGCGAATGAACCTGCTGCGCGGCCCGATCTCGGTCCTGCGTTCCTCGCCGTACGCGTGTACGGCTGCGGTACTCGAACCGACCTCGGGCCGCTCGCGACGGTTCCTTCACACCTTCTGAAGCCGGCGCGCTGCGCGGCCGCGGCAGCTTAGCGGCCTCCTGCCGCCAGGGGAGCTTCGGCGCGGCGCAAGGTGCTTGCCCGCGCGCCCCGTTGTCCGCGATGATGGCGCCGCCCCGGCGGCCGGCTGCCAGCACGGACCGTGCGAACATCCCCCGGCCCACGCCCCCGAGCAAGAAGAGACCCCACCGACCATGCCGCGCCTGCGCATCGCCACCTGCACCGACCCCGGCGCGCGCGGCGGCAACGAGGACGACCTGCGCCATGGCAGCGGCCCGGCGGGCCACTACGCGGTGCTGGCCGACGGTGCCGGTGGCCACTCGCGCGGCGAGGAAGCTTCGTACCGCGCCGTTGAGAGCGTCGCCCGGGCGCTGGGCAGCGAAGACGCCGAGTTCTCGCCCGAGCGGCTGACGAACGTGCTGCGCACCGCGCACGCCGAGCTGGTGCAGGCGCAGGAAGACTCGCGCCGCCCCGAGCACCGCATGCACACCACGATCGTGGCGCTGTGGATCGAGCCGCAGCTCGAGCACGCGCTGTGGTCGCACGTGGGCGACTCGCGCCTGTACCGCGTGCGCCACGGCCAGGGCGAACTGCTGACACAGGACGACAGCATCGTGCAGCACATGGTGCGCTCCGGCATGCTCAGCGAGGAGCAGGGCCGCTCGCACCCGCAGAAGAACCACCTGCTCGCGGCGCTGGGCATCGAAGGCGACGTGAACCCGCACACCGTGGTGCGGCCGGTGGAGCTGTTCGAGGGCGACGCGTTCCTCCTGTGCAGCGACGGCTGGTGGGACGCCTTCGAGCCGCACGACATCGCCGCCGCGCTGCACCGCGCCGATTCGCCCGAGGAGTGGCTCGACGACATGCGCGCGCAGATCGCCGCGCGCGCCGCGCCGAAGCAGGACAACTACACCGCCGTGGCGGTGTGGGTGGGCGAGCCGAACGAGATGACGATCGCGCGCTTCGAGGACACAAGGCCGCGGGCGCTGTAGGCCTGTTATACGGATTCGCCATCAATCGCATAAGAATCCGTTCGGGTTGAGCTTGTCGAAGCCCCTTGCAGCCCCGTCGAAGGGCGGCGCTTCGACAAGCTCAGCGCGAACGGTTCTTGAGGATCGAACGCGACTCGGTATTAGGCGTGTAGACCCACGCGCGGCGCGCCGCGGGAAAGGGCGGTCGGCGATGCTCCTCGAGCCCGCGCGCCACGAGCCACTCGACCCGTCGCTCACGTGGAACGAAGGACGGGCGCGCGCGGCCATCGAGACGATCGTCAGCACGACCGTGCGCGAGCGAACACCGGCCGGCCACTGGCCCGTGCATCCGCGCGATGCGGAAGGCAACACGCCGCGCAGCGGCTTCAAGTCGCTCTACCTCGGCAGCGCCGGCGTGCTGTGGGCACTGTGGACGCTGGCCCGCGAAGGCGCAGCGGCCGAAGTACTCGACGCCGCCGCAGGCATCGAGCAAGCCCTGGCGTCGTACCTCGCCGAGCCCGACGACTCCGGCGAAGTCGTGCCCTCTTACTTCCTCGGCGAGACCGGCATTCAACTCGTGCGCTGGCGCATCACGGGCTCGGCGGCGGCCGCCGACCGCGTGTACGAGTGCGTGCGCGCGAACATCGGCAACCCGACCAACGAAGCGCTGTGGGCCGCGCCGGGCACGATGGTGGCGGCCTGGCACTTGTGGCAAGCCACGCACAAAGCGCGCTGGCGCGACCTCTTCCAGGACAACGTCGAGCAGGTGTGGCGCACCTGGCTCTTCGACGAGAAGGCCGGCTGCCACCTTTGGACGCAGGACATGTACGGCAGCGTCGTGCAGTACCTCGGCGCCGGGCACGGCTTCGCCGGCAACGTGTACCCGCTGCTGATGGGAAGCACGCTGCTCAGCGACGAGCGGCGCGGAGAGCTGTACGAGCGGTGCGTAACAACGCTGCGCTGCTTCGCACAGCGCGAAGACGGTGCCGTCAACTGGCCCTCGGGCACCTTCACGCCGAGAGCGGGCTCGACGCGCTTGCTGATGCAGTGGTGCCACGGCGCGCCGGGCATCGTCACTGCGCTCTCAGCCTTCCCGCGCGGGCGCTCGCCCGAACTCGACGATCTGCTGCTCGCCGGCGGTGAAGCGATCTGGCGCGCCGGACCGCTGGCCAAGGGCCACGGCCTGTGCCATGGCACCGCGGGCAACGGCTATGCGCTGCTGAAGCTCTTCCGGCGCAGCGGCGACGAGATGTGGCTCACGCGCGCGCGGGCGTTCGCGATGCATGCGATCGGGCAATGCGAGCGGATGCGCGAACGGCACGGCCAGGGGCGGCACACGCTGTGGACCGGGGACACGGGGCTGGCGCTCTTCCTTTGGCATTGCCGCGACGGGGCTGACAAGCTGCCGCCGCTCGACTTCGTCCGAGAACCCGAGCAGTCGCAGGCCAGCGTGGAGGGGCCGCCTCTCCGGGGACGGTCAGGCCGCGGTGAGGGACGCATTTACGCGCTGCTTCGCCCGAGGCTGTGAGCGACCGCATCGTTCATGGGCACTTCGGGAACCTGCTTCTCGGCATCGCGGCGGGCTTGGTCCAGGCGCCGGCCAAGGCCGGGACGTTGAGCACGCTGGAGAGCAGCCGGCCCCTCTCGGAACGGTGGCACTGGGCGGGGTAACCTGCTCGTGCTTCGGTTCGTCGTGCCGCAGGAATCGAGGATGTCGCAAGACGCTGCCGAGCGAGGCGCTCCTAGGTGTCTTCCAGTTCCTTGAGTGTCTTGCCCGCCTTGTCCTTCCAGGCAGTCAGACCGTTCGCGCTACCGCCGTGGATGACGGCGGCGGCTGCGCTCGGACTGGAGAACTCGACATCCTTGGTGAAGACATAGACGCCGTCTCGCTCGACAAGCGTCCTTTCCTGAATCAGGCGGTTCCTCAGCGCGACCGTGTTGGGATACTGATTCTCGGCTGACGGCCGGACTGTGTACACCGCGGTGGACTTCGCGAAAACGACGAATCCGCCTTCCGTGCGCCGGCCTGTTGCCGACGCGTTCTTGATCCTGCAGACCAATGCAGGCTGTTGTTTGTCAACCTTCGATGCGCTGGCGATGGGCGAGAGAAGGTCAGATCCCAACACTGGAAGTACTTGCCGAATGCGCGACAGGTACACCTCCATGTCTTCGCGATCCGACTCTGGGAGCTTTGGGCTACTGGTGTTCGAGTTCTCGAGCAAGTACCGTCCCACCGCCTTAGCTTCGTGCAGCAGCCTTGCCTCAAGGTAGCGAATGTGCGCCTTGGTCAGGTTCTCGTCCTTGCTGACGAAGACGACCACCGAGTTCCAGAAGTCCTTCGCCTTATGCTGCTTCAGGCGGTCACGAATGACCTCGGCCTCGCCGATGTAAGCGCGGTTCTCTCCCGTGTCTGCATCGACCCCCAGCAGGAAGTACACCCCCGAGCTCTCGATCTCGTCGCGCTTGAGTAGGTCGTCAAGTTCCGTGCGTGGCGCTGCGAGCGCCTTGCCCGTCCAGTTCGATACCTCTCCGACTCGCAACCGGCGCGCATCCCCGTGAGGCAGGAACAGCTTGAGCGTGGCCGAACTCATCAAGCGTCAACGCTGACGAGCTGGCCCGTGGAACTTGGGGCCGGCACGGGCTGCCCGTCTGCGCGAAGGCCCTCGATGTGGAACTCGATGGCCTCGTGAATGAGCGTCTCCACTTCTTGTCGGCTCTGGCCGACAGCCACACATCCCGGAAGGTCCGGGACGTAGGCTCCGAAGCTTGCAGGCCCGCGCTCGATGACGACCAAGTACTCCATGCGAGACCTCACTTCTTCAAGCCAGCCTGCTTAAGAACGCTGTTCAGCGTGCCGGGCGGAACGTCGACGCTGGGCTTCCCGGCCACCGTGACCGTGCCAAGCTTGGATGCGTGGTGATACTGGCGGTGGCTGCCCTTCTGGCGCACCTTGAACCAACCGTCCGCCTCCAACTGGGCAATCAATTCCTGACCTTTGTCGGCACGACGAAATAGTACTCGTTCGATTGCGATCGAGCAGAAGCAGCCGGTCAGGACGACGAACTCAATCCGCGGCGCGGAGCATCTCGGCGAACACAGGCGCCGAAGGCGCTCGGCGACGATGCGGCAGGAGGTCGGCGCGGCCGCCATTGCGGCATCGCCCTGCGCCGCATCCCCCGGCCGCCACGACCACCACAAACTGCGCCCGTAGCCGCGCCAGCCAGTCGGCGGCCGCGAACGCCTGCGCCAGTTCGCCCAGCGTTCCGGCCGCTGCTACGTGGCATTCGCCGGCCGGCACGCCGCGGCCCGCGCCGCCTGGGCCGCTATCGCGCGTCGCCGGCCACGGCGGCAGCTCCGCCAGCGCACGGTCGAAGCGCTCGACATCGACATCGTCCGACAGCGTCGCCAGCGCTGCCTCGCCGCGCGCTGCCACCAGCGTTCGAGGTGGTCGAGGCCGAAGCGCTCCACCGGCGGCGCCTGCGCGGTTGCAGCACCACGAGCGGGAAATAACGGCCGACGTTGTCGCAGCTCGGCATGAGCACGCCGAACCACCAGATCGGCGGGGTTCGGTGCGGCCGCATCCAGCCGCCGGCGCGACCGCCGGCGCCGCCCACGCGCATGGTCGTCGTCCCGGCCGCTGCGTCGAGCAGCCCCGGGCCGAGCACGAAGCGCTGCAGCGGTGAGGCGAGGTAGAGATCGAGCCACTCGTCGCCGAGCGCGCGCGGCTGCCGGCCACGACATCTGAATAGCCAATGGTCGAGCGCGCTCAGCGTCGAGGCACTCAGGCGCCGCGAAGCGAAGTCGCCGAGCGTGCTGACCTTGCCGTACCAGCCCGGCGCGCCGCCGCTGCCGAAGGTGGCTTCGAAGCCCACGCGAGGCCTTGTGCGGGTGTCTACCGCGTAGGTGCCGGCGGCATCTTCACAGGCCCTGCGGGCACTGGAAGGCGCGCAGGTCGGGCAGCCGCAACGGATTGCGCACGCTGCTGTTCCTGACATCGAAGATGGCCTTGCGGCCGTCGATGTCGAAGGTGGCGCGGAACTTCTCCGGCGAGTTGCCCGGCGTGATGGCCACGCGCTCGAAGAGGCGGAACAGCGCCCACGGCCCGTCGTTGACGAGGCCAGCGCCGCCCGAAGGCTGCACGGTGACGCGCACGACACCGCTGCCGCGCGGGCCCGGCCACTTGATCTGCACGGGGATCTGCGGCCCGTGGTCGTAGCGCAGGATCTGGCCGTCGACGTCGAGCAGGAACTCCTTCAACCGCGCATCCATCTCGAATGGCTTCATCTCCATGCTCACGCCGGGCACGGGGCCGGCGGCGAAGAACGCTTCGCGGATCTCCTTGGCGCGCTGGAACTGCGGCAGCGTGCCGAGGTCGCTGCCGAGCGAGTTCTCGCCCTGCTTGAAGCGCCACGGCCGCGTGCTCGTGTCGATGTACTGCTCGAGCTTGTTCTGCATCTGCTCGAAACGGCCGCCGGGCCCGAACAGCGCCGCGAAGTCGGCCGGCGTCACTTCGCGCGCCGCCGTCGGGTCGAACGGGTAGCGGCCGCTCACCGCCTGTTGGCAGAACTCGCCCACCACCGAACGCACATCGGCAGCCAGCGAGCCGCGGGTGGCGATGTTGGCCGCGCGCGCACCGCTGCTGCCCAGCGAATCGAGCAGGCTGCGCACCGGTTCGGGCGAGCTGGCGCCTTCGGCCTTGATCTGGTTGGGCAGCGGCGAACTCGGCGGCTGGGTCTTCTGGTCCAGCGCCTGCTTGACCGCGATGAGGTGCACCTGCAGTTCCTTCAGGCGCTCGATCAGGCCGTCGATCGGCGGCTTGCCGCCTTCGGGCGCGGTGATCATCGCGCGCAGCTGGCGGAACTCGTCGTCGACGATGCTTTCCAGGCGGTCGCCCGGGGCCAGCGCGGTGCCGGCGCTGCCCAGCGCACCGGCCACGGCCTGCCGGCCGCGCTCCACGAGCGAGCCGGCCACACCCGCGGCGCCGGGCTGCGGCGCGAGCAGCGTCGTCTCCTTCGAGAAGCGCTTCAGCATCGGCAGCAGCGGCGTGTCGGGTCCGGAGAGGAAGCGCGTCTTCTCGATCACCTGCGCCATGCTGGTCAGCGGCTGCAGGCGGATGTCGGCGATGTAGGCGCGCCAGGTGTCGCGGTACTCGTTGAGATAGAGGCGGCGCACGTCGTCGACGACGCGCGTGCCGAGCAGGCCGTCGGCGGCTTGCGCCACGGCCTGGCCGGGCGTCGCCGCCTGCGTCAACGGCGCAGCGTTGACGCCGAGCACCCAGCCCTGCTCGTCGGCCAGCGTCTTGGCGACCTCGCCCACCTTCTTCTGGAAGCCCTTGTAGTAGCCGTCGTAGGTGAAGAGGCCGGGCACGCCCTTGGTCAGCGGCAGGCCGCTCGCGCGCACGAAGACGAGCTGCGTGTTCGGGCCGCCAGCGGCGGCCGCGGTGACCTCGGGGAACTCGGCGCCCAGGCCGCGCTGGCGCAGGCGGTTGTAGACGCGCTGCTGCAGCGGCACGGCGGCCAGCCGCGTGCGCGTGGCCTCGATCAGCCTTTCGTCGCGCGGCAGCGGCGAGACGGTGGCGCCGCGTTCGAGCAGCGCGTCGAGGTGCCCCGAAAGCGCCGCACGCTGTTCGACGCTGATCTCGCGCCCGAGGCGCGCTTCCCAGTCGGCTTCGATGTGCTGCTTCAGCGATGCCGCCTCGAAGCGCGGCGGCTCGTACATCATCAGGTAGGCCTTCAGCGCTTCGTAGAGCGAATCGGGCTGCTCGCTGGCGCGCAGCTGCTCCTCCACGCGCAAGGCCAGCCGCGGCTGCACTGCATCCACCAACATTCGCTGGTAGGCACTGCGCGCCGCGCCGTCGAGCTTCTCGCCCTGGTAGAGGCCGAAGCCCAGCGACCACGGCACCGAATCGGCTTCGCGCACGGGGCCGGCGTCGCTGGCGAGGCGCCGCGTCGCTTCGAGCGCCGGCAGCACGGGCAGCAGATCGGGCGTGGTGCGGTTGGGCGTTTCCTGCACCTGGCGGCGCACGAGGTCCACGCGCTCCTGCACCGCCTGCACGTACGCGGCGTTGTTGCGCCAGCTCACCGTCCACGCCGCGAGCAGGCCGACGCCGATGGCGCCGATGGCGGCATAGCCGGCGATGGCCCACGCGTTGCGAGCGCGCTCCCAGCGGCGGTCGGTGCCGGCGAGGCCCTGCTCGGCGAAGACGACTTCGCTCAGCAGGCGCTGCAGGAAGAAGCTGCGGCCGCTGCTCTTCTGCGGCGGCAGCATCGACTGCTCGATGCGGTAGCGGCGCGCCACGGCACCGAGCACGCGGTCGATCGGCGTGCCTTCCTGCGTACCGCTGACGAAGTACACGCCGCGCAGCATCGGCTCGGCTTCGTAGGGCGAAGGCGCGAAGACGTGGCGCGTGAACTCAGAAAGCGGCGCCGCGAGGTTGGCGAACTGGTTCGGGAAGCCGTACATGCGCGCGCGGCGCACGGTGTCGCCTTCGGCCTGCAGGCGGTCGATGAGGCCCTGGTCGAGCCTTTCGAGCAGCGCGTTGAACTCGGGCGCGAGCTTTTCGTTCCACGCGCCCGCGGGCGTCAGCGGGAAGGTGAAGCCCCACGGTGCGGCGCGCTGGTCCTTGTCCAGCGACGCGAAGTGCTCGCCGAAACCGGCCAGCAGGTCGCACTTGGTGACGAGCAGGTAGATCGGGATGCGGATGCGCAGCTGCTCGTGCAGCTCCTGCACGCGCGCGCGCACGGCCTGCGCGTGCTGTTCGCGCTCGATGAGGTTGCGGCCGACGAGATCGGCCACCGACACCGTGACGAGCACGCCGTTCAGCGGCTGGCGCTTGCGCGAGCGCTTGAGCATCTCGACGAAGCCGTTCCACGTGGCCTTGTCCTGCGCGGCGTCGCTGTCCTGCGTGGTGAAGCGGCCGGCGGTGTCGATGAGCACGGCCTGGTCGGTGAACCACCAGTCGCATAGCCGCGTGCCGCCGACGCCGCGCACGGCGTGTTCGCCCAGCTGCTTGGCGAGGGGGAAGTTCAGGCCCGCGTTGCGCAGCGCCGTCGTCTTGCCCGCGCCGGGCGCGCCGATGATCAGGTACCACGGCAGCTGGTAGAGGTAGCGGCCGCCGAGCTGGTTCTTCAGCCGCGCCCACAAGCCCTGGCCCGAAGCAGCGGCGGTACCGAAGCGCGCGTTGCGCAGCGTGGCCAGCGCCTCGGCGAAGCGCTTGCGCACGGCGGCGATCTCGGGACTCTCCGCCGCGGCACCGCCGCCGGCCGGCGCGGCCGCGAGCTGCTCGACGACCTTCTTGTTGCCCTGCTTGGCGCGGACGATCTTCCACACCACCAGCGCCAGCACGAACAGCAGCACGACGAGGGTGACGACCCACCGCGACGTGGTGCTCTCCAGCGGCCGCCATTCGCCCACCGCGACGAGCGGGCCGATGAGCCACAGCACCGCCAGGAACGCCAGCAGCAGCAGCGCGCCGAGCGTCCAGCGGTTGAAGACGAGGCCGAGGATCTTGCCCATGATGGCTGCGGCTCGGGAGTTGCTTCAGCGCTGCGGCGCCGGCGCGGCTGCAGCGGCAGCGGCCGTGGTCTGCAGCGTGATCTCGACGCGCCGGTTCAGCGCCCGGTTCGCCGGCGTGTCGTTCGGGGCCACCGGGTCGGCTTCGGCGCGGCCTTCGGCGCGCACGCGCTCCCGCGGCACGCCGGCGGCGACGAGCAGGCCGCGCACCGCCTGCGCGCGGCTGTCCGAGAGGTGCCAGTTGGACGGGAAGCGCAGCGTGCGGATCGGCGTGTTGTCGGTGTAGCCGGTGACGAGCACGTTGCCGCCGACACGCGCCATCGCTTCGCCGATGCGGCGCATCAGCACTTCGCGCTCGGGCACGAGCGTGGCGCTGGCCGGCGCGAAGAGGCCGTCGCCGCGCACGGTGACGACGCTCTTGTCGACCTCGTCGCGCACGGCCACGAGGCCGGCGCGAATGTCGGGTTCGAGGAAGACCGCGAGGCGCGGCTGCGCCGCCGGCTGCGCCACCGCGGCCACGGGCGGCGCCAGGCGCAACGACTGGATCTGGCCGTACACGGGGTCGGAGCGCGTCGCCAGCATCGTCGAGAACGCGGCATAGGCACCGGCGAGCACGAGCACGGCGACGAGCGCGGTCAGCGCCAGCGGCAGCCAGCTCAACGCGCGCCGCTGCGGCAGCGGCTGCGCGGCCCAGTGACGCGCGAGCCAGTGCGGGGTACGGCCCGCGCGCCTGCGCGAGGATCTGCGCCAGCTTGGCGCGCACCGCTTCGAGCTGCGCGCGGCCGTTCTGGATGACGCGGTAGCGGCCTTCGAAGCCGAGCGCGATGGCGGCGTAGATGAGTTCGAGCAGGTCGCGGTTGGCGGCGGGCTTGTCCGCCAGGCGCGCCATCAACTGGAACACCTTCTCGCCGCCGAACGCTTCGTTGTGGAACTCGGCCAGCAGGCTGTGCCGGCCCCACACGCCGCCGCCGCCCCACGGCGTGTCGGCCGCGGCTTCGTCGAGCATCGTGCACAGGATGTAGCGCGCCGCCATCACGCGCTCGGGCGCGACGCCGTGCGACTGCGCCGCGCCGACGAAGTCGCGCACGCCTTGCGCGAGCGAGGCGCGCAGCGCCGCCGGGTCGGGCACGCTGCGCATCTGGCGGATCGAAGGCACGAGCAGCAGCAGGCGGTTCGCCGCCGCGAGCAGCGGACTCAGGCCGTGATCGACCGGCGCGTCGCCGGCGCCGATGACGGTGTGGCCGCTGTCGCCCATGCCGGACCCGGTGGGCACGTTGGCATAGCCGCCTGCGGCGTGTGCCGGCGCGGCGGCCGCGCGGCCGCCGGGGTTGGGCTTGACGAAGGTGCGCGGGTCGCCGCCGCCGGGCGGGCCGAACGGGTCGTCGATGGGGGGGCGGTCCGCAGCCATGCGTTGCCTCTTGCTCGCGCGCCTTCAGCGGGCCGGCGTGGCAGGCCGTTGCTGGTTCAGGCTTGCCGGATCGCCCACAGCTCGAGCTCCAGACCCGGGAAATCGCCGGCCACGTGCAGCGCGACGTTGCCGCTGCTCTGGATCTGCTTCCACAGCTCGCCTTGGCGGTCGAGCTCGAAGTAGTGGCTGCCCGCGTGGTAGGGCAGCTGGCGCGGCGCCACCGGCAGGCTGCGCATCGCCACACCCGGCAGGTTGAGGTTGACGAGGTCCTTCAGCCGCTCCGGCGGGCCAAGCTTGCTGAGCGTGGGGAAGCGCTGTCGCACCACTTCGGCCGGTAGCTGCGCGCGCACCGCGAGCACGAAACCGGCGCTGCGCAGCAGCTCGCTGTCGTTGATGACCGCCGTGCGCACGCCGCGCGAGCGGTCGGTGAGCGGGATCTGCACCGCGTGCCGGTGCAGCACCGCCGAGAGGTAGTCGCGCAGGTCCTGCACCAGCGGCGCGAAGGTGGCCTGCAGGTCTTCGTGGCGGTACAGCGGGTACTCGGGCGGATGGCGCTCGCTGCGCGAGAACGAAGCCAGCTCGCCCGCGAGCTGCGCCAGCAGGCCGTGCAGCACATGCGGGTGCACGCTCGGCGCGCCGGCGTACTGGCGCAGCAGCGGCTCGGTGCGGTTGAGCAGCTGCAGCATCAGGAAGTCGGCCACTTCCGAGACGCCCTGGCCGAGCTGCCCCATCGAGGCGGCGAGCGTGCGCGCGCGCTGTTGCACGAGGCCGTGCAGCAGCGTCGCCAGCGACGAGAGCTGGCCGCTCGCTTCGATGCGCGTCTGCGGCGCGATGTAGTTGCGGTCGAGCACGACCTGGCCGTCGGCGCGGCGCTCGACGACGCGGGCGATGCCGAGCACGGCGAAGGCGTCGGTGGCGTCGCGGCCGCGCAGGAGGCGCAGGCGCAGCGCGCCCAGCTGCACCGGCTCGGGGTCGTCGGCGGCGTGCACCTGGTCGCGCAGCTCGTGCTCCTGCACCGCGAAGCGCGCCAGCGGGTCGGCCTGGCCGTCGCCGAAGTCGACCTCGGTGGCGCCGGCGCGTTCGCGCGGCGCGGCGAGGCAGACAAGCTCGCCTTGCATGTCGGCGGCGATATCCAGCGCCGGCGGCATCGCGTCGGCATCGGGGCACGAGAACGGCGTGCCGTCGGGCAGGAGGCCGATGGCGCGCGTCATCGCCACGCGCCCGGCGGCGAGCTGGCTCTCGTCGAGCACGAGTTCGGCGAAGCCCCACGCGTGCGGCATCGCGGCGCGCGTGCGGGCGTCGATCAGGCCTTCGAGGTAGCGCGTCTGCTGCTGGAAGTGGTGCGGCTGCAGGAACATGCCCTGCGACCAGATGACGCGGTGGCGGTTGGTCATGGGCCGCTGCAGATGCCGGTCAGGTGCCGTGCAGGTGCCGAGCAGGGCAGTTCGAGCCGGAGCCGGTGCGCCGCGCGCGGCAGCTTCAAGGCTGCAGCGTCAGGAACAAGGCCTGGGCTTCGGCACGGATGGCCAGCCGCAGCGACCGGCCGGCCGGCACCGCGGTGATGGCGCGCCACACCGCACGCTCGACGTTGCGGTAGGCGCCGAAGACCGCGAGGTAGCGCGTCTCGATGCTGAGCGTGCGCTGGTAGTCGCGCAATTCGCCGGGCTGCAGCATGAACTCGTCCTTGAGCACGAGGTCGGGGCCGATGGTGGCCTGCTCGGACTGGTACAGCGCGATGAAGTCAGCCTTCGTGAAGGCCGCGTCGGAGCGCAGTTCGTAGATGCGCAGCACCAGCGGCGACGGCCGCAACGTGGCGCTCGGGTTCAGGTCGGTGGCCGCGCTGATGGTGCCGGTCACGGGCACCGGCTGCTGCCGCACCTGCGTGGGCGGCGGCGGAGGCGGCGGTGGGGGCGCAGGCGGCGGAGGCGGCGGCTTGCTGCCGAACATGCCGCACGCCGCCAGCGCAGCGGGCAGGCTCAGCGTGGCAACGCGCAGCAAGGCGCTGCGCCGGCTGGCTGCGGAGGTGAAGCGCTCGACCATGGCGCCGAAGAATAGCCAGCGGGGCCCGAGGCCCCGCGTGACTTAGGTAACCCGCACCCGCTGCGCGCGCCGTGCCGCCTCCACAAGCGGAGGGGTGACGGAAGCGGTGACGCAAGAGGCGCGCTCTCTGCGCGCCCGCGCTTCAGCTCGCTTCGCCGGTCTTCGCCGCTTCTTCGCCCGCGGCCGGCTCGGGCCGGTCGACCAGTTCGACGAACGCCATCGGCGCGTTGTCGCCGACGCGGAAGCCCATCTTCAGGATGCGCGTGTAGCCGCCGGGGCGCGCCTTGTAGCGCGGGCCCAGTTCGTCGAAGAGCTTGCTGACGACGGCGCGGTCGCGCGTGCGGTCGAACGCGAGGCGGCGGTTGGCGAGCGTCGCTTCCTTGGCCAGCGTGATGAGCGGCTCGACCACCGAGCGCAGCTCCTTGGCCTTGGGCAGCGTGGTCCGAATAGCCTCGTGCGTGAGCAGCGAGTTGCACATGTTCCTCAGCATCGCCAGGCGGTGCGAGGTGGTGCGGTTGAGCTTGCGGGGGCCGTTGCGGTGGCGCATGGTGCGTTCCTTTCCTTATGACGTCCCGCGGCCGGATCAGGTACCGCGGGGTGCACGCATGGGTCGAGCGGGTTCGCTCGGGGAGATTCTTGTCTATCGCTTGTCGAGACCCTGCGGCGGCCAGTTCTCCAGGCGCGCGCCGAGCGTGAGGCCGCGCGAGGCCAGCACTTCCTTGATCTCGTTGAGGCTCTTGCGGCCGAGGTTCGGCGTCTTCAGCAGTTCGGTCTCGGTGCGCTGGATGAGGTCGCCGATGTAGTAGATGTTCTCGGCCTTCAGGCAGTTGGCCGAGCGCACCGTCAGCTCGAGCTCGTCGACCGGGCGCAGCAGGATCGGATCGAACGTGTCGCGGCGCGGCGCCACCGGCATGACGATGTCGGCGCCCTGGACGTCGATCTGCGCGAAGAACGCCAGCTGCTCGACGAGGATGCGCGCGCTCTGGCGGATGGCTTCCTCGGGCGCCAGGGCGCCGTTGGTCTCGATCTCCATCACCAGCTTGTCGAGGTCGGTGCGCTGCTCGACGCGCGCGTTCTCCACCGCGTAGCTGACGCGCTTGACCGGCGAGAAGCTGGCGTCGAGCACGATGCGGCCGATGCTCTTGGTCGGCTCGTCGCCGTAGCGGCGCAGGTTGCCCGGCACGTAGCCGCGGCCCTTCTCGACCTTGATCTGCATGTCGAGCTTGCCGCCTTGCGCCAGGTGCGCGACGACGTGCTCGGGGTTGATGATCTCCACGTCGTGCGGCGTCTGGATGTCGCCGGCGGTGACCGGGCCTTCGCCTTCCTTGCGCAGCACGAGCGTCACTTCGTCGCGGTTGTGCAGGCGGAACACCACGCCCTTCAGGTTGAGCATGATGTGCACGACGTCTTCCTGCACGCCGTCGATGGCCGAGTACTCGTGCAGCACGCCGGCGATCGTCACCTCGGTGGGCGCGTAGCCGACCATCGAGCCGAGCAGCACGCGGCGCAGCGCGTTGCCCAGCGTGTGGCCGTAGCCGCGCTCGAACGGCTCGAGCGTGGCCTTGGCACGGTGGCCGCCGAGCGGCTCCACTTGGATGGCCTTGGGCTTCAGAAGAGTGGTTTGCATGGGGTGCTTCAGTTCCTGTCAATACCCTCGGCTCGTTACACCGATAAGGCTGCGGGACCACGCCGGGCGTACCTGATTCGGCGACGCCACATGCCCGGCGGACGTGGCGCCTGCGATTCGTGCCGCTTCGTGCCCCGCGACGCCAGCTGGCGGCACGCAGGCAAGCGAAGCGTTTCGCGGGCTCAGCGCGAATACAGTTCGACGATCAACGCTTCCTTGATCTCGGCGCCGAACTGGTCGCGGTCGGGCGCCTTCTTGAAGGTGCCTTCCATCTTGGTGGCATCGACGCTCACCCAGTCGGGCAGGTTGGACTGCGCGAGCTCCAGCGCGCTCTTGATGCGCAGCTGGTTCTTCGACTTCTCGCGCACGGCGATCACGTCGCCGGCCTTGACCGAATACGACGGGATGTTGACGACCTCGCCGTTGACGGTGAGCGACTTGTGGCCGACCAACTGGCGCGCCTCGGCGCGCGTGCTGCCGAAGCCCATGCGGTAGACGACGTTGTCCAGGCGGCTTTCCAGCAGCATCAGCAGGTTCGCACCGGTGTTGCCCTTGCGGCGCTCGGCCTCGGCGAAGTAGCGGCGGAACTGGCGCTCGAGCACGCCGTACATCCGCTTGACCTTCTGCTTCTCGCGCAGCTGCACGCCGAAGTCCGACAGGCGGCTGCCGCTGGTGCGGCCGTGCTGGCCCGGCTTGCTGTCGAACTTCGCCTTGTCGGCGATGGCGCGCCGCGCGCTCTTCAGGAAGAGGTCGGTGCCTTCACGGCGGGAGAGTTTGGCCTTCGGGCCAAGGAGTCGTGCCACGTTTCGTTCCTCGTTTGCTGTCTGTCTGACGCGGCAAAGGGCTCGACCATCGAAATGGCGAGCCCCCCGCGCGAGTCCGTCACGAAAGTGCTGGGCGTGCGGACGGTGGGCTTATGGAAAAGAAGGTTCCTCGCGGTTCGTTGCCGGGCGCCGCGCTTCAGATGCGGCGACGTCAAATCCGGCGGCGTTTTTGCGGCCGGCAGCCGTTGTGCGGGATCGGCGTCACGTCGCTGATGCTGTTGATACGGATGCCGAGCGACGCCAGCGCGCGCACGCTCGACTCGCGCCCCGGGCCCGGGCCCTTGATGCGCACGTCGAGGTTCTTGATGCCCTGCTCCTGCGCGGCACGGCCGGCGTTCTCGGCCGCCACCTGGGCGGCGAACGGCGTGCTCTTGCGCGAGCCCTTGAAGCCCTGGCCGCCGCTGGAAGCCCAGGCGAGCGAGCCGCCCTGGCGATCGGTGATGGTGATGATGGTGTTGTTGAACGACGCGTGCACGTGCGCGATGCCGTCGGCGACGTTCTTGCGCACCTTCTTGCTGACGCGGCGCGCAGCGGTGTTGACGGGAGGCTTGGCCATGTGTGTTGTGCTCTCTCAGTTTGCCTCGGGCATCACTTCTTCAGCGGGCTCTTGAAGGCGCTCACTTCTTCAGCGCCATGGCCGACTTCTTCGGCCCCTTGCGCGTGCGGGCGTTGGTGCGCGTGCGCTGGCCGCGCACCGGCAGGCCGCGGCGGTGACGCAGCCCCCGGTAGCAGCCCAGGTCCATCAGCCGCTTGATGTTGATGCTGAGCTCGCGCCGCAGGTCGCCCTCGATGGTGATCTTGCCGATCTCCTCGCGGATCTTCTCCAGCTCGTGGTCGTCGAGGTCCTTGATCTTCTTGGCGTAGGGGATGCCGACGACCTCGCAGATCTTCTGCGCCGTCGAGCGGCCGATGCCGTAGATGGCCGTGAGGCCGATCTCGGCGTGCTTGTGCGGCGGGATGTTGATGCCGGCGATGCGTGCCATGTCTTCGTACCTCGAAAAATCAGCCCTGGCGCTGCTTGTGGCGCGGGTCGGTGCAGATCACGCGCACCACACCCTTGCGGCGGATGATCTTGCAGTTGCGGCACATCTTCTTGACCGATGCGGCGACCTTCATGGTCTTCTCCTGGGTATCTCTCTAACTCTCGATCTGTTGCGACCGGACCGTCTTACTTGGCGCGGAACACGATGCGGGCGCGGGTCAGGTCGTAGGGCGTCAGCTCCACGGTGACCTTGTCACCGGGCAGGATGCGGATGTAGTGCATGCGCATCTTCCCGGAGATGTGGCCGAGCACGACGTGTCCGTTCTCCAGCTTGACGCGGAACGTCGCATTGGGGAGGTTCTCGAGGATCTCCCCTTGCATCTGGATGACGTCGTCCTTGGCCATGCGTCCTTCTTGCGCGTCAGCTCATCTTGAAGTTGGCCTTTTTCAGCAGGCTTTCGTACTGCTGGCTCATCACGTAGCTCTGCACCTGCGCCCAGAAGTCCATCGTCACGACGACGATGATCAGGAGCGACGTGCCGCCGAAGTAGAACGGCACGTTGTAGCGCAGCACCAGGAACTCGGGCAGCAGGCACACCGCGGTGATGTAGGCGGCGCCGGCCAGCGTCAGGCGGCCGAGGATCTTGTCGATGTGCCGCGCCGTCTGCTCGCCGGGGCGGATGCCGGGAATGAAGGCGCCGCTCTTCTTCAGGTTGTCGGCCGTCTCGCGGCTGTTGAAGACGAGCGCGGTGTAGAAGAAGCAGAAGAAGACGATCATCGCCGCGTACAGCAGCACGTACACCGGCTGCCCCGGCGACAGCGCCGCGGAGAGGTCCTTCAGCCAGCGCAGCCCTTCGCCGGTGGCGAACCAGCCGACGATCGTGGCCGGCAGCAGGATGATCGAGCTGGCGAAGATCGGCGGGATGACGCCGCTCATGTTGAGCTTGAGCGGCAGGTGCGAGCTCTGCCCCGCGTAGACCTTGTTGCCGACCTGGCGCTTGGCGTAGTTGACGAGGATCTTGCGTTGCCCGCGCTCGACGAACACGACGGCGAAGGTGACGAAGATGACGATGGCGATGATGAAGAGGCACGCGATGATCGTCATCGCGCCGGTGCGCACCAGCTCGAACAGGCCGCCGATCGCGTTCGGCAGGCCGGCCACGATGCCGGCGAAGATGAGGATCGAGATGCCGTTGCCCAGGCCCCGCTCGGTGATCTGCTCGCCCAGCCACATCAGGAACATCGTGCCGGCCACGAGGCTCACCACCGCCGTCATGCGAAAGCCGAAGCCGGGGTTCAGCACCAGGCCGGGCGAGCCTTCGAGCGCGAGCGCGATGCCCAGCGACTGGAACACCGCCAGCAGCAGTGTGCCGTAGCGCGTGTACTGCGTGATCTTGCGCCGGCCGGCTTCGCCTTCCTTCTTGATCGCCTCCAGCGAGGGGACCACGTAGGTCATCAGCTGCATGATGATGCTGGCGCTGATGTAGGGCATGATGCCCAGCGCGAAGACGGTGAAGCGCGACAGCGCGCCGCCGCTGAACATGTTGAACAGGTTCAGGATGCCGCCGCCCTGGCGGTTGAACAGCTGCTGCAGCTGCACCGGGTCGATGCCGGGCACGGGGATGTGCGCCCCGATGCGGTAGACCACCAGCGCCAGCAGCAGGAAGACGATGCGGCGACGCAAGTCGCCGAACTTCCCGCTCTTGGCCAGCTGCGCTGCAGACGTTGCCACGGAGTCCTTTTCGCTCGTTTCTGTCGCTTGTCGCGAACGGCCTTACTTGCGCGCTGCCGCGGCAGGCGCAGCAGGAGCGGCCGCCTTCTTCGGCAGCTTCTTGACCTTGGGCACTTCGGGCAGCGCCGGGGCCGAGCCGCCGGCCGCCTCGATGGCGGCCTTGGCGCCCGCGGTCGCGCCGATGCCGTTGAGCACCACCTTGCGCGAGATCTCGCCGGACTTGATGACCTTGACGCTGGTGACGATCTGGCGCACGAGGCCGGCGGCCTTCAGCGCGAGCAGGTCGACCTCGGTGGCCTCGAGCTTCTGCAGCTGCGCCAGCGTCACTTCGCCGGCGTACTTCAGCTGGTGGCTCTTGAAGCCGCGCTTGGGCAGGCGGCGCTGCAGCGGCATCTGGCCGCCTTCGAAGCCCACCTTGTGGAAGCCGCCGGCGCGGCTCTTCTGGCCCTTGTGGCCGCGGCCCGCGGTCTTGCCCAGGCCCGAGCCGATGCCGCGCCCGACGCGGCGGCGCGCCTTCTTGCTGCCCTCGGCGGGCTTCAGCGAGTTCAGTTCCATCAACGCCTCATTCGCAGAATGGTTCGCCGGCGCGTGTCTCAGAGCACCTGCACCAGGTACGAGACCTTGCCGATCATCCCGCGCACCGCGGGGGTGTCTTCGAGCACGCGCGTGCTGTTGAGCTTGCGCAGGCCCAGGCCGCGCACGGTGGCGCGGTGGTCCTCGCGCGTGCCGGCCACGCTCTTGACGAGCTTGACGGTCAGCGTCTTCTTTGCCGCTTGTTCAGCCATGAAAGTCTCTCCGCGCCGGCGCTTCAGTTGAAGATCTCTTCAACCGTCTTGCCGCGCTTGGCGGCCACTTCGGCCGGCGTGGTGGAGCGGCGCAGCGCATCGAGCGTGGCGCGCACCATGTTGTACGGGTTGGTCGAGCCGAGGCTCTTGGCGACGATGTCGGTGACGCCCATCACCTCGAAGACGGCGCGCATCGGGCCGCCGGCGATGATGCCGGTGCCCGGGGGCGCCGGGGCCAGCAGCACCTTGGCCGCGCCGTGCTCGCCGCGCACGCTGTGGTGCACGGTGCCGTTCTTCAGCGAGACGCGGAAGATGTTGCGGCGGGCCGCTTCCATGGCCTTCTGCACCGACACCGGCACTTCCTTGGCCTTGCCCTTGCCCATGCCGATCTCGCCGTCGCCGTTGCCGACCACGGTAAGTGCGGCGAAGCTGAGCGTGCGGCCGCCCTTGACGACCTTGGTGACGCGGTTGACCGCGATCATCTTTTCCTTGCGGCCGTCCTCGTTGGGCTCGGTCTGCGCGCGGGGGGTGAACTTTGCCATCTCGGTGGATCCTCGATTGGACGATCGACGCTCAGAACTGCAGGCCCGCTTCGCGCGCGGCCTCGGCCAGCGCCTTGACGCGGCCGTGGTAGGCGAAGCCGGAGCGGTCGAACGCCACCTTCTCGATGCCGGCGGCCTTGGCCTTCTCGGCGATGCGCTTGCCGATCAGCGTTGCCGCGGCGGCGTTGGCGCCCTTGCCGGCCTTGCCGAGTTCGGCGCGCACGGCCTTCTCGGCGGTGGAAGCACTGGCCAGCACCTTGCCGCCGTCGGCGGAGAGCAGCTGCGCGTAGATGTGCAGGTTGGTGCGATGGACCGCCAGGCGCGCGGCACCGCCGCTGGCGATCTGCGTGGCGATGCGCACGCGCGTTTGCCGTGCACGGCGCAGTCGCTGATCCTTCTTGTTCAGGCTCATCTCGTGCGCTCCTTACTTCTTCTTCGTTTCCTTCAGCACCACGCGCTCGTTGGCGTAGCGGATGCCCTTGCCCTTGTAGGGCTCGGGCGGACGCACCGCGCGCACCTCGGCGGCGATCTGGCCCACCGCCTGGCGGTCGGCGCCGCTGATGATGATCTCGGTCGGGGTCGGCGTCGCCACCTTGATGCCGGCGGGCATGTCCTTGCTCACCGGGTGCGAGAAGCCGATCTGCAGGTTGAGCTTGCTGCCTTGCGCCTGGGCGCGGAAGCCCACGCCCACGAGCGTCAGCTTCTTCTCGAAGCCCTTGCCGACGCCGCCCACCATGTTCGCGAGCAGCGCGCGCGTCGTGCCGCTCATCGCGTCAGCCTCGGGCGTGGCGCTGGTGGCCTCGACCTTCAGGACGTTGCCGTCCTTCTTCACCGTGACGAGCGGGTTCAGCTTGCGCACCAGCGTGCCGCCGGCGCCCTTGACGGTGACCTGCTCGTCCGTGATCGCCACCTCGACGCCTTGCGGCAGCGGCAGCGGCATCCTTCCTACGCGGGACATCTCTTCGTTCTCCGTCGGGTCAGGCCACGTAGCACAGCACTTCGCCGCCGATGCCGGTGGCGCGCGCCTTGCGGTCGGTCATCACGCCCTTGGGCGTGGTGACGATGGCCACGCCGAGGCCGTTCATCACCTGCGGCAGCGCGGCCTTGCCGCGGTAGATGCGCAGGCCCGGGCGGCTGACGCGCTCGATGCGCTCGATGACCGGGCGGCCGGCGTAGTACTTCAGCGCGATCTCGAGCTCGGCCTTGCCGTCGGCGCCCTTGACCGCGAAGCCGTCGATGTAGCCCTCGTCCTTCAGCACCTGCGCGATGGCGACCTTGATCTTGGACGACGGCATCGTGACGGCCGCCTTGTCCACGATCTGCGCATTGCGGATGCGCGTCAGCATGTCGGCGATGGGATCACTCATGCTCATGGGTGTTCTCCTGATCCTTGGGGCGCGCCGCTCACCAGCTTGCCTTGACGACGCCCGGGATGTCGCCCTTGAAGGCGAGCTCGCGGATCTTGTTGCGGGCCAGCCCGAACTTGCGGAACGTGCCGCGCGCGCGGCCCGTGGCGGCGCAGCGGTTGCGCAGCCGCGTCGGGTTGGCGTTGCGGGGCAGCTTCTGCAGCTCCAGGCGCGCCGCGTAGCGCTCCTCGTCGCTCTTCTTCGCGTCGCCGGCGATGCCGCTCAGCTCGGCATGCTTCTTGGCGTACTTGGCGACGAGCTTCTCGCGCTTGTCTTCGCGTTGCTTGACGGACAGCTTGGCCATGCTTTGTCGATCCGCTTCGGTGGTGTCGCTGCTCGCGATCAGTTCTTGAACGGGAAGCGGAAGGCGGCCAGGAGCGCCTTGCACTCCTCGTCGGTCTTCGCGCTCGTCGTGATGGAGATGTTCAGGCCGCGGATCGCGTCGATCTTGTCGTACTCGATCTCGGGGAAGATGATCTGCTCCTTGACGCCGACGTTGTAGTTGCCGCGGCCGTCGAAGCTGCGGCCGCTGATGCCGCGGAAGTCGCGCACGCGCGGCAGCGAGACGGTGACGAAGCGGTCGAGGAACTCGAACATGCGCACGCCGCGCAGCGTGACCATCGTGCCGATGGGGACGTTCTCGCGGATCTTGAAGTTGGCGATGGCCTTGCGGCTCTTGGTGACCACCGGCTTCTGGCCGGCGATCTTGGTGAGGTCGCCCACGGCGTTGTCCATCACCTTCTTGTCGGCCACCGCCTCGCTGACGCCCATGTTGAGCGTGATCTTCGTCAGGCGCGGCACCTGCATCACGGTCTTGTAGCCGAACTTTTTCATCAGCTCGGGGACGATGCGGTCGCGGTACTCGTCCTGCAGGCGCGAGCGGGTGGCGTTGCTGCTGCTGCCGATCTCCATCGGCGCGGCCTTGGCGGCCTTGCCTTCGCCCTTGGCCTTGCCTTCGCTCTTGCCTTCACCCTTACCTTCGCCTTTAGGCGCGGCCTTCGGCGCCTTCGCCGAATCCTTCGCGGCGCCCTTGGCGGCGGCTTCCTTCTTGTCTGCCATGTCGATGCGTCCTCGATGCAATCCCTGCGATTGGCGCTTCAGCCGGGTCTAGCGTTGCCGCTGGTCAGCGCTCAAGCCTTGATCTCTTCGCCGCTGCTCTTGTAGACGCGGACCTTCTTGCCGCCTTCGAGCAGCTTCACGCCGACGCGGTCGGCCTTGCCGGTCTTGGCGTTGAAGATGGCCACGTTGGACTGGTGGATCGGCATCGTCTTGTCGACGACGCCGCCGGTGGTGCCCTTCATCGGGTTGGGCTTGACGTGCTTCTTGACGACGTTGACGCCCTCGACGACGACGAGGTCGTCGTCGACGCGCGAGGTGACGGTGCCGCGCTTGCCCTTGTCGCGGCCGGCCAGCACGATGACCTGGTCGCCCTTGCGGATCTTGTTCATGTTCAGAGAACCTCGGGAGCCAGCGAGACGATCTTCATGAAGCGCTCGGTGCGCAGCTCGCGCGTCACCGGGCCGAAGATGCGCGTGCCGATCGGCTCGAGCTTGGGGTTGAGCAGCACGGCGGCGTTGCCGTCGAACTTGACGAGCGAGCCGTCGGGACGGCGCACGCCCTTGGCGGTGCGAACGACGACGGCGCTGTAGACCTCGCCCTTCTTGACGCGGCCGCGCGGCGCGCACTCCTTGATCGACACCTTGATCACGTCGCCGATGCCGGCATAGCGGCGCTTGGAGCCGCCCAGCACCTTGATGCACATGACGGACTTCGCGCCCGTGTTGTCGGCCACGTCGAGCCGCGATTGCATTTGGATCATGTTGTCATCCCAACTTGCGCCGCCGGTGCCGCCGGCAGCAGGGCCGGGGCTAGGCGGGGCAGTCTTGGGCCCGTGGAAGGGTCGGAAGATTCGGGTCGGAACGCTGTCGCCGCGGTTCGGGATTGCCCGGCGCGAATAGACACAAAGCGCGGGCGGCCCTCAGGCGGCGAAGCTGCGGATTATGGCCGTTCGCGCCGCGGCGCGTCAAGCCTTTGGGCCGGCCGGCGCGAGGTGCGCGATGCAGTGCGCGGCCCGGGGCCCAGCGCCCGGGACAGGCCTCAGGCGCGCAGAACCTCCCTGGCCTGCTTCAGCATCGTGCCGGCGTCGCTGACCTCGAACTTGCCGGGCGCCTCGATGTTGAGCGTCTTGACGACGCCGTCGACGACCAGCATCGAGTAGCGCTGCGAGCGGATGCCCATGCCGCCCGCCGTGCGGTCGAGCGTCAGGCCCACCGCGGTGGTGAACGCGGCGCTGCCGTCGGCCATCATGCGCACCTTGCCGGCGGTCTTCTGGTCGCGGCCCCAGGCGCCCATGACGAAAGCGTCGTTGACCGAAACGCACCAGATCTCGTCGACGCCGGCGGCCTTCAGCTCGGCCGCCTTCTCCACGTAGCCGGGCACGTGCTTGGCCGAGCAGGTGGGCGTGAAGGCGCCGGGCAGCGCGAAGAGCGCGATCTTCTTGCCCGCGGTGAGCTTGTCGATCGCGAACGTGTTGGGGCCGATCGTGCAGCCCTCGCCCTCGACTTCGATGTACTCCTGCAGATTGCCCGCGGGGAGCTTGTCGCCGACCTTGATCATGTTGTTCTCCTGGCTGTGCGTGTTGTTCGGGGCGCCGGAAATGAGAAGCGCGGCCGGCCCGGAGTTTCCGGTGCCAGGTCGCGCCGTGCCGCGGTGGGGTCTTGGCGATCAGACCAGCTTGGCCTTCTCCACGAGGCGCGTGACCACCCAGCTCTTGGTCTTGCTGATCGGGCGGCCTTCGGCAATCTCGACCGTGTCGCCCATCTTGTACTCGCCCTTCTCGTCGTGGGCGTGGTACTTGCGCGAGCGGGCGACGATCTTGCCGTACAGCTCGTGCGCGGTGCGGCGCTCGACGAGCACGGTCACCGTCTTGCTGCGCTTGTCGCTGACGACCTTGCCCACCAGCGTGCGCGTGTTCTTCGGCTTGGCCGCCGGCGTGGCGGCGGCGCCTTGCTGCTGTTCGCTCATTTGGCGGCCTTCTTCTTCTGCGCCAGGACGGTCTTGGCGCGCGCGATGTCGCGCCGCGTCTTGCCCAGCTGCGAATGGTTGGTGAGCTGCTGCGTTGCCTTCTGCATGCGCAGGCCGAAGTGGGCCTTCAGCAGCTCGGAGACTTCCTTCTCGAGCGCGGCCACGTCCTTGCCGCGGAGTTCAGATGCTTTCATCTCTGGGGTCCTTCCGTCGGCCTCAGGCGCCGACCTGGCGCGCCACGAACGTGGTGCGCAGCGGCAGCTTGGCGGCGGCGAGCAGGAACGCTTCGCGCGCCAGTTGCTCGGGCACGCCGTTCAGTTCGTACAGCACCTTGCCCGGCACGATCTCGGCCACGTAGTACTCGGGGTTGCCCTTGCCGTTGCCCATGCGCACTTCGGCCGGCTTCTGCGAAACCGGCTTGTCGGGGAAGATGCGGATGAACACGCGGCCGCCGCGCTTGATGTGGCGCGTGATGGCGCGGCGGGCCGCTTCGATCTGGCGTGCCGTGATGCGCCCGCGCTCGGTGGCCTTGAGGCCGAACTCGCCGAACGACACCGCCGCACCGCGCGTGGCGATGCCGGTGTTGCGGCCCTTCTGCTCCTTGCGGAACTTGCGACGATTGGGTTGCAGCATCGTCACTCTCCTTGTTCTCGCCGCCTGCACCGCCAGCCGGCGGGGCGACGCGGCGCACGCGCTTGACGGCGGGGCCGGGGCCCTTGGCCGGCGCGTCGCCGCTCGGTGCGGCCGGTGCCGCGGCGGCGGCTTCGGCGCGCGGGGCGCCGGCGTCGCTGCGCGGCGGCCGGTCGCCCATCAGGCCACCTGGGCGGCCGCGGCCGGCACCCGGCGCGCACGGGGCGGCCGCCGCCAGGGCGGCGCGGACGGCGGTCATCGCCGTCGAATTCGGTCTTGGGGCGCTGCGGCGCTTCGCCGTTGGCCAGGCGGTCGCCGCGGTAGACCCAGACCTTGACGCCGATGACGCCGTAGGTCGTCTTGGCTTCGCTGAAGCCGTAGTCGATGTCGGCCTTCAGCGTGTGCAGCGGCACACGGCCTTCGCGGTACCACTCGGTGCGCGCGATCTCGATGCCGTTCAGGCGCCCGGCGCTCATGATCTTGATGCCCTGCGCGCCCAGGCGCATCGCGTTCTGCATCGCGCGCTTCATCGCGCGGCGGAACATGATGCGCTTCTCGAGCTGCTGCGTGATGCTGTCGGCGATGAGCTGCGCGTCGACCTCGGGCTTGCGGATCTCCTCGATGTTGACGGCCACCGGCACGCCCAGGCGGCGCGTCAGCTCGGCCTTCAGGTTCTCGATGTCCTCGCCCTTCTTGCCGATGACGACGCCGGGGCGGGCCGAGAAGATCGTGATGCGCGCGTTCTTGGCCGGGCGCTCGATGAGGATGCGCGAAACCGCCGCGTTCTTCAGCTTCGTCTTCAGGTAGTCGCGGACCTGCAGGTCCTCGGCCAGCATGCCGGCGAAGTTGCGGTTGTTGGCGAACCAGCGGCTCTGCCAGGCGCGCGTGACGGCGAGGCGGAAGCCGGTCGGATGGATTTTCTGTCCCATGGATGTTCCTGGCTCGCCGGCTTCAGTTGCCGACCGTCACGTAGATGTGGCAGGTACCCTTGCTGATGCGCGCGCCGCGGCCCTTGGCGCGGGCGGCGAAGCGCTTCAGCGTCGCGCCCTGCTCGACGTGGATCGACTTGATCTTCAGCTCGTCGACATCGGCGCCGTCGTTGTGCTCGGCATTGGCGATGGCGCTGTCGAGCGCCTTCAGCACGATGCCGGCGGCCTTCTTCGGCGTGAACTTGAGGATGTTGCGCGCCTGCTCGACCTTCTTGCCGCGGATGAGGTCGGCGACGAGCCGACCCTTGTCGGCCGACAGGCGAACGCCGCGCACGCTGGCCTTGGTTTCGGTTGCCATGACGTCGGGCTCCTTACTTCTTCGCGGCCTTCTTGTCCGCGGGGTGCCCCTTGAACAAGCGCGTCATCGCGAATTCGCCGAGCTTGTGGCCGACCATCTGGTCGGTCACATACACCGGCACGTGCTGCTTGCCGTTGTGCACCGCCACCGTCAGGCCGATGAACTCGGGCAGGATCGTGCTGCGGCGCGACCAGGTCTTGATCGGCTTCTTGTCCTTGATGGCGGAGGCCTTCTCGACCTTGGCCATCAGGTGGTGGTCCACGAAAGGACCCTTCTTGAGTGAACGTGCCATGTCGTCAGGCCTTCATCACTTCTTGCGGCGCGAGACGATCATCGTCTGCGTGCGCTTGTTGCTGCGCGTGCGGTAGCCCTTGGTGAGCGTGTTCCACGGCGACACCTGCGGCCGCGCCTCGCCGGTGCGGCCTTCGCCGCCGCCGTGCGGGTGGTCGATCGGGTTCATCGCCACGCCGCGCACGGTGGGACGCACGCCCTGCCAGCGGATCGCACCGGCCTTGCCGTACTGGCGCAGGCTGTGCTCTTCGTTGCTGACTTCGCCGATGGTGGCGC
>JAXMEZ010000048.1:0-30494 GCA_046348035.1 Rubrivivax sp. | reverse complement strand
CTGCTGCGCCGGCGGATGCCCAGGTCCATGCGCCAGCCGCTACGCGAGCTGACGCGCAAGCCGATGCGCCAACGCAAGCCGTGGCTGCATCGAAGAAGGGGGCGAAAGGCGCGCCGGCCGCATCGAAAGCCGCCGCCGCCCGCCTGCCCGACCTCGTCCTCGTCGACGGCGGCCGCGGCCAGGTGGCGGTGGCGCGCGAAGTGTTCGAGGAGCTCGGCCTCGACACCGGCCTCATCGCCGGCGTCGAGAAGGGCGAGGGGCGCAAGGTCGGTCTCGAGGAACTGGTGTTCGCCGACGGCCGGCCGAAGGTGGCGCTCGGCCACGACTCGGCGGCGCTGATGCTGGTGGCGCAGATCCGCGACGAGGCGCACCGCTTCGCGATCACCGGCATGCGCGCGAAGCGCGCGCGCGTGCGCACCGGCGGCAGCCGGCTCGAGGAGATCCCCGGCGTCGGCCCGCGCAAACGGGCGCGCCTGCTGCAGCGCTTCGGCGGCGTGCGCGGCGTCGTCAGCGCCGGCGTCGACGACCTCGCCAGCGTCGATGGCATCTCGCGCGAGCTGGCCGAGGAGATCTGGCGGGCGCTGCATTGACCCGCATTGACCCGCATTGACCTGCGTTGACCCCTCGTCTGCGCCCGCGGCGGGGGCTGCCGCGCGTTGCGGCGAGAATGCCGCCGTAGCCGCCGCTCGAACGCCATGTTCCTGACCGTCCCGACGCTGCTGACCTGGGCCCGCATCGCGGCGATCCCGCTCATCGTCGGCGTGTTCTACATGCCGTGGCCGGCCGAGATGCGCAACGTCATCGCCACGGTGCTGTTCGTGCTCTTCGCGCTCACCGACTGGCTCGACGGCTGGCTCGCGCGCAAGCTCAACCAGACCTCGTCGTTCGGCGCCTTCCTCGACCCGGTGGCCGACAAGTTCCTCGTCTGCGCCAGCGTGCTCGTGCTCGTGCACCTGGACCGCGCCGATGTCTTCGTGGCGCTGATCATCGTCGGCCGCGAGATCGCCATCTCGGCGCTGCGCGAGTGGATGGCGCAGATCGGCGCCAGCCGCAGCGTCGCGGTGCACATGGTGGGCAAGGCGAAGACGCTGGTGCAGATGGTGGCGATCCCGTTCCTGCTCTACGACGGCGCGCTCTTCGGCGTCATCGACACGCGCCTGTGGGGCACGGCGCTGATCTGGGTGGCGGCGGTGCTGACCGTGTGGTCGATGGCGTACTACCTGCGCAAGGCGATCCCCGAGATCCGCGCCAAAGCGCGGTGAACCCCGATTCGCCGACGCAAGCGCGGTCGTCGTCGCTCGTCGCGGCGATGCCGGCGGTGTTCGTGCTCATCTGGAGCACCGGCTTCGTCGTCGCGCGCTACGGCATGCCGCACGCGGGGCCGATGCTGTTCCTTGCCTGCCGCTACGCGCTGTCGATCGCGGCCTTCATGGTGTGGATCGGGCTTGCGCGCGCCGCCTGGCCGCGCACGCGCGCGCAGTGGGCGCACCTGGCCGTCACCGGCGTGCTGATGCACGCTCTGTACCTGGGCGGCATCTGGGGCGCGGTGAAGGCGGGCATCGGCGCCGGTACCTCGGCGCTCGTCATCGGGCTGCAGCCGGTGCTCACGGCCCTCTGGGTCAGCGCCGTGCAGGGGCGCGAGCATCGCGTGCTGCCGCGGCAATGGGTGGGGCTGGCGCTGGGGCTCGTCGGGTTAGCGCTCGTCGTCTCGCGCAAGCTCGACCACGGCGAGGTGACTGCGTTCAACTTCGCGCTGTGCCTGATGGCGCTGCTGGCCATCACGATCGGCACGCTGTACCAGAAGCGCTTCGTGCAGCCGTGCGACGTGCGCACCGCCAACACGGTGCAGCTGCTGGCGGCGCTGGCGGTGACGGCGCCGCTGGCCTGGCTCGAAGGTGCGCCGGTGGACTGGCACCCGGAGCTCTTCGGTGCGATGGCCTGGTCGGTGCTCGGGCTCACGCTGGGCGGCAGCTCGCTCTTGTTCATGCTCATCCAGCGCGGCGCGGCCACGCGCGTGACCAGCCTCCTGTACCTCGTGCCGCCTTGCACCGCGGTGATGGCCTGGGCGCTCTTCGGCGAGCCGCTCGGCGTCTCGGTGCTGGCGGGCCTGGCGATCACCGCCGCCGGCGTGTGGCTCGTCGTGCGCGGGTCGTGAACGGGCAGTGATGCGTACCATCGGTCGGCGCGTGCACGGCGTGAGCGTGCGTGAGAGCCTCCGTCCGTACGGCGGGGCCCGCACCTTGTCAACGGTGGAATCACGCGCGCACGCAGCCGCCGCCGGCGCTGCCAGCGCGTTATGCCGGGGCCTAGAATCGCGCCTCCTTGAGCCGGCACACCCGCGAAGCGAAGAGAGGGGGAAGCGAAGTGAACAAGAGCGAACTGATCGAGCACATCGCCACGCAAGCCGACCTGTCGAAGGCCGCTGCGGGCCGCGCGCTCGATGCCCTCACCGGTGCGGTGCGCACGACGCTGAAGAAGGGCAGTTCGGTCACCATCACCGGCTTCGGCACCTTCGCCGTCACCAAGCGCGCCGCGCGCACCGGCCGCAACCCGCGCACCGGCGCCGCCATCAAGATCAAGGCCGCCAAGGTGCCGAAGTTCAAGCCGGGCAAGGCGCTGCGCGACGCGCTCTGAAGCGCCGTGCCCGTTCGGGGCTGGCCTCCTCCCGGCTGCCCCTGTCGTCTCTCTGTTACGCTCTCGCGTTCCCGGAAGGCAGCTTCCAGGTTCGCTTCGCCCCAGGCGGCCGCGCGCGCGCCCGAGGCACCGGGCCCCGGCTGCCGCAGCGGGTGCTTAGCTCAGTTGGTAGAGCGGCGCCCTTACAAGGCGTAGGTCGGCGGTTCGAGACCGTCAGCACCCACCAGATGCCGTTGTCGCCTTCGCAGGCCGACCTGCCATGTTCGATTTCGTCCGCAACCACTCGCGCCTGACGCTGGCGTTCCTGCTGCTGCTGATCATTCCCTCGTTCGTCGTCTTCGGCATCGAGGGCTATTCGCGCTTCAACAGTCCGGCGGCGCAGACCGTGGCCCGCGTCGGCGGCCAGAACGTGACGCGCGGCGAATGGGAGCAGGCGCACGAAAGGCTCATCGACCGCGCCCGCCGTGCCAGCCCCGAGGCGGCCGAGCCGCTGCGCAGCGAGCGCGCGCGCCTGGACACGCTGGACACGCTGCTGCGCGAACGCGTGCTGCTGGCCGCCGCCGGCGACCTGCATCTGTTCCCGCCCGACCAGCGCCTGGCGCGCCTCTTCGACGCCGACCCGCAGTACAGCGGCCTGCGCGGGCCCGACGGCAAGCTCAGCCGCGAGTTGCTGGCGCAGCTGGGCATGACGCCCGAAGGCTTCGACCAGCAGCTGCGCCAGACCTACGCGATGCAGCAGGTGCTGGCCGGCGTGGCCGGCTCGGGCTTCGTGCCGGCGGGCACGGCGGCGCAGACGCTCGATGCGCTCTTGCAACGCCGCGAGATCGAGTTGCAACGGTTCGAGCCGGCCGCGTACCGCGCCAAGGTGCAGCCGAGCGACGCCGACCTGGAGGCGTTCTACAAGGCCAACGAGGCGATGTTCCGCACGCCCGAGCAGGCGCAGATCGAATACGTCGTGCTCGATGCCGAGGCGCTGGCGCGCGGCTTCACGTTGACCGACGACGAGCTGCGCAAGTTCTACGAAGCGAACATCGCCCGCTTCACGGCGCCCGAGGAAAGGCGCGCCAGCCACATCCTGATCCAGGCCGATGCTTCTGCCAGCGGCGAGCAGAAGGCCGCCGCGAAGGCGAAGGCGGAGGCACTCGCACAGCAGGCGAAGGCCAACCCGGGGGCATTCGCCGAACTGGCGAAGAAGAACTCGCAGGACACGGCGTCGGCCGCGGTGGGCGGCGACCTCGAGTTCTCGCGCCGCGGTGCGATGGCGAGCAAGGCGCTCGACGACGCCGTCTTCGCGCTCGAGCCGGGCAAGGTGGGCGGCCCCATCGAGAGCGAGTTCGGCTACCACGTCATCCTCGTTACCGGCGTGCGCGGCGGCAAGGCGCGCCCGTTCGAGGAAGTGAAAGGCGAGATCGGCGACGAACTGCGCAAGACGCGCGTGGCCAAGGAATGGCCGGCCGCAGCCGAGCAGTTCACCAACATGGCCTACGAGCAGCCCGACAGCCTGAAGCCGCTCATTGACAAGTTCAAGCTCGAGAAGCGCACCGCCACCGTCACGCGCACGCCGGCTGCGGGTGCCACCGGCGCCCTCGCTTCGGCCAAGCTGCTGAGCGCGGTGTTCTCGGCCGATGCGCTGCGCGACAAGCGCAACACCGACGCGGTGGAAGTCGGGCCGAGCCAGCTCGCTTCGGCGCACGTGGTGCAGCACCAGCCTTCGCGCGTGCTGCCGCTGGCCGAGGTGCGCGATCAGGTGCGCGAGAGCGTCGTCGCGCAGCAGGCCGCGGCGCTGGCGCGCAAGGAAGGCGAGGCGCGGCTCGCCGCGTTGCGCGCCGCCCCGGCCGGCAGCGATGGCACCGGCGGCAAGCTCGGCGAGACGCTCATCGTCTCGCGCATGCAGGCGCGCACGCTGCCGGCAGCGCTGCTCGAAGCAGCGATGCGCGCCGACGCCTCTAAGCTGCCGCAGGTGCAAGGCGTCGACCTCGGCGCCGGCGGCTACGCGGTGCTGCGGGTGACGAAGGTGCTGCCGCGCGAACTGCCGGCGGGCACCGTGCCCGGCGGACCCGACCCCGTGCGCGACCAGCTCGGCCGCGCCTTCGCGATGGCCGAGACCGACGCCTACCTCGAGGCGCTGAAGAAGCGCTACAAGCTCGAGGTGAAGCCCGAAGCGCGCGCCGCCGCCGCGGCCGCGGCCGCTTCGAGCCCCGGCGGCTTCTGAGGCCGCGCAAGCAGGGCCGGCAACGGCCTTGCCGCAACCCCAGCGACGGGGCTCGCCGAGGGGCGAGGGCTATACTTCGCGCCCTGCGGTGGCTGTAGCTCAGTTGGTAGAGTCCCAGATTGTGATTCTGGTCGTCGTGGGTTCGAGTCCCATCAGCCACCCCACCCGCTGCATCAGCCACTCCACCTCTGCACCGAGGTGAGAAGCAGCCGCTGATCACGCCGCGGCTTCGGCCGGCGCCACGGCTTTCAGGAACTCCTCGGCCGGACGCGGGCGGCCATGCAGCCAGCCTTGCTGCACGTCGCAGTCGTGCGCGGCAAGGAAGTCGGCCTGGGCCTGCGTCTCGACACCCTCGGCGACGATGTTGAGCCCCAGGTGGCGGCCCATCGACAGGATCGAGCGCACGATACCGACGCTGGGCAGGTCGGCCGGCAGCCCGGCGACGAAGCTGCGGTCGATCTTGATCTCGTGCAGCGGCAGCTTCCTCAGATAGCCCAGGCTCGAGAAGCCGGTTCCGAAGTCGTCGATCGAGAAGCGGATGCCGCGGCCGGCGAGATCGCGGATCCGGGCGCTCACCGGCGCGATGTCCGACAGCAGCAGGCCTTCGGTGATCTCCAGGATCAGCGACTCGGGCCGCGCGCCTGCACTCGCCAGCGCGGCGAGCACATCGGCGTCGAACTCCGGCTGGTTGAACTGCAGCGGGCTGATGTTGATCGCGAGCGTGTACCGCTCGTCGTGGCGGTTCATCTGCGCCAGGACCTCGCATCCCCGGCGCAGCACCCAGCGCCCGAGGTCGACGATCGCGCCCGACGATTCCGCCAGCGGGATGAAGTCCCCCGGCAGCACCAGCCCGTGCACCGGGTGCTGCCAGCGCAGCAACGCCTCGCCGCCGCACACGCGGCCCTGCCGGTCGACCTGCGGCTGCATGTACAGCCGCAACTGCTCGGCCGCCACCGCGTGGCGCAGATCGTCCTCGAGCGAACGCTGGTGCAGGAAGCCTTCCATCATGTCGGAGGCGAAGAACACGGCGCCGCCGCGCCGGCCCGACTTGGCCAGCCGCAGCGCCAGCTGCGCTTCCTGCAGCACCTGCTGCGCGTCGGCGATCTCCCGCGTGAGCAGGCTCACGCCCATGCTGGCCGCCAGGCCGAGGCGCCGCGGGCCGGCCGCGAAGGCCTCGTTGAGCGTGCGGCTCAGCTTGTCGATCACCACCTGGGTCGTCGCGACCGCTTCGGTGCGATCCGAAGCGTCGGTCGCGATCAGCGCCACGAACTCGTCGCTGCCGGTGCGCGCCACGACATCGTCATGGCGCAGCACCCGCCGCAACCGGCGCGCGGCCTCGCACAGCACTTCGTCGCCGACTTGCGGCCCATGGCACAGGTTGACGCTCTTGAAGTCGTCGAGGTCGACGCAGACGACGGCCACGATGCCGCCGCGCGCGGTGATGCCGGTCTGCGCGCGCGCCAGCCGGGCCACGAGTTCACGCCGGTCGGGCAGTCCCGTCAGCGCGTCGCGGGTGGCCCGGCCTTCGTCGACAGGGCCGCCTGTGAGTTGCACCGGCGGCTCGCCGGCTTCGTGCGTTACCGCGACGACGAAGCCGCCCTTGCCGAGGCCTTCTTCTGCCGCGCCGTGGCGGCGTCGGCGGCACGGACCAGCGTCTTCGAGCTGGTGGGCGTGCATCGCGGTCGCTCGCCACGCCGACGCGGCTGGCGCGCCGATCGTCGCCTGCTCGCGCGGGCAGCTCGAACGGCCGCCGCGGGACCTCGACCACGCGGGCCGCTGGGCCGCCCGCTTCGGATCGGTCGCGTGCGCGCCTTCGACCACCACCACCAGCTCGTCGCCGCCGAGGCGACCGACGACATCGCTGCGGCGCTCGAACACCGAGCACAGGCGACGCGCCGACTCGACGAGCACCGCGTCGCCTGCGGCATGTCCCCAGCAGTCGTTGACGGCCTTGAAGCCGTCAGAGGTCGACGAACATCAGCGTCACCCGCGCCGTGCCGGGCCCGCGCGTCGTGGACGCAGCGGTCGAGTAGCGTTTCGATGTAGGTGCGGCTCTTCAGGCCGGTCAGCGCGTCGTGCTCGGCGAGATGGCGGCGGGCGGCCCGCTCGCGCGCGTGGCGGCTGGTGATGTCGTGCAGCACACCCTCGATGTGCCGCTGGCCGCTGGCCGGGTTGTCCACCGCGGTCAGCATGCAGTGGACCCAGGCGGGGCGTCCGTCAGGACAGGTCAGCTCGAGGTCGGCCGCCTCGGGCTGCATCGAGGCCAGCGCGCTCGATCCAGCGCCGAGCGCCTTGGTCGGCGAACGGCGCCTGGAACGGCGCCTGGAAGGGCGCGCCCGCCGTGGCGGGCGCCCGACCGAGCAGGCGCCACAGCACCGGGTTGGCCTGCGCAGTTCGCCGTGCATGAAGGCGCTTGCCGAGATGCTGCCGGCGCTGCTGGAATCGAAGAGGCCACGGTAGCGGGCCTCCATCGCGGCGATCGCCTCGCGCATCTCGCGCTCGCGTGCCAGCGCGCGTAGTTCACCTGCCGATCGGCGGCCTGGTTGGCCGCCCGGGCGGCGATGCCGACCTCGTCGCCGGCATGCGACGCATCGACGCGCACGCGGCTGTTGTTCGTGCCCGGTTCGATGGCGGCCAGCTCCTGCACGCCGGCCTGGTGCATCGGGCGCGACAGCAGGCGTCGGGCGAGGGCGTTGAACGCCGCGAGCACCGCGACGACCATCACCACCAGCGCGCCCACCAGCAGGAAAGCCTGCCGCCCGGCCTCGGCCGACAGGCGCTCGTTGTCGAGCCACAGGGTGAGGCGTTGGCGATTCGCGCACTGGCGTCGAAGGGCGAAGCCAGGTTCTCGGCGAAGTCGGGCGCCGCGACGTCCGGCGCAGGCCGGCCGAGGCCGAGAGCCGCTCGGCACCGGAGGCGTCGCGGATCTCGACCGCGCGCACCGTCGGGTGCCGGGCCAGGCCGTCGACCAGTTCCTGCAGCAGCACCCGGTCGTGCGCGTACGCGCCCACGGCGAGGCTCTTGTCGACCGCGCTGACCATCGCGCGCACCGACGCCTGCCCGGCTTGCACGTAGCGCGAGCGCGCGACGCTGAAGACGACGACGCAGGCAGCCAATAGCGTCACGGCGCTCACGCCGAGCACAGCGCGCAGGAAGCGCGCATGAAGCGTCCGCGGCTGCATCGCCTGAGCGAGGCGGTCAGGGCAGCCGCAGCACGACGCGCACCGACGGGTCCGACGGCTCGCGCGCGAGGTAGCCGATCGCGGTGGGGTCGGCGCGAAGACGCTGGATCGTGCTCGCGTCGTCGCCCAGCGCCTGCGGCGGCTGGACCTGGCCGGTGAAGTGCAGCCGCGCCCAGTAGCTGTCGATGCGCGCGATGTCCATGCCGGTGAGGGCCTGGTAGAAGGCCGCGCGCACCGTACCGTCGCGCTGCTGGTCCAGCGGAATCGCCACGCTGCCGTCGGCCAGCGTGCGGCAGCGGCCGGTGAACAGCGCCAGCACGTCCTTCTGGCTCACCGCGCGGATCGGGCTCTGGGCGGCGACGACGACGTAGACGGTGTCCGCGGCCAGCGCATGGCCGGCCCAGGGCGCCAGCGCCAGCAGCAAGGCGACGAAGGCGCGGCGCTTCGAGAGGGCAGCAATCTTCATCATTGCCCCCACACGAAGTCGACCACCGCCGAGACCAGCGTGCCGCGGGCGGCACCGGCATCGCTGTGCGTCCATTGCGCGCCGCCGTTGGGGTGCACCTTGAAGCGGTCGACCTGCAGCTTCAGCGCGGCGTTGCGCCTGAAGTCCCAGCGCAGGCCGACGCCGACGGTGCTCTGGTCGAACCGCGATGACTGCGCCGCCGCGCCGGCGCCGTTGGCCAGCTGCTGCGCCATCGCGGCGGCTTGCGCGCCGATCACCGGCGTGAGGGCCGTGGCCAGGTCCGGCACCGACCCCAGCGGGTCTTTGGGCATCACACGGCTGGCCAGCCCGTAGTAGCTGACACTGTTGGCGCGGTAGCTCAGGCTGACGTAGCCGCGCCGGGCGCCCAGCGGGGTGTCGGGCACCACCAGATTGCTCGCCTCGGTGATCAGCGTCCAGGGCCCGCTGTCGTACTGCGCGCCCAGCGCGTAGTAGGATACCGTGGCACGGGTCCACAGGTTGCGCTGCAGCGGCGCGATCAGGTCATGCAGGCCGGGGACGGGCAATGCGGCGAGCTGGCCGAGCGCGTCCTTCAGTTGCAGAAGCTCGGCCGGCGCGTCGAACTGGAACCGCGTGCGCAGGACGCTGGCCTTGATCAGCAGGCCGCCGTCCTCGCGCGACAGGCCCAGCACCGCGGTGTCGCGGGCGCGCACGCGAACGCCGTTGCCGCTGAGCGAATTGATGGTCACGCCGAACGAACCGGCGGTGAAGCGGGCACGCCACTGCGCGTCGCCGGATGGCCAGCGATGCTCCAGGTCCAGGCCGTCGACGCCGGCCACCGGCGCCGAGCCGTAGAAGTCCACCGGCGGCCGCACCCAGGGCAGCGCGTAGCCGACGTTGCGGCTTTCAGCGTACAGGAACGCGTCGGGGTTGGTGCGGCCGAGCCGGACGCGCGTGTTGGGCGCCGGCCGGTAGCCGACGTACGCCCACTCGACGCTGTCGCGCACCGGCGCTCCGGGCGGCCGCTTCAACGCCACCGCCTGCAACGCACCGTCCCATTTCAGGCCATGGTTCCAGTTCAACTGCGCGCCCAGGCGCGAATCGGGCGTCGCGCTGACGTCGGCGTCGGCGGCGGCCTGGGCCGTGCCGCGCAGCAGGCGCCAACCGTCGGCGCCGGACTGCGACACGACGCCGGCGGAACCATAGCCGCTGAGGTTCCAGTGGAGATCGTCATGCGCCTGCGCGAGCTGGGCCCGGCGGCCATCAGCGCGACCACCAGCGCGGCGAGCCGAGCGGGCGAAAGGGCCGGGCCCGCAGAAGGGCGGCCCGAACAGATCAGCGACATCTCTTAAGCGATTCCGAAGCGGCCTTGCACGGCCTGACTTCGGCCACTGCGACGGCCACTTGAGGCCCGGCGCCTGCGGCCTTGATGTCGATCAACATTGCCAGCGGCGCTGGTCACCTCACCGATCGCGCCGACATGCCCCGGACCGGGCTTGCCGGGCTTGCACCGCCGGCCGGCGGTCATGAGCACGTAGCGGAAACGGCTCAAGCGGCTGCCTGCCCGTGCCGGGCTGCTGCCCGATCGGCCTTGCGCGGGCGCACTCGCTCGATCAGGCAGAAGCCGTGGCCGAAGGGGTCGCTGCAGAAGGCGACCGCACCGTGCTGCGGGTTGCCGAAGCGCTGTTCGACCTTGGCGCCGGCAGCGGCCACTCGCTGCAGCGTGCCGGCCAGGTCGTCGACATGGATGTCCAGGTGCACAGGGGTCCAGTGGCGGGTGTAGTGACGGCGACTGCGCGCGCCGACCGCCGGGCGGGTGCCGGGAGGCTTCTCGAGCAGGCAGATCTCCAAGCCTCCAGCTGCGAGGACCGCGATCCCTGGCGCAGGCGCCGACTTCTTCTCGAAGCCGAAGGCGTGGCCGTAGAACGCAACGCCGTCTTCGAGGCTCGGAACGTCGATGCTCACCGATAAGGTGTTCATGGCGCGCTGTGTCCTGCAAGGTCAGAAGAACATGGCAGTCGGGCTGTCGTGATTGGTCCGGCTCGACGTGCAGGCCGCGGGGAGCGGCCGGCAAGCCAATCGCATCGTCCTCGGCTCGACCGCCGCAGGCAACCCGGCAGTTTGCGTGGTGGCAGCCTGCGGATTGCCGGGCGGGCCGGGGCGACCACGGGTCGCCGCGTTCTCCGCCGCGCGCCCAGCTAACGATGCGCCGCCAACACTACGTGCGTCGTGACGGCCTGGATGCCCGCGAGCGCCGCAAGCCGCTCGCGCAGGGCCGAGGCGCGGTCGAGATCGCTCGCCGAGGCGCGGACCAGCAGATCGATGTCCCCGGCCAGCGCATGGCACAAGCGAACCTCGGACATCGCGACGATCGCGGGAACGACCTGGCCGCACTTGACGCCTGCGGCGAGCCGCACCGAGAACCACACGTCGACTCCCGCTTCGTCGGGCCACGCCACCTGCGCCGCATAGCCTTTGATCACACCGTTTCGTTCGAGGCGCTGCAGCCGTTCCTGCGTCGCGCTGCGCGACAGCCCGAGCGCCTTGGCCAGCGCGACCAACGGCGTGCGCGCGTTCGCCCGCAGCGCCTCGATCAGCTGGATGTCCTTCGGGTCGAGCGTCTTCTTCATCTCGGCAGTCGAGGCCACCAACGCCGCACGCGCCGCGTGTAGTCGTCGTGGTCCAGCGGAAACTGGCGGCGCAGCGTGGGCTCGGTCCAGGGCGACGCGGCAGTGCTCGTTCCGCGTGACCAGCTTCGCGCCGGCTTGCCGCGCGATGGCGGCAATCTGCGCAGAGTCGACTGCGATGCTAGCAGTGACAGCACGCCGGCCTCGGTGGCGGCTTGCGGCCGTTTGCCGTGGCGGCGTGCTGCCGTCGATCGATTGACGCTCGCGCGCATTCCCGGTTAGGATTGCGCTATGAACATTCGCGCCCTGCTACTGCTAGGCCGCCCAGGGCGGAGACGGTAGCGCGCGCGCATTTCCGGTCGAGGCCCGTTTGCACACGCAACGGGCCTTTTTCATTTCCGTCTTTCCTTTCCGACACCCTTCCGCGACACACCCGTTTCGCGGCTCTTAGCCAGAGGCCCACGCCATGTCGATGCTCCAGAACCCCGCTGCCAAGTACCGCCCCTTCGCGCCCGTGCAGCTGCGCGACCGGACCTGGCCGGACGCCGTGATCACGCGGCCGCCGGTGTGGTGCAGCGTCGACCTGCGTGACGGCAACCAGGCGCTCATCGAGCCGATGGACGTGCAGCGCAAGCTGCGCATGTTCAAGACGCTGGTGGACATCGGCTTCAAGGAGATCGAGATCGGCTTCCCGTCGTCGTCGCAGATCGAGTGGGACTTCGTGCGCAAGCTCATCGAGGAGGACCTGATCCCGCGCGACGTGACGGTACAGGTGCTGACGCAGGCGCGCGAGCCGCTGATCCGGCGCACCTTCGAGTCGCTCAAGGGCGCGCGGCGCGCCATCGTCCACCTGTACAACGCCACCGCGCCGGTGATGCGCAAGGTGGTGCTGGGCCTGAACGAGGACGGCATCGTCGAGCTGGCACGCACGAACGCGCGCCTCTTCAACGAACTGGCCGCGGCGCAGCCGGACACCGAGTTCGTCTTCGAGTATTCGCCCGAGATGTTCTCCGGCACCGAGCTGGCGTTCGCCAAGCGCGTGGTCGACGCCGTCACCGCGGTGTGGCAGCCGACGCCGGCGCGCAAGTGCATCGTCAACCTGCCGACGACGGTGGAGCTGTCGACGCCCAACGTCTTCGCCGACATGATCGAGTGGATGCACCGCCACCTCGAGCGGCGCGACGGCATCGTGCTGTCGGTGCACCCGCACAACGACCGCGGCACCGGCACCGCGACGGCCGAGCTGGCGGTGATGGCCGGCGCCGACCGGCTCGAGGGCTGCCTCTTCGGCAACGGCGAGCGCACCGGCAACGTCGACATCGTCAACGTGGCGCTGAACCTCTACAGCCAGGGCGTGCACCCGGGCCTGGACTTCTCCGACATCGACGAGATCCGCGCCATCGTCGAGCACTGCAACAAGCTGCCGGTGCACCCGCGCCATCCGTACGTCGGCGACCTCGTCTACACGTCGTTCTCCGGCTCGCACCAGGATGCCATCAAGAAGGCGTTCGACGCGCGCGACGAAGGCGAACCGTGGGACATGCCGTACCTGCCGATCGACCCCAAGGACGTCGGCCGCAGCTACGAGGCGGTGATCCGCGTCAACAGCCAGTCGGGCAAGGGCGGCATCGCCTACCTGCTGGAAACCGAGTACGGCCTGGAGCTGCCGCGCCGCCTGCAGATCGAGTTCAGCCAGGTCGTGCAGCAGGTGATGGACACCACCGGCACCGAGCAGACGGCGGCCGACATCTGGTCGATCTTCCGCCGCGAGTACCGGCTCGACGACGCACGCCTGCGCCACCGCGTCACCGACGAAGGCGCGGGCCAGGTTGCGCTCGATGCGCAGGTGTCGATCGGCGAGCGCACGTTCGAGATCCACGGCCGCGGCAACGGCCCGATCGACGCCTTCTGCCAGGGCGCGAGCCGCCTCGCTGGCGAGCCGGTGCGGGTGCTCAACTACCACGAGCACTCGGTGAGTTCGGGCGCCGACGCGCAGGCCGTGGCCTATCTCGAGCTGCGCCTGGGCGATCGCACCCTGTTCGGCGTCGGCCAGGACGGCAACATCGTCACCGCTTCGCTGAAGGCGATCGTGTCGGGGCTGCGGCGCGCCGGCGTGACGCTGGGCGAGGCCAAGGTCGCCGAGCGCGCGGCGTGACGGGGCACGCGCCCGTGGCGGCCGGCGGCGAAGAAGGCCTGCCGGCGGCCGCCTTCACGGTGCTCTCGCCGCGCGCGGTGCTGGCCAGCGCGCTGACGCGCGGACCCTGGGACCCGCAGCACCAGCACGCCGGCCCGCCGATCGCGATGGTGTGCCGCGCCATCGAGACCATCGCGCAGGAGCACGGCCTCACGCACATCGGCCGGCTAACGGCCAACCTGCTGCGGCCGCTGCCGATCGGCGAACTCGAGATCGAGGTCGTCACCGACTACTCCGGCCGCAACGCCGCGCACTATTCGGCGCGCCTGTGGGGCCAGGGCAAGGAGCGGGCGCGTTTCACGGCGCTGGCGCAGCGCGAGGCCGAACTCGTGCTGCCCGAGGCGATCGACGGCCACCCGCTGCCGCAGGCACCGAAGACACCGGTGGCGAGCGTGCACCGCATGCCGTTCGGCAAGCGGCTCGCCGGCTACGCAGATCTCGTCGAGAACCGCATCGCCAGCGGCGTTCTTCCGCGGCCGCTGCGCCGCGTGGTTCCGGCTGCAAAGGCCGCTCGTCGAAGGCGAGGTGCCCAGCGGCTACCAGCGCGTGGCCGTGGCCGCCGATTCGGGCAACGGCATCTCGGCCGTGCTCGACTTCGCGCGCTACAGCTTCGTCAACTCCGACCTGACGATCAACCTGCTGCGGCGCCCGCAAGGCGAGTGGATCTGCGTCGACGCGCGCACGCTGCTGGCGCCCAACGGCTGCGGCCTCGCCGAATCGCAGCTCTTCGACGAAGCCGGCCTTATCGGCCGCGCGACGCAAAGCCTCGCCGTGCGCATGCGCGGTTGAGTCGAAGGCGGCCGGCGTCGTTGCACGCGCGTCTGCGCGCCTCCGCGCGTCTGCGGCATTGGGTTCTTGCGGGGCAGCCGGCCGATAAGGCCGATGCAGAATGCCGCGAACTGGAGGAGACCCCGATGAAGCGCAACATGCTCCGCCTCGCGTTGCTGGCCGCTGCCGGCGTGTTCGCGCTCGCGCCGTGGGCGGCGCAGGCGCAGCAAGGCTACCCGGCGCGCAACATCACCCTCGTCGTGCCGTTCGCTGCCGGCGGGCCCACCGACGTGGTGGCGCGCACGCTCGGCGCCGTGATGAGCCGCTCGCTCGGCCAGACGGTGGTCATCGAGAACAAGCTCGGTGCCGGCGGCACCATCGCCGCGGGCGCGGTGGCCAAGGCGGCGCCCGACGGCTACACGTTCCTCATCCACCACAACGGCATGGCCACCGCGCCGGGGCTCTATCGCAAGCTCGCCTACAACCCGCTCACCGACTTCGAATACGTCGGTCAGGTGGTCGACGTGCCGATGACTTTGCTCGGCCGCAAGGACCTGCCGCCGGCCAGGCCGCAGGAGCTCTTCGCATGGGTGAAGGCCAATGCGTCGAAGGTGACGCTGGCGCACGCGGGGCTGGGCGCGGTGTCGCAGTTGTGCGGCATGCTGTTCCAGCAGGCGCTGGGCGTCGAGCTGACGGCCGTGCCGTACCAGGGCACGGCGCCGGCGCTCAATGCGCTGCTCGGCGGCCAGGTCGACATCCTGTGCGACCAGACGACGCAGACGCTGCCGCACATCAAGGCCGGCAGCGTGAAGCTGTACGGCGTGACCACGCGCGAGCGCATCGGCCACCTGCCCGACACGCCCACGCTCGACGAAAGCGGCCTCAAGGGCTTCGAGGTCAAGGTCTGGCACGGCGTCTACGCGCCGAAGGGCACGCCGGCGTTCGCGATCGAGCGCTTCGGCGCTGCGCTGCGCGCGGCGTTGAAGGACCCGGCCGTGGTGGCGCGCATGAACGAGCTCGGCGGCGACATCGTGCCCGAGGCCAAGCAGACGCCCGAGGGCCTGCGCACCTGGCTCAAGCCCGAGATCGACAAGTGGGGCGCGCTGATCCGCGCCGCCGGCACGTACGCCGATTGAGCGTGGATGGATCGCGTCGACGCGCTCGTCATCGGCGCCGGCGTCGTCGGCCTGGCGGTGGGCGCCGAACTCGCGCGCCACGGCCGCGAGACGGTGGTCGTCGAAGCCGAGTCGGCCATCGGCCAGGGCGTCAGCTCGCGCAACAGCGAGGTCATACACGCCGGCATCTACTACCCGCCGGGTTCGGCGAAAGCGCGCCTGTGCGTGCGCGGCAACGCGCTGCTGCACGCCTTCTGCGCCGAGCGCGGCGTGCCGCACAAGCGCTGCGGCAAGCTGGTGGTGGCCACGGGCGAGGAGCAGCACGCGGCACTGGCCGCGATTGCCCAGCGCGCCGCGGCCGCCGGCGTGATGTTGCAGCCGCTGGCGGCGGCCGAGGCGAAGGCGCTCGAGCCGGCGTTGTCGTGCACGGCCGCGCTGTGGTCGGCCACCAGCGGTATCGTCGACAGCCACGCGCTGATGCTGGCACTGCAAGGCGTGCTGGAGGAAGCGGGCGGCGCGGTGGCCTTGCAGTCGCGCGTGCTCGGCGCCCATTTCGCGGCCGGCGCGCCGGCGGTGGTGCGCCTGGCCACGCCGCAGGGCGAGTACGAGATCGCCGCCGGCTGCGTCGTCAACGCGGCCGGGCTGCGTGCGCCGATCGTCGCGCGCGCGTTCACGGGCTTGCCCGAAGCAGCGCAGCGCGCGCTGCCGCGCGCCACGTTCGCCAAGGGCAGCTATTTCGCTCTGATGGCGCCGCCGCCCTTCAAGCGCCTCGTCTACCCGGTGCCGGTGGACGCGTGGCTGGGCGTGCACGTAACGCTCGACCTTGCGGGACAGGTGCGCTTCGGCCCCGACCACGAGTGGCTCGACATCGAAGACCCGGCCGAGATCGACTACACGGTGCACCTGGCGCGCGCGCAGGGCTTCGAGGAAGCGATCCGCCGCTACTGGCCGGCGCTGCCTTCCGGCGCGCTGGCGCCGGCCTGGCGGCGTGCGGCCGAAGATCCACGCCCGCGACGAGCCGGCGCCCGACTTCCGCATCGACGGCCCGCGCCAGCACGGCGTGGCCGGCCTGGTCAATCTCCTCGGCATCGAGTCGCCGGGGCTCACGTCATCGCTCGCGCTGGCCGAGGAAGTTCGCGCTGCGCAGTTGATCGGCCGGCCCTGGCGCTCCCGGCGGCAACCTCTGCGCCGAGGCGGCCGCCGAAGGGGCGCCGGCAACCTCGAGGCGGCCGGGCATCGCTTCCAGGAAAGCAGGTTCGGATCAGGCCCGACTGCACCGTCACGCCGAAGGCGGTCGTGCGCAGCGGCCGAGGCCGCGCAGGCGCGGGTCGGGCTTGCCTTCGCCGGTGCTGAAGTTGGCGTGGCAGCGGATGCACGTACATCTTCGAGCTCGACATCATCGGCCGCACGCCGGGTTCGGCGTTGGGCCGCGCAGCCGTGTACTCGGCCTGCGTCTGGCGAAGCTTCGGGCCCGGCGTCGCGGGGGTGGTCGTGGGCTCCGGTTGGGTGGGGGTGCTGCGACGAATGGTCATGGTGTTGGGCGCCAACGCCGGCGCCCTGAGCTGCACGAGGCCGCTATTGTCCCTCAAGATGCATGCCCCCGCACGAGCAGGGCCGCCGGGCGCGGCCTGCGCGCCCGGTACAGGTGGCTGAGCGGCTGCGCCTTCGATGGCAGCGGTGTCGCACTCGACGGCCCGCGGCCAGTTGCAACAGCGTCGCTAGTGCAGGTCCTTGCGACGGTCGCCGCCGAAGCGAGGCGGGCGGATGACGTTGCCGCCATCGCCCTTCCCGTTGCCTGCGCCGTTGCCGCGGCCGCGCCCACGACCGCGCGCGCGCTCGATCACGTCGGCGGCTTCCTCGGCGGCGCGGCGGCGGACCTCGGCGGCGTCGAGCGGAGGCGCCTTCGCTTCGCTGCGCTGTGCCGGTTTGCTGCCGGCGCGCGCGCCAGCGCCAGCGCAGCCGCGCGCGCCCAGGCCAGCCGAGTGCGCGTCGCCACGCCTTGCCACCACATCGATAGGCGCGCCTGGCGCCGGCGCGGCGTCCTGGTGCGAGCAAAGCCACGCAGACCAGGGCGAAGGCGTAGAGGCTGCTGTGCGGTCACGGCAGGCGCGGGCAGGGGAAGGCGAGCGGAAGCGCGTCGGGGCGAAGCTAAGCAGAAGCGAAGGCCGAAGCGAAGAGCGGGAAGCCGAGAAGCCGAGGAAGCCGGAAGCCGGGAAGCAGGGAGAAGAGGCGGCCGCGGGTGACAGGGCAAACGCAGTGCCGCGGCCTTACGACGGTACAGGTCCCGACTCCGGCAGCCCGATTGTATTTTTCGAGCCCGGCAGCGCGGGTCCGCCCTCGGCAAAGCCCGGGACTTCGACTTCGCAGACGATGCCTGCCGGCCCGTTCTCGCGCCAGGCGACCGTGCCGCCCAGCTGCTTGACGCGCTTGCGCACGCCGCCCAGCCCCAGGCCGTGCGCCCATTGCTGCGGCGCGCGGCCGCGGCCGTTGTCGGCCACGCGCAGCGTCAGGCGCGCGTTGGCCAGGCGCAGCCGCACCTCCACGCGCTTGGCTTCGGCGTGGGCGAGCGCGTTGCTCACCAGTTCGCGCAGCACGCGCGTCAGCGCCGACCACGGCACCACCGACAGGCGCGGGTCGCGGTCGGCCTCGAAGTGCCAGTCCAGTTCCACGTGCGCGGCGGCGGCGCGCTGCGCGAGGTCGGCCTTCCACTCGGCAGCGGCATGCGTGAGGCGCGTCTCGCCGGCGGCCAGCCCGCGCGACAGCGTCTTCAGGTCCTTCAGCGTGTGCCGGATGTAGTCCTCCATCTCCGGCGTCTGCGCCTGGTACATCAGCGTCAGGAGGCGCGCGCCGATGTCGTCGTGCAGGTCCTGCGCGATGCGCTGGCGCTCCTCGGCGCGGCCGCGCTCGACGGCGCGGTCGTAGGCCACGGCGCGCTTGAGCTGGTCGATGACGCGCTCGGCCAGGCGCGCGTCGTCGTGCGAGAAGAGGCGGCGGCCGCGGCGCGCGAAGCGCAGCACCGCCGCGGCCGGCGGCGGGTCGCCGCCTTCCTCGCTGCCGACGATCGGCACCACCAGTGCGGTGCCGTTGCCGAGCACGCGCGCTTCCTTGATCTCGCGCGCCAGCGGCATCACCTCGAGCGGGTCGAAGAGTTCGCGCAAGAGCTGCGCCGCGCGCGCCGGGTAGCGCGAGGGGTTGGCCTGCACGTCGCGCGCCAGGCGGTAGATCTGCTCGAACGTGCGCTCGGTGGTCAGTACCTGGCTGGCCATCATCTGGTTGAGCAGCCACTGCCGCACGCCGGCGTAGACGCCCAGCGCCAGGAACACCGCCAGCGTGAGCGACGCGAACGGCCCCAGCGCGAAGAGCGCGGCGAAGAGCAGGTCGAGCGACGTCGCCACGGTGCTGATGCCGGCCAGCAGCGCCAGCTCGCGCAAGAGGCGCCGCGAGCGCGAGACGAAGGGAGCTCAGCAGCAGCAGCGAGCCGCAGAAGAGCGTCCACATCGCCGAGGCCACCGATGCGGTGCCCGCAGCGGTGCCAGGCAGGTCGGCCGTGGCCGCGAGCGTGAAGGTGACCAGCAGCCACACCACCAGCGCCGCGGCCACGAAGCGGCGCACCACCAGCAGGTAAGGGTCAGGCTGCGCGCGATAGGTGTGCGTCGCCGCCCAGCAGGCCAGCGCCAGCAGCGCGGCGGCCAGCCCTGCGCCCACCACCAGAGGTCGGCGCGGTCGCCGAAGTGGAACACGGGCCCGAAGGCCAGCGCCACGGCCCAGCCGGCGAACGCCCAGGCCCAGCCCCAGCCCCAGCGAGCGGCGCCCGGCGCATCGCTGCGGACCGCCGGCGTCAGCACGTGCAGCGCCGCCGCGGCGGTGAGGAGGTCGAGCCCGGCGCGCAGCGGCGCCTCGGCCAGCGGCCACAGGCCGGCGCCTCCGAGCCCGTCCACCGACTGCGCGGCGACGAAGGCGAGATTGAGCGCCTGCGCCTGGCACATGACGAAGAAGCCGAGGTTGCGCCGGTCGGCCTTCGCCAGCGGCAGCACCGCGCCCAGCAGCATCAGCAGGAGCGCCAGCGCCGCCAGCGGCCAGAACGTGAGGCCGAGACCGGTGAAGCCGCGCTCCTCGGCGCGCAGCGTCAACGTCGATTCGTCGCGCGCGCCGTCGCCGCGCAGATGCAGCGTGACGCTGCCGGTGGCCAGGCGCTCGTCCAGCCCCGTCTGCTGCGCCAGCTGGCGGTCGCGCCGCGCGTCATCCACCTGCCAGCGCGCCGAGCGGTGCACGAGCGAAGCGTCCACCGGCAGCGGCGCCAGGCCGCGCGCCGACACGGCCACCAGGGTGCGCGGTGCTGCCAGCCGCGCCGGCTCGCCGGCCGTGCCGAGAACGAGCAGTTCGCCGTGCGTGCCGGCGCGCCCTTCGAGCGGCAGGCTGGGCGCCACCGCGAGCTGGCGCGCGAGCAGGAAGACGAGGCCGCAGCCCGCCAGCGCCACCGCGACGAGCACGGCGCGGCGCCAGCCGATGGTGGGCGCGTTGCTCGTCGGTTCGCCGGGCTGGATGGCCTGCGCCAGCTCTTCGTCGAGCGCGCCGAAGCCGGAGATGGCGCCGAAGCCCGAGACCGCGGCCGAGATCGAGTCCGAAGCCCAGGCGCCGCCGCTGCCGGCGCGCCCGGCGAGCCTGGACGTTCCCCGCCGCAGTGCCGCCCAGAGGCCCATGCCGGGCGTCTAGAAGGCGCGAAGGTTCATTCGAACCTTCGGCTCAAACCAGGCCCTGCTTGCTGGCGAGCACCGCCGCTTCGGCGCGGCTGGAGACGTTCAGCTTCTTGTAGATGGACTTGATGTGGTCGTTGACGGTGAACCACTTGATGCCCATCAGGCTGGCGATCTCCTTGATCGTGAAGCCCTTGCTGAGGTAGGTGAGCACCTCGGTCTCGCGCGGCGTCAGGCGCTCGGTCTCGGGCGGGCGCTCGATCGGCACCGGGCGGCTCGTCGGTGTGGGCACGCCGGCACCGCCGAAGCCCGTGGTGGCGAGGAAGCCGGGGTCGGTGATCGGCTGCTCGCCTTGGGGCACTTGGCGGAAGTGCTGCAACAGCCGCCTCGCGATGGCCGGCGACAAAGGCGGCTGCCCGCGTACGATCTTCTGCAGCTCCTCGACCAGCACCTCGAAGCGGTCTTCCTTGAGCAAATACCCGTCGGCACCGCATTGCAGCGCCGGGAACAGGTGCTCGTCGTCGGAGTACAGCGTCGTCACCACCTTCGTGGCCGGGTACTGCGCTAGTTCGGCCAGCAGCTCCATGCCGTTTCCGTCGGGCAGTTCGAGGTCGACGAGGAAGAGCTTGTACGGGTCGGTGCCGTGCAGCCCGGTGGGGCCGCCGGCCAGCGCGATGGCCTTGCGCGCCGTCTCGAGGTCGCCCGCCTCGGTGATGTGGTTGGCGTCGGAGAAGCTCTCGCGCACGACGCGGCACAGGAAGCTGCGCGCGACCGGGTTGTCTTCGAGGATCAGCACCTTCACCGTCATGGCGGGTCCCTGTTAGCCGGGGCTGATGGAGCGCGGGCAAGGATAGCGCCATTCCGCGCCGGGCCCGGCCGCCGAACACGGAGGTGCGGGGGGTCGGAAGCCGCGCAGTGTTGCGCTCGCCCGACGCGGCGGTGCGTGCGTGGCGCGCAGTCGTCGCTTGAGGCCGCGCTTCGGTTGCTCCTTCGGTTGCTCCTTCGGTTGCGGCTTCAGTCGTTGACCAGCACGACCTTGCCCTGCACCTGGCGCGAGCCCATGCGCGCATAGGCAGCGCGCACGTCGCGCATCGGCAGCGTGCAGTCGATGGCCGGCTTCACCTTGCCTTCGCCGTACCACTTCACGAGTTCGGCCAGGCCGGCGGCGGCCACCTTCGGCTCGCGGCGAACGAAGTTGCCCCAGAAGACGCCGACGATCGAGGCGCCCTTCAGCAGCGGCAGGTTCAGCGGCAGCGAAGGGATCTTGCCCTGCGCGAAGCCGATGACGAGGTAACGCCCGCGCGGCGCGATGGAACGGAACACCGGCTCGGCGAAGTCACCGCCCACCGGGTCGTAAACGACGTCGGGGCCCTTGCCATCGGTGAGCGCGCCGATCGCTTCGCGCAGCTTGCCCATGTCGCCGTCGGCGTAGTCGAGCGTCTCGTCGGCGCCGAGCTTCTTGCAGAACGCGGCCTTCGCTTCACTGCTGACGGCGGCGATCACGCGCGCGCCGGCCACCTTGGCAATCTGGATGGCCGAAGTGCCCATGCCGCCGGCGGCACCGAGCACGAGCACGGTCTCGCCCGCCTTCAACTGCCCGCGGTCGAGCAGCGCGTGGTGCGAAGTGCCGTAGGTGAGGCCGAAGGCGGCCGCGTCGACGAGGTCGAAGCCGCTCGGCAGCGGCAGCACCGAGGCGGCGTTGACGCACGCGTGCGTGGCGAAGCCGCCGGCCGCGCCGACGCAGGCCACCGTCTGGCCGACCTTCAGGTGCGCGACGCCTTCGCCCACCGCTTCGATGCGCCCGGCGAACTCCGAGCCCGGTACGAACGGCAGCGGCGGCTTCACCTGGTACTGGCCCTTCACGGTCAGCAGGTCGGGGAAGTTGAGGCTCGCCGCCTTGATCGCGATCAGCACTTCGCCGGCCTTCGGCGCCGGCGTCGGGCAGCTCGGCCCAGCGCAGCTTGTCCACTCCTTCCAGCGTCTCGCAGAGCCAGGCGTGCATCGCGGTCCTTTCGGCTTTTCGGGTTGGGCCTCGCGGCAGGGGGTCGGTCCCTGTCGGCCCTGTCGGCCCTGTGTTGCCTCTCGGCACCGCGCTGCGCTTCGATGATACGCAGCGGCCCTCGCATGCCACGCGGCCTCTTGTCGCAGGTCAATGCGCGAACAGGGCCAAGGTCAATCATCCAAAGCAACGAACGGTGCCGAGCATGAGTCCCGCATGAGTCCCACAACCCAGCAAGGACAGGCCTCCGCCGAGCGAGCGCAACAAGCCGAAGGCGCACGCATCCGCAAGGAGCCCGCAACGTTCGCCGTCGTGCCGAACTGGCGCGCCGACCCTGCCGCGGCCTTCTCCTGGTCCGCCATTCGCGAGCGCCTGGCCGGGCTGCCCGGTGGCGGGCTCAACATCGCCTTCGAGGCGCTGGACCGCCCGGTGCGCGAAGGCCGCGGCGGGCATGTCGCGCTGCACTGGCTCGGCGCCGAAGGCGGCGAGCAGCGCATCACCTACGACGAACTGCGCCGGCTGGCGAACCGCTTCGCCGACGCGGTGACGCGCCTGGGGCTGAAACGCGGCGAACGGCTCTTCGTGCTGGCGCCGCGCCGGCCCGAGCTGTACGCCGCGATCCTCGGCGCGTTGAAGGCCGGCGTCGTCGTCTCGCCGCTCTTCTCGGCCTTCGGCCCCGAGCCGATCGCCACGCGCATGAACCTCGGTCAGGGGCGCGCGCTCGTCACCACCGGCGGCCTCTTCGCGCGCAAGGTGGCGCCGGTGCTGGCGAAGATTCCCTCGCTCGCGCACGTGCTGCTCATCGACGACGGCAATGCCGCGCCGGCAGCGCAGCGCGCGGGAACGGAGAGTGCCGGCGATGGAGGCGCACGCCTGCACGACCTCGGCGCGCTGCTCGCCGCGGCGAGCGACGAGTTCAATTGCGTGCCTACGCGTGCCGACGAGATGGCGCTGCTGCACTTCACCAGCGGCACCACCGGCCGTCCGAAGGGCGCGGTGCACGTGCACGAGGCGGTGCTGACGCACTACGCCACGGGCCTCTTCGCGCTCGACCTGCACGCGGACGACATCTTCTGGTGCACGGCCGACCCCGGCTGGGTCACCGGCATGTCCTACGGCGTCATCGCGCCGCTGCTGCACGGCGTGACGCTCGTCGTCGACGAGGCCGAGTTCGACCCCGAGCGCTGGTACCGCATCCTCGCCGAGCGCGAAGTGAGCGTCTGGTACACCGCGCCCACCGCCATCCGCATGCTGATGAAGGCCGGCGACGAACTGGCGCGCCGCTTCGCGCGGCCGAAGCTGCGCTTCGTCGCCAGCGTCGGCGAGCCGCTGAACCCCGAAGCGGTGTGGTGGGGCCTGCGCGCGCTCGGCCTGCCGATCCACGACAACTGGTGGCAGACCGAGACCGGCGGCATCATGGTCGCCAACGCGCCGGCGTTCGACATCCAGCCCGGCTCGATGGGGCGGCCGCTGCCGGGCATCGAAGCGGCGGTGGTCGAGCGGCTCGATGGCGGCGGCGTGCGCGTCATCGAAGAGCCCGGTGTGCAGGGCGAACTGGCGCTCGCGAGCGGCTGGCCCTCGATGTTCCGCGGCTACCTCAACGAGGACGAGCGCTACCGCAAGTGCTTCGCCGGCCGCTGGTACCTGAGCGGCGACATGGTCAAGCGCGACGCCGAAGGCTCGTTCTGGTTCGTCGGCCGCGCCGACGACGTGATCAAGTCCGCCGGCCACCTGATCGGCCCCTTCGAGGTGGAAAGCGCCTTGATGGAGCACCCGGCGGTCGTCGAGGCCGGCGTCATCGGCAAGCCCGATGCGCTGCTGGGCGAGACGGTGAAGGCTTTCGTCGCTTTGCGCCCGGGCTACGAAGCGAGCGACGCGCTGCTGCGCGAGCTGACGGCGCGTGCGCGCAAGCGCCTCGGCGCGGCCGTGGCACCCAAGGAGATCGCGTTCGTCGCATCGCTGCCGCACACGCGCAGCGGCAAGATCATGCGGCGCCTCTTGAAGGCGCGCGAACTCGGCCTGCCCGAGGGCGACACGTCGACGATGGAAGGCGGCGCCCAATGACACGCACGGCGCCGTGGGCACCGTGCCCGAGGAAGCCATGACCGACCAGCGCACCACCGACATGCCAGCGGCGCAGGCCGCGTTGCAGCGTTATGCCATCGACCCGGCCACGCACGGGCGCGAGTTCTGCCTGGCGCGGCTTTCCGACATGCTGCGCATCCGGCGCATGGAAGAGCGCTGCGCGCAGCTGTACGGCGAAGGCAAGATCCGCGGCTTCCTGCACCTGTACATCGGCGAGGAAGCGGTGGCCGCCGGTGTGCTGCCCAACCTCGGCCCCGAGGACAACGTGCTCGCCACCTACCGCGAGCACGGCCACGCCTTGCTGCGCGGCGTGCCGATGAAGGCCATCATGGCCGAGATGTACGGCAAGCGCGAAGGCTGCTCGGGCGGCCGCGGCGGCTCGATGCACCTCTTCGACCGCGAGACGCGCTTCTGCGGCGGCAACGCCATCGTCGGCGGCGGCCTGCCGCTGGCGGTGGGGCTGGCGCTCGCCGACGTGACGCTGCCGCGGCCGCGTGCCGTGACTGCCTGCTTCTTCGGCGAAGGCGCCGTGGCCGAAGGCGCGTTCCACGAGTCGATGAACCTGGCGGCGCTGTGGCGGCTGCCGGTGCTGTTCATCTGCGAGAACAACCTCTACGCGATGGGCACGGCGTTGTCGCGCAGCGAGGCGCAGATCGACCTGACCAAGAAACTCGCCGGCTACGGAATGGCTGGCGCGCAGGTCAACGGCATGAACGTGCTCGCCGTGCACGACGCGGCGCGGCAGGCCATCGCGCGCGTGCGCGAGACGCGAATGCCGTTCTTCCTCGAGCTGCACACGTACCGCTTCCGCGCCCACTCGATGTTCGACGCCGAGCTGTACCGCGACAAGGCCGAGGTCGAGCGCTGGAAGACGCACGGGCCGATCCACAGCTTCACCGACAAGCTGAAGGCCGCCGGCCTGATGGACGAAGCCGACTTCCAGCGGCTTGACGCACTGGCGCTGGCCGAAGTCGATGCGGCGGTGGCCTACGCCGAGGCGGGCACGTGGGAACCGGTGCCGGACCTCGCGCGCCACGTGGTGGCGGCGCGATGAAGGACGCCATGAACGACGTGATGAACGACATGACGCAGGGCGCGATGCCGAGGCCGCAACGATGACGCTCACCACCTACCGCGAAGCCCTGCGCGCTGCGCACCGCGAAGCGCTGGCACGCGACCCGCGCGTGCTCGTCCTCGGCGAAGACGTCGGCCGGTACGGCGGCAGCTACGCCGTGACCAAGGGCCTGCTCGAGGAGTTCGGCGAAGAGCGCGTGCGCGACACGCCGCTGTCGGAGCTCGGGTTCGTCGGCGCCGGCATCGGCGCTGCGATCGGCGGCTTGCGGCCCATCGTCGAGATCATGACGGTGAACTTCAGCCTGCTGGCGCTGGACGCCATCGTCAACACCGCGGCGGCACTCAGGCACATGTCCGGCGGCCAGTTCTCGGTGCCGGTCGTCATCCGCATGGCGACCGGGGCCGGGCGGCAGCTCGCTGCGCAGCACTCGCACAGCCTGGAGAACTGGTACGCGCACGTGCCGGGCCTCAGGGTTCTGGCGCCGGCGACCGTCGAAGACGCGCGCGGCATGCTGGGGCCCGCGCTCGCCGACCCCGACCCGGTGGTGATCTTCGAGCACGCGCAGCTCTACAACCTCGAAGGCGAACTGCCTGCGGGCGCCGGCACGGTGGACATCGAGCGCGCCGCGGTGCGCCGTACCGGCAGCGACCTCACGCTCGTCACCTACGGCGGCAGCCTGCCGCGCTCGCTGGCCGCGGCCGAAACGCTCGCGGCCGAAGGCATCGCCACCGAGGTGATCGACCTGCGCGTGCTGCGGCCGCTCGATACCGAGACGATCCTCACCTCCGTGCGCCGCACGCACCGCCTGCTCGTCGTCGACGAAGGCTGGTGCAGCGGCAGCCTGGCGGCCGAAGTGATGGCACGCGTGGCCGAGCAGGCGTTCTACGACCTCGACGCGCCGCCGGCGCGCGTGTGCAGCGAGGAAGTGCCGATCCCGTACGCGAAGCACATGGAGGAAGCGGCGCTGCCGCTGCCGCCGAAGATCGTGGCCGCGGCGCGGGCGCTGCGGCGGCCGCAATGATGCGCTCGACGATGCGCCGGCACCGTGCCCACGTTTCCGCGCAAGGGCGAAGGGTGACGCGGTGATCGAGTTCAAGCTGCCCTCGCTCGGCTCCGACATGGACGACGGCGTCCTCGTGCAGTGGCACGTGCACGCCGGCGACGCGGTGCGCAAGGGTCAGGTCGTCGCCGTCGTCGACACGACGAAGGCGGCGATCGACGTCGAATGCTGGGACGAAGGAACCGTGCACGCGCTCGTCGCCGAGCCAGGGCAGCGGCTGCCGGTGGGCGTGACGTTGGCAGTGCTGCGGGCGCCGGGCGAGAGCGCCGACGATGCCGAGCGCGCCTGGGCGGCGCTGCGCGCGAGCGCGGCGGCGGCCGGTGCGCAAGGCGCAGCGGCGGCGTCTACGGCTGTGCCGGCGACAGCGACCGCCGCAGCGGTCGGGCCCGCGACCACCGGCGCGGCCGCACCGCCGCTGAGCAACGGTGGCGCAGCTTCGCGCCGCGTTTCACCCGCAGCGCGCCGGCTGGCGCAAGAGCAGGGCATCGACCTCAGCGGTGTTCGCCGCCGGTGATGTCGTTCGCTGGCCGACGCGTGCGCCGATGCCCGCGCCGCTGGCGCTGCTCGCACGGCGCAAGCACCGCCGGCTGCCGCTGCCGCCGCTTCCACACCGCAGTCGCGCGCCTGGTGCACGGGCATCGCCGCTGCGCGAGGTCGCCTGCGCAGATCCTCGGCATTGGCCGCACTTCGCCGAGGAGGTCGCCGCGACCGCCTGGCTCGCCGCCTGCAACGCCGCCTGCCGGCGGCGGTGGTCGGCGCCGGCAGCCTGCTGCTGGAAAGCCGGGGCAAGGCGTGCGCGCTCGTGCGCTACCTCGAGTTCAACGGTGCTTCGGCGCGACGGCGCTTCGTTGCGGCAGCGGCATCCAAGTCGGCGGGCGGTGGCCGCTGCGCGAAGGCGGCCTCGTCGCGCCGGCGCTGCACGACGCGCAAGCCCAAGACGTGGCGACGCTCACCCGCGCCTTGCTCGACTCCGTCAAGCGCACGCGCGCCGGCGCGTGTTGCGCAGTTCCGAGCTCGCCGACGCGACGATCACCGTTACCAACCTCGGCGACCAGGGCGTGGCTACGTCTTCGGCGTCATCTATCCGCCGCAGGTGGCGCTGGTGGGCTTTCGCGCATCGCCCCGCGGCCGGTGGCGGAAGACGGCAGCGTGCAGGTGCGGCCGATGCTCACGGCCACGCTCGCCGCCGACCACCGCGCCAGCGACGGCCACCGCGGCGCGCTGCTGCTGGCCGCGGACGAAGAGAGCTGTTGCAGGAGCCCGAGGCGCTGACCGCGCGGGCACGACCACTGATACGGATTCGCCATCGATCGCATAAGAACTGTTCGGGCTGAGCTTGTCGAAGCCCCTTGCAGCCCCGTCGAAGGGCGGCGCTTCGACAAGCTCAGCGCGAACGGTTCTTCAGCATCGAACCCGACTCGGTATGAATCGCCCACGAACGCATGACGAAGCATCACGAGGCATGACGACATGACCACCCGCGAAGAGGACGGACGCACGCAACTGCTGGCCGCGCTGGCCGAGATCGCGCCCGAAGTGGACGGCGCGGCGCTCGACGCCGAGCGGCCATTGCGCCAGCAGGTGGACCTCGATTCGGCCGATTGGCTCAACTTCCTCGTCGCCGTGCACGAGCGCCTCGGCGTGGAGATTCCCGACGCCGAAGCCGGACGCCTGCGCACGCTGGCGCAGGTGGTCGCTTTCTGCGCCGCGCGGCTGCCGCAGTGACACACCGGAGCACCTCGAAATGACCGTCGCTTCCCTTTGCTCGCGCGAGATCGTGAGTGTCGACCACGCCGAGCCGCTGCCGCTGGCGGCGCGTTTGATGCGCGAACACCACGTCGGAACCGTCGTCGTCACCGAAGAGCGTGGCGACGGCGTGCACGTGGTGGGCATCGTCACCGACCGCGACCTCGTCATCGAAGGGCTGGCGCGCGGCGCCGCTGCCTGCACGATGCAGGTCGGCGCGCTCGTCGGCGGCGGGCCGATCGTCAGCGTTGCCGAGCAGGCCGACATCGGCGAGGCGATCGCGCTGATGCAAGGCAGCGGCGTGCGCCGCTTGCTGGGGCGCGACGCCGAAGGGCACCTGCTCGGCGTGATCTCGTTCGACGACTTGCTGCGCGTGTGCGGCGCGCAGCTTGCCGCGCTGGCCCAGGTGCCCGGCCGCGGCCGCAGGCAGGAGGCCGACGCCGCGCGCGACCTGCCGCCGCTGCCGGCGTCGCAGGCGCCAGCACCCGAAGCCGCCGCGCGGCCGCCGCAGCCACGCTTGCGTGTGCCGGCGATGGGTACCGCCGGCTGGTCGATGCCGGCGCGCCTGGCGCCGGCCCGGCCCGGCGAGCCTTGAGCGAGTCGCGCGACGCGGGCGACGAAGGCTTCGCCTACTGGAGCCTGCCCGCCGACGAGGTGCTGCGCCGCCTGGGCGCAAATGGCGAAGGGCTCACCGAGGCGGAGGCCGCGGCGCGCCTGGCGCGCGAGGGACCTAACGCCGTACGGGTGCAGAGCCAGGCGACGCTCATGCAGCTGGCGCTGCGCCAGCTCGCGAGTCCGCTGGTGCTGATCCTCGTCGCCGGCGCTTCGATCTCGCTCTTCGTGCAGGACTGGTGGGACGCGGTGGCGATCCTCGTCATCGTCGCCGGCAGCGCCGCGCTCGGCTTCGCGCAGGAAGCGCGCGCGACGGCGGCGATGGCGCGCCTGCGCGAGCGCCTGGCGCTGACGGCGCGCGTGCGCCGCGGCGGCCAGGTGCGCTCGGTACCGGCGGCCACGCTCGTGCGCGGCGACATCGTCGAGCTGGCCGCCGGCAATCTCGTTCCCGCCGACGGCGTGCTGCTCTCAGCCCGCGACTTCCTCGTCGTCGAGGCCAGCCTCACGGGCGAGTCGCTGCCGGTGGAGAAGCGCCCGGGCAGCGTCGGCGCCGCCGCGCCGCTGCGCGAGCGGCTCAACTGCGCCTTCCTCGGCACCTCGGTGCGCAGCGGCACGGCGAGCCTTCTCGTCGTGCAGACCGGCAGCCGCACGGCGCTGGGCGATGTCGCATCGCGCCTGGCGGCGCCGGCTGCCGAGGGCGACTTCGCGCGCGGCGTGCGCCGCTTCGGCGAGATGCTCGTGCGCGTGATGCTCGGCGTCGTCGTCGCGGTGCTGGTGGTGAACCAGTGGCTCGGGCGGCCGCTGATCGACTCGCTGCTGTTCGCGATGGCGCTCGCCGTGGGCCTGTCGCCCGAGCTGCTGCCGGCGATCGTCAGCGTCTCGCTCGCCGGCGGTGCGCGCCGGCTCGCCGCCGGTGGCGTTCTCGTGCGCCGGCTGGAAGCGATCGAGGACCTCGGCGGCATGGACGTGCTGTGCACCGACAAGACCGGCACGCTCACCGTTGGCGTGATGGCGCTCGAGCGCGCCGTCGATGGTGCCGGGGCCGATGCGCCGCAGGTGCTGCAGGCGGCCTACCTCAACGCTGCGTTCGAGACCGGCATCGACAACCCCATCGACGCCGCGCTGGTGACCGCGGGCGAGCGCGCCGGCCTCACCACCGCAGGCTGGCGCAAGGTCGACGAGATCCCGTACGACTTCGTGCGCAAGCGGCTGACCATCGTCGTCGAGGCAGGTTCGAACGAGGGCGCGCCGAACTCGGCACCTGCCGAGAGTGCGCGCGGTCCAACGCCTGCGGGCGGTGCGCGAGCGGCCGCACCCGCGACGCGCCGCATGATCGTCAAGGGGGCCACCGCGCAGGTGCTGGCGATCTGCACGCATGTCGCTGAAAACGGCGGGGCCGCGGTGCCGCTCACCGCCGAGCGCCGCGAAGCGATTTCCGACAGGGTCCGGGCGCACGGCGAGCGCGGCGTGCGCGTGCTGGCGGTGGCCGAGCGCGACGTGCCCGCGCAGCCGCACTACGCGCAGGCCGACGAGGCCGGCCTCGTGCTCGCCGGCTTCCTGCTCTTTGCCGACCCGCCCAAGCCCGAGGCCGCGGCGACGCTCGCGCAGCTGGCCGCGCGCGGCGTGCGCGTGAAGATCCTCACCGGCGACAACCGCCACGTGGCCGCGCACGTGGGCGCCGCGCTCGGCCTGGACCCGGCGCGCCTGCTCACCGGCGAAGCGATCGCCGGCCTGCGCGACGAGGCGCTGTGGCACCTGGCCGAGACCACCGACCTCTTCGTCGAACTCGAGCCGGCCCACAAGGAGCGCATCGTGCGCGCGCTGCAGCACCGCGGCCACGCGGTGGGCTTCCTCGGCGACGGCATCAACGACGCGCCGGCGCTGCACGCCGCCGACGTGGGCATCTCGGTGGACCAGGCGGTGGACGTGGCGCGCGAGGCGGCCGACCTCGTGCTGCTGGCGCCGGATCTCGCGCGGCTGCTCGCCGGCATCGAAGAAGGCCGGCGCACCTTTGCCAACACGATGAAGTACATCGCCATCACCACC
>JAXMEZ010000047.1:0-31510 GCA_046348035.1 Rubrivivax sp. | reverse complement strand
TACGACGCCACGATCGCCACCACGCTCAACACCGCCGTGGGCAGCGAGGACTGCCTGTTCCTGAACATCTGGCGCCCGGCCACTGCCGAGGCGGCGCTGCCGGTGATCGTGTTCATCCACGGCGGCAGCAACGTCTCGGGCTACACCGCCGACCCGGTGTACGACGGCGCGGCGCTGGCCAAGGCGGCCAACGCCGTGGTGGTGACGGTGAACTACCGGCTGGGCATCTTCGGCTGGCTCAACCTGCCGCAGCTGAAGGACGGCACCAGCGCTGCCGAGGATTCGGGCAACTTCGCGACGCTGGACACCATCCAGGCGCTGCGCTTCGTCAATCGCAACATCCAGCGCTTCGGCGGCGACGCGGGCAGCGTCACCGTGGTGGGCCAGTCGGCCGGCGCGATCAACGTCTACGCGCTGCTCACCGCACCGCAGATGGTGGCCGCGAGCCCCAAGCTCATGCATCGGGCGGTGGCGATGAGCGGCGGCTTCTCGCTGGCCACCAACCTGCCGGCCGGCAGCCTGCCGACGTTGAACACGGCGGCCACGGCGCTGGCCCAGGGCAATGCGCTGCTGCAGCAGCAGGTGATCGCCGACGGCCTGGCCGCCAGCGTGCCTGCGGCCGATGCCTGGATCGCCACGCAGACCAAGGCCCAGATCGCTGCCTACCTGCGCGGCAAGACCCCGGCCACGCTGCTCACCACGCTGCTCACCCGCCTGGCCGCGCTCGGCCTTTCCGGCTCGGGGCCGATTCCCGAAGGCGCGGTGGTGCCCACCGATCCGATCGCTGCGATCAAGGCCGGCAACTACCTCAAGGTGCCGGTGATCGCGAGCAACACGCGCGACGAGGCCAAGCTGTTCCCGACCTTCCTGGCGCTCTCACCGGCGCTGGGCGGGGTGAGCGGCCGGCTCGTCAACGACGCAACGCTGTTCAACACGCAGTTCAGCTACGACCCCGACGCGGCGCCCACGGTGACGCTGGCGCAGTGGATCCCGGCGACCTACCTGCCGGTGGCCACGCCCGTCACCGGCTTCAACGCCCGCACCGACCTGCTCAACACGATCTTCTTCATCGCCAGCCGCAACGACATGATGGCGGCGCTGAAGACGCAGCAGGACAACGTCTGGTACTACCGCTTCGATTGGGACGAGGAGCCGGCGCCGTGGAACGACATCTACGGCGCAGCGCATGCCTTCGATCTGCCTTTCGTCTTCGGCAACTTCGGCCCCTCGCTGTTCGCCAAGGTGGCCAACAGCACTGCCAACCGCGCAGGGCGGCTGGCGCTGTCCGACGCGATGATGAAGAGCCTCGCGGCCTTCGCCCGCAGCGGCGACCCGAACAACGCGGCGCTGGGCGTCACCTGGCCGGTGTGGCCGGCGCAGCTGAGGTTCGACGCGACGGCCACGGCCAAGGCGATCACGGTGCAGTGATGCGGCGTGATGCGATGCGATGTGATGCAGCGGCTGCCGCGCCGCGAAGGACGACCGGCACGGGCAAGACAAACTGCTGAGGGGGCGCCAGGCGCCAGCCATTCGAACGCTCGCATCGACAGGCGCTGCGGGAACGGCGATACTGTATGCATCGACAGTTCAGACCGCGAGATGCGAGGTTCCCCGAAGCAGCCGTTGCCGAGCCAGGCCGACCTGTTTGCCGGTGCGCAGACAACATCGCCTGCCGTTCGAACGGAACAGGAGCTGGCCGCCCTGTGCGTAGCCGTCATCGGCCATCGCACCGGCCTGTCGCCGGCTGAGCGCGCGCTCGTCGATCCGCTCGCCGCATCGGCGTTCGAGCCTCGGGCCATCAAGGCCGTCCGCGCCGCGCTCCTCCACGGCGCCGACCCGCTTGGCGAGGCCTTCTCGTCGATCCGGCCGGCGGCAGAGCGCCGAGCCGCAGGCGCGGTCTACACGCCGGCGCCGATCGTCCGCTCGATGATGGCCTGGCTCGCCGGCCAGGGCGCGCCGCAGCGAGTCGTCGATCCCGGCGCGGGCTCGGGCCGCTTCATCGTGGCCGCGGGCGCGGCCTTCCCCGATGCGCAACTCGTGGCCGTGGAGATGGACCCGCTGGCTGCGCTGATGCTGCGCGCGAACCTCAGTGCTCGCGGCTGGACCGATCGGGCGACCGTGCTGGTCGAGGACTATCGCGAGGTCACGCTGCCGGATTGCGCCGGCATGACGGCCTTCATCGGCAACCCACCCTACGTGCGGCATCACGACATCGCCGAGGCTTGGAAGACCTGGTACGCCTCGACCTTCGCGCGCTTCGGCATCAAGGCCAGTGCGCTCGCGGGCCTGCATCTGCACTTCTTCCTGCAGACGCGCCTGCTGGCGAAGGCGGGCGACGTGGGTGCATTCATCACTTCGGCCGAGTGGCTGGATGTGAACTACGGTTCCGCCCTTCGCCGGCTGCTGCTCGATGAGCTGGGCGGCATCGCGCTGCACGTGCTGGAGCCCACCGTCGAGGCTTTCCCCGGAACGGCGACGACGGCGGCCATCACCTGTTTCCGCGTCGGTGAGACGGCCGAGCCGGTGCGGGTGCGCGCCATCGACGAGCCGGAACGGCTCAACGGCCTGACCACGGGAACCGCTATCCCGCGCGGGAGCCTGCATGCCGCGCCACGGTGGTCGATCATCGTCCGCCCCTCCGCGGCGGCCACGGCCGGCGACACGGAGCTCGGCGAGCTCTTCCGCGTGCACCGCGGCCAGGTGACCGGCGCCAACGACATCTGGATTGCCGGAGCACACGCGCGGGGTCTGCCGGCCCGCGTCAAGCTGCCGGCCGTCACGAAGGCCAAGGAGTTGATCCTCGCCGGCGCGCATCTGAAATCCGCGGACGTCCTGCGCCGTGTCATCGACCTGCCGCCCGAGCTGGAGGGCTTCACCCGCGAAGAGCGCTTGCGCATCGACGCCTTCCTGTCTTGGGCGAAGCTCAACGGCGCCGACCGGGGCTACATCGCGCGGCACCGCAAGCCGTGGTGGTCCGTGGGCTTGCGAGCCCCCGCGCCGATCCTTTGCACGTACATGGCTCGCCGGCCGCCGCAGTTCACGCTCAATGCATGCAGTGCGCGGCACATCAACGTCGCGCACGGCCTCTACCCGCGCCAGCCGCTGGCCGCTGGTGCGATGGGCCGCCTCGTGGCGTGGCTCAACAAGAACATCAGCACGGACAGCGGCAGAACCTACGCCGGCGGCTTGACCAAGTTCGAGCCGAAGGAGATCGAGCGCCTGCGCATCCCGAGCCTGGACGCACTGCCCGCATGACAAGCGCTCCGCCCCGGTGGACCGCTGCCGAACTCGCCGAAGACGCCGCGACCTCTGCCGCGCAGTTCCGCGCCGAGCGCCTGGCTGTCACGGACTCCTGGGCCAATCACTACCAGCAGGCACGTGGCAAGTTCGAGTTGCTCTTCGAGAAGCTGAGCGATCTCAACCCTCGTGCGATAACGAACGAGAACCTGGGCGACGCATTCGGCGTTGGTCTCGGCGAAGCGCTGCGATACCTGGCCGGTCCGCCGATCTCGGACGATGACCTGCAGGTCATCGGCGACGTCGATTCGATCGCGCCGGGCATCCTGAAGAAGGACCCCGAGGCGCTGCGCAAGGTGTTCGCAGTCATCGAGCGCGTGATCGACCCTTACCGCTTCCCATGGATGAAGGCCGGCGGCGTACCGACGGCGCAGCAGCGCGAAGCGGCGTTGCTGGCCTCGTCGGTGCTGCTCGCCGCGCAGCGCATCGCGACGGAGCGACGCAACGCGGGCAAGGAGAGCCAGGAGACGACGGTGAAGGACTTCCTTCGCAGCCTCGGCTTCGCCGAGGCCCCTGCGGGGGCGATCAACACCATCGTCAAGGGACCGCAGGCCATGCAGTTCTGCGCCGAATGCCAGCTCGGCGAGCGCAAGGCCGATGTCGTCGTTCGCCTGCACGACACGCGCCTCATGGCCATCGAGTGCAAGGTTTCCAACAGCGCCACGAACAGCGTCAAGCGCTTGAACAACGACGCGGCCGTCAAGGCAGAGTACTGGATCAAGCAGTTCGGCACGGCGCAGGTCGTGCCGGCCGCCGCACTGGCCGGCGTCTTCAAGGTGCTGAACCTCGAACAGGCGCAGCAGCGCGGGCTCGCCCTCTTCTGGTCGCATGCTCTCGAGAAGCTCGGGGCGTTCATCGACTCGACGAAGTAAGGGCTCGGCCTGTCCGGCGCACTCCAAGCGCCGGCAGCGGCTTCCATCGTGCCGGCGTCAGCGCAGTCCTACCGCCGCATCGGCGCAGGAGCCGGCCGCGTGGCGGCTGCGCCTACGGATCGCGGCGGCACCGCCGCCTACAGTGGCCACGATCTCCTTCGCGGAGGCTCGACATGGCCACGATGGACACGACCACCCTTGCTCTTCTTGCAATCATCGCCGTACTCGCCGTTCTTGCGCTGCTGGCCTGGGCCAGGCAGCGCCGCAATCGCTCGCACCGACTGCACGCCCATTTCGGCACCGAGTACGACCGCACCGTCGAGCGCATGGGCGGCCGCCAGAAGGCGGAAACCGAGTTGCGCGAACGCGAACGGCGCGTCGGGTGACGAACGCGGCGCGGCCAACACCGAAGACCTGCGCCAAGGCTTCTGGGTGCACTTCCGCGCGCTGTTGGACGATCTGCTCGAGGGGGCGCGCCGCAGGGCTGAATCCCGGCCGGGCGCCGATCGAGAAAGCCTGTCGCCATAGCCGCTGTCGCGGTGTCCATCGCCGACGTCGGCAAGGTCGCTGCGCGGCCTGAGGGTGGGTCAGGGCTCTTGGCTCAGCAATTCGACCGGCAACGGCAACCCGAGGCTCTTCGCCCGCTTCACCAGCCGCCGGTCGAAGGTCGCGAACCCAGAGGCTCGCGAACTGCGCAGAAGGTGCAGCGCATCGGCGAAGTCCAGGCCTCTGTCGAACGCGTCGACGCCGCGACTGCATCGCGGTCCTCGAGCGTGATGTGCTCTCGATGCTGGCCAGCGCCCGCAACACGCGGGAGATGTCCTTTGCCGGCAGCTCATAGAACCCGCGCAGAACCCACTCCAGTTCCAGCAGCACCGTCACCGAGACGAAGGATCTCTCGAGAGCGGCCACGCCATGGCGGCGGGCCGCTGCCTGGCTGCTTGTGCATCGTCGGCGTCGTCGACGAAGAACCGCGCCAGGACGTTCGTATCCAGCGCCTTCATCGCCGGCGGCGCCGCGGACGGGCCAGCAACGATGCGGGGTCGAAGTCCTCCAGCCGACGGGGCGCACCGCGACTTCGCCTTCACCATGCCCGCCATGCCCGCCATGCCGGCCATGTCGCTCTGGTCGCCTCGGGCGCACGACGCGCAACTTCAAGCTGTCCGACTTCGAGAACCTCGATCCTGGCGCCTGCACCCATGCCGAGCCGGCGACGCAAGGCCGCGCGGAAAGCACGATCTGGCCTTCGAGGAGACGAGAAGCGTCGACATGTGGCGTTCCAGCTCTGACGAACGTGCCGGCATCGTACCGCGGCTTACCAGGTAAGGCGCAGGTGGCACGGCAAAGCCGAAGGTCGGGCACTGCCGGCCGCAGCGCACTCACCGCCAGTCGTCCACCTTCACCATCTTCGCGCGCGCGAAGTTGCCGCCGACCATCTTCCACGCCGACTGCGTCTCGCCGCCGAGCACGACGACGCTGATGTCCTCGGCGCGGTACTTGCGCACCATCGCCTCGGGCGCGGCCTTCCACATCGAGGCCCACGGCTCGACGCCGGCCACGGCGTGCGGCTTGATGAGCGTCTGCGTCCACGGGTCGTCCCAGTACTCGCGCGCGGTGACCTGCGCGTTCTCGGCCAGCCAGCCGATGAGCTGCTGCTTCTTCGCGAAGCCCCTGTCGACGAAGCCGCGCGCCACGCTCGGGTCGAGCAGCACGATCGGCGGGCTGTAGGGTTCGCACGCCGCCAGCGTGTGGCGAAAGCGCTGCTCCCAGGTCTCGCGCGGGCCGTAGCCGCTCATCGTGTACCAGCCGCCAAGGAACACGGTGACGACGCTCTCGTCGGGCTTGAAGCCGTGCTGCACGTGCAACGGCTCCCAGGGGCTCTTCTCCTCGTTCTCGGCCCAGGTGCAGGCGACGTTGTAGGCGTTGCCGATGCTGCCCATGTAGGTGTCGCCGACCACCGAGCCGCCTTGCAGGTTCTGGCTGAGGAGAGCATGCGCGCGGCCGATCGTCACGTTGGCGTGGCTGTACGGGCCCATCGCGCCGATGCCGCAGTGCATGCCGATCTCGTTGCGGATCGGCCCGTTGACGATGGCCGGCGCGGCCCAGCTCGTGGTGCTGCTCTGGCGCGCCGTCATGCCGCTGGCGGCCATGGCCAGGATGACGGGGAAGTACTCCGGCCTGGCGCCCGCCATCACCGCGTTCACCGCCACCTTCTCGACCGTGTACTCCCAGAACTCGCGGTAGTTGGTCGGCCGCATGCGGCCCACCACCTCGTCGGGCTTGCGGCGCGTGCCTTTCAGCATCGCCGCCACGCGCTCTTCGGTGGGCAGCACGATCGGCAGGTAGTCGGTCCAGCGCTCGTCCTCGAAGCGCCGGCGCAGCTCCTCCTCGCCGGCAGGTTCCAGCAGCCGCGGCGTCGTGCGATCGAACGCGACGCCGGCGAGGTCTTCCTCGTTGAGCGGGCGCGTGAGCCCCTCGATCAACTCCTGCACGAACGGCCGCTTGTTGACCGGGTCGATGCCTTCGATGTAGGCGCGCAGCTGCGCCGGCGTCTGCCCCACCACCGGCTGCGGCACGAAGGCCTGGCGCAGCGTGGGCGTGCCGTTGACGCGCGCGGCGTTGCGCGCGAGCCGTGCGAAGACGTGCGTGTGGACGGCGACGGTGGGAACCCCGTCGGCCTCGACAGCCATTGCAAGCCCGGCGACCGTCGGGCAGCAAGTGCTTCAGAGGCCGACGGCGAAGACCGCTGCGTCCGCTTCCTTGACGACCTTGGCGCGCATCGCCGGGTCGTCGACCCAGCTCTCGCGCGGCTTGACGATCTCGGTGCGCACCTTCGGCAGGTGCTCGGCGAGCCAGCCTTGCAGCTGCTGCATGAACACTTCCGAGTTGTCGAAGAGGCAATCGACGAGATGGATCAGCTTCCCGTCGAGCGATTCGAGGCGCGGCGCGAGCCGCTTGGCGGTGACCTTCGGCGGGTAGCCGCGCGGGTCGTGCACGGTGAGCAATGCGCTCATGCAGGCGTCCTTTCTGCGTGGGGGGTTTCGGTCGGCGCCGGCCAGGGCACGTCTGCCCCGGCTGACAGGAATCGGTGTGCTGCCTCGGCGGCAGTGGCGCCGTCGGCGATGGCCGAAGCGGCCTGGCCATCGTGGCCGGCGCGCAGCGTGCCGGCAGCGAAGAGGCCGCGCGCGTTGGTGTGCAGCGCGGGATCGACGAGCACGTGGCCCGTGGCATCGAGCGCCGGTGCGTCGGCGCCGAGGCCGAGCAGCAAGTCGTTGGCGGCGACGAGGCCGGCATAGACGAAGACCGCGTCGACCGGCAGCGTCTCGCCACCCACGAGCCGCACGCCATCGACCGCTGCGCCTCCGTTGATCTCCTCGACAACGGCGCCGAAGCGCACGCTGATCTTCGGCTGCCCGGCGATGCGCTCGCGCCACGAGGGCCGCGCGCGCAGCGCGTTGCCGCGAACGAGCAGATGCACGGTGCTCGCGTGCGCCGCCAGGGTCAGCGCTTCCTGGCAGGCCGCGTCGCCGCCCCCGACCACCGCCACGGCGCGGCCGCGCAGGAGCGGCGCGTCGCAGCTCGCGCAGTGGCTCACGCCCTTGCCGGCCAGGCGCTCTTCGCCCGGCACGCCAAGCGCGCGCAAGCGGCTGCCCATCGCCAGCGCGACGGCGCGCGCGCGCACCGCGGTGGTTTCGCCGTGGACGACCCACGCGTCGCCGCTGCGCTCCAGCCGCGTCGCTTCTTCGGCCAGGCAATCGGCACCGGCGTCCATCGCCGCTTCCTGCCATCGGGCCGAGGTCGTAGCCGGGGATGCCTTCGGGATGGTCGGGCAGGCCTTCGATCGACTCGATCGACAGCAAGAGGCCGCCCGGCGCCGGCCCGGTGAACGCGACGCAGCTCGCACCGAGCTGCGCAGCGCGCGCGGCCGCATGCAGGCCGGCCAGGCCACCGCCGATGACCGCCAGGTCGCAATCACGCATTTCGTGCATCCCAGCCTTCGTCAATCCAGCTTGATGCCGGCGCGCTTCACCACCTCGGCCCACTTGGCGATCTCGCCGCGGATCAATGCGTCGTATTCGTCGGCGCTCGACCCCACCGGCTCCATGCCGAGCGCGACCATGCGCTCATTCAGCTCGGGCGACTTGACGCCGCGGGCGATGTCGGCACCGATGCGCCGGCGCAGTTCCACCGGCACGCCGGCCGGCGCGATGACGCCGATGATGCTCATCGCCGAGAAGCCGGGCACGGCCTCGGCGACGAGCGGGATCTCGGGGTTCGCCGCAGCGCGCTTCGGGCTCGACAGCGCCAGCACCTTCAGCCGCCCGTCCTTGACGAACGGCATCGACGAGAACAGCACGTCGAACAACAGCGGCACGCGGCCGCCGATCACGTCCTGCTGCGCCGGCGCGCTGCCCTTGTAGGGCACGTGCACCATGTCGAGCCCCGCCATGTGGTTCAGCATCTCGCCAGCGAGATGCGTGCCGGTGCCCACGCCCGGCGTCGCGTAGCTCACCTTGCCCGGGTTCTTCTTCACGTAGGCGATGAGATCGGCCACGCTGTTCGGCGCGAACGAAGGGTGCGCGAAGAGCCCGAAGTGGCCGAGCGCGAGCTGCGAGACGCCGGCGGTGTCGCGCAGCGTGTCGTAGGGCATCTTCGGCTGCAGCGAAGGGTTGATCATGTGCGCGCTGATCGCCATGCCGAGCGTGTAGCCGTCCGGCGCCGAGGTGGCGACGAACTGCGTGCCCACCATCGTGCCGCCGCCGGGCTTGTAGTCGAGGACGACCGGCTGCTTCCACAGCGCCTGCATGCGCTCGGCGAGCAGCCGCGCCACGGTGTCGGTGGGGCCGCCGGGGGCGAACGGCACGACGAGCTTCACCGGCTTGGCAGGCCACTCGGCGGCGCCGCTGCTGCCTTGCGCGAACGCCAAGCGGGGTGCGGCCAGCAGCGAAGCGGCGTACGCGACAGTGGCCAGCGAAGCCTGGCGGCGGTTCGGTCGTTGTTGCGGCATCGGCACTCTCTCAAGAAGGGGCACGCGGCTTCGGTTGGCCCCCGTTCGCCCTGAGGTATCGAAGGGCAGGCTTCGATACCTCAGCCCGAACGGAAAGGCGGGCCGCGCCGGCGAATTATGGAGATGTCTGGAAATCAGCGCCACCGTGCCAACCCCGCCCCGCCGCGGCAAGCTCTGGCTCGGCAGTGCGCCGCCGGCAACCGCGGCAAGGAATGCCCCTTGCCCGAGCCGCCGCGCCGCATATGCAGAACATCGCGGCGCCGGCGGCCTTTCCCCGAAGCCGCCGCCCCTGACGGAGGACACCCGATGAACACACTAGGCCGATTCGCCGGCCTGCTCGGCCGCTGGTTGCTGGCTTTCGCCGCCGCGCTGGCGGTGCTGTGGGGCTGGCACGCGCTGAGCAAGCCCGAAGCGGCACCGCGCCCGGTGGCCGCGCGCGGCGCGCTCGATGCCGACGAGCAGGCCAACATCCGCGTCTACCGCACCGCGTCGCCATCGGTCGTGCACATCACCACGCTCGGGCTGGCGCGCGACGCCTTCTCGATGAACGTGCAGCAGGTGCCCCGCGGCACCGGCAGCGGCTTCGTCTGGGACGACCGCGGCTACATCGTCACCAACTTCCACGTCGTGCAGGAAGCCTCCGGCGCGCGCGTGACGCTGGCCGACCAGAGCAGCTTCGCCGCGCAGCTCGTCGGCGTCTTCCCCGACCGCGACATCGCGGTGCTGAAGATCGACGCGCCGAAGGCCAAGGTGCCGCCGCTGGCGCTGGGCTCGAGCAGGGACCTCGTCGTCGGCCAGAAGGTGTACGCCATCGGCAACCCGTTCGGCCTCGACCAGACGCTCACCACCGGCATCGTCAGCGCGCTCAACCGCGAGATCGAGTCGGTCACGCAGCGAACGATCCGCGGCGTCGTGCAGACCGACGCGGCGATCAACCCGGGCAACTCGGGCGGCCCGCTGATCGATTCCGCCGGCCGCGTGATCGGCGTGGCCACCGCCATCTACAGCCCCTCGGGCGCCAGTGCCGGCATCGGCTTCGCCATTCCGATCGACGAGGTCAACCGCATCGTGCCGCGGCTGATCCGCGACGGCCGCATGGTGCGGCCGTCGCTCGGCGTGGCCACCGGCCCGCCGGCGCTGGCGCGCGCGCTCGGCCTGGAAAAGGGCGTGCCGATCCTGCAGGTGATGCCGGGCAGCCCGGCGCAGAAGGCAGGCCTGCAGGCGTTCAGCCGCGGCCGCAACGGCGACGTCGTGCAAGGCGACGTCATCACCGCCATCGACGACCAAGCGCTCGACGACGCCGACAGCCTGCTCGGCGCGCTGGAGCGCCACCAGCCCGGCGACAAGGTGACGCTGAGCCTTACGCGCGCCGGGCAGGCGCGCAAGCAGGCGGTGACACTGGGGGCGCCGGCCGAGGAGTGAGGCGCCGCGGCCGGCCCGCACCCGCCTGCGGGCCGTGTCGCCCGCCCGCGCGTCGCCGCCGGGTCGTGCCGCGCCCGGCCGCGCTTTAGGCGATCTCTGCCGGCCGCGTCGGCTGGTAGCTCGCCTGCTTGCGGTGGCGCCACCAGTAACCGACGAAGGCCGCGCCGCTGATCGGCCGGCTGAAGTAGAAGCCTTGCGCCATCTCGCAGCCCATCTGCTGCAGGATCTCGAACTGCCCGCGCGTCTCCACGCCCTCGGCGACGACGCTGACCTTCATCACGCGCGCCATCGAGACCACCGCCTCGGCGATGCCGCGGTCGTTGGCGTCGGCCACCAGGTCGCGCACGAAGCTGCGGTCGATCTTCAGCGTGCTGACGGGGAACTTCTTCAGGTAGGCCAGCGACGAGTAGCCGGTGCCGAAGTCGTCGATCGCGATCGTCAGGCCGATCGCGCGCAGCCGCTCGAGCACGCGCGCGGCGCCCTCGGGGTCTTCCATCAGCCCGCTCTCGGTGATCTCGAGCTCGAGCTGCGCCGGATCGACGCCGGCCTCGCGCACGATGCCCTCCACCGTCTCCGCCAGGTCGGGGCTGCGGAACTGCACCGAAGAGATGTTCAGCGACAGGTGAACATCGGTGAGCCCTGGTCGCGCCACGCGGCCAGCACGCCGGCACGATTCGCGCAGCACCCACTGGCCGATCGGCACGATGAGCCGCGTCTCCTCGGCCAGCGGCACGAAGTGGTCGGGCCGCACCTCGCCCAGCGTCGGGTGCTGCCAGCGCAGCAACGCCTCGGCGCCCATCGCTGCCTGGGTGCCGATGTCGATCTTCGGCTGGAACAGCAGCTGCAGCTGGCCGCCGTGCTGCGCCAGCGCGAGCGCCGCCTCCAGCTCGGCGCGCTGGCGCTTGCGCTCCTCGATCTCGCTGGTGAAGAACACCAGCTGGCGCTTGCCCAGCTCCTTGGCCTTGTACAGCGCCATGTCGGCCTTGCGCAGCAGGTCGCCGACGTCCTGCCCGTCGATCGGGAACATCGACACGCCGATGCTGGTGCCGATGTGGATCTCCTCGCCGGCCACCGCGGTCAGCTCGCCGAGCGCCTCGATGATCGCGCGGCCCACCGCGGCAACGCGCTCGGGGTCGCGCGCGTCGTGCAGCAGCAGCGCGAACTCGTCGCCGCCGAGCCGGCCGAGGAAGTCGGCCGGCGCCAGGCAGGCCTTGATGCGCCGCGCCACCTCGGTCAGCAGGGCGTCGCCGACGTGATGCCCGAGCGTGTCGTTGACGTTCTTGAAGCCGTCCAGGTCGAGGTAGCACATCGCCATCGAGGTCTCGCGCGCACGCGCGACCTTCACCGCCTCGACGGCGCGCTCCATGAACATGCGCCGGTTGGGCAGCGCCGTCAGCGCGTCGAAGTAGGCGAGGCGATGGATCGTCTCCTGGGCCTTGCGGCGCTCGGTGGCGTCTTCCATCACCGAGATGAACTGGCGCACGCGGCCGCGGCGGTCGAGCACCGACGACAGCGTCAGCGCGCACCAGAAGGTGCTGCCGTCGACGCGCCGGTTGGTCAGCTCGCCGCGCCAGGTGCGGCCTTCGCGCATCGCGCGCCACATCTCGTCGTAGGTCTCGGCGGGCACGTCGCCGGACTTGAGGAAGCGCGGCGTCTGGCCGCGGATCGCCGCGAAGGCGAAGCCGGTCATGCGCGTGAACGTGGGGTTCGCGTACTCGATGCGGCCGTTCGGGTCGGTGATCAGGATCGCGCTGGCCGCGTGCTCCACCGCCAGCGACAGCCGCCGCAGCTGGTGGCGCGCGTGGTGCTCGCGCGTGACGTCGATGTCCAGGCTGATGAAGCGCGCCAGCCGGTCGTGCTCGTCGCGGATCGGCACCACAGCGCGCTTGACCCAGACGATGCGGCCCGGCGTGCCCTCGCAGGCGACTTCGCCCTGCCATACGCCGCCGGCCGGCGCGCGCGGGTCGCGGCCCGGCGCCAGCACCTCCGGCCGCAGGCCCCACAGCCAGCGGCGGCCGATCACCGCCTCCTGGGCGAGGCCGCTGACCCGGCAGAACATCTCGTTGACGCCGTCGATCGTCCCGTCGGGCTTGAGCTCGACGACGATGACCGCCTGGTCGGTAGCCATCTTCAGCTGCTCCAGCGAGTGCGACAGCGCGTCGATGCGCCGGCCGAAGCCGTCGCGCAGGCCGCCGGTGGCCGAGTTGAACTGCTCGATCGCCCGGCGCACCTCCGCCGGCGCATCGACGGCGGCGCTGGCGTGCGCGTCGAACTGGCCCTGGCGGATGCGCTCGACCAGGCCGTCCAGCGCGGCCAGCGGCGAGAGCCAGCGGCCGAGCAGCCAGCGCGTCAACGCCAGCCCCGCGGCGAGCGCCGCCACTCCAAACACGAGCGAGTTCAACAGCGTCTGCCAGATCGGCTCGGCGAGGCGGTCGACCTGGAAGTCCAGCCGCAGCACGCCGTAGTCGCGGCCGCCGGCGACGATGACGCGGTTCACCTCGGGCAGCTGCTCGGTCAGGTAGGCGCGCAGCGCCTGCGGCACCGGCGCGTGCTGCGGCGCTGCGCGCTGCTCGATGACGCTGCGGTCCAGGCCGATGAAGCGCGCGCGCCCGAAAGGCGTGCCCAGGACCGCCGCGCGCAGCGTGCGCGTGATCGCGTCGTGGTCGTTGACGAGCGCAGCGTCGGAGACCGACTGCGCGGCGATCTCGACGATCATCGTCGCGGTGGCATTGGCGTCCTCGATGCTGCCCAGCACGTAGCCGCGCAGCGCCACGCCCAGCCCCGCCGAGAGCATCAGCGTGAGCGCGGTCGCGAACAGCAGGAAGACGCGGTTGAGCAGCGATGCCGGCAGCAGCCGCAGCGCGAGGCGTCGTCGCAGTCGCGTCACGAAGGGCATCGGCAGGGTCGCCGCGGGCCGGCAACGACGCCACTCAACGCAACTGGGCCGGCGCGCTGGCGTAGAAGCGACGGTAGTTGTCGTAGTCGGAGTCGGAGGCCCGCACGAAGCCCGATGCCTTGGCCAGCGCCACCGCCTTGGAAGCCGACTCGAGCACCGCACGGCCCTTCGCGTCGGCGGCCATGCCGATGAAGGCGCGGCGCACCGCATCGACATCGGCCGCCGGCACGCGCGGCGAGCACATCAGGGCCAGCTCGTGGAAAGCCTCGGAACTCCACAGCACGCGCAGCCTGCGGCTCTCGCGCTTGGCGAAGCCCTCGATCAGCTGCGAGTTGCCGCCCACCGCGGCGACCTTGCCGTTGACCAGCTGGGTCAGCGCGCTGTCCATGTTGCCGCCGAAGACGACGCGGACCGGCACCTTCTCGGCCAGCAGGTGCGCGTACGGCACCTTGTAGGAGACGAAGGCCTCGGGGCCGGGAAAGCCGACCTCGGCATCGGCCAGCTGGGCCAGCTTGTGAACCGGCGACTCGTCGAGCACGGCGAGCTGGCCCTGCACCGGCGGCGCGTCGCGCCGTCCCAGCACCTTCCAGCCCATGCGCTCGCGCTCGGGGCTGAACAGGTGGTTGGTGAAGGCGAAGTCCACCTCCTGCGCCAGCACGTAGCTGGTGGTGTCGGCCGAGGTGCGGCCGATCTTCAGCGTCAGCTTCACGCCGCTGACGGCGCTGACGTGCTCGATCAGCGGGTTCCAGTAGGTGGCGGTGAGCTGCAGGCCGTACTGGTTGACGGGCGAGAAGCGATAGCCGTCGGCGCGCGCGGATTGGGCGCGCACCCACGCCGGGGCGGCGCAGGCGGCAGCCGCCAGGCCGAAGCCGGCCAGGACATGACGTCGTTGCATCGAAAGGACTCCAGGATCGATGCCGTCCTTTCGGCGCGGGGCCGGGCGGACTTGAGCCGCCGCGGCGCGCCGCCGGCGGTGAGATCGCACGCGCCGCAGCCGGCCGCGGCAGCGGCAACGGCAGCGCTACGGCGCCCCGGCGCCTGCACGCCCCCGCCGGGCCTCGGTCCAGCGCGCCAGCTTGCCGCGCGCGTCGTTCAGCTCGGCGTTCATCGCCGCGTCGTGCCCTTCGCGCTTGCAGGTCAGCTCGATCACGTAGCCGTTGGGGTCGCGAAAGTAGATCGAGTCGATGAAGCCGTGGTTGGAGACGCCGCGCGTCTCGATGCCGCTTGCCTTGCCTTTGGCGAACATCGCATCGAGGGTGGGCCGGTCGACCTCGAGCGCGATGTGCAGGTCGTAGTCATGCTGCGCCTTGAACTCGAACGGCATGTCCGGCGCCTCGAAGAACGCCAGGCACGAGCCGTCGCCCATGCGGTAGAAGGTGTGCAGCGTCTCGGTCTTGCGGCCGCTCTTGGTCTCGCGGATCTCGAGCGTGCTCGTCAGCGGCAGCCCGAGGAAGCCTTCGTAGAAGCGGCGCGTCTCCTCGGAGTCGCGGCAGCGGTAGGCGTTGTGGTGCAGGCCCTTGATCATGGCGGCCTCCTGCGCTGCGCTCACACCGTGGCGAGCTGCCCCTTCGGCAGCTGCCTGGCGAAGCCCTCGATCGTCTCGTACACCTTCTGCCAGGTGCTGCGGCCCTTCATACGGTCGAGCCAGCGCTTGACGTTGGGGTACTGCGACATGTCCGAGCCGATCACCTCGGCCAGGTGCACGAACGAGGCGCCGTAATAGTCGGCGATCGTGATCTCGCGGCCGCAGAGGAACGGCTTGTCGCTGCCGAGCAGCTTCTCGTCGAGCACCTTCAGCCAGCCCTTGGCCCGCTCCTGCCCCCAGGCCACCGCGACGCGCTGGCCCTCCTCGCTCGGCCGCTTGTGGTGCGGGAAGATCTGCGCGTAGACGGTGCCGTAGGCGAGGTCGCGGTTCAACTGCGTGTTGATCCAGTCCATCATCTCGTTGACGCGCGCGCGCTCGCGCAGCCCCTTGGGGTATGCCGGCGAGTCGATCTTGTCGGCCAGGTACTTGAGGATCGCCGAGCTCTCGGTGAGGCGGAAGTCGTCGTCCTCGAGCACCGGCACCAGCCGGTTCGGGTTGATGGCGGTGTAGGTCTCGCCGTAATGCTCGCCGGTGAAGAGGTCCACCACCTGCATCTCGGCGGCGATGCCGTTGTCGGCGATGAACATCATCAGCGGGCGGCTGGTGGTGGAGGCGGGGTGGTAGTACAGCTTCATGCCGATGCTTCCTCTTCGTTGAAGGGCGTGGGCGGACCGCGCCCGGGCGCGCCGCCGCAGAAGGCGGCGGGGTCGGGGATTCTCAGGTTGCCGCGGGAATCGTCAAGCCTCTGGCAACGGCGGGCCGCCCGACGAATGCCTGCAAGGCGCGCAACACCCGCCCGAACTCGTCGATGCGCACCAGCTCGCCGGCGCCGTAGAAGCCGATGAGGTTGCGCACCCACGGGAAGACGGCAATGTCGGCGACGGTGAACGCGTCGCCCATGATCCAGGCGCGCCCCGCCAGGCGCTGCTCGAGGACGGCCAGCAGCCGGCGCGCCTCGTTGACGTAGCGGTCGCGCGGGCGCTTGTCATCGAATTCCCTGCCGGCGAACTTGTGGAAGAAGCCGACCTGGCCGAACAGCGGCCCGACGCCGCCGACCTGCCACATCAGCCATTGCAGCGCCTCGACACGGGCCGCAGGGTCCGCCGGCACGAGGGCGCCGCACTTCTCGGCCAGGTACCAAAGGATCGCGCCGGACTCGAACAACGGCAGCGGCCGCCCGCCCGGGCCGTGGGGGTCGAGGATGGCCGGAATCTTGCCGTACGGGTTGAGCGACAGGAACTCGGCCGAGCGTTGCTCTTCGCGATCGAAGTCGACGCGGTGCGCCTCGTACGGCAGGCCGACCTCCTCCAGCATGATCGACACCTTCACGCCGTTGGGCGTGGGCAGCGAATAGAGCTGCAGGCGCTCGGGGTGGCGCGGGGGCCACCTGGCGGTGATCGGGAAACGCGCCAGTGCCGCAGCGGCGGTGTCCGGCGCCGTCATGTCCGCTGCCCTTGCGGCCGGCGGCGGTAGAAGCCGGTGCTGCTCCTGCTCATCACCACCTCGCCGGCGGTCATCCAGCCGCTGGCCACGAGGCCGCCGAAGTGCGACTGCGCGGCGGCCGCCGCGTCGAGGTGGAACGCCTGCGGGTCGTAGCGGCGCGCGAACTCGATGATCTCGTCGGCGGTGACGAGGTAATCGCCGAAGTCGAAGGTCTCTCCTTCGGCGTAGTCGTCGAACCAGCGCTGCTTGGGCGGCACGGGGCCGGGTGCGGTGCCGGGTGCGGCCGGCGTGCCGTTCGCGGCCGGTGGTCTGTTCGTGCTCATGTGGTGTCGCGGGCCTCGGTGGACTGTCAGTAGTGGATCACCCGCGGCGCGCCGCCGCCGGCGGAGATGACGTCGCCGTTGATCGCCCGCGAGCGCGGCGAGCACAGGAACGCGACGACCCAGGCCACCTCCTCGGCGGTGACGACGTGGTGGATCGAGTTGGTCGCCGCCATCTGCGCTTCCACTTCGGCTTCGCTGCGGCCGCTTTGCTGCGCGCGCGCCGCCACCAGCGCCGCGGTGCGCTCGGTGCGCGTGACGCCGGGGTGCACGACGTTGACCTGGATGCCCGCCGGCCCCAGCTCGTCGGCCATGTTCTTCGTCAGCGCCGCCACGGCGATGTTGCGGATGCTGCCCACCGCGTTGCCGGTCTGGCGCGCGGCGAGTCCGCTGATGTTGACGATGCGGCCCCAGCCGGAGGCGCGCATGCCCGGCACGACCTCGCGCGCGCAGCGCACGTAGCCCATCACCTTGGTGTCGAGTTCGGCATGGAAGAAGTCGGCGCGGATCTCGGCCAGCGCCGGCGGCGCCGCGAAGCCGGCCGGCTCGGCCGCGGCGTTGACGAGGATGTCGATGCTGCCGCCGAGCAGCTGCGCTGCGTCGGCGACGGCGGCCTTCACTGCGGCATCGCTGGTGGTGTCGGCGGCGACGCCGACCACGCGCATGCCGGTGGCCGCGGCCAGCTCGTCGGCCGAGGCTTCGAGGCGCACGCGGTCGCGCGCCAGCAGCGCCACCGAGGCGCCCTCCTCGGCCAGCACGCGCGCCACCGCCTTGCCGATGCCGCGGCTGCCGCCGGTGACGAGCGCGCGTTTGCCTTGCAGTAGCAGGTCCATCGTCGTCCTTTCGCGTGGATGACCGAAGCGTAGCGCTCGCAGAAGGGCGACGAGCGGCGGTGCGGGCGACGCGCGTGAGGGGGGCTTCAGCCCTCGGCCGCAGCCGCGCGCCGGCGCGCATAGCCCTCGTACCAGTCGAACGCGTGCGGATTGGCGCAGGCGTCCTTGTTCACCACTTCGTGCAAGGCGCGGCCGAGCAGCAGCTTCTTCACCGGCAGCTCCTGCTTCTTGCCGGTGAGCGTGCGCGGCACTTCGGCCACCTGCACGATGTCGTCGGGCACGAAGCGCGGCGAAAGCTGCTCGCGGATGCCGCGCACGATGGCGCCACGCAGCCGCTCGTCGAGCGACGAGCCTTCGCGCAGCACGACGAACAACGCCATGAAGCTCGCGCGCCCGAGGTGCTCGATGTCGACGACGAGGCTGTCCAGCACCTCGGGCAGCGCCTCGACGACGCGGTACAGCTCGGCCGTGCCCAGGCGATGCCCGTGCCGGTTGAGCGTGGCGTCGCTGCGGCCGTAGATGACGGCGCCGCCCGTGGGCGTGATGCGCAGCCAGTCGCCGTGCCGCCAGACTCCGGGGTACATGTCGAAGTAGCTCTCGCGGTAGCGCCGGCCGTCGGCGTCGCCCCAGAAGTAGAGCGGCATCGAGGGCAGCGGCTGCGTGCAGACGAGCTCGCCCACTTGGTTCTCGAGCGGCCGCCCGGCTTCGTCCCACGCCTGCACGTCGGCGCCGAGGCAGCGCGCCTGCATCTCGCCGGGCACCGTGGGCAGCTCGGGCGTGCCGGCAACGAAACCGCCGGCGATGTCGGTGCCGCCGGAGACCACGGCCCACCAGATGTCGGGCCGCACCTCGCGCGTCCCCCAGGCGTAGACCTCCGGCGGCAGCGGGCTGCCGGTGGCGCCGAGCGAGCGGATGCGCGAGACGTCGATGCTGTTGCGCGGCGAGACGCCGGCCTTGAGGCAGCCCGTGTAGTACGCGGTGCCGGCGCCGAAGAAGGTGGCGCGCACGCTCTCGGCGAAGCGCCACAACGTATCGGGCGCCGGGTGGCCGGGGTGCCCTTCGTAGATGCAGGCCGTGGTGCCGCCGAGCAGTACCGAGACCGCCAGGTTCCACATCACCCAGCCTGTGCTGCTGTACCAGAGGTGCCGTTCGCCGGTGGCAGCGCCATCGACGACGCCGCTTTGCAGGTTCAGGTGGAAGGTGGAGAACTTCATCATCTCGAGCACGACGCCGCCGTGCCCGTGCACGATGGGCTTGGGCAGGCCGGTGGTGCCGCTGCTGTAGACGATCCACAGCGGGTGCTCGAACGGCACCGGCTCCGGCGCCACGCGCTCGGCGGTGGCCAGCAGCTCTGTCCACGCCTTCACCGGTACGTTGAGGCCGCCGCCGTCGAAGCCCGCGACCGTGGCCCCGGCGCGCTCGAGGTACGGCACCATCACCAGCGTCTGCACGCTCGGCAGTTCGGTGAGCAGCTCGGCCACGGTGCCGCGACGGTCGGCGACCTTGCCGCCGTAGACGGTGCCGTCGCAGGCGATGAGCACCTTCGGCTCGATCTGCCGGAAGCGGTCGCGCACGGTGCCCACCCCCATGTCCGGCGCGGTGAGGCTCCAGATGGCACCGAGCGAGGCGACGGCGAAGAACGCCACCATCGCCTCGGGGATGTTGGGCAGGTATGCCGCCACCCGGTCGCCGCGGCCGACGCCCAATGCGCGCAGCGACGCGGCCACCGCCGCCACCTGGTCGGCCAGCTCGCCCCAGCCGACTTCGAGCGTGCGCCCCTCGGCCATCAGCCGTTCGTTGCGGAAAGCCACCGCCGGCACTTGCGCCGCATCGCTGGCGGCGGCGTGGCGCAGCGCCTGCTGCGCGTAGTTGAGCTGCGCCCCTTCGAACCAGCGCGCGCCGGGCATTGCGCGTTCGCCCAGCACGGCGCGGATCGGTGTCGCCGAACGCAGGTCGAAGTAGTCCCACAGCGCCTGCCAGAACGCAGCGATGTCGGCGATCGACCAGCGGCGCAGCGCTTCGTAGTCGGCCAGAAGCACGCCGCGCTCGCGCAGGAGCCAGTCGCGCAGGACCGCGGTGTTGACGACGGAGAAGCCGGGTTGGTCGACGCGCATGGCGGTGAAACGTCTCGTGCTGGGCCCGGGGCCGAATTTAGCGGGGCCCGCCAGGCGGCGTATCCGGGTTCGCGCGGGTTCGCGCTGGCTCACGCTTTGAGCCACCGGGGCGGCACGATGCACCCCATGCGGTCCCGACCCGGGGCCGCCCGACGGAGGATGCGATGAGCGAAGCGATGAACGAGGCGATCAACGAGGCGATCAACGAGGCGATCAACGAGGCTCGTGGCGAAGTGACGAACGACGCGATGAGCCAAGCCGGAAGCCAGGTCGAGATGAAGTGGCCGGCCCACGAAGGCGCGCCCGCTGACGCGGTAGGGTTCGGCGTCGGCTGGGACCACGCCCACCACGGGCTGGTGCCGCCGCCTGGGCTGCTGCTCGAAGGCACGCCCATCGGCCAAGGCTGGCGCGCCGGTCGTGCGGTGTTCGGCGGCCACGCCCGCTCGCGCACCTGGCCGGCCAACCGGCACACACGCGCCTGGCTGGCGCTGCGCGTCGAGGCCTGGCTGGCCGGCGCCGCGTTCGACTTGACGACCGTGACGCCGAACCACCTGGCGCAGATCGATGTCCGCCGCTGCCCGGTGCGGCGGGTGACGCTCGGCGGTGGCGGCCTCAGCGCAGCCGCCCCGCGACCGCGATGCGCCCGACGCGCCTTGCATCGAGCGGCTCAACCCCGAGGCCGCCTACGCCGCCGGCAACCTCGTCGTGCTCAGCCGCAGCGCCGCGCAGGCGTGGCGCGGCCTCTCGGTGGCCGACCTCGTCTTCCGCGCCTGCCATGCCGAAGCGGCCGAGGCCGCTGGCAACGTCGTCCGCACCGGCGACGATGGGAACACCCCGCTCGACGCCGCGGCCCGGTGGCGCTCGCCGCGCTGCGCAGCTTGCGACGCCGCTGCCCCATGCCGACGCAGCGCGCCTGCCGCTGGCGGTGCTGCCGCCCAACCGCGTGCGCGTGCTCAACGCCGCGCAGGCGCTGCAGGTCCTCTTGACGCTGCTCCTGACCGGCAGCGACTGGTGCGCGCGCATCGGCGAAGTGGCCGCGCTTCTGCCTGCGCACAGCCAGCGCATCGACTTCAACCTGCAGGGTGCAAGATCGCGCCGCGCTTGCTGGCCGCGCAGTCCGAAGGCCGCGACGCGACGCGCGCTCTCGAAGATGCCTGGGCTGGCGAGCGCGTGCAGCGGCGCTGGCAGCACCTCGCCTCGGCGCTCGGCGATGCGGCGCGAGGAGCTCGTGCAACGGCTGGCCGGCCAGAGCTGCCGGGGCGGCGCGCTGAGCGGCTGCGCGGCGAGCAGGCCGTGGAAGGCTGGGCGCTGGAGTCCGATTCAGGAGCCGCGGGCGCAGCGCGCGGCGGCCGAATGCAGCAGCGGCAGGCCCTCGGCGCTGCGGCGGCACGCCGCTCAGCGCCGCAGCGCCTGCACCGCAGGCAGGCCGCCGAACAGCTCGACACCATTTGCGCCACCGACTCGTGCGACAGCGGCCCGCGGCGCGCAGCCACGTGAAGGTCCAGTTCATCATGCCGAAAAGCAGCACTCGCCAGCGCGCCGGCCATCGGCTGCGCCGCCACCTGGCGCGCGGCGGCGATGGCCTCGGTGAACGCGGACCACGCGCCGCTGCCCTTCGAGCACTTCGCGCTGCGGCCCTGGCGCAGGAACTTCACGTCTTCGGTGAGCACGCGGTGCTCGTTCTCGGCGCCGGCGTAGGCGGCCATGAAGGCTTCGATCAACGCCGCCAGCCGCTCGTGCGGCGCCAGCCGGCGCGCCAGCACCTGTGCCAGCAGCGCTTCCAGCCGCGCGACATGGCCGCGCCACACCTGCGCCAGCAGGTCGTGCTTGTCGTGCACGTAGTGGTACAGCGTCGCCTTCGAGACGCCGCAGGCGGCGGCGACATCGTTCATCGTCGTCGCCGCATAGCCCCGCGTGGCGAAGAGGCGCGCCGCCGCGGCGAGGATCTCACCGCGATGGTCTTCGTAGCCGGCGGAACGCGGGCGGGCCACGGCGGCGTGGCTATCGGCTCGTCGAAGCTCAGGACGACGCGCTCGGTGAGCGGGTGCGCCTGGCAGGTGAGCACGAAGCCGGCGGCGATCTCGGCCTTCTCGAGCGCGAAGTTGCGGTCCATGCGCACCTCGCCTTCGAGCAGCCTGGCGCGGCAGGTGGCGCAGACGCCGCTCTTGCACGAGTAGGGCACGTCGAGGCCGGCGTGCGAGGCGGCGGCGAGGATGCTCTCGTCGCTGGGCGCGAAGCCGATCTCGCGCGTCAGGCCGTCGCGAACGACGGCGATCTTCGCTGTCGTCGCGTCGCCTTCCTTGGCGCGTGCAGCGTCGCATCGGCGGCGCTGGATGCCGAAGCGCTCGACGTGCACGCGCTCGGCGGGGATGCCGCTCGCGACAGCGCCGCTTCGATCTCGTCGTTCATCGCGTGCGGGCCGCAGACGAACGCTTCGTCGATGTTCGCCGCGCCGCCGGCCAGGCGCACGAAGGTGGCGATCTTCTCGGCGTCGAGGCGGCCGCTGGAAAGCGGCGCATCCATCGCCTCGCGCGAGAACACCGCGTGCACCGCCAGGCGCGTGAGATGGCGGTTCTTCAGGTCTTCGAGTTCTTCCTTGAACATCGTCGAGGCGGCGTGCCGGTTGCCGTAGAGCAGCGTCGCCCGCGCGCTCGCGTCGCCTTCGAGCAGCGCCTTGACGATGGAGAGGATCGGCGTGATGCCGCTGCCGCCGGCGATGGCGAGCACATGCCGCGGCCGACCCGCCAGCGCGGCGCCGAAGCGGCCCTGCGGCTCCATCACGTCGAGCCAGTCGCCGGCCTTCAGCTCGCCGTGCAGCCAGCCGGAGAAGGCGCCGCCGGGAACGTGGCGCACGCCCACGCGCAGCGCACGCCCGGTGCGCAGATCGAGTACGAGCGGCGCAGGTCCTCGGCCACCCTTGCGCTGCCGCCGCCCGCCGGCCGGCGCACGGTGAGGTACTGGCCGGGCACGAAGCGGAAGGTGCCTTCGAGTTCGGCCGGCACGTCGAAGGTGACGATGCGCGCGTCGTCGGTGTCGGCGTGCACGGCGCGCACGCGCAGCGGGTGGAAATGCAGGCCGCTCATCGTGGGGTGCTCGCTGTCCTTGCTGTCTTCGCTGCGTTCGCCGCTGCTTGCGGTGCGCCGCTGATTGGCCGCTGATTGCCGCTGATGGGCCGCGTCAGATCGGCTTGAAGTATTCGAAAGGCTCGCGGCAGGCAAGGCAGCGGTGCAGCGCCTTGCAGGCCGTGGAGCCGAAGGCCGACAGGCGCTCGGTGTCGCTGCTGCCGCAGCGCGGGCAGGCGACGTTGCGCGGCCGCAGGCGGATCGGCTGCCCCGCATCGCCGGCGAGATGCGCGGGCGGCGCGATGCCGTATTCGCGCAGCTTGCGCCGGCCGGCTTCGCTGATCCAGTCGGTGGTCCACGCCGGCGCCAGGCGCTGCGTCACGACAATGGGGCCGAGCCCTTGCGCTTCGAGCGCCGTCTTCACGCTCTCGGCGATGACCTCGGTGGCCGGGCAGCCGCTGTAGGTGGGCGTGAGGACGACTTCGAGCGCGCTGCCCGCGCCGGTATCGGGCTCCTGCACTTCGCGCACTTCACGCACGACGCCAAGGTCGCGCAGCGACAGCGCCGGCACTTCGGGGTCGGGCACGGTGTCGAGCACGGCCCACGCGGCGGCCTCGCGGCGCGTCTCCGTCGTCGCCGCCCCGCGCCGCGTCTCCATCACTTCCGCCACGTCCGCCACCACCGTCACCACCGCCCTCCCGGATGCGCGCGTTGCAGCCACTGCATCTCGGCCAGCACGAAGCCCAGGTGCTCGCTGTGCACGCCTCGCGTGCCGGTGCTGACGAAAGGCGTCGCCGGCGGCAGCGCCAGGTTCGCATCGGCGAACACCGCGGCCACGTCGCGTTGCCAGTCGGCCGCCAGCGTGTCGCGCGCCGGTCCGAGCTTCGACGCCTCGGCCGCGGCATCGACCGCGTCGCGCACGAACATCTCGGCCGTGTACGGCCACGCACGCTCCATCGCCGCGCTTAGCCGGCGTGCCGACTCCTCGGTGCCGTCGCCGAGACGCACCACCCAGTCGCCGCTGTGCTGCTGGTGGTAGCGCGCTTCCTTCAGCGCCTTGGCCGCGATGGCAGCCAGTTCGGCATCGGACGACGAAGCCGCCAGCCGCTCCCAGACCTGCCTGAACCAGGTGGCGAGCAGGAAGCTGCGCAGCATCGTGTCGGCGAAGTCGCCACCGGGCGAATGGGCGCTGCTCTTGCGCGAGGGCAGCTCGGCGAGCGTGAGGTTCAGGTATTGGTTCTCGTCGCGCAGGAAGGCGAGCTGGTCTTCATCGAAGCCCTGCCCTTCCAGCCGCGCCGCATGCACGAGCAGCGTGCGCGCCTGGCCGACGAGGTCGAGCGCCATGTTGGTGATGGCGATGTCCTCTTCGAGCACCGGCCCGTGCCCGCACCACTCCGCCAGGCGCTGCGCGTGGATGAGCGCCGTGTCGGCCAGGCGCAGCACGTAGCGCACCGGCGGCGTGAGCTTCAGGCGGATCGATTCCGCGGTCGCTGTCACTGGCTTCTCCTCGCCCTGCGCTACATGTGGTTCACCGACTCGGGCAGTTCGTAGAAGGTGGGGTGGCGGTACACCTTGTCTTCCATCGGGTCGAACAGCTCGCCCTTGTCGGCCGGGTCGCTGGCGGTGATGTCGCTGCTCTTCACCACCCACACGCTCGTGCCTTCCTGGCGCCGCGTGTAGACCTCGCGCGCCAGCTGCACGGCCATCTTCGCATCGGGCGCATGCAGGCTGCCGCAGTGCTTGTGGTCCAGGCCCGCCTTCGGGCGCACGAAGATCTCCCACAGCGGCCATTCACCCTGCGCTTGGCCCTGTGCCTGGCCCGGTGCCTGGCCCTGTGCCGGCGTGTTCGATTCGCTCATGCCGCCTGCTCCTTCGTCGCTTGCTTGCGCGCATGGGCGAGCGCCGCGTCGCGCACCCACTGCCCGTCTTCCCACGCCTTCACGCGCGCCGCCAGGCGTTCCTTGTTGCACGGGCCGTGGCCGCCGACGACGCGCCAGAACTCGTCCCAGTCGATGGGGCCGAAGTCGTGGTGGCCGCGTTCCCCGTTCCACTTCAGAAGCGGGTCGGGCAGCGTCACGCCCAGCACCTTGGCCTGCTCGGCCGTGGCATCGATGAACTTCTGCCGCAGGTCGTCATTGCTGATGCGCTTGATGCCCCAGCGCGCGCTTTGCGTGCCGTGCACGCTTTGCGAATCGGGCGGGCCGAACATCATCAGGCTCGGCCACCACCAGCGGTCCACCGCGTCCTGCACCATCGCGCGCTGCGCCGCGGTGCCTTCGCGCATCATCACCAGCAGCGAGTCGAAGCCCTGGCGCTGGTGGAAGCTCTCCTCGCGGCACACGCGCACCATCGCTCGCGCATAGGGCGCGTAGCTGCAACGCGTGAGCGGCACCTGGTTCATGATCGCCGCGCCGTCGACGAGCCAGCCGATGGTGCCGATGTCGGCCCAGGTGAGCGTGGGGTAGTTGAAGATGCTCGAGTACTTGGCCTTGCCGGCATGCAGCGCATCGACCATCTGGTCGCGGCTGGTGCCCAGCGTCTCGGCGGCGGCGTAGAGGTACAGGCCGTGCCCGCCTTCGTCCTGCACCTTGGCCAGCAGGATGGCCTTGCGCTTGAGCGTGGGCGCGCGCGTGATCCAGTTGCCTTCGGGCAGCATGCCGACGATCTCGCTGTGCGCGTGCTGGCTGATCTGCCGCACCAGCGTCTTGCGGTAGTGGTCGGGCATCCAGTCCTTGGCCTCGATGAAGGCGCCTTCGTCGATTCGGGCCTCGAAGCGCGCTTCGAGCGCGGCTTCCTCGGCGCTGCGCACCGCCTTGCGCTCTTCCTTCGGCGCGATGTCCATCGCCTGGGTGTACATGGGCGACTCCTGGGTCTGCGGCGTCAGCGCGCTCGCTTGTCGCACGGCCGCGCTTCAGCGCGGCCTTCTGTCGATCACGCGGCGCGCCTTGCCCACGAGCGTGCGCTCGATCGAGTCGGGCAGGCCGATGTTCACGCGCGTGCTGACGCCGATGAGCGTCTTGATGCGGTGCTGCAGATCGCGGCCGATCGCCTCGCGGTCGGCCATCGCGTGCACCGGCACCACCTCGGCAAGCACTTCCACCTCGTCGAGCAGGCCGTCGCGCGTGACGACGAGCTGGTACTGCCCCGAGAGCTGCCCGTGCGCGAGCACGAGTTCCTCGATCTGCGTGGGGAACAGGTTGACCCCGCGGATGATGAGCATGTCGTCGCTGCGGCCGACGATCTTGCCCATGCGCCGCATGCTGCGCGCCGTGGGCGGCAACAGGCGCGTCAGGTCGCGCGTGCGGTAGCGGATGACGGGCAGCGCTTCCTTCGTCAGCGTCGTGAAGACGAGCTCGCCTTCGCTGCCTTCGGGGAGCACTTCGCCGGTCTCGGGGTCGATGATCTCCGGGTAGAAGTGGTCCTCCCAGATCACCGGGCCGTCCTTGGTCTCGATGCACTCGTTGGCGACACCCGGGCCCATCACCTCGGAAAGGCCGTAGATGTCCACCGCTTCGATGTCGGCGCTTTGCTCGATGTCGCGGCGCATCTGCTCGGTCCACGGCTCGGCGCCGAAGATGCCGATGCTGATGCTCATCTGCCGCGGGTCCTTGCCCTGGCGGCGGAACTCCTCGACGATCACCTGCATGTAGCTCGGCGTGACCATGATGATGTCGGGGCGGAAGTCCTCGATCAGCTGCACCTGCTTCTCGGTCTGGCCGCCGCCCATCGGCACCACGGTGCAGCCCAGGCGCTCGGCGCCGTAGTGCGCGCCGAGGCCGCCGGTGAAGAGGCCGTAGCCGTAGGCGTTGTGCACGATGTCGCCGGCGCGGCCGCCGCTGGCGCGGATGCTGCGCGCGCCGAGGTCGGCCCAGCGGTCGATGTCGCCCTTCGTGTAGCCCACCACCGTGGGCTTGCCGGTGGTGCCGCTGCTGGCGTGGATGCGCACCACCTGCTCGCGCGGCACGGCGAACATGCCGAACGGGTAGTTGGCGCGCAGGTCGGCCTTGCTCGTGAACGGGAACTTCGCGAGATCCGCGAGCGTGCGGCAGTCTTCCGGGTGCACGCCCTTGGCGTCGAAGGCGCGCCGGTAGTGCGCGACGTTGTCGTAGGCGTGTTGCAGCGTCGCGCGCAGGCGCTTCAGTTGCAGTGCCTGCAGTTCGTCGGCGCTGGCACGCTCGATCGGCTCGAGGTCGCCTGGCTTGGGGGTCTTCACCGGCATGGCTCTTGGATCTCCTTGGGCGCGGCGCTTCGGCGGACTGCCTGAGCGCGCGAGGGGTTCAGGTCTTGTCGTGGCGGCCGCCGTGCGCGAACGCCTTGCCCACCGGCAGGCCCTCGACGAGCGGCTTGCCCTTGATCGCATAGCTGCGGCCGCGGAAGGTGCAGACGCGTTCGCCGCGCTGGTTCACCACCGTGATGTCGTACAAGCCCGTGCGGCCGGTGCGCGAAAGCTCGACGGCGCTGGCCGTGAGGCGGTCGCCCAGGTGCGCGGCGGCGAGCAGGTTCACGTCGAACCCCGCGGCCACCGTCACCTCGTTGTAGGCGTTGCACGCGAAGGCGAAGGCGCTGTCGGCCAGCGTCGTGATGAAGCCGCCGTGGCAGATGTCGTGGCCGTTGAGCATGTCCTCGCGCACCGTCATCGACAGCGTCGATGTGCCCGGGCCGATCGCCTCGACGACCATGCCCAGCAGCGCCGAGGCGCGGTCGTCCTTGACCATCGCCTCGCGGGTGGCTTCGGCCACCTGCTGCGGCGTCGGCGGCAGTGGATCAGGCGCGCGCATCGGGTTCAGCGATCCTTGAAGACGGCCGGCCGCTTGGCGAGGAACGCGGCCACGCCTTCGGCGAAGTCGGCGCCGCGGCCCATGCGGCCTTGCACTTCGGCCTCGCGCGAAAGCGCCGCGGCGAAGTCCAGCGGCAGCGCCGCGTCGATGGCCGCGCGCGTCTCGGCCAGCGCCTTGCTCGACATCGCCGCCAGGCGGTTGGCCAGCGCCAGCGCGCTTTCCATCAACGCCGCGTCGTCGACGCATTGCCAGATGAGGCCGATGCGCTGCGCTTCCTCGGCGCCGAGCTTGTCGCCGGTCATCGCCAGGCCGATGGCGCGGGCGCGGCCCACGAGGCGCGGCAGCAGCCAGGTGCCGCCGCAGTCGGGGATGAGGCCGATCTTGCTGAAGGCCTGGATGAAGCTCGCGCTGCGCGCGGCGAGCACGAAGTCGCAGCACAGCGCGAAGTTCGCGCCGGCGCCTGCGGCGACGCCGTTGACGGCGGCGATCACCGGCACCGGCATCGTGCGCACGCGCACGGCCAGCGGCTTGTAGAAGCGCTCGACGACGGCGCCGACGTCGGCGTTGCCTCCGGCCATCGCGGGGTCGGCCAGATCCTGCCCGGCGCAGAAGCCGCGGCCGCTGCCGGTGATGATGACGGCGGCACTGCGGCGTCCGCCGCGGCCGCTTCGAGCGCCGGCAGCAGCAGCGCGCTGGATCGCCGCGGTGAAGCTGTTCAGCGAAGCCGGCCGGTTCAGCGTCAGCGTCGTCACGGCGCCTTGGCGGGTGACGAGCAGCGGCGCATCGGCCGCGCCCGCTGTGCCTGGCGAGGCAGTGGTCTGGGTCACGTTGTCTCCGTGCGTTGTCCGAAGGACTGTGCCGAACCCCGGCGCCGAGGGCATGGCACGCTGCTCACCGCTGCGCGCCTGCCCGCCGTTGTTCGACCGTTCGGTCGGGAAATTCTATGCGGCCCGCCGAAGCCGTTTCAAGCGAGCGTGATGCAGGCAAACCCCACCGTCACGCCCGCTCGCCCGCCCCGCCGCGGCGCGCGGCGGCAATTCACCCCGGCGCGGCCCCGGCGCCGTACAACGCCGGTGGCACACTGCCGCGGCCCATGCCAGACGACCCCAGCGACGACCAGCTCATGCGTGCTTTCACCGCCGGCGATGGGCGGGCTTTCGAACGCCTGTACGCGCGCCATGAGCAGGCGCTGTACCGCTTCGTTCGCCGCCTGCTCGGCCAGGCGGCCGCGGCGCAGGTCGACGAGGTGTTCCAGGACACGTGGCTGCGCGCCATCGAGGCGCGCGCTTCGTGGCAGCCGCAGGGCGCGACGTTTCGCACCTGGCTGTGCACGATCGCGCACCACCGCGCCATCGACTGTCTGCGCAAGAGCGGACGCGAGGTGTCGATTCACTGCGACGACGACGACCGCGAAGGGCGGCCGTTCGAGCCGGCCGGCGCGCCGTGGTCCGGCTGGCCCGACGCACCGGCGGCTGTCGGCAGCAACAGGAGCAGCGGCGGCGCCGACGACCAACTCTTCTGGCGCCGCGCCGGCCAGCGCCTGCTCGATTGCCTGGAAGGCCTGCCGCTGCCGCAGAAGACCGCCTTCCTGCTGCATCACGACGACGGTCTCGCGGTCGAGGAGATGGCGCGCGCGCTCGAGGTGGGGTTCGAGACCGCGAAGACGCGCCTGCGCTACGCGATGGCCAAGCTGCGCAACTGCATGGGCGCGTACCTGCCGGCGGCGGCCGACGAGGTGAAGGCATGAACCGGCACGGCCACCCGAGGAGCGAATGCCGAAGGGCATGGGCCGAAATCGCGCGAGTGAGCCGCGCCCGCACGGGAGCGCGCCGCGCGAGGGGAATGCGATGACCGCCCCGGAGCGTGATCGCGAGCGCGACGGCGATCTGCAGCGCGACCCGCGCCTCGAAGCGGCGCTGCGCCACGCGCCCGACACGGGGCTGCGCGCGCCGCCGCTGCTCAGCGCCCGCATCATCGCCGCCGCACAGCGCAACGCCGAGGAAGCGAAGCGCCGGCAGCCCTGGTGGAAGCGCTTCGACGCCTGGCTGACACCGGCGCGCCTGGGCGGCGCCGGCACGGCAGCCGCGGCCGTGCTGGCGGCGACGGTGTTGTGGGTGGGGCGCGATGAGCAGCCCGCTGCGCCCGACCTACGCTCGGCGCCCTCGGCAGAGCGGGCAGCGCGCGTCGATCAGGATCGACGAGCACCGGCCGCAACGGCGCCTGCCGCGCCTGCCGCACCCGCCGCGCCTGCACCTGCCAGGCCTGTGCCGCAACCCACCACGACGGCCGATGCAGCCGCCGCCAACGCGGCCCGCAATCAAGGGAAAGTGGAACGCGCCGTCGCCGAAAGCGCTGAGGCCGAAGGCGCGGCCGCCGAACGCGCCGCGGCCGCGCGCCAGCGAAGCCAGCTTACCGATACGCGTGAGCGCGCCGCCGCCGAAGCAGCCACCGCGGCGGCGCGAGACGCGGCGCGATCGGCCCCTGTGACCCCACAGCGCGGCGAAGGCGCGACGGCGCAACGCGACACCGCCACTGCGCGTCGGCAGGCATCCTCGGATGCGCCCGCCGGAGCAACGGCCGGAACAGGTGGAGCCGCCGCGGCGACAGGCGCCACCGCAGCAGCGCCGGACCCAGCACCGCCTGCGCCTGCGGCTGCGGCTGCGCCGGCACCGTCGCCAGCCCCAGCGCGCGCGACGGTTCGCACGCCTGCTCCACCGCCGCCGGCCCCGGCACAGCCTCCGGCGCCACCACCACCGCCGCCGGCCGCCGCGGCGGCACCGGCGCCGACGCCCTTCCCTGCTTCGCCACCGGCGGCCGCCGCTGGCGCGCAGCGCGCCTTTCGATCTCCTCCCGACGCGCTTTCGCTTTCGGTTACGCGCCAAGCTGCACCGCCGCTCATAGAAGCCTGGCTGCAGTCGACCGACACCTCGCGCTGGCAACAGCGGCGCGAGGCCGGCACTTCGGCTGCGCCGCTACCGGCAGGTTGGCTGGCGGAACTCGCAGCGGCCACGCGCGGCCGCTGGCAGGCGGTGGACGAGCGCATCGCCGAAGCGCGCGGCGCGGGTGGTGAGAGCGCTGGTGGCATCGGCGGCAGCGCCGGCTCTCGCCCCAACGTCGGCGCGGCCGGCTGGCTGACGCTCGTTCAACCGGGCGGCGCGAGCGTGCGCCTGCTGCTGGCGACGGGCGGGGTCACGGTCTGCGACGTGGCGTCGGGGCGCTGCGAACAAGCCCGGCTCGAAGCGGCGCAGGCCCAGGCATTGCAGCGGGCCCTGATGCGCTGATCACGCCGATCACGCTGCGCTGATCACGCCGGTCACGCCGATCACGCCGAAGACGCTCCGCTGTTCGAGCTGCACGCTGGGCTTCTGGCGCCGCGCTGTTCGCACTGATTGCGCGCATGGAACCGCTACCGGCCACCGCAAATGAGAAAACCGGCTGGGCGAACCAAGCCGGTTGGGGTGAGCGAGCAGGCGCCGGGCACGGGTTCCGGTACTCCGCCCATTGGTGCGGTCGGTTCCGCCTGTCGTCGCCCGTGACTGTGCACGAGCCGCGCCGCAGCGAACGCACGAATAGCGCCGCGACGGCCGCGCTTTTTCCGCGGCAGGCGGCGCGACCCGGCTCGGTGGGCGCCCCTTCGCCGGGGCCCACGGAGCTGCGCAGTCGGCGCCGGGTGGCGTCAACGCCGCACGTAGCGCCGCTCCAGCCACGCAAGCAGCGTGCGCAGCGCCTGCGCTTCGCCGCCCACCGGCCGCCCGGGCCGGGCGTGGTCGTTCCACGCGAAGAGGTCGATGTGCAGCCACGGCACGCTCGCCGGAACGAAGTCGTCGAGGAACAGAGCGGCGGTGATCGCGCCGGCCATCGCGCCCTTGCCGGTGTTGAC
>JAXMEZ010000046.1:0-31629 GCA_046348035.1 Rubrivivax sp. | reverse complement strand
TTCGATCAGGCGCAGCAGCGCGCGGCCGAGCGTCGACTTGCCGCAGCCCGATTCGCCGACGACGCCCAGCGTCTCGCTTTCGCCGAGCGTGAGATCGACACCATCGACGGCGCGCACCTGGCCCTGCACGCGCCCGAAGAGGCCGCGGCGGATGGGGAAGTGCTTCACCAGGCCGCGCACTTGCAGCAGCGGCGGCGCTGTGGCTGCTGCGGTGGGCGGCGCGATGGGTGCTGACACTGCCGCGTTCATGCGCTCGCCACTTCCTCGCCGCGCGGCGCGAGCACGTCATCCAGCGGCGCGCGCCAGCAGGCCGCGAAGTGCATTTCGCCGATGCTGCGCAGCGCCGGCTCTTCTTCCACGCAATGCGCCTGCACGAACGGGCAGCGCTCGGCGAAGCGGCAGCCCGGCGGCGGCGCGAGCGGACTGGGCACCTGGCCGGCGATCGACGCCAGCCGCGCGGCAACGCCGTCGAGCCGCGGCATCGCGCCGAGCAGGCCCACGGTGTACGGATGCTCGGGCCGCTCGAAGAGCGTTCGCACCGGCGCGCGCTCGACGATGCGCCCGGCGTACATCACCGCCACCTCGTCGGCCGTCTCGGCCACCACGCCGAGGTCGTGCGTGATGAGCACGATCGCGGTGCCGGTCTCGCGCTGCAGCGTGCGAAGGAGATCGAGGATCTGCGCCTGGATCGTCACGTCGAGCGCCGTCGTCGGCTCGTCGGCGATGAGCAGCCGCGGCTCGCACGCCAGCGCCATCGCGATCATCACCCGCTGCCGCATGCCGCCGGAGAGCTTGTGCGGATGCTCGTGCAGCCGCTGCTCGGGCGCCGGGATGCGGACGCGCTTGAGCATCTCGAGCGCTCGCGCGGTGGCTTCCGCGACGTTCATGTTGCGGTGCCGGCGCAGCCCTTCGGCGATCTGCTCGCCGACCGTGAACGCCGGGTTCAGCGAAGTCATCGGCTCCTGGAAGATCATCGCCATGCCGTTGCCGCGCAGGTCCTGCCGCTCGCGTTCGGGCGCGCCAATGAGCTCGCGGCCCTCGAAGCGGATGGAGCCGCGCACGCGCGCGCCGCTACCGGCCAGGCCCATCACCGACAAGGCAGTGACGCTCTTGCCGCAGCCCGACTCGCCGACGATCGCCAGCGTGCGGCCGGCGTGCACCTCGAAGCTCACGCCATCGACGGCGGCGAGAACGCCCTCGTCGGTGGCGAAGGTCGTGCGCAGGTCGCGCACTTCCAGCAGCGCCGATGCGTTGGCGCCGGCAGGGGCCGCGCGCTCGCCAGCGGCAGCGTGGCCGGTCTCAGGCACCGCTGCGTGAGCGCTTGGCGCGCTCGGCCTGGAACTTCTCGACGGCGGCCTCGATGCGCGCGCGGTCCAGCTCGCCGGCCGGGTTCTGCCGCCCGGGCAGGCAGGCGACGAACGGTTGATAGCGCACGAGGCTCACCTCGTACAGGCGCTGCAGTTCGAGCACCGGCTCGGCGTGGTCGTCGACGCGCAGGTCGAGCTCGGGCCGGTCTTCGTCACCCTGGATGCGCAGCGCCGCCGACTGCTTGCCGCGCTTGTCGCCGCCGGCCGCCTCGCCGGCGGCCATCGCGGCGATCAACCGTTCCGCCAGCGGCAGGCCGGCGCTGGCGACGAAGGCGTCGGCGGTGGCGGCGACGACATCGGCACCGGCCAGCATGTTGCCGGCGACGCTGAAGCCCTCGCCGGTGTGATGCCCGCACCACTCGACGCAGCTCTCGCCGGTGTGCACGGCGGCGGCGCCCTGGCTGCCGAGCACGTGTACCTGCCGCTGCGCGCGGCCGGCGTCGGCGGCGGTGAGCGCGGCCACCACGGCGGCGGGCGAATGCCCTTGCGCCAGCAGCGCCAGAGCGGCCGGCCCATAAAGCGGATTGGCCAGCGCCTGCGTCGCCACCGCGCCGACGCCGCGCTGCGTGTACACGCACAACGCGCCGACGGCGAAGAAGCGGCTGGCGATGGCCACGCCGAAGCGGCCTTCGGCGTCGCGGGCGAGGAGGGACCAGGTCACGGCCGCGCATTGTGGCCGCAGGTCCAATGCCCCGCTGTCGGTGTGCGCCCTCAGGCGGCGCGGGTGGGCGGTGGTCGGGGCCGCGGGAGCTGGTAGTCTGATCGGCCCCTGCTGCGAAGTTCGCCTGCCCGCCCAAGCCCGATGACCGCCCACGCCCAAGCCCTCAAGACCAAGCTCAAGGCTCAGGAGGGCCGGCACGCCGAGCCCGCGCGCATCCGCATCCACCGCGCCATCAGCTGGCTCGGCCGCGCCGAGGCCGAAGGCAGCGACCTCGATGCCCGCTTCGTCTTCCTGTGGATCGCCTTCAACGCCGCCTATGCGCAGGAGTTCGGGCATGAGGCGACGCAGCGCGAGCAGCTGCGCGCCTTCTTCGCCAGGCTGCTGGCCGTCGACGCAACGCGCCGGCTGCACGGCGTGCTGTTCGATCGCTACAGCGGGCCGGTGCGCGTGCTGATCGACAACCGCTTCGTCTTCGAGCCGTTCTGGCGTGCCTTGCGCGAGCACGACGGAAGCGGCAGCTGGGAGCGTGCCTTCGACGCCGGCAAGAAGGCCGCGCTGCGTGCCGTGGTGACACAGGACACGCAAACCGTGCTCGGCATCGTCTTCGACCGCCTCTACGTGCTGCGCAACCAGCTCGTGCACGGCGGCGCCACCTGGAACAGCAAGGTCAACCGCGACCAGGTGCGCGACGGGGCGAACCTGCTGCACTCGCTGGTGCCGGTGGTCATCGACTGCATGCTGGAACACCCGGAGCTGGACTTCGGCGGCATCGCTTACCCGGTGGTGTAGGCGGCGGCGCCCGCCGTGAACGGGTGGCGGCGGCCATCACCCCTTCACGCAAACCACCTGCTTGAGCGTGTGCACCACCTCGACGAGGTCGCGCTGCGCTTCCATCACGGCGTCGATGTCCTTGTAGGCGGCGGGCGTCTCGTCGATGACGTCCTTGTCCTTGCGGCACTCGACGCCCTCGGTGGCGGCGCGGTGGTCGGCGAGCGTGAAGCGGCGCTTCGCCTCGCCGCGGCTGAAGACGCGGCCGGCGCCGTGCGAGCAGCTCTCGAACGACTCGGCGTGCCCCTTGCCGCGCACGATGTAGCTGCGCGCACCCATGCTGCCGGGGATGATGCCGAGGGCCCCGGCCTTCGCGCTCACCGCGCCCTTGCGCGTGACGTAGACCTCTTCGCCGAAGTGGCGCTCCTTCTGCACGTAGTTGTGGTGGCAGTTCACCGCTTCGATGTGGCTCCGGAAGTTCTTGCGGATGACGGTCTTCGCTGCTTCGATGACGCGCTTCATCATCAGCTCGCGGTTGAGCAGCGCGAACTTCTGCGCCCAGCCCACCGCGCGCACGTAGTCGCCGAAGTAGCGGCTGCCTTCCTCGAAGTACGCGAGGTCGCGGTCGGGCAGGTTGGCGACTGTGCGCAGCGCGTCCTTCTTCGCCAGCTCGATGAACATCGTGCCGATGGCGTTGCCCACGCCGCGCGAGCCCGAGTGCAGCATGAACCACACCGAACCCTCCTCGTCGAGGCAGACCTCGATGAAGTGGTTGCCGGTGCCGAGCGTCCCGAGGTGCTGGATGTTGTTCGTCTTCTCCAGCTTCGGGTAGTCGCGGCAGAGCTCGGTGAACTCGGGCTCGAGCTGCGCCCAGGCGCTGTTCACCGAGCCCGGCGCCTTGTGCGCTTGACCCCATGCGCCGGGGTCGCGCGCGCCCGGGGCGCGGCCGTGCGGCACGGCGCGCTCGATCGCCGCGCGCAGCGGCGCCAGGTTGTCGGGCAGGTCCTCGGCCACGAGCGTCGTCTTGCAGGCGATCATTCCGCAGCCGATGTCCACGCCCACGGCGGCCGGGATGATGGCCTTGACGGTGGGGATCACCGAGCCCACGGTGGCGCCGATGCCGAAGTGCACGTCGGGCATCGCCGCCACGTGCGGAAAGACGATCGGCAGCCGCGCCGCGTTGGCGAGCTGGCGCTTCGCGCTTTCGTCCACCGGCACGCCGCGCGTCCACATCTTCAGCGGCACGCCGCCGGGGACGTCCTCTTCGATGTAGTTGGTTTCCATGATCGGCGCTCGAATGAAGGTCGAATGAGACTCGAATGAAATGAGCCCGGCTCCTGGGTGGAGTCCGGGCCCCTTGCGTGCTCGCGTGCACCTCGCGTGCAAGGCCGGCACTGTAAAGAGTCTTTACGAAACCGTCAACGCGCGGGGACAATCGGCACATCGACCTGCAAGCCGCGCACCCGGCCCACGACGCCTTGCCCGACAACGTCACCGTCACCCGCCGCCAGAACGCGCTGGCGCTGTTCCAGGACTATGCCGAGCGTTCGCTCGCCGCCGGCGCGGCGCCCAAGGGGCTGGAGCAGGCGTTCGCCGCGACGCTGCGCATCTCGCCCAGCATGTGGAGCCAGGTCAAGTCGGCGCGGCCGATCGGCGACAAGCTGGCGCGGCAGATCGAGGCGCTGCACGGCAGGCCGGCAGGCTGGCTGGACGAAGCGCGCCTGGGCGCCCCGCCCAGCGCCGCCGAAGCGGCGTTCGTCGAGCTGGCCACCGCCGCGTGGCGGGCAACGAACAGCGCCGGCCGGCGTGCGTTGCGCGAGCAGATGAAGCGCGTGCTGGCCGAGGCGGCGGACGATGCGGCGAAGGTGGCGGGCAGGGTCGACGCGAAGCGCTGATCGCGCGCCGCCGAGCGCTTTGTGCTCAGGCCTTCGTCAAACGCCGATAAGCGCTGTAGTGGCGGATCGCCTCGCGCGAGTGGCCGAGCAGTTCGTGCAGCCGCGCGGCGTTGAAGTGCGCGTCGGCGACATCGCCATCGATGACGAGGCAGCGGTCGTAGGCGGCCAGCGCCTCGGCAGCGCGGCCGGCGTCTTCCAGCATCACAGCCAGGTTGAAGTGCAGCAGCGGCTCGCGCGGCAGCCGCGCCAGCGCCTCGCGGTACAGCGCGATGGCTTCAGCCAGACGGCCGGCGTTGCCCAGCAGCACGCCGAGGTTGAGCCAAGCGTCGGCGAAGTCGGGGTCGAGCGCGATGGCGCTGCGGTAGGCGCGCTCGGCGGCGGCCATGTCGCTGGCTTCGCGCTCGCTGGCGCGCTCGAACCACGAGCGCGCGCTGCGCGGCAGCGGCACCGGCGCCGGGGCGCCGGCCTCGGCATGCGCGCCTGCCGCTGGGGCTTCGGCCCCGGTACGTGCTGTTGCGGTCTCCGCCCCCGCGCGCGCCGTTGCGGCATCGGCCGCGTTGCGCGCCGGCGTCCTCCGACTGCCGCGGGAACCGGCGCCTGCTGCGGCTGCGGCGGCACCGGCATCTCGAAGTCGAACAGCAGCTGCCCCGAGTCGGCGGCGCGGCGGCTGCCGCCTTCGCGCACGGCCACTTCGTCGCCCACGGCCAGCAGGCGCAGGCCGGTGAGCGGCATCGCCTCGGGCAGCGTGGCGCGCAGCCGGTGCAGCGAGCGCACGATGCGCCGCGCCGGGATCTGCGCCACGCGCAGCTGGTGCGCGGTGCGCAGCAGCACCATGTCCTGGAAGGTGAAGCGGTACTCGTGCCGCTTGCCGCGGGCGGGCTTGACGAAGCCGGCGGCCACCAGCGACAGCACCAGCGCGCGCGAAAGGCCGAGCGTGTTGCCCACTTCGCGCAGGCTCCAGGTGTCCATGCGACCGGCGGCTCCTCCCCAGGGCCCGTTCACGGCGGCGCGTTGCGCGCTCGCCTTCAGGCCTGCTTGCGCCGCGTGGCCGCCTTCGGTGCCGGCGCCTCGGCCGCCTTCGCCGCGGTCTTCGTGGCCGTTGTCGTTGCCGTCTTGGCGGCAGCCTTGGCGGCCGTCTTCGCCGGCGCCGCCTTCGCGGCCGGCTTGCGCGCGCCCAGGCTTGCGCGCAGCGCCTCGGTGAGGTCGATGATCTTCGAGTCGGCCGTCTCGCCGCTCGGCTCGACGGCGACGATGGCCTTGCCTTCGATCTTCTCGTCGATGGCGGCGAGCACGCGGCTTTTCTCCTCGTCCTTGAACTCGGCCGGGTCGTAGTCGTCGGCGGCGATCTGGTCGATGAGTTGCAGCGCCAGTTGCAGCTCGGGCTTGGCCACCTGTGCGCGCTCGATGTCGAGGTCCTTCATCGAGCGCACTTCGTCGGCGTACAGCAGCTGCTGCAGGATCAGGCCGCCGTCCTCGGCCTGGCTCGGCCGCACCTGCACGACGTACTGCTTGCCCTTCCAGGCCCAGCGCGCCAGCGCGCAGCGGCCGCTTTCGAGCATCGCCTGCATCAGCAGCTGGTACGGCTTGGCGCCGCGCTTGTCGGGCGCCAGGTAGTAGGCCTTGTCGTAGTAGATCGGGTCCACCGCCGCCAGCGGGATGAAGGAGACGATGTCGATCGTGTGCCGCGCCGATTCCTCCAGCGCCTTCAGCTCCGCCGGCGTGAAGGTGACGTAGCGGTCCTTGTCGAACTCGTAGCCCTTGACGATGTCGGCGCGGTCGACGACCACGTCTTCCTTGATGCACACGTACTGCTGCTTCAGCCGCGAGCCGCAGTTGTGCAGCATGTTGAAGTGCACCGTGCCCGACGTCTCGGTGGCCGAGTACAGCTTCACCGGAATGGAGACGAGGCCGAAGCTCAGCGACAGCGATGCGATCGAACGGGCAGCCATGCGGGAACCTGCGACGTGAGGGCCTGAGTTGCGGCCGGGGCGGCGAGGTTAGCGCGAACTTCCAGCCCCTGCCAGCCGCGAGGGAGGTTTGGCCACGCCGAGCGCCTTCATCGCCGCCGTGAGTGTCTGTTTCGTGCCGAAGAACGCCGCCCACGGGTCAGCGCCGCGCAGCGACAGGTGCTCGCGCGCGGTGGCGATGGTCCACTGCGCGCCGCCCTTCAGCGACGCCAGTTCGTCCCAGCCCACCGGCATCGACACCCCGAGGCCCGGCCGCGCCCGCGCCGAGTACGCCGCCGCGGTGGTGGCGCCGCGGCCGTTGCGCAGGTAGTCGACGAAGATCTTGCCGACGCGGTTGGCGCTGCCGCTCTTGGCCACGAAGCGCGAAGGGATCGTGCGCGCCAGGTGCGCCACCGCCGCCTGCGAGAAGTCCTTCACCGTGTCGTAGGGCAGGCGCGGCGTGATCGGCACCACCACGTGCAGGCCCTTGCCGCCGCTGGTCTTCAGCCACGCCGCGAGGCCCAGCTCGTCGAGCAGCGTGCGCACCAGCAGCGCCGCCTCGCGCACGCGCTCCCAGGCGACGCCGGCGCCGGGGTCGAGGTCGAAGACGATGCGATCGGGCTCGTCGATCTTCTTCACCGTCGAGTTCCAGGTGTGGAACTCGATGACGTTCATCTGCGCTGCGGCGAGCAGCGCCTCGGCGCTGGGCACCTCGATGAGCGGCGCGTGCTCGGGCCACAGGCGTGCGGGCAACTGGCGCAGGCCGGGGATGCTCCTGGCTTCGTCGTGCTTCTGGAAGAAGAGCGCCCCGTCGACGCCATCGGGCCCGCGCACCAGCGAGGCCGGCCGGCCGACGAGGTGCGGCAGGATGTGTTCGGCGACGCTGTCGTAGTAGCGCACGAGGTCGAGCTTGGTGAGGCCGGTGCTGGCGTCGGTCACGCGCTCGGCGTGCGTCACCTTCCAGCTTGGCGGCGCGGATGCCGCGCGCGGTGCCGTTCGCGGCGCCGTCTTTGCTGCGCTTGCCGGCGCGGCAGCGCAGCGCTCACGCGCTCGCGCATCCTCGCGCGGCATCGCTGCGCGGTCGACGAACACGGCGTGGCGAACGTGCCCGGCCAGCGTCGACGCTGAAGCGCACTTCGGCCACGAGCTGCGGCTTGCGCAGTGTTCGCTGCCCGAGCCGCAGCGCGACCAGCGCCCGGGGTCGGGGCTGCCGGCGGCGAACGGCGGCTCGCGCACTTCCAGCGCCGCCAGCCGCTTGAAGAGCTTGGCCGCCGTGGCCGAGTCCCAGCCGGTGCCGACGCTTCCGGCGTGCTCCAGGCGGCCGGCGCTGTCGTACACGCCGAGGATGAGGCTGCCCACCTCGCCGGTGGCGCTGGCGCACGGTGAAGCCGCCGATGACCAGCTCCTGCCGGGCGGCGATCTTCAGCTTCAGCCACGAGTCGCTGCGCTGGGAAACGTAGGGCGCGTCGGCCCGCTTGGCGATGATGCCCTCCAGTCCGAGCGCGCGCCGATTCGAGCAGGCTCGCCACGTCGGCGGCGAAGTCGGCGCTGAAGCGCACGGGTTCGTCGTCCTCGCTGCCGGTGCCGCCGCCGGCGCGCTTCGCTGCCCGGGATGGCGCCGAGACGGCCCCTGCGGTGCGGCAAGCGCCGTGCCGGTGCCGGCCCCGGCGCGGGCGAAGTCCGTGTCCGCATGGGCTTGGGCCAGCAGTTGCCGCAGCAGTGCCGCCGCGCATGGCGGCGCGCGTGCAGGTCGAAGCCGTCGTGGCAGGGGAGGTCGAAGACGAAGTAGCGGATCGACTCGCCGCCGGTGCGCAGGTCGATGGCGTTTTGGCGCACGTTGAAGTCGGGCGTACCCTCGTCGCCGAGGACGCGACGATCTCGCCGTCGAGCCAGCTCGAACGCAGGCCGAGCGCGGACACGGCCGCGGCCAGCAGCGCTTCAGCTTCCATCGACCAAGTCGTACATGCCGTTGCGGGTGTGCAGCGTCACGTGCCCTTCGCGTCACCGGCGCGCCAGCAGGCGGTAGCCGTCGTACTTCAGCTCGTAGAGCCATTCGCCGCGCCTGGGCGCCACGTCAGTGGGGCCGTGGCGAGCTGCGGGAAAACTTCGCCGGCAGCTCGGCCACGCGCACTGCACCGGGCGAATCGGCCGCCGAGGCCGGCGCCGCGGGCGCCGGCGACGCCGCGGCGCCGATGCCCTTCGACGCGCGCGCCGGCGCCGTTCGTTGCCGTGCCGCGCGGCTGGCGCTGCTCCACCGGCCCGAGCGGCCTGGCGATCACGCTGTCGAACAGCGCTCACCACGTCGTACTCGGCGGCCGGCCGCGCCCAGGCGTCGCGCTTCTTGAACAGCATCCACGCATCCTGGCGGTCGCCCGGCTTGCCGATGCGCACCAGCTCCCACAGCGGCGAGCTTCTCGCCGTGCAGGCAGAAGACGAGCTTGCCGGCGGAAAGCGCAGCGTGTGCTTCGGGCGTCGGCTCGGCCGGTTCCCTTGGCCGCGGTCCCAGACGATGACGCGGCCGGCGCCGTAGAGCCCTTGGGGATGGTGCCTTCGAAGCCGCCGTAGTCGAGCGGGTGGTCTTCACGTGCACGGCCATGCGCTTGTCGGCCGGGTCGTAGGTGAGGCCCTTGGGCGGCGCCCAGCTCACGAGCACGCCGTCGAGCTCGAGGCGGAAGTCGTAGTGCAGGCGCGAGGCCCGGTGCTTCTGCACGACAAACGTGAGCGGGCCAGCGGCGGCTGCTGCGGCGGCAGCGGCGATGGCGCCTTCGCTGCCTTCGTTGCTCTCGCCGCGCGGCTCGGGCGTGCGCGTGAAGTCGCGCTTGCCGATGTACTGCTTGAGCGGGCGCGGCACGGGCAACGTGCTTCAGGGCGTTGCGGGCGCGGCCGGCGCGGCGGCGGGCGCGGTTCCGTCTGCTGCCGGTGCCGGCGCTTGCACCTGGGCGGCGATCCCACCGCCGCGGCGGCATCGAGCAGCGCGTCCAGCACCTGCGCATCGCTGCGGCCGGCGACGCGCGCGCGCACGTGGAAGGCGTGGTCGGCGTCGTCGAACTCTTCGAGCGTGGCGCGCGCGCCGAGGCGTTCGACGACGCCGCGCACCAGAGCCAGATCGGCCAGTTCGTCGCGCGTGCCTTGCGAAGAGCATCAGCGAGGCGGGGCACGCGCTGGAAAGTGTTCGGCGCTCGATGCCGGGCTTGCCGGGCGGGTACGGCGGAAGCCGACGAAGACGAGCGAGCGCACGCGGGCAGGGCCTTCGCAGCCTGCGCCTGCGAAGTCATGCGGCCACCGAACGACTTGCCGCCGGCGACCAGCGGCACGCCAGGCGGTTGTCGCGCGGCCTCGGCCACAGCGGCGCGCACGGCAGCGTGCACCAGCGCCGGCGCATCGGGGCGCTTGCTGCCGCGCTCGATGAACGCGAAGTTGAAGCGCAGCGTCTTGATGGCGCGCGCCGCGAGCCCTTGCGCGAGGTCTTCCATGAAGCGGTGCGTCATGCCGGCACCGGCGCCGTGGGCGAGGACGAAGGCGGCTCTCGGCGCCGTGGGCGCGGCCGGAGCGGTGAGCAGCGCCGACACCATTTCGCCGCCCGACCCGGCGTCGAGCGACAGTGACAATGCGGTGGAGCGCACGGCGGCCGCCATCATGGCCGGCAAGCGTAACCGCGGAGGGCGAGAACCGATGAACGCGAGCGCCAGTGACCCTGCCGGTGGCAACAGCGCGGTCGGCCAGCGGCATCCGCGTCGGCGTCGGCGGCTGGACCTTCGAGCCGTGGCGCGCGAGCTTCTACCCCGAGCGCTGGCCGAAGGACCGCGAGCTGGAGTACGCGAGCCGCAAGCTGACGATGATCGAGGTCAATGGCACCTACTACTCGACGCAGAAGCCGGCCACCTTCGCCAAGTGGCGCGACGAGACGCCCGACGATTTCGTCTTCTCGCTGAAGGCGCACCGCCTCAGCACCAACCGGCGCGTGCTGGCCGAGGCCGGCGAATCGATCGGCTGGTTCTGCGGCAGCGGCATCGCCGAGCTCGGCGCCAAGCTCGGGCCGATCGTCTGGCAGTTCGCGCCGACCAAGCGCTTCGACGCCGCCGACTTCGAGGCCTTCCTGAGCCTGCTGCCGCGCGGTGGCCGGCGGTTTGCCCTTGCGGCACGTGATGGACGTGCGGCACGAGAGCTCGCACGAGCGAGTACCTGGCGCTGGCGCGGCGGCGCGGCGTCGTCACCTGCTTCACCGAGAGCGACGAGTACCCCTCGTTCGCCGACATCGGCTGGTCTATGCGCGCGTGATGCGCTGCGCAACGCCGAGCCCGAGGGCATCGCGCCGGCGGTGGCGGCGCAACTGGCCGCCTGCGCCACGCGCTGGCGCGAAGGCGGCGAGCCCGAAGGCCTGCCGCGCGTCGAGCGCAGGCTCCTTCGACGGCCCCACTGCGCGACGTGTTCATCCTCTTCATCGGCGGCGACAAGGAGAAGGCGCCGGCGGCTGCGATGTCGCTGCTGCGCGTTCTTCGATAAGCGAGGGGACGGCGCGCCGGCCGCTGCCTCGCGGCGGCCTTGCCGCGACGCCGCGGCTTCCGACAATGGCGCATACCCCCCAAAGGTGGAGGGCGCCTCAGGCGCTGCGGCGATGCGCGTGCTGCTGGTCGACGACCACGAAGTCATCTGGAGCGGCATGCGCGGCATCGTGGCGCGCGTGGCCGCTGCCCAGGTGCTGCCGGGCGAGTGCGGCGCGCCGCTGCAGTGGCACTGCGCGCGCAACCTGGCCGAGGCGCTGGCGCTGCGCGGGCTGCCTCTCGACCTTCTTCTGCTCGACTACCACCTGCCCGATGCCGACGGCCTCGTCGCACTGCGCCGCCTGCGCGAGTGCTTCGAGGGCGTGCCGATGGTCATCGTCTCGGGCGACCGGCATCCGGCGACGATCCGCCGCTCGATCGAAGCCGGCGCCGCCGGCTACATCCCCAAGGCGGTGAGCGAAGCCGAGATGGTGGCCGCGCTCGAAGTGGTGCTGGCGCGCGGCGTCTACCTGCCGCCGCTGGCGCTGCTGGAGCCGGTGCACGCCGCGGCAGCGGCAGTGGCGCCTGACGACGGCGCGCATCTCAGCGACGTAGCGCTCGCCGGCTTCATCGCCGCGGAGCTTTCGCCGCGCCAGCGGCAGGTGCTGGCGCAGGCGCTGCGCGGGCGGCCGAACAAGGTGATCGCGCGCGACCTCGGCATTGCCGAGAACACGGTGAAGGTGCACCTGGCGATGGCCTTCCGCGCTTTGGGCGTGCGCAACCGCACCGAGGCGATGTACCGCGTGCTGGCGGCGGATGCGGTGCACGCGGTGGAGCGGTGGTGAGCGTGGCGATGAGCGCGGCGATCGACGCAGTCGCAGTCGCAGACGCCGGCGCAGGTGATGCGGCCGCGCATGTCGCAGCGAGCGCAACACCGCCGCCGCGTCAGGATGCGGACTCCTGCGCCGCGCAGCCCGCCGACGACCATCGCCACGACATCGACGTTCGCCGCCTGCTCTTCTTCCAGGCGCAGCAGCGGCAGCTGCGCTGGCCGATCCTCGCTGCGGTGGTGCTGGTGGCGCTGCTGCTCGTCCACCACGTCCCCTGGCCGCTGCTCGCCGGCTGGGTGCTGCTGGCGGTGGTGGTGCGCGAATGGCGCTCGCGGCTCATCGGGCGGCTGGTGGCGCACGCGCGGCAACCGATCGGGACGCGGCTGAGCTGGCTCATCGTGTCCAACGCGGCGCTCGGCTGCAGCCACGGCCTGGCAGCGGCGTTCATGCCGTGGCTCAACACCACGTCGGCAGCGGCTTTGCTCACGGCCGTGCTCCTCGGCTGGACCGGCGGCGCCGTGGCCACCTGCGCACCGCTGCCGCGCGCTTATGCCGGCTATGCCGTCGGCACGCTCGGCCGCTGGCGCTGGCCTGGTTGCTGGTGGACGGCTCGCCGTTCGGCCTCGGCGTCGCGCTCTTGATCAGCCTCACCACCGGCGCGCAATGGCGCTTCCTGCGCCTGAACGCGCACCTGTTCGAAGAGTCGTTCCGCATGCGCGTGGAGAACGAGGACCTCGTGCGCCAGCTCGCCGCGGCGCGCGACGTCGCCGAGGCCGGCAACCACGCCAAAAGCCGCTTCCTCGCCGCCGCCAGCCACGACCTGCGCCAGCCGCTGCACGCGCTGGTGCTGCAGGTGGGCCTGCTGGAGGCCGAGCTGCACGCCGCCGACATGCCCGACACGGTGCGCGAGATCGGCGCGCTGACGCGTTCGCTGGCGCGGCTGCTCGATTCGCTGCTGGACATCTCCAAGCTCGACGCCGGCGTCGTCGTCGTCGACAAGCGAGCGTTGCGCCTGCATCGCCTGCTCGGCCAGCTCGTGCGCAACCACCAGCCGCAGGCGCTGGCCAAGGGGCTCAGACTGCGCCTGGAATGCCCGCTCGAGACGAGCGTCGTGAGCGACCCGCTGCTGCTGGAGCGCCTGCTGCGCAACCTCGTCGACAACGCGCTCAAGTACACCGACCGCGGCGAGGTGGCGATCGTCGCCACCACCGACGACGACGGCCGCGTCGCCACGGTGGCCGTGCGCGACAGCGGCAGCGGCATCCCGCCCGCGGCGCGCGAGCGCGTCTTCGAGGAGTTCTTCCGCGTCGAAGCGTTCGGCAACGCACCGCGCGAGCACGGCCTCGGCCTGGGGCTGGCGATCGTGCGGCGGCTGGCGGCGCTGCTGCAGATGCCGCTGGAGTTGCAGTCCGAGCCCGGGCGCGGCACGACCGTCACGCTGCGGCTGCCGCTGGTGCCGGCGCGCCAGGACGCCGTCCGCGCCTTCGATGCCCGCGCCCCAGGTGACTCCGGTGCCGCCGGTCCGGCCGATGCCGGTGCCGGTACCACTGCCGGTGACGCAGCCGTCGCTCCCGGCGGCGCCTTGCGTGGACAGCGCGTGCTGCTGCTGGACGACGAGCCGGCCGTGCGCCGCGCGATGCGCAACGCACTGGCGCACTTCGGCTGCCGCGTCGCCGAAGCCGGCAGCAGCGAAGAGGCGCTGGCGCAACTCGCGTCGTTCAAGCCCGGCCTCGTGCTGGCCGACTGGCAGCTTCGCGACGGCGACACGGGCTTGCTGGCCGTCCAGCGCCTGCGCGAACGGCTGAGCGGCCTGCCGGCGATCCTCATCAGCGGCGACACCGACGCGACCCTGCGCCGCGACGCTGCGGCCGCGGGGCTGGCGTTGCTGAGCAAGCCCGTGACGCTGGCCGCGCTGGCCGAGGCGATGACGGCGGCGCTCGAATCGGTCGATGCCGTGGCGGCCGTTGTCGCCGCTGAAAACGACGAAGCCGCCGCGGGCTGAACGAGCCCGAAGCGGCGGCTTCTTGCGCAGGATCGACAGGGCCCGGGGGGCCTCTGCGATCGATCAAGCCGTTCAGACCATCAGACCATCCGGCGGATCAGGCCTCTCAAGCCATTCAAGCCGCAGCCAGCGCCGCGCCTTGCCGCCGCGCATCCACGCTCGCCGGCCCGGCGCCGAGCGAGAACACGAGCAGCAGGCCGCCGGTGATGGCGAGGTTCTTCATGAACATCAGCTGCTGCACCATCTGCTGCTCGGCCGGCACGGACCAGTAGGCGTGGAAGATGACGGTGGCGATGAGCGTGAAGACGGCCAGCGCGAGCGCCGTCCAGCGGGCCTTGAAGCCGACAGCCAGCGCGACGCCGCCGACCAGTTCCAGCACGCCCGCACCGAGCGCCAGCACGGCCGGCAGCGGCAGCCCCTTGCTGGCGATGTAGCCGGCGGTGCCGGCCAGGCCGGTGAGCTTGCTGTAGCCGGCAATGATGAAGATGAGGGCCAGCAGCAGGCGGCCGGCGACGACGACAGGGGCGATGGGTTGCATGTTGCGTTCCTTCGATCGGTGGTTCGGGGTTCGAGCGGGCAACGCGCCGCGCTGGATGCGAACTGTGCGGTCGATGGTTCGTTCGATGACCCGCCTGCGCTTGAAGGCGCACTTCAAATCGCCTGAAGGGCCGCTGCGCCAGCGCGGCGGGCACGGCGCGGCACGTCCGATGGCGCGAGCGCCGGCCGCTCGCCGCTGTGCGTTGCGCTTCGCCCGCCGCCCGTGCCGGTCCCGATGCCCGCCTCGCGGCACGCCACTAGACTCCTCGCCATGCAAGCCGCCCAGAACGAACTGATCACCCGCATCGGCCCCGGCACGCCATGCGGCCAGCTGCTGCGCCGCTACTGGCACCCGGTGGCGCTGCTCGACGAGTTCGAGCCGCGCCTGGACCCGGCGATGGCCGAGCGGCCGCTGAAGGCGGTGCGCCTGCTCGGCCAGGACTTCATCCTCTGGCGCGACGGCGAGGGCCGCCACAGCCTGCTTGACCGCGACTGTCCGCACCGCGGCGCCGACCTGAAGTACGCGCGCCATGAAGGCGACGGCGTGCGCTGCCCGTTCCACGGCTGGAAGTTCGCGGCCGACGGCCGCTGCCTCGAAACGCCGGCCGAGCCGGCGATCAACGGCATGCCCTCCACGCTTTGCCAGCGCGTGCGCCAGCGCAGCTACCCGCTGAAGGTGGCCGCGGGCACGCTCTTCGCGTGGCTCGGTGCCGAGGGAACGACGCCGCCCGAACTGCCCGCGTTCGACTGCTTCGCCGCCCCGGCTTCGCACAGCTTCGCCTTCAAGGGCCTGTGGCGCTGCAACTGGCTGCAGGCGTTCGAGGTCGGCATCGACCCGGCGCACGCTTCGTTCCTGCACCGCATGCTCGACGAAGACACCGACCCGGCGCACACCTACGGCCGCCAGTTCCGCGGTGCCAGCGCCGGCACCATCGACGGCGAGCGCTGGCCGATGACGCGCGTGCTGCGCGAATGCCATTCGCCCGAGATCCGGCACGAGCCGCTCGGCGACAAGGCGGCGGGGCTGACGCGCATCACGACGCTGCGCATCGTCAACGAGCGCCTGACGCACGTGCGCGTGACCAACGCGCTCTTTCCCTACACCTTCGTGATCCCGCTGTCGGAGACGATGACGATCACGCAGATGCACGTGCCGGTGGACGACCACAACACCTACTGGTACAGCTTCTTCACGAGCTTCGACGCGCCGCTGGACAAGGAAACGATGCGCAGCCAGCGCCTCGTCAATACCGCCTTGCCCGACTACCTGCCGAAGAAGGGCCGCGACAACGACTGGGGCTACAGCGCCGCCGAGCAGGCCACGCGCACCTACCTCGGCATGGGCGAGGCGGACATCAACGTGCACGACCAGTGGGCCTGCGAAAGCATGGGCGCCATCCAGGACCGCACGCGCGAACACCTGGGCACGAGCGACAAGGTGATCATGGCCAACCGGCGCACGCTGCTGGCGGCCATCGAGACGGTGAAGGCCGGCGGCACGCCACCGGGCGTGTTCGATGCCGCGGCCGCGGCGGCGATCACCGGCCCGCACACGATCGACTGCGTCGCGCCTGCCGCCGGCTGGGAAGCACACTGGCGCGAAGGCTGTGCCGCCAAGCGGGCGCGCGCAGCCTGGCTGCGCAGGGGTGCCCCGGCACCGGCCGACGCGCCAGCCGCTGCCGCCGGTGCGTCGCCGGCAGCGGCTTCGTGACGACGCTGGCCGAGCGCGCCGGCCTCGCCGGTGCGGCGCGAGCGAGTGCCGTCGAGGCGGTGCTGGCGCGCGCGCGTGCCGCGGGCCTGACGCAGGTGCGAATCGCCTGGGGCGACCTGCACGGCACCTTCCGCGGCAAGACGGTGGTGCTCGAAGGCGTCGACGCGCGAACGCTGCGCGGCGCCTTCGACGAAGGCATCGGCCTCGTCAGCACGATCCTGCTCAAGGACACCTCGGACCGCACGGCGTTCAAGGTGTTCGACCCGAACGCGGTGGCGTTGCCCGGCTTCCGCGGCGCCAACAACCTCTTCCTGCTGCCCGATCCGGCGAGCTTCGTCGTGCTGCCGTGGACGAAGGAAGGCGCTGGTGAAGGAAGCGCCGCGCGCACGGGTTGGCTGCGCGCCGAGCCATTCTTTCCCGACGGCAGCGAGGTCGCCATCGATCCGAGGCGCGCGCTGCAGCGGGCGCTGGCGGCGCTGGCGCGCGAAGGTTTCGGGTTCGTCTGCGGCCTCGAAGTCGAGTTCCACATCTGGCGCATCGTCGACGACGCGCTCGCGGCCGACGAAGCCGCCTGGCCGGCCGAGCCGCCGGCCGTGCGCCTCCTGCACCCCGGCTACAACCTGCTGGCCGACAACTGGACCGACATGGCGCACGAGGCGCTGGCCATCGTGCGCGACAACGCGCTCGCGCTCGGCCTGCCGCTGCGTTCGCTCGAGGTGGAACTCGGGCCGAGCCAGTTCGAAGCCGTCTTCGGCGCCACCGATGCGCTCACCGCCGCCGACCAGATGCTGCTCTTCCGCAACGGCATCCGGCAGGCGCTGCGCCGCGCGGGCTACCACGCGAGCTTCGTCTGCCGGCCGCCTTTGCCGAACGCCATTGCCAGCGGCTGGCACCTGCATCAGTCGCTGGTGTCGCTGGCCGACGGCGGCAACGCATTCCGCCTCGACGAGCGTGCATCCGCAGCCGAGGCCGCCGCGGCTGATCCACGCTCGGCGCGGCAGGTGCTCACCGACGCCGGCGCGCACTGGCTCGCGGGGCTGCTGGCGCACGCGCGCGGCATGGCGGCGCTGTGCGCGCCCACGCTGCCGGCCTACAGCCGCTACCAGGGCAGCGTGATGGCGCCGCAGGCGGCGCTGTGGGGCCGCGACAACCGCGGCGCCATGCTGCGCGTGCTGGGCCAGCCGGGCGATGCGGCCACGCGCATCGAGAACCGCCTGGGCGAGCCGATGGCAAACCCCTACCTGTACATGGCCGCGCAGGTGTTCGCCGGCCTCGACGGCCTGCGCCAGCGGCTGGAGCCGCCGCCGGCCACCGAGACGCCGTATGCCGCCGCGCCGGTGATGCTGCCCACGTCGCTGGGCGAAGCGCTCGACGCGCTCGGCGCCGTCGAGGTGATGCAGCAAGGCCTCGGCGCACCGCTGGCGCTGCTCGTCGAGACGGTGAAGCAGCAGGAAATTGCCCGCCACGCCGCCGCCGAAGACCGCGAGGCGTGGCTCAGGCGCGAGTACTTCGGCCGGTACTGAGCGCGCCGTCGCGCATCAGCCACGACCTCGAGATCCGCCACCACGCATGCCCGTCCGCATCGAATTCGTCGCCGCCGACGGCAGCCGCCGCGCCGTCGAGGCCACCGAGGGCAAGAGCGTCATGCGCGCCGCGGTGGACCACGGCGTCGAGGGCATCGTCGCCGACTGCGGCGGCACGATGACCTGCGCCACCTGCCACGTCATCGTGCCGCCCGCATGGCTGGCGCGGCTGCCGCCGCCTTCCGCCGACGAAGACGCGATGCTCGAGATGACCGCCGCGCCGCGCGCGGCCGGCAGCCGCCTGAGCTGCCAGCTCATCGTCACTCCGCAGTTGCACGGGCTCACCGTGGTGCTGCCGCCCACACAATACTGAGCCCGAGAAGGAGAGCGGCCCGCCCGCGTGGCGGCCGCCGGAGGAGACAACGAAGATGCGCCTGCTGCACCGGTTGACTGTCGCCGCCAGGGTCTGCGCGGTGCTCGCCGGCGTGCTGCTGACGGTGATCACGCTGATGACCTGCGTCAGCGTCATCGGCCGCAACACCACCGGCTGGACCATCGTCGGCGACTTCGAGCTCTCGGGCTCGGCGGCCGGCGCCGCCATCGCGCTCTTCCTGCCGTGGTGCCAGGCGCGGCGCGGCAACATCATCGTCGACTTCTTCACCGCCAGGGCCAGCGCGGCCGCGCAGGACCGGCTCGACCGCATGGGCGCGCTGATCCTCGCCGTGTCGATGGCGCTGCTCGCCTGGCGCACGGCGATCGGCGGCCTCAATGCGTGGAACTCGCAGTCGGGCTCGATGATGCTCGGCTTCCCCGACTGGATCGTCTACTGCTTCATGGTGCCGCCGATCGCGCTGACGGCGCTGATCGCGCTCGTGCAGGCGCTCGTCGGCTTCGAGCCGCCGCGGCACGCCGCGGCGGTGCCCGAGGTGAAGACATGACGCCGCTCGGCCTCACCGGGCTCATCTTCGGCACGATGCTCGTGCTGATGGCGGTGCGCGTGCCGATCGCGGTGACGATGTTCGTCGCCGGCGTCGTCGGCTACGTGCTGCAGGCCGGCTGGCTGCCGCTGGCGAACTTCCTCAACACGCAGGCCTTCGCGCGCTTCGCGAGCTACGACCTCTCGGTGATCCCGCTGTTCATCCTGATGGGCAACTTCGCCACGCAGGGCGGCATCAGCCGGGCCCTGTTCGAGTTCGCCGCCGCGGTGATGGCGCGCTTCCGCGGCGGCCTGGCGATGGCCGCGGTGATGGCCTGCGCCGCCTTCGGGGCCATCTGCGGCTCCAGCGTCGCCACCGCGGCGACGATCACGCAGGTGGCGTTGCCGGAGCTGAAGCGGCACGGCTACTCGGGGCGCCTGGCCACCGGCACCTTGGCGGCCGGTGGCACGCTCGGCATCCTCATCCCGCCTTCGGTGCCGCTGGTGATCTACGCCATCCTCACCGAACAGAACATCGCCAAGCTGTTCGCCGCGGCGATGGTGCCGGGCATCATCGCGATGCTCGGCTACATGGCCGCCATCGCCATCTACGTGCGCCTGGTGCCCGGCCATGCGCCGGAGCACGACGAGGCGCCGAAGCTGACGATGTCGTCGCTGTCGGGGATCGTGCCGATCGCCGTCATCTTCCTCGTCGTCTTCGGCGGCATCTACTTCGGCATCTTCACGCCCACCGAAGGCGCCGCGGTGGGGGCGGCTTCCACGTTCATCGCCGCGCTCGCCAAGCGCGAGATCAACTGGGCCAAGTTCAAGCAGTGCTTCTATGCCACCGCCGAGGCGTCGGCGATGATCTTCATGATCTTCCTCGGCGCCGACCTGATGAACGCGGCGCTGGCGCTGACGCAGGTGCCGGGGCAGCTCGCCAGCGTGGTGCAGAGCTGGGGCCTGTCGCCGCTGGCGGTGGTCGGCGCGATCCTGCTCTTCTACGTCGTGCTCGGCGCGGTGATGGACGAGCTGTCGATGATCCTGCTCACCATCCCGATCTTCTTCCCGATGGTGATCGGCCTGGACTTCGGCATGCCCAAGGAAAGCGTGGCGATCTGGTTCGGCATCATGGTGCTGATGACGGTGGGCTTCGGCCTGCTGGCGCCGCCGGTGGGCCTGAACGTCTACATCGTCAACGGCATGGCCAAGGACCTGCCCATCGCCGAGAGCTACCGCGGCGTGATGCCGTTCCTCATCTCCGACACGCTGCGCACGCTGCTGCTGCTGTTCGTGCCGCCGATCTCGCTGTGGCTGGTGAAGTACGTGGGTTGAAGCCGTTTGCCTCGCTGCGGCGCTTCGTGCCGGCGCGCCGCGGGTAGGGTAAGTCTCGAAGGCGCCGCCCGCGGCCGGCCGTTAACTTCGAATCCCGTTCTCCACCCCGTTATCTCCGTTGCGAGGCTGCCCGCCATGACGATCCGCCGCCGTTCCCTCCTGCAAGGTGCCTCTGCGCTTTCAGCCGCCGCCACGCTGGGCACGCCGCTGGCCGCGCTGGCGCAGCAGAGCGTGACGCTGAAGTTCCACACCTTCATGGCGCCGCTGTCCAACGTCTGGCTGACGATGCACAAGCCGTGGATGGAGAAGGTGGAGAAGGACTCGGGCGGCCGCATCAAGTTCGAGGCCTACCCGGCGATGCAGCTCGGCGGCACGCCGGTGCAGCTGTACGACCAGGCGCGCGACGGCGTCGTCGACATCGTCTGGACGCTGCCGGGCAACACGGCCGGGCGCTTTCCGCGCATCGAGGTGTTCGAGCTGCCGTTCATGATGAACAACGCCGAGGCCACCTCGAAGGCTTACTGGGAATATTGGCAGACGAGGCGCCCGACGAGTTCAAGGAGACGCACGTCATCGCGCTGCACGTGCACGGGCCGGGCATGTTCCACTCGGCCACCAAGCAGATCAAGAGCGCCGCCGACCTGAAGGGCATGAAGGTGCGCGGCCCGACGCGCCTGGTGACGAAGATGCTCGCATCGGTGGGCGCGACGCCGGTGGGCATGCCGCTGCCGCAGATCCCCGACGCGCTTTCCAAGGGCACCATCGACGCCTGCGTCATCCCGTGGGAAGTGGTGCCTTCGGTGAAGGTGCACGAGCTGACCAAGTTCCACAGCGAGTTCGACAACACCGGCGGCGCGCTGTACACGACCACCTTCGTGATGGCGATGAACAAGGCGAAGTACGAAGGCCTGGCGCCGGACCTCAAGAAGGTGATCGACGCCAACAGCGGCCAGGCGACCTCGGCGTGGCTTGGCAAGGTCCAGCAGGGCAACGACGTGCCCGGCCGCAAGCCCGCCGTGGACCGCGGCAACACGATCTACCAGTTCACCGCCGCGCAGCGCGAGGAGTTCGTCAAGCTCTCCAGCCACGTCGACGAGGAATGGATCGCCGACATGGACAAGCGCGGCTACAAGGGCAAGGCGCTGTTCGACAGCGCCAAGGCGCTGATTGCCAAGTACGGGAAGGCTTGATTCGCCTCACTTCCCCTCACCTGGCCGCTGCCGAGGCCGGGTTGAACGGCGGGTAGGGAAGACGACCGGCGGTACTGGCCGTCACCCTGGCGATGACGAGTGCCACGCGCGGCACGCTGCGCCCCAGGCGCTCCAGGTCTTCGGCGAACCCGGGGCGGCTGGCGCAGCCGTCGAGGAACACGATCCGGCCCTGCACGGTGAGCCAGATCGAGCTTTGCTGCAGCTCAGGATGCTGCTTCCAGGCTGCGGCGATCTGCTCGGCGATGGCGGCGTCGTACTCGTAGGCGTTGGGGCGCTCGCATTCGCCGCGCAGCCAGCAGGTCGTGCCGCGCTCGGCCCGGTGGTGCGACTGGCTCAGACGATCGGCCGCGCTGCGCGGGCCCTCGGCTCCGGGCAGCCGGCGACGGCATGCGACAGCTGAACGAACGGGTCGTTGAACCAGTTCTTCAGTTCCTCGGCGGCGAAGGCGACGCCTGCTGCAGCGGCCAGTGCGCTCAGGAACAGCTTCCCGAAGAGGCGAGGCGTCCTCAACGACGTGTCTCACCGACACTCGGGGTCGCGACTCTGGTGGCGGACCACGAGGATTCGGATGCCGCCGTCCGTGTCACTTCAGTTCCGCGCGGAGCCTCTCGAGGACGTCGTCCAGCGGCAGGACGAGCGAAGGGTCCTGGCGGGCCGTTTTCCCTGGACCGCGCCACGGCGTCCCAAGCCGCGTCCCGTTGCGCGTCCGCGTCGAGGCTGGCAACGACCCTGTCGAGCAGGCGCCGGCGGTCGGCGGTCGGCAGCCGAAGGACTTCGGATTCAAGTGCTTCGAGGGGGATGGCCATGGGGATCCTCACAGCGCCGGCGCAGGCTTGCCAGTGCAAGCTTGCCACAGCTTCGGCCAGGGCACTCCGGCGGATTGCCGCTCGAAGCTGTTTCGCGCGACGCTGCGACGCGCCTCACGTCACGACGAGCTGCGGCAGCGCCCGCCCGAGCCAGGCCGCGCCGCGCACGCCGGAAGCGTCGCCGTGCCGGCTGGGCGTGAGCAGCGTGCGCACCGGTTCGCGCACGCCGCCCGAGACGACCACGGCTGCCACAGCGCCGGCACGCGCTCATACAGGTGCGGCATGCGCGACAGGCCGCCGCCGAGCACGACGATGTCGGGGTCGAGCACGTTGATGACGCCGGCCAGCGCGCGTGCCAGCCGCGACGCGTGCCGCTGAAGCGTCGCGGCTGCGGCGGCGTCGCCGTTCGCGGCAGCCGCAGCGATCTCCTCGGCGCTGAATGCGCTGCCGCGTTCGCTGCTGTCGCCACCTTGCGCGCTTTCGCCGCGCGCCGCCTCGACGCTGCGCCCGAACTCGCGATGGTCGCGCGCCAGCCCCGGGCCGCTCACCAGCGTCTCGATGCAGCCCGTCTGGCCGCAGTAGCAGCGCCAGCGCGGGTCCTGCCCCGGCTCGGCCCACGGCAGCGGGTTGTGGCCCCATTCGCCGGCGACGCCATTGGGGCCGGTGAGCACGCGGCCGTCAACGGCGATGCCGGCGCCCACGCCGGTGCCGAGGATCGCCGCGAACACGACGCCATGCCCGGCACCGGCGCCGTCGGTCGCTTCGGAGAGTGCGAGACAGTTCGCATCGTTGGCCACGGCCACGGGCTGCCCCACAGCTGCTTCGAGGTCGCGCTGCAGGAAGCGGCCGTTCAGGCACTGCGAATTGCAGTTCTTCATGCGCCCGTCGGCGGTGACGGTGCCTGGCGTGCCGATGCCGATGCTCGGGCGCGCGGCGTCACCGCTCAGTCCCGCTGCTGCCGCGGCCGCGCGGCCGCGCTGCACCAGCGTGACGAGCATCGTCAGCGTCGCCGCGTAGTCGCCCCCCGGCGTGGGCAGGCGCTCGCGCCAGCGGATCTCACCGGCGCTGCCTGCGTCCGGCGCGGCCATCAGCACGGCCTCGGCCTTGGTGCCGCCGAGGTCGATGCCGAGCATGAGCGTCATGGCGAAGGAACCGGATTCGCCCCGCTCGCGCGTGAGAGCACGTGCGAAGGTCGTGGGTGCCACGCCACCCTCACCCCAGCCCTCTCGCGCACGCGGGAGAGGGAGCAGGGCGCGATCTTCAAAGCGGCGCGGTGCGCTTGTCGAGCCACGCGCGCGCGGCGCCTTGCACGCGCGGTGCCAGGCGCTCGCGCACCGTCGCGTGGTAGGCGTTGAGCCAAGCAATCTCGTCGGCGCGCAAGAGGCTCGGCTCGATGCAGCGCGTGTCGATCGGGCACAGCGTCAGCGTCTCGAACTCGAGGAACTCGCCGAACGTGGTGCCCTCGGCGGTGCGCGCCGGTACCGTCAGCACGAGGTTCTCGATGCGCACGCCCCACTGGCCGGGGCGGTAGAGGCCCGGCTCGATGGAAGTGATCATCCCCGGCTCCATCGCCATCTGCGGCTCGGGCGTGGCGCGGCTGATCGTCTGCGGCCCTTCGTGCACGGCGAGGAAGTAGCCCACGCCGTGGCCGGTGCCGTGGCCGAAGTCGATGCCTTCGGCCCACAGCAGCGCGCGCGCGAGGGCGTCGATCATCGGCCCCGGCGTGCCGCGCGGGAAGCGCGCGCGAAAGCGCCATCGTGCCCTTGAGCACGAGCGTGAAGTCGCGCTTCATCCTTGCGCTCACGCACCCACCGGCCACACGCGCGTGATGTCGGTGGTGCCGCCCAGGTACTGGCCGCCGCTGTCGATGAGCAACAGGCCACCACCCGCGCCCGGCTTCGCTTCGATCACCGCGTGGTGCTCGGGCGTGGCGCGGTAGTACGGCAGCGCGCCGTTGGCGTTGAAGCCGGCGATCGTGGAGAACAAAAGCCGACTTGACCCGGCCGCTTGGCGCGCGCCGCCAAGCATCTCGTCGATCATTGAGTTCGCTCACCGCGCCGTGCAGGCGCGCCGGCGACAGCGCTTCCTCCAGCCAGGCGTAGAACTCGCACATCGCGGCGCCGTCCTCGGCCATCGCTTCGCGCACGTGCGCGGCTTCGGCGTCGGTCTTGCGGCTCTTGGCCAGCGTGCTCCGGGTTGATCGCCTGCACCACCGTGCAGCCGCTGCCCACGCGCTGGCGCAGCCCAGGCGTCACGCGCTTGGGGTCGACAGGCGTGTCACGCTCGCCGAGCGCGGCCAGCGCGTTGCCGGCTTCGGCGTAAGGCGCGAGCACGATGCCGTCGGCGGCGAGCGCGGCGCGTTCGGCCGCACCCACCTTGCCCTCGCCGATGAAGAAGGCGGCCGCCGCGCGCGTCGAACAGCAGGTGCGCGGAGAACCGGGTTGTATTCGACGTCGCTGCCGCGCAGGTTCAGCATCCACGCGATGTCGTCGACGGTGGAGACGAAGTGGTGCGTGGCGCAGTGGCGCGCCATTGCTTCGCGCACTGCCGCCAGGTTCGAAGCGCGCGTGCGCACCGCGTGCGGCGGCCGGTGTTCGTAGACCGGTGCCGCGGGCAGCGCAGGCCGGGCAGGCCAAACCGCGCCGAGCAGGTCGCGCCCGGTGTCGAGCACGAGGCCGGCCGCTTCCAGCCGTGCCGCCAGTGCCTGCGCCGCGGCGAGGCCGAGCACCTGGCCGTCGACGGCGACGGTGCCGCCGCGCGGCACCTGCAGGGCGATCCAGTCCAGGTGCGCCGGCGCCGCGGCCGAGGCGATGCGAACGAGGTCGATGCCGCTGCCTTCGAGTTCGCGCTCGGCCTGCTCCCAGTAGCGGCTGTCGGCGAAGAGGGCGGCTGCCTTCTGCCCGACGACGAGCGTGCCCATCGAACCGGTGAAGCCCGACAGCCACTGCCGCCCTTGCCAGCGCTCGGGCAGGTACTCCGACAAGTGCGGGTCGGCGCTGGGCACCAGCAGCGCGGCGACCCCTTCGCGCGCGAGCGCCTCGCGCAGTTGCGTGATCCGCTCGCGGAACGGTGAGGTGCGGGTGTCCATGGGCAGCGGCCGAGCAGACAAGAGGCGCGATTCTAGGAGGGCAGCCCCCTTGACGCGCCGAGGAGGGGTGTCGCGAATCGCTCGCCACGCGCGATGGTCGGCGACTCGCCGGCCGACGCCGGGTGTGCCCGCGGCAACGGCAGCGCCAGCGAGACTGAGCGCAGGTCGACCAGCGCGCTAACATACTGGCCGTACCAGCGATATGGGCGACCCGTATGAAGACCACGATCGACCTGCCCGACGAACTGCTGGAGCGCGGCAAGCGCCTCGCGCGCAAGGAGGGCGTGACGCTGCGCGCGGTGATCGAGGAAGGGCTGCACCTGGCCCTGCGCGCCCGCGAGCGCCGGGCGCGCAAGCCGTTCAGGCTGCACACCTTCGCCGGCGACGGGCTGACCCACGAATTCCAGGGGGCGGGCTGGGACCGCATCCGCGACGAGATCTACCGTGATCGCGGTTGACACCAACCTGCTCGTGTATGCCCACCGCGCCGACGCCGTGTTCCACGAGCGTGCGCGAACCTTGATCGAGGGGCTCGCCCAGGGCAACGCGCCATGGGCGATTCCGTGGCCGTGCGTGCACGAGTTCATCGCCGTCGTCACGCACCCGCGCATCTTCAAGACACCCACGCCGATCGAGCTCGCTCTTGCCGAGGTGCGTGCGCTGGCCGAGCTGCCGAATCTCGCGCTGCTGGCCGAAGGCGAGGGCTATCTCGACCACCTCGAGCCGCTGGCTGCCGCTGCGCGCCTCCAGGGCGGCGCGATCCACGAGGCGCGCATCGCTGCGCTGTGCCTGCACCACGGGGTCAGCCAGCTGTGGTCGGCCGACCGGGACTTCTCGCGCTTTCCCAAGCTCGCGCTCAGGAACCCTCTGGCCGAGCAGACGCCGTCGGGGTGACACGCGCGGGCACCACGGCGCACTCGCGGGCACGGCAAAGAAAGCGGCCCCGGGGCGGTGAAGCCCGCGGGGCCGAAACGTCTCGCAGTGAGAACGTAGGAGGAATCGGTATCCGGATGATCTTCGCCGCGTCGGCGGGGCGGAACTCCGTTTGCTGCGTTGGGCCGCGGCGGCGCGCCGGGAGGCCTTCGGGTCAGCTGCGCGCCGCGCTGGCTTCGGCGCGGGCCAGTTGCGCCGCCGGGGCGTCACTCGTGGCCAGGTGTTCCACCGTGGCCAGCATGCTCACCGTCATGAGCAGCGCGAGGGCGAAGGCGGAAAGGCGGTGCATCGCGGCGTGGGGGTTGGGCATCTTGTTCATCGTGGTCTCCTTGCTGTGCTGCGACGCGCTCTGCGGTGCCGGGAGTGGCTTCGCTCGATTTGTCGTTGGGCGCACTCTAGGTTCCGGTCCGCCGCGGCGCCACGGGCAACCGACCGGCGGCGCCAGGGCGGCGATGGACTGCGCTCCCGCGCGACGAACTGCACCGGCCGGCAGCGCGGCGCGGGCGCCGGGGGCCTTGGCAGGGCCCTTCCCGGCCGCTCTCGCCGCCCTTGTCGCGGCGCCTTGCCCGTTCAGCCGCGAAGCCGTTCGCGCCTCGCAAGTCCGTGAAGCCGTTGGCTGCGCGCAAGTCCGTGAAGCCGTTGGCTGCGCGCAAGTCCGTGAAGCCGTTCGCTGCGCGAACGGGTGGCGGCCCGCAGTCCCATCAATTGAGGTCCGGTGCGGGCTTTGATCGGCAGGCACACTGTGGCAGGCTTCGATCCAATGGTTCCGAAGGTGCCGGTCGGCGGCCGGCGAGTCGAGGAGTCCGAATGAGTCGTTCCACCGGACTGGTTCCCCGCGTGCAGGCCACGATCCCGCTGGCCCAGATGCGCGCCGTCTTCCGCGTCGGCGACGTGGAGAAGCGGCTGGACAAGCTGCCGCCGCGCGAGCACGAGACGCTGCGCGCCACCTACGAACGCATGCTCGAGAAAGGCGGCGAGCGCTTCCAGGTCAAGCCCTCGGGCGTGCCGGCGATGGAGCACCTCTACGACGAGCTGCCCAACTTCGCCGACGTGCTCGACGACATCCGTCGCCAGCTGGCGCTGTGCCAGGACAGCCGCGACGCGCTGGAGATCGCACCGATGCTGCTGCTCGGGCCGCCGGGCATCGGCAAGACGCACTTCGCGCGCGAGGTGGCGCGGCTGCTGGGCACGGGGCTCGGCTTCGTGTCGATGAGCAGCCTCACCGCCGGCTGGGTGTTGAGCGGCGCCAGCAGCCAGTGGAAAGGCGCCCGGCCGGGCAAGGTGTTCGAGACGCTGGTGGACGGCGTCTACGCCAACCCGGTGATGGTGGTCGACGAGATCGACAAGGCGCGCACCGAGCACGCCTACGATCCGCTCGGTGCGCTGTACAGCCTGCTCGAGCACGACACGGCCGAAGCCTTCACCGACGAGTTCGCCGAGGTGCCCATCGACGCCAGCCAGGTGATCTGGGTGGCGACCGCCAACGACGAGCGCGTGATCCCCGAGCCGATCTTGAACCGCATGAGCGTGTTCGAGGTGCAGGCGCCCGACCGCGACGCGGCGCGCCAGATCGCCGAGCGGCTGTATCGAAGCATCCGAGCCGCGCACGACTGGGGCCAGCGCTTCGAAGACGAGCCGGGCGAAGCGGTGCTCGAACGCATGGCCAGCCTCGCGCCGCGCGAGATGCGCCGCGCCTGGATGACGGCCTTCGGCAACGCGCGCCTCGCCGGCCGCGGCACGCTGGAACTGGCGGACCTGCCGGATCAGACCGGCCAGCGGCGCGCGCCGATCGGGTTCATGCAGTAGCGCTTCGCGCGCTCTACGCCGTCGCCAGCGTTGCCGTCGCGGCGCGGCCGCCGCGCACCACCTGGCGCTTGCCGGCCTGCTTGCCGGCGTACATCGCGGCGTCGGCGCGCTTCAGCAGGTCGCCGGCGTTGTCGCCGTCCAGCGGCGCGATCGCGTAGCCCACCGTCACGCCCACCTCGCAGCGGTGGCCGGCGGCTTGGAACGGGGTGTCGAACGCGGCGAGCAGCTTGCGCCCGAGCGCCAGCGCAGCGGCGTCGTCTTCGAGGCCGCTGGCGAGCACCACGAACTCGTCGCCGCCCATGCGTGCGACGACATCGCTGCCGCGCAGCTGCGCGCGCAGCCGCTCGCCCACGGCGGCCAGCAGTGCGTCGCCCACGTCGTGGCCGTGGCGGTCGTTCACCGGCTTGAAGCCGTCGAGGTCGAGCATGTACAGCGCCGTCAGCCGCCCGGCCGCCGACGCGCGGCGGTCGCCCAGCGCGGCGGCGAGGCGGCTTTGCAGGCCGCGCCGGTTGGGCAGCCCCGTCAGCGCGTCGGTCTCGGCCAGGCGCCGCTGCGCCTCGGCTTCGAGCTGCATGCGGTCGGCGTCGCGATGGATCTGCTGCACGCGCAGGCCGAGCACCGCCATCCAGGCGGTCATCTCGATCATCGTCGTGAAGGGGTACAGGTGCTGCGTCCAGAACGTCGGCTCGAGGTGGCCGCGCAGCAGGCCTGCGGTGGCGAAAGTGCCCGCCAGGTACACCCCCCAGCCGGCGAGGACGATGGCCGCGGTGCGCTCGCCGCGCCGGGCGCGGACGAACGCCACCGGCACCACCACGGCGGGCACGGCGACGCCGAGCACGGTAACGAGCGTCTGCGTCGCGCCATAGCCGGTGAGCCCGAAGGCGTAGCCGGCCAGGCCGAGCATGGCCAGCGCCGCGATGCCGCGCAGCAGCCGCGCCGCGGCTGCGCTGACCTCGCGTACTGCCAGCGCGTTGTTCATGAACGTGGCGCCGGCGGCCGCGGCCAGCAGCACGCCCGGGAGCACCAGCCGCGTCGACAACGCCGGCCACTCGGGCCACAGCCACTGCGCGCCGATGCCGAAGTAGCACAGCAGGAACACCATGTTGCCGGCCAGCAGCAACGCGTACTGGCCGAACACGCGGTCGCGCAGGTTCAGCCAGTGCACGAGGCTGTACATCAGCATGCACAGCGCGGCGCCGAAGAAGAGGCCCTGCACCACCTGCACGCGCGACTCGTGCGCGGTGAACGAGGCGGCGCTCAGCAGCGTCATCGGCAGCACCACCGAACTGAGCGTGCGCACGCGCAGCAGCAGCTCCTGGTCGCCGGGCTGCAGCAGCAGCGGCAGCGCGTGCGTGCGGCTGGCGAGCGGCCGCTCGCTGCCGCGCAGGTGGTTGCCGAGCACGCGCTGCAGGACGATGCGCCCCTCGCGCACGAGGTGCACGTCGACGCGGTCGAGCGGCGGGTAGTCGATCTCGAGCACGCGCTGCACCGGGGCATCGCCGTTCACCCGCAGCGGCACGCGCAGCCATACCGTGGCGTCCAGGCGGCCGAGGTTCCCCGGCGCGCCGCTTTCGGGCCGGGCGAAGCGCGCGGGCTCGCGCGCCAGCGTCGCGGCGTCGAAGCGCTCGCCGCGGTCGACGAGCAGCGTCACCGCCGGCCACAGCGCAATCGCCTCCAGCGCCGGGTCGACCGGCAGCCGCTGCACGGGGTCGGCCGCCGCCGGCGCCGCAGCCGCGGCCAGCAGCAGCCAGGCGAGCGCGAGCCGCGCCAGCCGGCGCAGCCAGTGTTCGGCGGCGCCGGCGGCGCGGGCATGGCCGGCGGGCCGGAAGGGCAGCAGGGCGAGGCCCATCGTGCATGGCATATCGACAACACTTTGGGCTGGTTTAGCTCGGCAACGTGCCCGACCGTGGTTCAGGCCACGCTGCCGGCGGGTGCCCGCGGCTGGCGGCCAAAATGCACGGATGACGCGAAGCAGTGCGCCGCGGAGTGTGCCGCCGGCGTGGCCGGCGCTCCGCCTTGGTCGTCCAGGCCGCGGCGGCGCAGCCGGCGCCGGGGCCCGCATCGCCGCCGCAAGCCGGTCCGCCTGCCGCGGCGCGCCCGAAGGTCGGCCTCGTCCTCGGCGGCGGCGGCGCGCGCGGCGCCGCGCACATCGGCGTGCTCGAAGTGCTCGAACGCCTGCGCGTGCCGGTCGATTGCGTGGCCGGCACGAGCATGGGCGCGCTCGTCGCCGGCGCCTGGGCCGCGGGCTTGTCGCCGCAGCAGATGCGCGATGAACTCGCGCGCGCCGACTGGGCCGACATGTTCCAGGACAACCCCGACTACGCCGAGCTGAACCACCGCAACAAGCGCCTGTCGCAGCGCTTCCTGCCCGGCAGCGAGACGGGCGTGTCGATGCGCGGCGCGATCACGCCGCCGGGCGTCGTGTCGGCGCAGAAGATCAAGCTCTTCTTCAACCGCCTCGTGCGCGCCGATGCCGGCGAGCGGCGCCTGGAGGAGCTGCCGCTGCCGGTGTCGATCGTCGCCACCGACATCGGCACCGGCGAGCGCGTCGTGCTGCGCGAAGGCAGCCTCACCACCGCGATGCGCGCCAGCATGTCGGTGCCGGGGCTGATGGCGCCGCTGGAAGCGGGCGGCCGCAAGCTGGTGGACGGCGGCCTCGTCGACAACCTGCCGGTGCGCGAAGTGCGCGAGCGCTGCGGCGCCGAGGTGGTGATCGCCGTCAACGTCGGCAGCACGCCGCTGGCGCCCGACGAGGTGCGCGGCCTGCTCACCGTGAGCGCGCAGGTCATCGCGCTGCTCACCGAGCAGAACGTGCAGGCGACGCTGGCGACGCTGACGCCGCGCGACATCGTCATCCAGCCCGAGCTCGGCCCCGTCACCGCCGCCGACTTCGAGCACCACGCTCAGGCCGCCGACCGCGGCCGCGAGGCGGCGCAGGAGCAGGCGCCGCGGCTGCGCGAGCTGGCCGTGGACGAAGCGGCCTGGCAGCGCTGGCGCCAGCAGCGCGTGGCCCGCCTGCCCGAGCGGCCGCGCATCGACGAAGTGCAGGTGGCGGGCCTGTCGCTCGTCAGCGAGGCGGTGGTGCGCCGCTATCTCTCGCAGACGGTGGGCGAGCCGCTCGATACGCAGGCGCTCGACCGGGCGCTTGGCCGCGCCTACGGCGACGGCTGGTACGAGCGCGTGGACTACGCCGTGCTGCGCGAAGGCGAGCGCACCGTGCTGCGCGTGATGCCGGTGGAGAAGGGCTGGGGCCCGGACTACCTGCGCCTGGGCCTGCGCCTGGACGCCAACCTCAGCCAGGGCAGCAGCTTCCTCCTGCGCCTGGGCTACCACCGCACGTGGCTGTGGCCGCTGGGCGCCGAACTGCTGGTGGTGGGCGAACTCGGCAGCAGCACCGGCGCCAGCGTCGAATGGCTGCAGCCGCTGAGTGCGGACCGGCTGTGGTTCGCCGACTTCGAAGGCGGCTACAAGCGCGAGCGCAGCGACTACTTCTTCATGGAGCAGCGCATGGCCGAGTACCGCAGCGTGCGCACCCGGCTGCAGGCGACGGCCGGCCTCAACGTCAGCCTCGTCGGCACGCTCAGCGGCGGCTGGCGCGAGACGCGCGTGGCGAGCGAACTCGAGACCGGCGTCGACATCCTCGCCCAGCTGCCGCGCGAACGCGGCAGCGGCGGCTGGCTGGTCGCCCTCGACTTCGACCGCATGGACCGCCTGTACTTCCCGCGCCGCGGCTGGAGCGCCGAGGCCGAGTGGTACGGCGGCCACGCGCGCGGCGAAGGCAGCGACTACCAGCGCGCGAGCTTCGACCTGCGC
>JAXMEZ010000045.1:0-33201 GCA_046348035.1 Rubrivivax sp. | reverse complement strand
CGTTCGAAGAAGCGCAGGCCGCCATAGACGCGATAGGGCACGCCGGCGTTGAAGAGCGCGCTTTCGAGCACCCGGCTTTGCGCGTTGCTGCGGTACAGGAGCGCCGTCTCGGCGCGCGCCATGCCGCCGCGGTGCAGCTGCTGCAGTTCCTCCAGCACCCACTGCGCCTCGGCGTAGTCGCTCGTGCTCTCGTGCACGCGCACCGGCTCGCCGGCGCCGGCGTCGGTGCGCAGGTTCTTGCCCAGGCGCCGCTCGTTGTGCGCGATGAGGCCGTTGGCGGTGTCGAGGATGTGGCCGCCGGAGCGGTAGTTCTGCTCCAGCTTGACGACGCGCAGGACGCCGTACTCGCGCTCGAAGTCGGCCATGTTGCCCACGCGCGCGCCGCGGAAGGCATAGATGCTCTGGTCGTCGTCGCCGACGGCGAAGACCGAGCGCTCCTCGGCGTGCGCCGGCGCCGCGGCCGCCGCACCCGGCGGCGGCGCCAGCATCTTCAGCCAGGCGTACTGGAGCTTGTTGGTGTCCTGGAACTCGTCGACCAGCACGTGCGCGAAGCGGCGCTGGTAGTGCTCGCGCAAGGGGTCGTTGTCGCGCAGCAGCTCGTAGGTGCGCAGCAGCAGCTCGGCGAAGTCGACCACGCCTTCGCGCTGGCACTGGTCCTCGTAGGCCTGGTAGATCTCGACCAGCCGGCGCGTGTGCGGGTCGGGTGCCTCGATGTCGCGCGGCCGCAAGGCCTCTTCCTTGCTGCCGGCGATGAACCACGCCGCCTGCTTGGCCGGGAAGCGCTCCTCATCGAGGTTGAGCGCCTTGACGACGCGCTTGACGGCGGCGACGCTGTCCTGCGCGTCCAGGATCTGGAACGACTGCGGCAACCCCGCCAGCTTCCAGTGCGCGCGCAGGAAGCGGTTGGCGAGGCCGTGGAAGGTGCCGATCCACATGCCGCGCACGTTCACCGGCAGCATCGCCGCCAGTCGCCCCAGCATCTCCTTGGCCGCCTTGTTGGTGAACGTCACCGCCAGCACCTGCGCCGGCGTCGTGCGGCCCGTCTGCAGGAGCCAGGCGATGCGCGTCGTCAGCACACGCGTCTTGCCGGAGCCCGCGCCCGCGAGGATCAGCGCCGGTTGCGCCGGCAGCGTCACCGCGGCCAGCTGCTCCGGGTTCAGGCCGTGCAGCAGCCGCTGCAGCAAGCCGCTCGTGCCCGCCGTCGCCTGCCCCATGAGGGTGTTCGGGGTGGGCAGGTTCGGCGCGGTGCTCTCGGACATCATCGGATTCTAGGGAGCGGCCGACGGTCCACACCGTGACCGGCCCCGCCGCGCTGCCGCGTTCCTCGACGTCACCGCGGTCACCGCCGTCACCGAACGATGCCGGCTCGACGGCCTCTTCGAGCTCGATGTCGATGCGCTGCATCGGCTCCGTCTCGGAAACGGCGAGCGAGCGGCGGCGCAGGTTCTCGCGCTGCAGCCGTTCGGCGAGCCACGGCGCGAAGTCGCCCGCGGGCAGCGGCCGGCCGATGAGGTAGCCCTGCACCTCGTCGCAGCCCATCTCGCCCAGGGCGCGCAGCTGCGCCGCCGTCTCCACGCCTTCGGCGACGGTGGTCATCGCCAGGCTGTGCGCCATGACGATGACGGCCTGCGCGATGGCGCGGTCCTCGCCGCTGTCGGGCAGCGCGCTGACGAACGAGCGGTCGACCTTCAGCGTGTTGACGTTGAAGCGCTTCAGGTACGACAGCGAGCTGTGCCCGGTGCCGAAGTCGTCCAGCGCGATGCGCACGCCGATGCGGGCGAAGTCGGCGAGCAGCGCCCGCGTCGCCTCGCTGTCCTCCATCAGCATCGACTCGGTCAGCTCGATGTCCAGCCGCGCCGGCTCGATGGCGTACTCGCGCAAGGTGTCCTCGACGAGCGACGCGAGGTGCGCGTGCCGCACCTGGCGCGCCGAGAGGTTGATGGCCATGCGCAGCCGCGGCAGGCCGAGCGTGTCCCAGGCGGCGAGCTGCGCGCACGCGGTGCGGATGACCCACGCGCCCACCGGCAGCACGAGCCCGGTGTCTTCGAGCACGCCGATGAAGCGGTCGGGGCTGACCATGCCGCGGCCGGGCGAATGCCAGCGCAGCAGCGCCTCGACACCGGTGACGCCGCCGTCGGCCAGGCGCGCCTTCGGCTGGTAGTAAAGCTCGAACTCGTTGCGCTCGGCGGCGCGGCGCAGCGCGCTTTCGAGCGACAGGCGGGCGCTGACCGCGGCGTTGAGGTCTTCGCTGAAGAAGCAGTAGACGCCGCGCCCGAGCGACTTGGCGCGGTACATCGCCATGTCGGTCTGGCGCAGCAGGCGGTCGAGGTCGACTTCGCCTTCGGGGTACATCGAGATGCCGATGCTGGCCGAGACGACCACCTCCTCGGCGCCGATCGAGATCGGCACCGCGAGCGCATCGAGCAGGCGCTGCGCGACCAGCGCTGCGTCGCCGGCATCGCCCACGTTCTCGGCGATGACGGTGAACTCGTCGCCGCCCAGGCGCGAGACGGTGTAGCCGCTGTCTTCGCCCAGGCGCGACACGGAGTCGGTGCCGCGCAGGCTGGTCGTCAGCACGCCGGCCACCTGCTGCAGCAGGCGGTCGCCGGCCTCGTGGCCGAGGCTGTCGTTGACCACCTTGAAGCGGTCGAGGTCGAGGAACATCAGCGCCATGCCGCGGCCGCTGCGCTGCGCGCGCTGCATCGCGCGCTCCAGCCGGCTGCGGAACAGCGCCCGGTTCGGCAGGCCTGTGAGGCTGTCGAAGTTGGCCAGTTGCACGAGCTGGTCCTGCGCCTCGCGCCGGTCCGACAAGTCGCGCAGGCGCACCAGCCAATCGCTCTCCGCCGAGCCGGCCGCGCGCACCAGCGGCGCGAAATGCAGCTCGATGGGAACGTTGCCGTCTTCGCGGTGCACCGTGGCCTCGCCGTTGCGCAGCGCCGTGTCGCCGTCGGCCGCGGGCGGCTGCTGCACGTGGTCGAGGCAGGCGGTGCCCAGCAGCTCGCGGCTGCGCCGCCGCATCAGGCGGCAGGCGGCTTCGTTGCAGGCGACGATCAGGCCGCCGGCGTCGCACAGCAGCAAGGCATCGGCGCTGCCGCTGAAGAGCGTCTGCAAGCGCGCCTCGGCGTTTGCCAGGCGCGCTTCGGTCGCCTTCAGGCGCTCGAGCGCGCCGGTGCTACGCCCGCCGCTCAGCCAGGCGGCGAGCCGGTCGCGCAGACGGTCACCGAAGCTGCGCGCGCTGGCGACCGCCTTCGGCCGGTTGTCCGGCGGCAGCAGGAGAGGGGGGGAAGCCATGACGGTTATTCCCCGGACATATCGGTTCCCGTGCCGGCGGGCTTGAGCGGCGCGCCGCACCCGAGCCCGGCCGGCGCCGCGCCCCGGGTAGAATTCGGCACCGGGCGCGCGTGGCACTGACCACTCGTCGCCCGGTTTTTCGTTTCGGGCACCCAGTGATCGAGAAAGAGGCGAGGCAGCCGTGGAGATCTTCGACTACGACAACATCCTGCTGCTGCCACGCAAGTGCCGCGTGCAAAGCCGCGCCGAGTGCGACCCGTCGGTGGAGTTCGGCGGGCGCCGCTTCGGGCTGCCGGTGGTGCCTTCGAACATGAAGACGGTGATCGACGCGCCGATCGCCGAGTTCCTGGCCGCCGGCGGGCACTTCTACGTGATGCACCGCTTCGACCTCGACAGCGTGGCGTTCGCGCGCCACATGCGCGACAAGGGCCACTTCGTCTCGCTGAGCTCGGGGGTGAAGGAAGCCGACTTCGCCGTCATCGACCGCCTGGCGGCCGAGGGCGTGGGCGCGGACTACATCACGATCGACATCGCGCACGGCCATGCCGACAGCGTGCGCAAGGCGATCGAGCACATCAAGCACAAGCTGCCGCAGGCCTTCGTCATCGCCGGCAACGTGGCCACGCCCGAAGCGGTGATCGACCTCGAGAACTGGGGCGCCGACGCCACCAAGGTCGGCGTCGGCCCCGGCAAGGTGTGCATCACCAAGCTCAAGACCGGCTTCGGCACCGGCGGCTGGCAGCTCTCGGCGCTGAAGTGGTGCGCGCGCGTGGCCACCAAGCCCATCATCGCCGACGGCGGCATCCGCCACCACGGCGACATCGCCAAGAGCGTGCGCTTCGGCGCCGCGATGGTGATGATCGGCTCGCTCTTCGCCGGCCACGAGGAAAGCCCGGGCCAGACGGTGGAAGTCGACGGCCGCCGCTGCAAGGAGTACTACGGCTCGGCGAGCGACTTCAACAAGGGCGAGTACAAGCACGTCGAAGGCAAGCGCATCCTCGAGCCGATCAAGGGCGCGCTCGCCGACACGCTGCGCGAGATGCGCGAGGACGTGCAGAGCTCGATCAGCTACGGCGGCGGCACCAAGCTGGCCGACCTGCGGCGCGTGAACTACGTCGTGCTGGGCGGCGAGAACGCCGGCGAACACCTGCTCATGTAGCGCCGTGCCGGCGCAGCGGCGCAGCGGCCGGCGCCTGCGCGCGCACGCACCGGCGTCTCAGCGCGGCAGCATCGCCGCCGGCTCGTCGCTCTTCCAGGCGCGCCGGAGCGCCGCCTTCTCGGCGCGCGAGAGCTGCGGCTTCGCGCCGGCCCCTGCCACCACCACGGCCGGGCAGGCACCGCTGTCGGCGTGGTGCGCCGCGGCCACGAGCAGCGGGTCGTCGCTGGCGCCGACGCCGCGCGTGAAGTCCTCGGCCACGGGGCACGTGGCATCGAGGCCGTCGAACCAGCGGCCTTCGTTGCGCGCGTTGACCGATTCGAAGTTCACTGCGCTGTAGGTGGTGCCGCAATAGCCCACGGGCATGGAGCCGACCGGCTTGCCGTACGTCGTGTCGCCGACGGTGACCACCTGCACGTCGATGCCGGCCAGGCCGTTTATCACCTGCTCGGCCGCCGAAGAGGTGCGCGGCCCGGTGAGGATGTACACACGCGCCACGCCGAGCGCATTGGCGTGGTTCTCGAAGCGGAAGGCCTGGTTGTTCGCCGCGGCGCGCTTGTCGTTGAAGAGCAGCGAAGCGTAGGTGCGTGCGCTGGCGCCGTTGAAGCCGCGCGCGCCGGCGACGTAGGAAGCGAGCGTCGTCCCCACCGCGACGAGGCCGCCGCCGTTGTAGCGCAGGTCCAGCACGAGGTCCTGCACGCCGCGGCTGCGGAAGAGCGCGAAGGCGCTGTCGAGGCCGGCATCGGCCTGCGCGAGCATGTCCTTGATCATCAGGTAGCCCACCGTGCGCCCGCCGGGTGTGGCCAGCACCTGGGCGCCGCTGACCGGCGTCAGGCTGAACACCTTGGCCTCGACGACGACGGTGCGCGTGGCGCCGGCACGCCTGAGCTGCAGCGTGACGAGGTCGCCGGCGTGCTGCGCGGTGAGCAGCGAGTAGTCGTCGGCGAGGATCATCTCGGCCGCGGTGCGGCCGTTCACCGACACCACTTCGTCGCCGCGCACCACACCCTTGACGGCGGCATCGCTTGCCGGTTCGACGTAGCGCACGTAGAGCGGCCCGCCGGCGGCGACCTCGAAGCCGTTGACGGCGACGCCGTAGCCGAGCGTCTGGCCGTCGCCGTAGAAGCGGTTGAAGCTGGCCGTGCTCTCGCTGCGGCTGAAGCGGTCGGCCGGGAACGCGGGGTCGGTGCCGGTGTAGAGCAGCGCCGCGTAGTAGTCCTGCACGCTGGCGTAGCCCGAGGGGTTCGGCCGCGGCGACAGGCGGTACCAGAAGTACCAGTCGTTCATGAAGTCGCCGAGCCAGGCCTTCTGGTCGAAGTTCGAGCAGCTCGGCTCGTCGTCGTGGAAGCCGCCGCATGCGGACAGCAACGCTGCGGCCGCCACGGCCAGCGTCGCGGCCATCTTCCGCGCCAGCCGTTGCGCCGGGCGCCGCCGGACGTGCGCGATCGTGGGTGGCGGGTCTTCGGGGCGGGTGCGCATGGGGCTCTTCTCCAACGGGGCGGCAAGGAGGGACCGCAAGGGTGGCCCGCAGGAGGCGGACCTAGAATCGAACGAAACTCCCGCCGCGAATTTTGCGTTGACACCGGCCGCATCGGTGTCGGCCCGTGGCAGCGCGTGATCCGCATCCGCCCTTTCCTGCCATGAGCCAGAACGAGCTTGCCAAGTCCTTCGACCCCGCGCCGATCGAGGCACGCTGGGGCGCACGCTGGAACGACGAGAAGGCGCGCCTCTTCGCGCCGACGCTCGACCGGGCGCGGCCCTCGTTCTCGATCCAGCTGCCGCCGCCGAACGTCACCGGCACGCTGCACATGGGGCACGCGTTCAACCAGACGATCATGGACGCGTTGACGCGCTACCACCGCATGCGCGGGTTCAACACGCTGTGGGTGCCGGGCACCGACCATGCCGGCATCGCGACGCAGATCGTCGTCGAGCGCCAGCTGCAGGAAGCGGGCCTGTCGCGGCACGACCTCGGGCGGCAGAAGTTCGTCGAGCAGGTGTGGGACTGGAAGGCGAGTTCGGGCGCCACCATCACCAACCAGATGCGCCGCATGGGCGCCAGCGTCGACTGGTCGCGCGAGTACTTCACGATGGACGCGAAGCTCTCGGCCATCGTCACCGAGACCTTCGTGCGCCTGCACGACGAAGGCCTCATCTACCGCGGCCAGCGCCTGGTGAGCTGGGACCCGCAGTTGAAGAGCGCCGTCTCCGACCTCGAGGTGGAGAGCGAAGAGGAGGACGGCTTCCTGGCACATCCGCTATCCGCTCGAAGATGGCAGCGGCCAAATCGAAGTGGCGACGACGCGCCCGGAGACGATGCTCGGCGACACCGCCGTGATGGTGCACCCGCAGGATGAGCGTTATGCGGCGCTGGTGGGCAAGCGCGTGCGCCTGCCGCTGGCGGACCGGCTGATCCCCGTCATCGCCGACGAGCACGTCGATCGCGAGTTCGGCACCGGCGCGGTGAAGGTGACGCCGGCGCACGACCCGAACGACTACGCGGTCGCGCAGCGGCACGGGCTGCCGATGATCGTCGTGCTGACGCTCGACGCGACGATGAACGACAACGTGCCCGCCGCCTACCGCGGCCTGGACCGCTTCGCCGCGCGCAAGAAGGTCGTGGCCGACCTCGAGGCGCTCGGGCTGCTCGTCGAGACGAAGAAGCACCGCCTCACCGTGCCGCGCTGCGCGCGTACCGGGCAGATCGTCGAGCCGATGCTCACGCACCAGTGGTTCGTGGCCACCACCAAGCCGGGCGCCAGCGGCAAGAGCATCGCCGAGCAGGCCATCGAGGCGGTGAGCTCGGGCCAGGTGCGCTTCGTCCCCGAGCAATGGGTCAACACCTACAACCACTGGATGAACAACATCCAGGACTGGTGCATCAGCCGCCAGCTGTGGTGGGGGCACCAGATCCCGGCCTGGTACGGCAGCGGCGGCGAGATCTTCGTCGCGCGCAACGAGGCCGAGGCGCGCCAGCGCGCCGAGAAGGCCGGCTACCGCGGGCCGCTCACGCGCGACGAGGACGTGCTCGACACCTGGTACAGCTCGGCGCTGGTGCCGTTCTCCACGCTCGGCTGGCCGGCGAAGACCGTCGAGCAGGACCTGTTCCTGCCGAGCACCGTGCTCGTCACCGGCTTCGACATCATCTTCTTCTGGGTCGCCCGGATGATCATGATGACGACGCACTTCACCGGGCAGGTGCCGTTCCGCGACGTCTACATCCACGGCCTGGTGCGCGATGCGCACGGCCACAAGATGAGCAAGAGCGAAGGCAACGTGCTCGACCCGGTGGACCTGATCGACGGCATCGAGCTGGCGCCGCTCCTGGACAAGCGCACGACGGGCCTGCGCAAGCCCGAGAACGCGCCGCGCGTGCGCAAGGACACCGAGAAGGAGTTCCCGCAAGGCATCCCGGCCTTCGGCGCCGACGCGCTGCGCTTCACCATGGCCAGCTACGCCACGCTCGGGCGCAACATCAACTTCGACACCAAGCGCTGCGAGGGCTACCGCAACTTCTGCAACAAGCTCTGGAACGCGACCAAGTTCGTGCTGATGAACTGCGCCGGCAAGGACTGCGGCGTCGCCGAGGGCGCCAACGTCGCGCTCTCGCCGGCCGACCGCTGGATCACCGGCGAGCTGCAGCGCGTCGAGGCGGCGGTGGCGCAGGGCTTCGCCGAGTACCGGCTCGACAACGTGGCCAACGCGGTCTACGCGTTCGTGTGGGACGAGTACTGCGACTGGTACCTCGAGATCGCCAAGGTGCAGCTGCGCGCCGGCAGCGAAGACGAGCAGCGCGGCACGCGCCGCACGCTGATCCGAGTGCTGGAGACGGTGTTGCGCCTGATGCACCCCGTGGCGCCGTTCATCACCGCCGAGCTGTGGGAACACGTGGCGCCGGTGGCCGGGCGGAAGGCCGCGACCTCGGCCGCGGCCGAAGCGTCGATCGTCAACGCGCCCTACCCGGTCGCGCAGCCGGAGAAGATCGACGCGGCCGCCGACGCGTGGGTGAGCAAGCTGAAGGCGGTGACGCTCGAAGTGCGGCGCCTGCGCAGCGAGATGGGCTTGAACCCGGGCGAGGCGGTTCCCCTCGTCACGCTGGGCGATTCCGCATGGATCGAAGCCGCCGCGCCGGTGCTGGCTGCGCTCGCGCGCCTGAAGGAAGTGCGCCGCCTGCCCGACACCGCTGCCTTCGCCCAAGCGACGCAGGCCGCGCCGGTCGCCGTGGTCGGCGAAGTTCGCCTGGCGCTCGAAGTGCGCATCGACGTCACCGCCGAGACGGCGCGCCTGACGAAGGAAGTGGCGCGGCTCGAGGGCGAGATCGCCAAGGCCGAGGGCAAGCTCGGCAACGCCGGCTTCGTGCAACGCGCACCGGCGGCCGTGGTGGAGCAGGAGCGCGCGCGCCTGGCGGACTTCCGCGCCGCGCTGGCGAAGCTGAAGGAACAGCTCGACCGGTTGGCGCCGACAGCCGCCTGACGCAGCCTGACGCCGCCTGCGGGCCGGCCGCTAGCGCCGGCGCAGGATGTGGATGAACTCGCCGCCTTGCGTCGTCTGGCCGATGAGGTCGTTGCCGGTCTGGCGGGCGAAAGCCTGGAAGTCGCGCACCGAGCCGGGGTCGGTGCTGACGACGCGCAGCATGTCGCCGCTGGCCATGTCGGCCAGTGCCTTCTTCGCCTTCAGGATCGGCAGCGGGCAGTTCAGGCCGCGGGTGTCGAGGTCGCGTGGTTCGGCTGGCATGGTGCGGGAGATTCTAGAGGTCGATCCAAAGGCCGTTCTAGAGGTCGATGAAGCGCGGCTCATGCCCGCGCGAGCGCAACCACTTCGCCAGCGCCAGGCCCGTGCCGGCGCGCCAGCAGCGGATGTCGGCCGGCGCGAAGAGCTTGTACTCGGCGAGTTCGGGCGACAGGCGGATCTCGCCGCGCGCCAGCGCGTGGTAGGCGACGATCACCTGGTTCATGCGCTGGAAGTCGTACACGCCGACGAGGTCGAGGCCATGCACTTCGAGCGCGGTCTCCTCGGCCACTTCGCGCTTCAGGCCTTCCTCGGGCGTCTCGCCGGCTTCCATGAAGCCGGTGATGAGCGCGAACATGCGCCCGGGCCAGGCGGCATTGCGCGCGAGCAGCACGCGCCCTTCGCGATCGGTGCATTCGATGATCGCCGCCAGCACCGGCGTCGGGTTGTTCCAGTGCGTCCAGGCGCACGCTGGGCAACGCAGGCGCGTCTTCGGGCCACCGTCCTCGCTGGCTTCGATCGCGGCCAGCGGTGGCGCAGCGCGGGCAGAACTTGTAGGGCTCGTTCATCGCTGCGCTGCGTGCCCTCTCTCCCGCCACGCTCAAGCGGGGAACACGCCGGTGGAGAGATAGCGGTCGCCGCGGTCGCAGACGACGAAGACGATGACCGCGTCGCGCACGGTGGCGGCGATCTGCAACGCCACCCAGCAAGCGCCGGCGGCCGAGATGCCGGCGAAGAGACCCTCCTCGCGCGCCAGGCGCCGCGCCATGTCCTCGGCGTCGGCCTGGCTCACCAACACGAGTTCATCGACGCCGGCCGGGTCGTAGATCTTCGGCAGGTAGGCCTCGGGCCACTTGCGGATGCCGGGGATGCGCGAGCCTTCGGCCGGCTGCGCGCCGACGATGCGCACCGCCGCGTTCTTCTCCTTCAGGAAGCGCGACACGCCGGTGATGGTGCCGGTGGTGCCCATCGCGCTGACGAAGTGCGTGATGCGCCCGCCGGTGTCGGCCCAGATCTCGGGGCCGGTGGTCTCGTAGTGCACGCGCGGGTTGTCGGCGTTGGCGAACTGGTCGAGCACGCGGCCCTTGCCTTCGCGCTGCATCTGCTCCGCGAGGTCGCGCGCGTACTCCATGCCGCCGCCCTTGGGCGTGAGGATGAGTTCGGCGCCGAAGGCCTTCATCGTCTGCGCGCGTTCGACCGACAGGTCCTCGGGCATGATCAGCAGCATGCGGTAGCCGCGGATCGCCGCGGCCATCGCCAGCGCGATGCCGGTGTTGCCCGAGGTCGCTTCGATCAGCGTGTCGCCGGGCTGGATGTCGCCGCGCTCCTCGGCGCGGCGGATCATGCTGATCGCCGGGCGGTCCTTCACCGAGCCGGCGGGGTTGTTGCCTTCGAGCTTGCCGAGGATCACGTTGCCGCGTTCCGCCGCGCCCGCGCCGGGCAGCCGCTGCAGCCGCACGAGAGGCGTGCCGCCGATGGCATCTTCGAGGGTCTTCCACTGCGGTTCGCGCATTCCTTCGGGCATCGCAATGGCTCCTGTTGCGCTGCTGGCTCGGCGGCATTGTGGCAGCGCCACAGAGCGCGCTGCCCGGCGCGGACATGCGGCCAGGATGCGCCGGACCCCCATGTGATAATCCGCGCCGCTTTCGCGGGCCCGGCGTTCGCGCGTTGCGAGCGGCGGCCTGCACGGCCCACGTGACGAAATCGGTAGACGTAGCGGACTCAAAATCCGCCGCCGCAAGGCGTGCCAGTTCGAGTCTGGCCGTGGGCACCACGATGCATCTGCCAGGGGCCGGGTCTTCCGGCCCTTGACGTTCGCGCCACGCGCGCTTCCTTTCGACAGCTCCTGTCCTCTTCGCCGCCCGCCGCTTCGCCATGCCGCAGATGCCGCCCGCCACCAAGACGCTGCTGCTGCTGTGCGTGGCCATGTTCTGCCTCGACCAGCTGGTGCCGCTGGTGCGGCTGCTGGCGCTGTTCCCGGTGGACAGCACCTACTTCCGGCCCTGGCAGGTGCTGACCTACGCCTTCCTGCACGGCGACGGCTTCCACCTCTTCTTCAACATGCTCGGCCTGTGGATGTTCGGCTCCGAGCTCGAGCGGCTGTGGGGCGCGCGGCGCTACCTGCTGTTCCTGCTGGCCGGCGTGCTGGCCGCAGCGGCGGCGCAGCTCATCGTCTCTGCGCTGCTCGGCTGGCGCGACCCGACGGTGGGCGCATCGGGCGGCCTCTTCGCGCTGCTGCTCGCCTACGGGATGCTGTTCCCCAACCGCATCATCATGCCGCTGTTCCCGCCGATCCCGATGAAGGCGCGCACCTTCGTCATCGTCTTCGGCACGCTCGAACTGGTGCTGGGGCTGACGGGCTCGCGCGGCGTCGCGCACTTCGCGCACCTGGGCGGCATGGTCGGCGGCTTCCTGATGATCCGCTACTGGCGCGGCCAGCCGCCCTTCGGCCGGCGCTGAGCGCCACCGCGCGAACGCGGCACCCAAAGCGCGCCGGGTGCGCAAAGCGCACGCTCGGGCTGCGCGCACCCCCGCGGTCGTGAGGAGCACGGCCGTTGTCAGCGGCGGCGCATCGGCGCATGCTTGTCGCCAACGGGTCGTCGGCCCGAGGGGAGCGCGAAGATGTTGCGCCTGAGCCTGCCGCGAGGTCTGCGTCGCCTGTTCCTTCTTTGCGCCGCGCCGGTGCTCGCCATCGCCGTGCTGCCGATCGAGGCGGCGCGCGCGCAGCAGCCGGGCGCGCCGGCCAGCGCCGCCGCCGCCCACGGCAGCACGCACGCCAGCACGCATGCCGGCAGCGGCACCGAGATACAGAGCCAGGCGCTGACACGCGCCAGCGACGCGGTGGTCGGCATCCACGCCACCGCGGTCGAAGACGCGCGCTCGGTCAGCTCGCTCGGGCGCGAACGCGAAGGTTCCGGCGTCGTCATCACCGCCGACGGGCTCGTGCTGACGATCGGCTACCTCGTGCTCGAAGCCGAACGGGTGGAGATCCGCCCCGACGACGGCCGCCGCATCCCGGCGCGCGTCGTCGCCTACGACGTCGCCACCGGCTTCGGCCTCGTGCAGGCGCTGGCGCCGCTGCGCATCGAGCCGGTGCCGCTGGGAACGGCATCGTCCGCTTCGCGCGACGAGCCGCTGATGGTGGCCAGCGGCGGCGACGACGGCACCGTGAGCGTCGCGCGGCTGATGTCGCGGCGCGCCTTCTCGGGCTACTGGGAGTACCACATCGACGACGCGCTCTTCACCGCGCCGCCGCGGCGCGACCACAGCGGCGCCGGCCTCTTCAACGGCCGCGGCGAACTGCTGGGCATCGGCTCGCTCGTCGTCGCCGACGCGCTGGGCCCCGACGTGCCGGGCCGCGCACCGGGCAACATGTTCGTGCCGGTGGACCTGCTCAAGCCCATCCTCACCGAGCTGCGCGAGCGCGGCGCCTCGCGCGCCAGCACGCGCGCCTGGATCGGCCTGAACTGCGTCGAGCGCGCCGGCGAGGTGCGCATCGTGCGCGTCACCGACGACAGCCCGGCCGACGTGGCCGGGCTGGAGCCGGGCGACCGCATCCTGCGCATCGACGGCGCCGCGGTAGCCGGCCTTTCCCAGCTCTATCACGCGCTGTGGGACGGCGGCGCGCCGGAGCGCGCGGTGACGCTGGAGATCATGCGCCAGGGGCGGCCACAGACGGTCGTCGTGCAGACGGTGGACCGCGCGAAGACGCTCAGGCGCGCCGAAGGCGGTTTGACGAGCATCCGCGCGTTCAGCCTGCGAGCGCTTCGTCGCTCGACAGCGCCGCGCAACCGGCGCGGGCCCGATCAACCGCGCCGCAACCCCTCTTCGACCGTCGGGTAGCGCAGCACGAGGCGCAGCTCCTCGCGCAGGCGCCGGTTGGCGAGCCGCCGCGATTCGGCGAGGAAGCTCATCTGCTGCGGCGTCAGCAGCTGCTGGAGTTCAGCGCGCGGCAGGCGCGGCGGGCGCGGTACGCCGGCGAGATCGGCGGCGAGGTCGTAGTAGTCGCCGACCAGCAGCTCGCTGTCGTCGCAGGCGTTGAACGCTCGCAGCGGCCGCGCGCGGAATAATGCCGCGGCGCAGGCGCGCGCCAGGTCGTCGGCGTGGATGTGGTTACTGTAGACATCGTCTTCGCGCGCCAGCACCGGCGTGCCGCGCGCCAGGCGCTCGCGCGGGTGCCCTCCAGGGCGGTCACCGGCGTAGATGCCCGGCGCGCGCAGGATGGCCAGCGCCACGCCCTGCGCGCGCGCCCAGGCGCGCAGCACGCGCTCGGCGTCGGCGCGCCGCTTCGCACGCCGCTGGCGGGCGCCAGGCGGTGCGTCTCGTCGATGCGCGCGCCACCCGCGTCGCCGTAGACACCGGTGGTGCTGACATAGACGAAGCGGCGCACCCGACCGCGCCGCGCCAGTGCCTGCACGAGCGCGCGCGTGCTTGTCTTCCGCTGCCTGCCGCCTGCGGTGGCGCCAGGTGCACCACGGCGTCGGCGATGCCGCCCAGGCGGGCAAGCGTCGCCGGCTCGTCGAGATCCCCCAGCAGCGGCAGCACGCCTGCGGCGCGCAACGCGGGCAGGCGTTGCGCCGAAGGCGTCAGCACGCGCACCGCGAAGCGCCCGCGCACGAGCGGCAACAGGCGCATGCCGACGTCGCCGCAGCCGACGATCAAGAGCCGCGTGCGCGGCGGCGGCAACACGGCGCAGCATGCCGCGCGAGTGCGCCGGCGCAGCGCTGCGGTGCGCGCGCCACCCGCCGTGCCGGCGGCGCTGGCTGGGGAAGTCGTCTCCATGGCTTGCATATCATCGCCGGTCCACGTTGCCCAACGGATCGCCAGCACCCTCGATGAGCTTCAACGTCACCCTGCAGCCCGCCGCCCGCCAGTTCACCGTCGAGCGCGACGAGGCGATCCTGCCGGCGGCCATCCGCCAGGGCATCGGCCTGCCCTACGGCTGCCGCGACGGCGCCTGCGGCTCGTGCAAGTGCAAGCTGGTCGAAGGCCGCGTCATCCACGGCGCGCACCAGCACCGCGCGCTGTCGCTCGAGGAAGAAGAGCGCGGCTACATCCTCACCTGCTGCGCCACGCCGCAGACCGACTGCGTCGTCGAGGCGCGCATGGTGCCCGGCGCCGGCGAGTACCCGGTGCTGAAGCTGCCCACGCGCGTGCTGGCGCTGGAGCGCGCCGCGCCCGACGTGATGATCGTTCGCCTGCAGCTGCCGGCGAACCAGAACCTGCGCTACCGCGCCGGCCAGTACGTGGAGTTCATCTTGCGCGACGGTGCGCGCCGCGCCTACAGCATGGCCAACGCGCCGCACAACCTGGGCAGCCCGCCTGCGATCGAACTGCACGTGCGGCACATGGCCGGCGGCAAGTTCACCGACCATGTGTTCGGTGCGATGAAGGAGAAGGACATCCTGCGCATGGAAGGGCCCTTCGGCAGCTTCTTCCTGCGCGAGGACACCGAGCCCGCCGACCGGCCGCTCGTGCTGCTGGCCAGCGGCACCGGCTTCGCGCCGGTCAAGGCGGTGATCGAGCACATGCGCCACAAGGAAATCACGCGGCCGGCGGCGCTGTACTGGGGCGGCCGGCGCCCGCAGGACCTGTACATGCACCGCTGGTGCGAGCAGGCCGCTGCCGAGATGCCGAACCTCACCTACGTGCCGGTCGTCTCCGACGCGCTGCCCGAGGACGCCTGGGCCGGCCGCACGGGCTTCGTGCACCGCGCCGTGATGGAGGACTGGCCCGATCTCTCGGCGCACCAGGTCTACGCCTGCGGCGCGCCGATCGTCATCGAGTCGGCGCGGCGCGATTTCGTCGGCCAGTGCAAGCTCGACCCCGACGAGTTCTACGCCGACGAGTTCACCTCGAAGCCGACAAGCACGGGCCCTGAGCCGGCTTGAATCCGTTCCCTGGAGCGCACCCTTGCCTTTCCCCTTCCCTTTCCACGCCGATCGTCGCCTGCTTCTTTCGCGCGCCCTCGGCGCCGCCGCGCTGCCGCTTCTGTCCGCCGCGGCCTGGGCGCAAGGTCGCACGGTGCGCCTCGTCGTGCCGTACCCGCCGGGCGGGCCGCTGGACATCGCCGCGCGTGCGCTGGCCGCAGGCGTGAAGGACAGCCTCGGCACGGTCGTCGTCGAGAACCGCCCGGGCGCCGGCGGCAACGCCGGCGCCGACCTCGTCGCCAAGTCGCCGCCCGACGGCCAGACGCTGGTGATGGGCGCGGTGGCCACGCACGCGATCAATCCGTGGCTGTACAGCAAGATCCCGTACGACCCTCTGCGCGACTTCACGCCGATCACGCTCGTGGCGCAGGTGCCCAACGTGCTGGTGGTGAACGCCGAAGCAGCGGCGCGGCTGAAGATCGCGAGCTGGCGGACTGGTGAACTACGCGCGGCGCAACCCCGGGCGGCTCAACTACGGCTCCGGCGGCAGCAGCAGCGCCGGGCACCGGCCGGCGAGATGTTCAAGGCGCAGGCGGGTGTGTTCGCAGTGCACATCCCCTACGCCGGCGGGCCGCCGGCGCAGCTGGCCCTGGTGAGCGGCCAGGTCGACTTCAACTTCGACAACCTCGCGGCCGCCTCGGCGAACATCCGCAGCGGCAAGCTGAAGGCACTGGCGGTGACGACGGCCAAGCGCTCGAGCGCGATGCCCGACGTGCCCACCGTCGCCGAGGCCGGCGGCGCGCTCGGCCTGCGCCAGTTCGACATCTCCACCTGGTTCGGCCTCTTCGCGCCGGCGCGCCTGCCGGCCGAGCTGACGCAAAGCCTCAACAAGGCCTTCGTCGACGCGCTCGGCTCGGCCGAGTTCAAGGCCCGCATGGCCACGCTGATGGCCGAGCCGGCACCGATGACGAGCGAGCAGTTCGGCGCCTTCGTTCGCACCGAGCTGGCCAAGTACGAAGCCGTGGTGAAGGCCTCGGGCGCGCGCGCGGACTGAACGCGCGCGGCCGGCAGCACCAGAAGCGACAAGGCCCGGCGGCAGGTGCCCCGGGCCTCGTCGACCGTGACGCGAACGTCTGGCGTCAGAACCGCGGCGCCGGGCCCTCGCCGTCCTTCTTCGGCTCGCAGTTCATGTCCATGCGGCCGAGCACCTCGCCTTCGGGGCCGACCATCTCGCCTTCGAGCTCGCCGGTCTGGCGGTCGATGGCCACGCGCGTGGCAGCGAGCTTCTCGAACGGCGGGTACCACTTGAACAGCGCCGTGCCCTTGAAATCGAGGAAGACCTTGCCGCCGCGCTGCGGCATGTAGGTGGCGGTGTAGTGCGTGTTGGTCGCGACGTACTTCATGCGCTCGCCCATCGGCAGCACGTTGGAGCGCTGCACGAAGGCGGTCATGTTGTTGTCGCGCAGCGCCAGCGACAGGTACGCGCCGTCGCTCTTGATCACCGGCACCGCGCGCAGCGTGGTGCGCATGCGCGCGTTGGCGTCGGAGCGGTCGTCGGTCTTCTCGCCGCCGGTGTGGCCGGCCGATTCCTCGGCCTTGTCGGTGAGGCCGCGGTCGATGCCGCGCTTGATCGGCTCGCCGCCGGCCGAGACCGTGCCCCTGCACTCGAGGTAGAGGTGGAACATCTGCGCGCTGGCCGGCGGCGCCGCCGTGCCGAGCACCACGCCGAACACCGTGCCGAGGGCCGCCGTGCACAAGCCGGACTTCATGCTCGCCTCCTGCTGCTCACCAAACGCCCGCCGCAGCTCACTTCCTGCCGCTGGCTTCGCGGCCGGCTTCGGTCTGGCCGCCCTGCACGCCCAGGCGCCCGCCGGTGCCGAGGCCGCCGCGCACCGTCTGCGCCTTGTAGTTGCGCAGCGCCTTGACCATCTGGTTGTACGAGTCGGCGAACGCGGCGACGACGACCTTGCCGCGCGGCGTGTTGGAGTAGCCGCCGCCGGCACCGGCCAGGCCGCCGGTGAAGGCCGAGCCGAAGAAGCCGAAGTCGAAGTTCTTGCCGCTGCCTTCGGCGGCCGAGATCTGCACGCCCGAGCGGATGTCCACCAGCAGCAGCGTCGTCGATGCCTCGTTGACACCGACGCTGCCGGCCACCGCGCCGATGGCGCCCGGCAGCAGCCCCGCGAGGCCGGCGCCACCCCCGCCCGTCTTGCCCGAGAACTGGATCGACGGCCGCATCAGGTAGTCGGCCGCCACCATCTGGCCGCCGCCCATGTTGCTGCCGGCGCGGCCTTCGTCGCCGCGCATCAGCTGGCGTTCGCGCTCCATCGCGCGCAGGCCGGCGCCGCGCTCGACGATGACGAAGCAGTTGCTCTGCTGGATCATCAAACGCAGGACCGGAATCGTCGAGCCGAGCTGGTAGCTGCGCAGCTGGTGGTACCACGGCGCGTTGACGTCTTCTTCCATCGCCAGCGTGCCCAGCGATTCGGTGCAGCTCTCGAGCTTGCTGTTGCTGCCGGCCGAGGTGCCGCCACCGGCCGCGCCGGTGACCGTGGTGTTGCCGCCGCCCATCGAAGGCGCCGTGGCGAGGCAGCCGGGCAGCATCGCCGCCGCTGCCAGCACCAGCCACGCGGGCCGCAGGCGCCATGCCAGCGAGGTGGCGGATTGCTGATGTTCGTGCATGGGGACTCCTCGGGGTGACTGCCCGCCCCGGGCCCGGAGCGGATCGAGGGGACTTTAAGGCGATTTGCCAGGACAAGGGATCCCTCGGCCAGCGGAATGCGCCACGTTGCACGCGCCCGCCGGGCGCGACACGCCGGATACGCGCAATACGCGCGCGGCGCGCATCCGCCCCATGGCCGGCCAACGCCGGCGCTGTCCGCTCACTCGCCGAGGTAGGCCGCGCGCACGCGCGGGTCGGCCAGCAGCTCCTTGGCGGCACCGCTCATCGTCACTTCGCCGGAGTCCATCACGTAGCCGCGGTCGGCCAGCGCCAGCGCGCGGCTGGCGTTCTGCTCCACCAGCAGCACGGTCGTGCCGCGGCGGTGGATGTCGTCGACGACCTCGAAGATCTTGTCGACCATGATCGGCGACAGGCCCATGCTCGGCTCGTCGAGCAGCAGCACCTTCGGGTTGGCCATCAGGCCGCGGCCCATGGCCAGCATCTGCTGCTCGCCGCCGCTCATCGTGCCGGCGAGTTGCTGCGCGCGTTCCTTCAGGCGCGGGAAGATCGCGAACACCTTGTCGATGTCGGCTTCGATGCCGGCCTTGTCGTTGCGCACGAAGGCGCCCATCTGCAGGTTCTCGATGATGGTCATGCGCGTGAAGACGCCGCGCCCTTCGGGGACCATCGCCAGGCCCTGGCGCACGAGATCCCACGCGCCTTGGCCCTTGACCGCGCGGCCCATGAACCGGATGTCGCCGCCGGCCACCGGCTGGATGCCGGTGATGGCCTTCAGCGTCGTCGTCTTGCCGGCGCCGTTGGCACCGATGAGGCTCACGAGTTCGCCTTCGCGGACCTCGAAGCTGACGCCCTTGACGGCCTGGATGCCGCCGTAGGCGACCTTCAGGCCGCTGACCTCGAGCAGGGTGTTTGCTGCTGCCATCTCGCCTCGTGCTCTGTCGCTCGCCGCCGCTTCAGTGGTGTCCGGCGCCGAGGTAGGCCTCGATCACCTTCTCGCTCTTCTGCACCTCGGCCGGCGTGCCTTCGGCGATCTGCTTGCCGTAGTCGAGCACCGTGACGCGGTCGCACAGGCCCATCACCAGCTTCACGTCGTGCTCGATGAGCAGGATCGTGCGGCCGTCGTTGCGGATGCGGTCGATCAGTTCGCGCAACACCATCTTCTCGGTGGCGTTCATGCCGGCGGCCGGCTCGTCGAGCGCGATCAGCTTCGGTTCGGTGGCGAGCGCGCGCGCGATCTCCAGCCGGCGCTGGTCGCCGTAGCTCAGCGTGCGGGCGCGGTACTCGGCATAGCGGCCGATGCCCACGTAGTCGAGCAGTTCCTGCGCGCGCGCCATGATCTCCGCTTCCTCGGCCTTGAACGCTGCCGTGCGGAAGACGGCGCCGAGCAGACCCGACTTCGTGCGCACGTGCCGCCCGACCATCACGTTCTCCAGCGCCGTCATCTCCGGGAACAGGCGGATGTTCTGGAACGTGCGCGCGATGCCGCGCGCGGCCACCTCGTGCACCGCGCTCGGCTCGTACGGCGCGCCGCCGAGCTGGAAGGTGCCCGAATCGGGCGCGTACAGGCCGGTGATGACGTTGAAGAAGGTCGTCTTGCCGGCGCCGTTGGGGCCGATGAGCCCGTACACCTGCCCCGGCGCGATGGTGATGCCCACCTCGGAGAGCGCCTGCAGGCCGCCGAAGCGCTTGGACACGCCGCGCACGTCGAGCACCGGCGTCGCGCCGCTCGCTGCTGCTGCCGCCGCCGCCATCGTCAGGCCCCTGCCTTGGTCGGCGGCGCCGGCGCGGCCTTGCCGTGTTCGGCCGAAGGCCACAAGCCGCGCGGCCTGAGCAGCATGATGGCGATCATCGCCGCGGCGATGAGCAGCTGGCGCAGGATCGATGCGTCCAGGCGCCCTTCGGTGGCCGCCTGCAGCGGCCCGGCCACGTAGCGCAGCACCTCGGGCAGCGCGGCCAGCAGCAGACCGCCGAGCACGACACCGGGCAGGTGGCCCATGCCGCCGAGCACGACCATGGCCACGATCATCACGCTCTCCATGAGGCTGAACGACTCGGGCGAGACGAAGCCCTGGAAGGCGGCGAACATCGCGCCGGAGACGCCGCCGAACGTGGCGCCCATGCCGAACGCGAGCAGCTTCATGTTGCGCGTGTTGATGCCCATCGCCTTGGCGGCGATCTCGTCCTCGCGGATCGCCATCCAGGCGCGGCCGATGCGCGACAGCTCCAGGCGATGGCAGATGACGACGCTGGCCACCACCAGCGCCAGGAAGAGCCAGTAGTACATCGTCACCGGCGCGATCTCGAAGCCGGCCACCTCGAACGGCCGCCCGAGGCTGACGCCGAAGACCGTGAAGGGGTCGATGCGGTCCAGCCCGCGCGGCCCGTTGGTGATGTTCACCGGGTGCTCGAGGTTGTTCATGAACACGCGGATGATCTCGCCGAAGCCGAGCGTGACGATGGCCAGGTAGTCGCCGCGCAGCTTCAGCACCGGCAGCCCGAGCAGCACGCCGGCCAGCGCCGCCAGCCCGGCGCCGAGCGGGATGACGAGCAGGATCGGCGTGTGCAAGCCTTCGGGGAACATCGCCGCGAAACTCTCGAACGTCTCGGTCAGGTGCGGGCTCGCCAGCAGCGCGTACATGTACGCGCCCACGGCGTAGAAGGCGACGAAGCCGAGGTCGAGCAGCCCGGCGTAGCCGACGACGATGTTGAGCCCCAGCGCCAGCAGCACGTACAGCAGCGCAACGGCCATGATGCGCACCCAGCCCTGGCCGATCTGCTGCACGACGAGCGGCAGCACCAGCAGCACCACTGCGGCGACGGCGAAGGCGACGAGCTTGTTGTTCTTTATCACGGCGCAGCTCCCTCGCCTCAGGCCCGGTCGGCGACGCGCTCGCCGAGCAGGCCGGCAGGCCTGAGCGTCAGCACGACGATCAGCGCCGCGAACGCGAACACGTCGACGTACTGGCTGCCGAAGACGCCGCCGGTCAGGTCGCCGAGGTAGCCCGCGCCGAGCGCCTCGATGAGACCGAGCAGCACGCCGCCCACCACCGCGCCGGCCAGGTTGCCGATGCCGCCGAGCACCGCCGCCGTGAACGCCTTCAACCCCGGCAGGAAACCCATCGCGTGCTGCACGACGCCGTAGTTGGCGGCCCACATCACGCCGGCCACCGCCGCGAGCACGGCGCCGAGGATGAACGTGGCCGAGATCACCATGTCGGGCTTGACGCCCATCAGCGCCGCCACGCGCGGGTTCTCTGCCGTGGCGCGCATCGCGCGGCCGAGCTTGGTGCGGTTCACGAGCCACATCAAGAGCGCCAGGATCGCCGTCGTCAGGCCGAGGATGAGGATCTGCGTGACGCTGATCACCGGGCCGCCGAGGTCGATGGGGTCATTGGGCAGCAGCGACGGGTACGGCTTCGGGTTCGGCTTCCAGATGATCATCGCGATCGTCTGCAGCAGGAGGCTCATGCCCATCGCCGTGATCAGCGGCGCCAGGCGCGGCGCGTTGCGCAGCGGCCGGTAGGCGAGCTTCTCGATCGTGAAGTTCAGCGCCGAGCACACGACGATGGCGCACAGGAGCGCGATCAGCAGCAGCAGCCAGCCCGGCAGCCCGGCGCCGGCGAGCGCGGTGATGACGGTCCAGCTCGTCAGCGCACCGACCATCAGCACCTCGCCGTGCGCGAAGTTGATGAGGTTGATGATGCCGTAGACCATCGTGTAGCCCAGCGCCACCAGCGCATACATGCTGCCCAGCACGAGACCGTTGATGATCTGCTGGAAGAAGATGTCCATCGGCGGGGTTCTCCTCGGCGGTCCGGCGGCTGCGTCAGTGTTGTCGGTTGTTGGTCGGCGGCGGGCCCGGCGAGCCGGCCGCCATGCAGCGCCATCTGCGGATGAACGAGCGGGGTGCGATTCTAGGCAGCGGCCATGCCTCCCCAGGGGCGGGCTTCCCCGCGCATGGCGGTGCACGCAGCCGGTGTAGTGCGTCAGCCGTCGTTGCCGCGGGGATGGCCGGAAGGGGCGGGGGCCGGCGGCGCCTCGCGCGCGGCGCGGTTGGCCTCGCGCAACTGGGCCAGCTTCTCGCCGATGCGCAGCTCCAGGCCGCGCGGCGTCGGCTCGTAGAAGGTGAGGTCGGCCATGCCGTCGGGCAGGTAGCGCTCGCCGGCGGCGAAGGCGCCTTGCTCGTCGTGCGCGTAGCGGTAGCCCTCGCCGTGGCCGAGCGACTTCATCAGCTTCGTCGGCGCGTTGCGCAGCCGCTCGGGCACCGGGCGCGAGCCGTCCTGCCTGACGTGCGCGCGCGCCGCGTTCCAGGCGCTGTAGACGGCGTTGCTCTTGGGCGCCACGGCGAGGTAGAGCACCGCTTCGGCCAGCGCCAGCTCGCCCTCGGGCGAGCCGAGCCGCTCGTAGACCTCGGCGGCATCCAGCGCCAGGCGCAGCGCGCGCGGGTCCGCCAGGCCGATGTCTTCGGTGGCCATGCGCACGATGCGCCGCGCCAGGTAGCGCGGGTCGGCGCCGCCGTCGAGCATGCGCACCAGCCAGTACAGCGCCGCGTCGGGGTCGGAGCCGCGCACCGACTTGTGCAAAGCCGAGATCGTGTCGTAGAAGAAGTCGCCGCCCTTGTCGTAGCGGCGGTGCATCTCGCCGAGCGTGCGTTCGAGCAGTCCTTCGCTGATCTCGCCCGCCTTCTGCGACAGCGCCGCGGCGGCGACGTTCTCGTAGGCGTTGAGCAGCCGCCGCGCGTCGCCGTCGGCGAAGCCGAGCAGCCGCTCGGCGGCCGCAGGGGCCAGTGGCGGTGCGGCCAGCAGCGCCTGCGCCCGCACGAGCAGCTCGCGCAACTCCTCGGCTTCCAGCGGCTTCAGCACATGCACCGCGGCGCGCGACAGCAGCGCCGAGTTGACCTCGAACGACGGGTTCTCGGTGGTCGCGCCGATGAAGCTGAAGAGGCCCGATTCGACGTGCGGCAGGAAGGCGTCCTGCTGCGCCTTGTTGAAGCGGTGCACCTCGTCGACGAAGACGACCGTGGCGCGCCCCTGCGCGCGCGCCACGCGCGCCTGCTCGACCGCCTCGCGGATCTCCTTCACGCCCGCGAGCACGGCCGACAGCACGATGAAGCGGGCGCCGCTGCCGGCGGCCAGCAGCCGCGCCAGCGTCGTCTTGCCGACGCCCGGCGGCCCCCAGAGGATCATCGAAGGCAGCCGCTGCGCCTGCGCCGCCAGCGCCAGCGGCCGGCCTGGCGCCAGCAGGTGCCGCTGGCCCACGACCTCGGCGATCGCGCGCGGCCGCAGCCGCTCGGCCAGCGGCGCGCCGGGGTCGGGCTCGGCGAGGCCGCGGCCGCGCCGGCGCCTCGTGCTCATGCTCCTGCTCGGGCAGCAGCGAAGCCTGCATGCTCATCACTGCATTCTCGCAGCGCCACTGCGGCGCGCGGGTTTCGCACGAGCGCGAAGCGGTCTTCGCGGGCCGGATGCGGTACAAGGCGCGCCGAGGAGAACGATTCATGCGACATGCGATTCGAGCCGGTGCCGTCTGCGCGGCGCTGGCCGCTGCGAGCACCGCCAGCGTGGCCGACCGGCCGCTTGCCACCGAGACCGCCGACGTCATCGACCGCGGCACCTGCCAGGTCGAGCCGGTCGGCGGCCAGACCCGCGCGAGCGGGGCGCCGCGGCTGCGCGAGTGGGCCGTGACCGCCACCTGCGGCGTCGAGTTCGACACCCAGCCGGCGTTGCAATACGGCCAGGCGCGCGGCGGCGGCGACAAGGAGGAGTCGCTGCGGCTGGGCGCCAAGACGACGCTGTGGTCCTCGGGCGACTCGCGGATCCTCGGCGTCGCTTACTCGATCGGCGCGCTGAAGGTGCCCGGCCGTTCGTGGCAGCGCGAGGATGCCGCCATCACCGCGCTGGTGACGGCCAAGCTCGCGCACCCTCTGATCGGGCACGCCAACGTCGGCTGGGCGCGCAGCCGCAGCGCACGCCAGGACGCGACGACCTGGTCGCTCGGCGTCGAGACCGAGGGCGAACTGGTGCTGGCGGCCGATGCCTTCGGCGACGACCGCAGCCGGCCGTGGCTCTCGGCCGGCGTCGGCGCGAGCCTGGGCAAAGGCTTGTCGGTGAACGCCGTGATGGCGATGCAGTTCGACTCGCCGCGCGTGCGGCAGGTCTCGCTCGGCGCGAAGCTCGAGTTCTGAGAAAGAGCGCGCACGGGGCGCGCTACTGCTCCAGCACCTCGGCGCCGGCCGGCGCGACGAAGCGGAACTGCGCCGGCGCCGGCAACGCCGCGGCGCCTCCACTGCCGCCCGCAGACGCCCAGCCGTTGAACTGCAGCAGCGAGCGCTGGCCGAAGTTGTCGACGATCTCCACCGCGGCCAGTTCCTTGCCCTTGAAGGCCACGCGCAGCGACTGGAAGGTGGCGCCCTCGCGCTGCTTCGGCGTCGCCTTCAGCCATTCGAGGCCGTCACGCGCGGCGTCGTTGGCGAGCGTGAAGTCGGCATCGGGCGCCGCGCCGGCCAGCAGCGCCGCCGGCGTCTGCCCCAGCGCCTTGGCCAGCGGCCGCGACGAGGCCTGGTTCAGGTCGGCGTCGTAGATCCACACCTTCTGCCCGTCGCAGACGATCAACTGCTCGAACGGCTTCGCGTAGGCGAAGCGGAAGCGGTTCGGGCGCAGGAAAGAGAAGGTGCCGCTGGAGACCTTGCGGCGCGCGCCGTCGGGCGAGGTGACGGTCTGCGTGAAAGCGGTCTCGCCACCCTTCACCTCGCGCGCGAACTCGCGCAGCCGTTCCACGGCATCGGCATGCGCGGCGCCAGCGGCCAGCAACAGCAACACGCCCGCTGCACGACCGAGCGCGCCATTGAGCACGCGCCCGGGCGCCGCACGCAGCCCCGCGCCGCTTCGCCCCATCGCCTTGTCACTCATCGCGCCGCGGCGCGATGATCTCGCGGTTGCCGTTGCTCGCCATGGGCGATACGAGTCCGCTCTTCTCCATTTGTTCCAGCAAACGCGCGGCGCGGTTGTAGCCGATGCGCAAGTGGCGCTGCACGAGCGAGATCGAAGCCCGCCGGTGCTGCAGCACGATGGCCACCGCCTGGTCGTACATCGGATCGCTCTCGCCGTCGGCACCGCCGCCGCTGCTGCCGCCGCCCTCGCCTTCGTCGCCTTCGAGCACGCCGCCTTCGAGGATGCCCTCGACGTAATTCGGCTCGCCCTGGCTCTTCAGGTATTCGACGACGCGGTGCACTTCCTCGTCGCTGACGAAGGCGCCGTGCACGCGCACCGGCACGCCGCTGCCCGAAGGCAGGTAGAGCATGTCGCCCTGGCCGAGCAGCGCCTCGGCGCCCATCTGGTCGAGGATGGTGCGGCTGTCGATCTTGCTGGCGACCTGGAACGACAGGCGCGTCGGAATGTTCGCCTTGATGAGGCCCGTAATCACGTCCACGCTCGGCCGCTGCGTCGCCAGCACGAGATGGATGCCGGCGGCGCGCGCCTTCTGCGCCAGGCGGGCGATCAGCTCCTCGATCTTCTTGCCGATCACCATCATCAGGTCGGCCAGCTCGTCGATGATGACGACGACCTGCGGCAGCCGCTCGAGCGGCTCGGGCGCTTCGGGTGTCAGGCTGAACGGGTTGCCGAGCGGCAGGCCGGCCTCGTGCGCCTCGGCCACCTTGCGGTTGTAGCCCGAGAGGTTGCGCACGCCGAGCTTGCTCATCAGCTTGTAGCGGCGCTCCATCTCGCCGACGCACCAGGCCAGCGCATTGGCCGCCTGCTTCATGTCGGTGACCACCGGCGCCAGCAGGTGCGGGATGCCCTCGTAGACGCTCATCTCGAGCATCTTCGGATCGATGAGGATGAGGCGCACGTCGCGCGCCTCGGCCTTGTAGAGCACCGACAGGATCATCGCGTTGATGCCCACGCTCTTGCCCGAGCCGGTGGTGCCGGCCACGAGGCAGTGCGGCATCTTCGCGAGGTCGGCCACGACCGGGTTGCCGACGATGTCCTTGCCCAGGCCGATCGTCAGCAGCGAGGGCGATGCGTTGTAGACCTCGCTGCCGAGGATCTCGGACAGGCGGATCGTCTGCCGGCGCGCGTTGGGCAGTTCCAGCGCCATCGTCGTCTTGCCCGGGATCACCTCGACGACGCGGATGCTCACCAGCGACAGCGAGCGCGCCAGGTCCTTGGCGAGGTTCACCACCTGCGCGCCCTTGACGCCGGTGGCCGGCTCGATCTCGTAGCGCGTGATCACCGGCCCGGGCGATGCCGCGACCACGTGCACCTCGACGCCGAAGTCGGCGAGCTTCTTCTCGATGAGGCGCGAGGTCATCTCCAGCGATTCGGCCGTCACCGGCGCCTCACGCCCCTGGCCCTGAGCCCCCACCGCGTCGAGCAGGTCGACCTGCGGCAGCTTGTTGTCGCTGAGCTCGGCGAAGAGCGGCTGCTGGCGCTCGCGCGCTACGCGCTGCGAGGCGGGAATCGCCGGCGCCGGCGGCGCGATCACGAGCGGCGCCGCTTCGTCGCCTTCGCGCCGGTGCTCCTCGACCATCTGCTCGCGCTCGCGCACGGCCATCTCGCCCAGGCGCCGGTCCTCGGCCTGTTCGCGCTGCCCCTGCAGGCGCGAGCGCAGCGCATCGAAGCGCTGGCCGATCGCCTCGGCCACGCCGAGCCACGAGAAGCGCAGCGCCATCGCCGCGCCGGCCACGCCGAGGGCGATCCACAGCACGCCCGAGCCGGCGAAGCCGAGCCAATGCATCGACAGCGGCCCGAGCGTGCGCCCGAGCACGCCGCCGGAATGGCCGCCCGGCAGGTGCGCCTCGAAGCGATAGAGGCGCGTCCACTCGAGCGCGCAACTGGCTGCCAGCAACAGCGCCAGGCCGAGCCAGAAGCGCCAACGCGGCGGGCCGGCCGGCGCGGCTTCGCGCCGCAGCACCGCGGCGAGCCCCGACAACCAGGTGCGCAGGCCGACCGGCAGCAGCCACCAGGCCGAGAAACCGAACGCGAAGTACGCGACATCGGCCACCCACGCGCCGACGAGGCCGACGCGGTTGCGCACGGGATCGCCGCTGCCCGAAGTGGTGAAGCCCGGGTCGCTCGCGTCGTGCGTAACCATCGCCAGCAGCAGCAAGAGCCACGCGAGGCCGCCGACGAAGAGCCAGGCCTTGCGCCGCCACGGCGCCGGTGGACGCGCAGCGGCTGCGGCCGAATCAAGGGCTGCGTCGTCGCCGCGCAGCGAGCCGAGCGGGAAGCTCATTCAGCCCTGCGAGCGCCTTCCTCGAAGGCGTCAAGCAACCGTCGCGCCTCTTCAGTCGTTGCCAAGGCGCTCCTTGATGACCACCGATCCGTTCTCCTGCGTCTCGATGACGCCGCGCTCCTCGAGGTCCTTCATCACGCGGCTCACCATTTCGCGGCTGGCGCCCACCACCTTGGCCATGTCCTGGCGGCTGACCTTGTGGCGGATGATCTTGATGCCCTCGGGCGTCTCCTCGGCCATGTCGAGCAGCGTGCGCGCGACGCGGCCGTAGACATCGAGCAGCGCCAGCGATTCGATCTGCCGGTCGGCGTTGCGCAGCCGCTTCACCAGGCCGCGCAGGATGCCGTAGCTGAGCGTGCTGTTCTCGGGCAGGCAGCGCGCGAAGTCGGCGCGCGCCAGCACCAGCATGTCGGTCTGCACCTCGGCGCGCACGGTGGCCGAGTGCGGCTCGTTGTCGATGAGGCTCATCTCGCCGACGTAGTCGCCCGATTCGAGCACGGCGAGGATGACCTCGCGGCCACGCGTGTCGGAAGTCAGCACGCGGGCGCGGCCGTTGAGCAGGATGAAGAGCGCGTTGCTCTTGCGCCCCTGCTCGACGACGATCTCGCCGCGGCGAAAGCGCCGCTTCTGCACTGCGTCGGCGATCCCCTGCGCCTGGTCGGCCGTGAGCATCGAGAACAGCGGCACACGCCGGATCAGGTCCAGGTTCGACAACATCGACATCGACTCGCTCCTCGTCGTTGTGGCCCGGCTGCTCTCGCGCGGGTGCCGGTAACCCGACGACCCGTCCCACCAGGCGCGTTCTGCAAGAATCTCGCTATTGTGCCCATCGGCAGCGACGAAGCCGCCGGCCGGGCACCCGGGCGACCCCCACGAACCTTCGTGCGTGGATTCCGCGCGACGCTCAAGACGCACGGCACGCCACGCCACTCTTCCTGCCAAGGCCCAGAAGCGACACCCATGTCCACCGCCGCTCCCTCCAAGCATGCGCATGTGCTGATCCTCGGTTCCGGCCCCGCCGGCTACACGGCCGCCGTCTATGCGGCGCGCGCGAACCTGAAGCCGGTGCTGATCACCGGCATCGCGCAGGGCGGGCAGCTGATGACGACCACCGAGGTCGACAACTGGCCCGCCGACGTGCAGGGCGTGCAGGGCCCCGATCTGATGCAGCGCTTCCAACAGCACGCCGAGCGCTTCGCCACCGAGATCGTGTTCGACCACATCAACAGCGTCGAGCTCGGCCAGCGGCCGTTCAAGCTGCAGGGCGACTCGGGCAGCTACACCTGCGACGCGCTGATCGTGGCCACCGGCGCGAGCGCCAAGTACCTCGGCCTGCCGAGCGAGCAGGCCTTCCAGGGCAAGGGCGTCAGCGGCTGCGCCACCTGCGACGGCTTCTTCTACAAGGGCGAGGAAGTGTGCGTCGTCGGCGGCGGCAACACCGCGGTCGAAGAGGCGCTGTACCTGGCCAACATCGCCACCCGCGTGCACCTCGTGCACCGGCGCGACAAGTTCCGCGCCGAGCCGATCATGGTCGACAAGCTGATGGAGCGCGTCGCCGCGGGCAAGATCGTGCTGCACCTGTGGCACACGCTGGACGAAGTGCTTGGCGACGTCAGCGGCGTCACCGGCGTGCGGCTGAAGTCGACGCAGACCGGCGCGGCGACGGAACTGCCACTCAAGGGCTGCTTCATCGCCATCGGCCACGAGCCCAACACCGGCATGTTCAAGGGCCAGCTCGAGATGAAGGACGGCTACATCGTCACCCGCGCCGGCCTTTCCGGCATGGCCACGATGACCAGCGTGCCCGGCGTCTTCGCCGCCGGCGATGTGCAGGACCACGTCTACCGGCAGGCCATCACCAGCGCCGGCACCGGCTGCATGGCGGCGCTGGACGCGCAGCGCTTCCTCGAGCAGGGCGGCTGAGCGCGCCGCGGCTGCGCGCCGCCCGGCAGGCCGTGAGCAGGCCCGTCACCGGGCCGCCCAAGCGCCTGTGGCTATAATCGCGGGCTTTGCCAAGCCGGCAAACCCTCTTCTTCCCCTTTCAACACTTTCACCGACGAGCACGCACATGGCCCGCGTCTGTCAAGTCACCGGCAAGCGCCCGATGGTCGGGCACAACGTCTCGCACGCCAACAACAAGACCAAGCGCCGCTTCCTGCCCAACCTGCAGTACCGCCGCTTCTGGCTCGAGACCGAGAACCGCTGGGTGCGGCTGCGCGTGAGCAACGCGGCGCTGCGCCTGATCGACAAGGTGGGCATCGACCAGGTCGTTGCCGACCTGCGCCAGCGCGGCGAGCTCTGAGCCGCCCGCTCCGACACCTGCCTCAGGAGAACTGAACCATGGCCACCAAAGGCGGACGCGAGAAGATCAAGCTGGAGTCCTCGGCGGGCACCGGCCACTTCTACACCACGAGCAAGAACAAGAAGACCACGCCCGAGAAGCTCGAATTCCTGAAGTTCGATCCGAAGGCGCGCAAGCACGTGCTGTACAAGGAAGTGAAGCTGAAGTAATCCGCTTCAGCGCACGAAGCGACAACGACAGGAACGAACAAGAACGAACAAGGGGCCCCGCGGGGCCCCTTCTTCATGGCCGTCGTCATGGCCATGTGCGACAAGCCGGGCGCCTCGCGGCGGCCCGGCCCGCAAACCGATCAGCGCACGACCGCGATCTGGTCGCGCTTGCCGCCCTTGTACGTGTACAGGGTCAGCGCGCCGTTCTTGATGTCGCCCTTGTTGTCGAACGAGATGATGCCGGTCACGCCCTTGTAGCCGGTAGTCTTGGCCAGCACCGGCAGGTAGACCTTCGGGTCGGCCGACTTGGCCTTGACCATCGCGTCGACCATCACGTTGACGGCGTCGTAGACGTACGGGGCGTAGATCTGCACGTCGATGCCGAACTTCGCCTTGTAGTCGGCGTAGAACTTCGTCATCGCGTCCTTCTGCGCGCCCTCGACGCCACCGGCCTCGGCGCAGATCACCTGGCCGTCGGCCATGCTGCCTTGCGACAGCTCGGGCAGGTCGGCGGTGCAGATGCCGTCGCCGCCCATGAACTTGGCGTTGATGCCGAGTTGCTTCATCTGGCGCAGCATCGGGCCGGCCACCGCGTTCATGCCGCCGAAGAAGACGACGTCGGGCTTGCTGGCCTTGATCTTGGTCAGGATGGCGGTGAAGTCGGTCGCCTTGTCGGTGGTGAACTCGCGGCCGATGATCTTGCCGCCCTTGCCCTTCACGCCCTTCTCGAACTCGTCAGCCACGCCCTGGCCGTAGGCGGTGCGGTCGTCGATGACGGCGATGCTCTTGCCCTTGAGCTGCTCGACGGCGTAGCGGCCGAGCGTGCCGCCCAGGTGCACGTCATCGGCAACGACACGGAAGGTCGTCTTGTAGCCCTGGCGCGTGTACTTCGGGTTCGTTGCCGAAGGGCTGATCTGCGGGATGCCGGCGTCGCTGTAGATCTTCGAGGCCGGGATCGACGTGCCGCTGTTCAGGTGCCCGACGACGCCGTTGACCTTGCTGTCCACGAGCTTCTGCGCCGCGGCGGTGCCCTGCTTCGGGTCGGCGCCGTCATCCTCGGCGAGGAGCTCGAACTTGGCCTTCTTGCCGCCGATCATCACGCCCTTGGCGTTGAGCTGCTCGATGGCCATGCGGGCGCCGTTCTCGTTGTCCTTGCCCAGCTGCGCGATGCTGCCGCTGGTGGGGCCGACGTGGCCGATCTTGACGACGAGGTCCTGCGCGTAGGCAGCACCGCCGAGCACGATGGCGGCGGCGCCGGCGACCAGTTTGAGCTTCACTTGCATGTGTGAGTCCTCCGGGGTGAAAGGTGTTGTCCTCGGACAAAACGGGGATTGACGAAAGGCGGCGACGATACTCGAAACGTCCCTTCTGCCCAAGCGGGGTTAACGCCGGGCGGAGCGGGCGTTGCGAAGACGGGAAGGCATCGCTTCGGCGCCGTGCGACCGCAACGCCGCCGGTGCATCCGGCGGTGGACAGGTCGCTACCGCGATCCACGGCGCGGCGTGCTCGCGATCAACCTTCGGCCGCGCCGAACGGATGGTGGACGATCTCGATGCCGACGGCCTTGTAGCGCCGCCACGCCGCGCGGCCGCGCTCGGTCTCCTCGGCATCGACGCCGATCGAGTTCGATGACGCGCGCCTCGCCGGCATCCCCGGCGCCAGTTCGCCGCCGAGGTTCAGCACCACGTCGCGCGCCGCGCCGCCCGCGTCCGGCGAACTCGGCGACCATGCTGCAGCGAGCCAGATCGGCGTGCGCCTGAGCACCGCGGCGGCCGCGCCGGCCATGCGCACGTGCGGGATGAACTCGCGCTCGACGAAGGTCCACAGCAGCCGGTCGAGCGCCTCCAGGCGCGCCGGCGGTGCGAGGCACAGCACCGTCATGCCGCGCCCATAGGCCTTGCGCACGCAGGCGCGCCGCGTAGGCGAGCGGTTCGGGCAGGCCGGTGTGGAACTCGACGCTGGCGGCCATGCCCTCTCGCGCGCGCTCTCGCGCTTCTTCGCTTCTCGCGTCCTTCGCGCCCGCTTGCGCTCTTCGCGCGTTGCCTCAGCGGCCCTTCCTGCCGCGCTTGGCCGGCGACGACGCGGACTTCGCGGCGGCGGGCTGTTGCGACAGGATCCACTGCGAAAGCAGCGCCACCGGCCGCCCCGTGGCGCCCTTGTTCGCGCCGCTGCGCCAGGCGGTGCCGGCGACGTCGAGATGCGCCCAGCGCAGCTTGGCGGTGAAGCGCTTGAGGAACATCGCCGCGGTGATGGCGCCTCCCGCGCGCGGGCCGACGTTGGCCATGTCGGCGAAGCTGCTCTTCAGCACCTCGTCGTACTCCTCGTCCAGCGGCATGCGCCACGCCGGGTCGAGCGCCGCGTCGCCGGCGGCCTGCAGCTCGGCTGCGAGCGCATCGTCGGCGCTGAAGAGGCCGCTGCGGTGATGCCCCAGCGCGATGACGCAGGCACCCGTGAGCGTGGCGATGTCGACCACCGCCTTCGGCGCCAGCCGCTCGGCGTAGGTCAGCGCGTCGCACAGGATCAGTCGACCTTCGGCGTCGGTGTTGAGGATCTCGATCGTCTGCCCCGAAAGGCTCTTCACCACGTCGCCCGGCTTCACGGCGCGGCCGCTCGGCATGTTCTCGCACGCGGGGATCAGGCCGACGACGTTGACCGGCGCCTTCGCCGCCGCCACCGCACGCAGCGTGCCGAGCACGCTGGCCGCGCCGCCCATGTCGAACTTCATCTCGTCCATCTCGGCGGCAGGCTTGATCGAGATGCCGCCGGTGTCGAACGTGATGCCCTTGCCGACGAGCACGATCGGCGCCTCGCCCTTGGCCGCACCGTGCCAGCGCGCGACGATGAACTTCGGCGGCTGCTCCGAGCCCTGCGCCACGGCGAGGAACGCGCCCATGCCGAGCTTCTCGCAGTCTTTGCGGTCGAGCACCTCGACCTTGATGCCGTGGCCCTTGCCGAGCTTCTCGGCCTGCTCGGCCAGGTAGCTCGGCGTGCAGTGGTTCGCCGGCCGGTTGGCAAGCTCGCGCGCCAGCGCCACGCCACCCGCAACGGCCTCGCCACGCGCCAGGCCCGCGGCCAGCGCCGCCTCTTCGGCCTTGCTGGCGCACACGAGCGTCACGCGCGCCAGCTTCGCTGCCGCCGGTGCGCTCGGCTTGGTGGCCCGGTACACGTAGGTCGCTTCGTGCACCGCCAGCACGAGCGCCTGCGCCGCGGCCGCATCGGGCGGCGTCGCCGCGCCCGTCACGGCCACGGCGAGGTGCTGCGTGCCGCCGCCCTTGACCAGCGCCACACCGGCGGCAATGGCCTTGCGCAGCGCCTTCGGGCTCGCGTCGGCGGCCCAGGCATATGCGGTGCGCTTGGCTTTCACGCCCGCCACGCGGTGCGCGTAGAGCAGTTGCCCGGCCTTGAAAGCGAAGTCGCCCGCGCTCACCGCTTCGGCCAACGGAGCGGCCAGCGGCCCGTCGAGCGTTGCGCTCGCCTTGCTGCCCACAACCACGACGAGCAGCGCGTCGGCATCGATGCCGGCAAGCCCTGCCTTGCCCGGCACCAGGGTATCGAAGTCCATAATTCCGTCGGGTTCGAACGAAGCGCGCGATGTTATTCGATTCATCTGTTCGCCAGGAGCTGGCGCGCACCTTCGGCGCCACGCTCGTGGTCATCCTGACCATCGTGCTGACGATGTTCCTCATCCGCACGATCGGCCAGGCCGCCAGCGGCGCCGTCGCGCCGCGCGACGT
>JAXMEZ010000044.1:0-33251 GCA_046348035.1 Rubrivivax sp. | reverse complement strand
GATGCCGGGCGCACCGGGCGCGCCGCCGGCCATGCCGAACGCAGGCACGGCGCGGCCGTTGCTGAGGATGCTGGCCGTCATCTCTTCGAGGAAGCGCACGCGGCGCACGCCGCCGTCGCCGCCGCGGTGCCGTCCGGTGCCGCCGCTGCCGGCGCGGATGGCATAACTCTCCAGCAGCACGGGGAAGCGGAACTCGAGCACCTCGGGGTCGGTGAGGCGCGAGTTGGTCATGTGCGTCTGCACGACCGAGGTGCCGTCGAAGTCCGGCCCGGCGCCGCTGCCGCCGGAGATCGTCTCGTAGTACTGGTGGCGCTCGTTGCCGAAAGTGAAGTTGTTCATCGTGCACTGGCTCGCCGCCATCACGCCCAAGGCGCCGTAGAGCGCGTTGGTCACGCACATCGAGGTCTCGACATTGCCGGCCACCACCGCTGCCGGGTGGCGCGGGTTGAGCATGCAGCCCTCGGGCACGATCACCTTCAGCGGCTTCAGGCAGCCGGCATTGAGCGGGATCTCGTCGTCCACCAGCGTGCGGAAGACGTACAGCACCGCGGCCATCGTCACCGCCTTCGGGGCGTTGAAGTTGTTCGGCAGCTGAGCGCTGGTGCCGGTGAAGTCGATCGTCGCCTCGCGTGCGGCGGCTTGCACCGTGACCTTGACCGTTATGCGGGCGCCGTTGTCGAGATCCAGGGCGAACTGCCCGTCTTTCAGGGCGGTGATCACGCGGCGCACGCTCTCCTCGGCGTTGTCCTGCACGTGCTTCATGTACGCGGCCACGGTGGCGCGGCCGAACTGCGCCACCATCGCGCGCAGCTCCTGCACGCCTTTCTCGTTGGCGGCGATCTGCGCCCTGAGGTCGGCGGTGGTCTGCTCGGGGTTGCGCGCCGGCCAGGGGCCCGAGCGCAGCTTCTCGGCCAGCGCCGCCTCGCGCAGCACGCCTTCACGCACGAGCAGGAAGTTGTCGAAGAGCACGCCCTCCTCGTCGATCGTCTTGCTGAACGGCGGCATCGAGCCCGGCGTGCTGCCGCCGATGTCGGCATGGTGGCCGCGGCTGGCGACGTAGAAGCTCGGCTTCGCGTCGGCGGGTTCGAGATAGACCGGCGTCACCACCGTCACGTCGGGCAGGTGCGTACCGCCGTTGTACGGGTCGTTGAGCACGTAGATGTCGCCCGGCCGCATGTCCGGGTTGCGCGCGATCACCGTCTTGATGCTCTCGCTCATCGAGCCCAGGTGTACCGGCATGTGCGGCGCGTTGGCGATGAGCTGGCCCTCGGCGTCGAAGAGCGCGCACGAGAAGTCCAGCCGCTCCTTGATGTTCACCGAGTAGGCGGTGTTCTGCAGCCTCAGCCCCATCTGCTCGGCGATGTTCATGAAGAGGTTGTTGAACACCTCGAGCATCACCGGGTCGGCGTCGGTTCCGATCGCATGCTGCGTGGCGCGTGCCTGCACGCGCACGAGCTCGATCGGCCCCGCGGCCGTAAAGCACGCCTGCCAGCCGGGCTCGACCACCGTCGTCGCATTGCGCTCGGCGATGATCGCCGGGCCATCGACCAGCGAGCCGGCCGGCACCGCTGCGAGCGAATCGCGCACGAAGAGAGCCGCATCGACCCATTGGCCGCCGGTGTGCATGCGCACCGTCGTCGCCGGGCTCGGGCGCGAAGCCGGCGGCTCGGGCCCCGTGCTCGCGGCCGCATGGCGCTCGCCCGGGCCCGACCGCTTCCACCGAGACCGCCTCGATGACGAGCGTGCGCCTCGGCATCAGGAAAGCGAAGCGCTGCCGGTACGCGGCTTCGAAGTCGCGCTGGATGCCGGCCAGCTCCGTGCACGGCACCTGCAGCGCCGTGTCGGTGCCCTGGTAGCGCACGTGGATGCTGCTGCGCAGTTCGATGACTTCGCGCGCCACGCCCTGGCTCGCCACCTCGTCGCGCGCCGCTTCGGCGAGTTGCGCCAGGCGCTCCTTCGCCGCCGCGAGGCCGGCGTCGTCCAGCGGCAGCTCGACGCTCGCCTCGCGCATCGCGATCTGGTCCGCCAGGCCCATGCCGTAGGCGCTCAGCACGCCGGCCAGCGGATGCACGAAGACGCGGCTCATGCCCAGCGCGTCGGCCACGCCGCAGGCATGCTGGCCGCCGGCGCCGCCGAAGCATTGCAGCGTGTACTGCGTGACGTCGTAGCCGCGCGCCACCGAGATGCGCTTGATCGCGTTGGCCATGTTCTGCACGGCGATGCGGAGGAAGCCTTCGGCCAGCGACTCGGCGGTCGCGCTACGCCCGGTGTCGCGCCGCACCTGCGCCGCCATCGCCTCGAACTTGGCCACCACGCCTTCGCGGTCGAGCGCTTCGTCGGCCCCGGGGCCGAACACCTTCGGGAAGTACGCCGGCTGGATCTTGCCCAGCATCACGTTCGCGTCGGTCACCGCCAGCGGCCCGCCGCGGCGGTAGCTCGCCGGCCCGGGGTTGGCACCGGCGCTCTCGGGGCCGACGCGCAGCCGCGCGCCGTCGAACTGCAGGATGCTGCCGCCGCCGGCGGCCACGGTGTGGATGCTCATCATCGGCGCGCGCATGCGCACGCCGGCCACCACGGTCTCATACGCGCGCTCGAACCCGCCCGCCGGGCCGTCGACATAGTGGCTGACATCGGTGCTGGTGCCGCCCATGTCGAAGCCGATGACCTTGTCGTGCCCGGCGGCGACCGCGGTGCGCACCATGCCGACGATGCCGCCCGCGGGGCCGGAGAGGATGGCGTCCTTGCCCTGGAAGTGGTGCGCCTCGGCCAGCCCGCCGCTGGACTGCATGAAGAAGAGGCGCACGCCGGGCATCTGTGCTGCCACCTGGTCGACGTAGCGGCGCAGGATAGGGCTCAGGTAGGCGTCGACCACCGTCGTGTCGCCGCGGCTCACGAGCTTCATCAGCGGGCTCACCTCGTGGCTCACGCTCACCTGCGTGAAGCCCGCTTCGCGCGCCAGGCGCGCCGCGGCCTGCTCGTGCGCCGTGTAGCGGTAGCCGTGCATGAAGACGACGGCGGCGCTGCGGATGCCGGCGTCGTGCGCCGCCCACAGCCGCTCGCGCAGGTGCTCTTCGTTCAACGGCAGCAGCACCTCACCGTGCGCGCCGACGCGCTCTTCGGCCTCGATGACGCGCTCGTACAGCAGCTCGGGCAGCACGATGTGGCGCTCGAAAAGCTTCGGCCGCGCCTGGTAGGCGATGCGCAGCGCATCGCGAAAGCCGCGCGTCGTGATGAGCAGCGTGCGGTCGCCCTTGCGTTCGAGCAGCGCGTTGGTGGCCACCGTGGTGCCCATCTTCACGCATTCCACCAGCGCCGGCGTGATGGCCTCGCCCGCCCAGGCCGAGCAGGCGGCGGATGCCCTCGACCGCGGTCGCGGTACTGCTCGGCGTTCTCCGACAGCAGCTTCAGCGTGGCCAGCGTGCCGTCCGGGCGCCGGCCGACGATGTCTGTGAAGGTGCCGCCGCGGTCGATCCAGAACTCGCCAGCGTCGGGTCGTCTCGCTCATCGATTTGTCCTCTTCGGGCCGGCCGGGCTGCGGGCCGCGCCGGGGGCGATCTTCGCAGCCCGGGGGCCGTCGGCGCCGCTGGGTCTGGCGTCGCTGGCGCCCCCAGGGCCGCCAGCGCCGCCATGCGCCCGTGCAGCAGCGAAACGATGTGATGCACCGGCCGCCCGGTCGCTGCCTGCAATGCCGCGGCGTAGGGCGGCAGGTTGGTGCATTCGAGCAGCAGCGTCTGCACTTGCGGATGCCTTGCCAGCAGGCGCAGGCCGGCGGCCACCACCTGCAGTTCGGCGTCGGCCAGGTCGAGCTCGGGCAAGTCTTCGAGCAGCGTGCGGTGCAAGGCGGAGCCCGGCGTGATGCCTTCCACCGGCGTGGCCGTGTCGGCGCCCACGCCTTCGAAGTGCGCGGGCGTCAGCGAAGCCGCCTCGATGGTGATGACACCGGGGCGCGGCAGCCCGGGCAGGGCCAGCAGCGCCGAACTCCACACCGGCACCGGCAGCGCCGCCTGCTGTTCGCGCTGCCAGCGGGCGAGGAAGCCGCAGCTCGTCGTCAGCGCCACGGCGCCTTCGCGCACGAGGTCTCGTCCGGCGGCGATGAAAGGCCCGAGCAGCGCGGGGTCGTCGCTTCGCACCGCGGCAGCGGGGAACGCCCCAGCGACGACGCGGAGGCGCACCGCGAAAGGCGAATCAGCGAACGTCGCCGCGTTGCCGATGTCGCCCGGCGGGCGCGGGAAGCGGGTGTCGAGCATCAGCACGCCCAGTACCGGCGTCGGGCTTCGGTGCAGGGTCATCTCGCGCAGCGACGTGGGCCGGCGCCAAAGAGCGTGTCGGGCATCAGGATGCCGAGGAGCATCGGTGCGGTGCCGTGCGTGGGGGCGGGGCAGCCCAGGCGACCGGCCGGCGGCTTCAGGGTAGCCCCGCTCGAACCCCTGCCGGGCTGGCCACTATCCTACCGGGCCACCGTTTGCCCCAAAGACTCCAGGAGCTAGAGCGAATGAACCCCTTCCGTCGCGCACTGCTGGCAGGCGCCGCCTGCGTCGCCCTTTCGCCCCTTGCCGCGTGGGCCCAGACCAAGTGGGACCTGCCGGCCGCCTATCCGGCCACCAACTTCCACACCATCAACCTGGTCGACTTCGCCAACGACATCGACAAGGCCAGCGGCGGCAAGCTGAAGATCACCGTGCACCCGAACGCGTCGCTGTTCAAGGCGCCGGAGATCAAGCGCGCCGTGCAGGGCGGCCAGGCGCAGATCGGCGAGATCCTGCTCGTCAACTTCCAGAACGAGTGGCAGCTCTACGGCGCCGACGGCATCCCGTTCCTCGCCGACAGCTGGGACGCGGCGATGAAGCTGTGGAAGGCGCAGAAGCCCTTCCTCGATAAGAAGCTCGGCGAGCAGGGCATGATGATCCTGTACGCCGTGGCCTGGCCGCCGCAGGGCATCTACAGCAAGAAGCCGCTGGCCAGCGCCGCCGACCTCAAGGGCATGAAGTGGCGCGCCTACAGCCCGGCCACCAGCCGCATCGCCGAACTCGTCGGCGCGCAGCCGGTCACCGTGCAGGCCGCCGAGGTGAGCCAGGCCTTCGCCACCGGCGTCACCGAAAGCATGATGTCAAGCGGCAGCACCGGCTGGGACGCCAAGCTGCACGAGCACGTCAAGTACTGGTATGACACGCAGGCCTGGCTGCCGAAGAACGGCGTCATCGTCAACAAGGCCGCCTTCGACGCGCTCGACGCGGCGACGAAGCAGGCCGTGCTGAAAGCCGCCGCCGACGCCGAGACGCGCGGCTGGGCCGCGGCGCAGAAGGCCAACGGCGAGACGCTGGACAAGCTGAAGGCCGGCGGCATGCAGATCCTGCCGCCGAGCCCGCAGCTCAAGGCCGACATGAAGAAGGTCGGCGAGACGATGCTCAAGGAATGGCTCGACAAGGCCGGCCCCGAAGGCAAGGCGCTCGTCGACGCGTTCATGAAGTAAGGGCCCGGGCGCCGCAGCGGGACGACTGGCAGACCTTCGATCACATCGTCCCGGATCACGCTGCTCGCCCGGCCGCCCGATGCGCAGGCTGCTCGACACGCTCTACGACGCCGCGGCCTGGCTGGCCGCGGCGTGCATGGTCGGCCTCCTGGTGATGGTGCTGCTGTCGATCCTCGGCCGCGAACTGCACTTCCCGTGCCGGGCACCGACGCCTACGCCGGCTACCTGATGGCCGGCGCCGGCTGCTCGGCGCTGGCGCACACGCTCAAGCGCGGCGACCACATCCGCGTGACGCTGCTGGTGCAGTACCTCGGCGGCCACGCCAGCCGCGCGCACAAGGTGCTGGAGGTGTGGGCGCTCGGCGCGGCCACGCTGCTGGCGGCGCTGTTCGCCTGGTTCAGCGCACGGCTGGTGTGGCAGTCGTACAAGTTCAACGACATCTCCACCAGCAACGACGCGACGCCGCTGTGGATGCCGCAGATCGCGATGGCGGTGGGCACGGCGATCCTGCTCGTCGCCTTCATCGACGAGCTGGTGCTCGAACTGCGTGGCAGCGCGTCGCCGTCGTCAGCGACGAAGCGAGCCACAACGAATGAAGCTGCGTGTAGGTCGCCCTCTGCCGACCCTCACCCTCCCGCAAGCGGGAGAGGAGCAGGTCTGATGCCTTCCTCCTCTCCCCTTGCGGGAGAGGGCAGGGTGAGGGTCTACGGTGACGCTGCGGTCGTCACACCATGGCTGACTTCGGCATCTCGCTGCTGCTGATCGCGGCGCTGTTCGTCATCCTCGCCAGCGGCGTGTGGATCGGCCTCACGCTCGCCGGCGTGGCGTGGATCGGCATGCAGGTCTTCAGCTCGCGCGCCGCCGGCGACGCGATGGCCGTCACCATCTGGGGCAGCTCGTCGAGCTGGACGCCTACGCGCTGCCGCTCTTCGTGTGGATGGGCGAGATCCTGTTCCGCACACGGTTGAGCCAGGACATGTTCCGCGGCCTGGCGCCGTGGATGCAGTCGCTGCCGGCCGCCTGCTGTACGTCAACGTCGCCGGCTGCGCCATCTTCGCCGCCGTGTCTGGCCCAGCGCCGCCACCTGCGCCACCATTGGCAAGATGAGCCTGCCCGAGCTGGCCCGGCGCGGCTACCCCGACAGCATCAGCATCGGCTCGCTGGCCGGGGCGGGCACGCTGGGCCTGCTGATCCCGCCTTCGATCATCATGATCGTCTACGGCGTCGCGGCCGAGGTCTCGATCGCGCAGCTGTTCATTGCCGGCGTGCTGCCGGGCGTCATGCTGGCGCTGCTCTTCTCCGGCTACCTCGTCGTCTGGGCGCTGCGCAACCCGACGCTGGTGCCGCCGGCCGACGCGAAGCTCTCGCTCGGCGGCCGGCTGCGCGAATCGCGCTACCTTATTCCAGTGATCGCGCTCATCGTCGCCGTGCTCGGCAGCATCTACAGCGGCATCGCCACCGCCACCGAAGCAGCCGCGGTGGGCGTGCTCGGCTCGCTCGTCATCTCGGCGGCGCAGGGCTCGCTCACCTGGGCCACCTTCCGCGACAGCCTGCTCGGCGGCACGCGCCTGTACTGCATGATCGCGCTCATCCTCGCGGGCGCGGCCTTCCTCACGCTGGCGATGGGCTACCTTGGCTTGCCGCGCCACCTGGCCGAGTGGATCGCCTCGCTCGGCCTGACGCAGTGGCAGCTGCTGCTGGCGCTGATGGTCTTCTACATCGTGCTCGGCTGCTTCCTCGACGGCATCAGCATGGTCGTGCTGACCATCGGCGTGCTGATGCCCACGATCCAGAAGGCCGGCATCGACCCGCTGTGGTTCGGCATCTTCATCGTGCTCGTCGTCGAGATGGCGCAGATCACGCCGCCGGTGGGCTTCAACCTCTTCGTGCTGCAAGGCATGACCAAGCGCGACATCGGCTGGATCGCGCGCGTGACGCTGCCGTTCTTCTTCCTGATGATCGCGGCGGTGGCGCTGATCTGGCTCTTCCCCGGCGTGGTGACGGCGCTGCCGGCGAGCATGCGCAGCTGACGCGCTGGCGCGCTGGCGGGCCGATGGGCTGACGGTCCGCCGCGCCTGACGGCCCGGCGGACCGGCGGGCCCGAACTGGCTGGGTTTTCCCGCCGTCATCGATGCATCGGGCCTGCGCCCGGCCCCTAGGATGGGTCCAGGTGCACCCATGTCCGACCTCGCCTCGCCACCCCTCTCGCTTCTGCCGCCGGCGGCCGTCGAAGGCTTCGCCTGGCCGACGCCCGACCTGCCGAACTACCCGGCGCCGGGCCTGGCGGCCGCGCCGATGGCCTGCCAGGTGGAAGGCAACAACGGCAAGATCATCCCCGGGCGCCTGCTCGAGATGGACCTCGCGCGCGGCCACGTGCAACTGGCGGTGGCCGGCACGCGCGCGCCGCTGACGCTGCGCTTCGACCAGTTCCGCCGCCTGCGCCTGCTGGAGCCGCTGGCGCCGCAGCCCGGGCCGAACGACGGCGCCATCGTCGTCGACATCGAGCAGCCGCCGATCCCGTTCTCGGTGCACTTCGCGCACGGCGCGCACTGGCAGGGCCAGACGCTCAGCGCGCGCGAAGACGCTGCCGGCCTCTTCCTCTTCGAACCCGTGGACGCCCACGGCACCGTGCGCCGCACGTTCGTGCCGCGCACCGCGTACACCAGCGCCGAGATCGGCCGCCGCATCGGCGAGGTGCTGATCGAGCACAACGCCGCCACGCCGGCGCAGGTGCAGGCCGCGCTCGTCGAGCAGCAGGACCTGCGCGAGCGCAAGCTCGGCGACCTGCTGCTGGTGCGCCAGATCATCAACAGCGACGAGCTGAACGCCGCCATCGAGCAGCAGGCCCGCATGCCGATGGTGCGCATCGGCGAGGCGCTGGTGGCGCTGGGCTTCATCAACGACGAGCAGCTGGCCGAGGCGCTGGAGCAGCAGCGCACCGACCGCGGCACGCCGCTGGGCGAACTGCTGGTGCGCAAGGGCCTCGTCTCGCGCAGCGACCTGCAGATGGCGCTGGCGCGCAAGATGGGCTACCCGATGGTCGACGTGCGGCAGTTCCCCGCCGACACCGACGCCGTGGCCCGCCTGCCCTTCGCCGTGTCCAGCCGCCTCGCCGGCCTGCCGCTGATGCTGCGCGCCGCCCGCCTGGTGGTGGCGATGGAAGACCCCACCCACCGCGGCGCGCTGGAGGAGATCGAGTTCGCCGCCCGCTGCAAGGTGCTGCCGGTGCTGGCACGCGGTGCCGACCTGCAGGACGCCATCCAGCGCGCCTACGAGAAGCTGGGCGTCGATGTCGGCCCCAACAGCACGATCGACGGCGTCGAGTTCTTCGAGCACGCCGACGCCACCAAGCTCGCCGCCACGCTGGAAGGCAACGGCGCGCCCGACGAGGACGACGGCCCCTCGATCGAGCAGAGCGACAACTCGCTCGTGCGGCTCATCAACTCGATGATCCTCGAAGCGCATTCGCAGGGCGTGTCCGACATCCACATCGAGTGCCCGGCCGGGCGCGAGAAGGTGCGCATCCGCTTCCGCAAGGACGGCGTGCTGCGCCCCTACCTCGAGCTGCCGCCGAGCTACCGCAACGCGCTGATCGGCCGCCTGAAGATCATGTGCGACCTCGACATCAGCGAGAAGCGCAAGCCGCAGGACGGCAAGATCAACTTCGGCAAGTTCGTGCACGGCTCGCGGCTCGAACTGCGCGTGGCCACCATCCCCACCAGCAGCAGCTGCGAGGACGCGGTGCTGCGCCTCCTGGCCAGCAGCCGCACGATCCCGCTCGACCAGCTCGAACTCACCGCCGACAACCTCGCCCGCTTGAAGACTGCCGTTGCGCGCCCGTACGGCATGGTGCTGTGCGTCGGCCCCACCGGCTCGGGCAAGACGACGACGCTGCACTCGGCGCTGGCGCACATCAACACGCCCGAGCGCAAGATCTGGACCGCCGAGGACCCGGTGGAAATCACCCAGGCGGGCCTGCGCCAGGTGCAGGTGAACCCGAAGATCGACTGGACCTTCGCCAAGGCGCTGCGCGCGTTCCTGCGTGCCGACCCGGACGTCATCATGGTCGGCGAGATCCGCGACCAGGAGACGGCGCAGGTCGCCATCGAAGCGTCGCTCACCGGCCACCTCGTGCTCTCGACGCTGCACACCAACAGCGCCGCCGAGACGGTGACGCGCCTCCTGGACATGGGCATGGACCCGTTCAACTTCGCCGACGCGCTGCTCGCGGTACTGGCGCAGCGCCTGGTGCGCCGGCAGTGCCCGAACTGCAAGGTCAGCGAGCCGGCGCCGAACGACTGGCGCGATGAGCTGCTGCACGACTACATCCACGCCTTCCAGGGCGCCGAGAGCGCGCCCGACGAAGACGCCGTGCTCGCCGGCTGGGCCAGGCACGGCCGCCTGATGCGCCACCGCTGCAACGGCTGCGAGCAATGCGCCGGCTCGGGCCTGCGCGGGCGGCTGGGCCTGCACGAGCTGATGACCGTCTCGCGCGGCCTGCGTGAGAAGATCCAGGCCGGCAAGCGCAGCGACGAACTGCTGCACCACGCGCTCGGCGACGGCATGCGCACGCTGCGCCACGACGGCATCGACAAGGTCTGGGCGGGCCTGACGACGATCGAGGAAGTGCGCGCGAATTCCTAGAGGCGCGCCCGGCGGGCCGTGCGACGGCGCCGCATCGAGCCGGCAGGCCGCCCGGGCCGGCTCAGTGCTGGAGGATCTTGGAGAGGAACTGCTGCGCCCGCTCCGAGCGTGCCGAGGGGTTGCCGAAGAACTCCTCCTTCTCGCAGTCCTCGACGATGGCGCCGCGGTCCATGAAGATCACGCGGTTGCTTGCGGCCGCGGGCGCCGAACCCGGGCAACCCGCTGGACAAATGGCTGTAGGCCAAGTGCCCGCAACGCGGCGGGCCTGATACGCTCCTCGCGCCCACCCGTGGAACGTCCCTCTCCCCGCATGCCCAGCCTTCCCGGCCCGGCGCAGGCCGCCACCATCACCATCGAGCCGCTGGAAGTGCGCTCTGCCAGCCTGGCCGAGCAGGCCTACGAGCGGCTGCGCACGCTCATCCTCGACCGCCGCATCTCGGCCGGCAGCCCGCTGCAGGAAGGCCGCCTGGCGGAGGAGTTGCGCATCTCGCGCACGCCGATGCGTGAGGCGCTGGTGCGGCTGGCCGGCGAGGGCCTGCTGGTGCGGCGCGACGCCCGCTCCTACGCCGTGCGGGCGCTGGGCCCCAAGGAGTACTTCGACTGCATGCGTGCGCGCGAGGTGATCGAGTGCGAGGCCATCGCGCTGGCCGTCGGCAAGATCACCGATGCCGAGATCCAGACCCTGGAGGACGAGATCCGGGCGCTGGACAGCGGCGAGCACAGCGAGATCGAGCACTTCCACTTCGACGACCGCTTCCACATGCTGATCGCCACGGCCAGCGGCAACGTGGTGTTCCCGCGCCTGGTGGAGGAACTGCGCGTCAACGCGCGGCTGTTCCGCCTGCACAGCCCGCTGCACCGGCAGCGCGAGAACCACGACGAACACGGAACGATCGTCCAGGCGCTGCGCACACGCGACCCCGAACGCGCGCGCGCGGCCATGCGCGCGCACCTGCGCAGCCTGCAGGAGGACGTGCGGCGCGCACTCGTCGAGTGAGCGGGCCGGTTCTTGCTGCCACCGAAGGGCGTCACCTCGAGCCGGTGGGCGCGATGCCCCGCGCGCGCGGCGCCTTGCCGCTGCTGCCGCGAGGCACGAGCCGCGTGGGCAACGCGGCGGGCGTGTCGGGCATGCGGCCATCGGCCAGCGCCAGCAGCGCTTCGACCACCTGCGCGGCATGCTCGGCCATCGGCGTGGCCACGCTCGTGAGCGGCGGCTCGAACGCGGCGGCGAGGTCGATGTCGTTGTAGCCGGTGACCGAGAGGTCACGCGGGACGTGCAGCCCCAGCGCCTGGGCCTGCAGTACCACGCCGGCGGCGATGGCGTCGTTGCTGCAGATCACCGCCGTCGCCGCCACGGCGCGCTCGCGCAGCTCGAGCAGCGCGGCGCGGCCGCCGGCGTGGCCGACGCCGGGGTGGTCCACCACCGGGGCGGGGGGCAGCGCCACGCCCGCATCGGCCAGCGCCTCGCGCACGGCGGCGAGCCGGCTGCGCCGCGCATCGTGCAGGGCAACGAAAGGAGCGACCAGCGCGAAGCGGCGATGGCCCAGCGCGAGCAGGTGGCGGGTCAACTCGCGCATCGCAGCGTCGTGGTCGAAGCCGATGCAGGGCGGCTCGCCGTCGCAGACCCAGGCGCGCAGGCACGGAATGCCCAGGCGCTGCAGCGTCGGGTGCGTCTGCGAGTGCAGGTCGCGGCCCACGCGCAGCAAGGCGTCCACGCGCTGCGCTGCCATCACCTTGACCGCCGCCAACTCGGCCTCGGCGTCGTAGTGCGAGCTGGCGATCAGCGTCGTGTAGCCGCGCTCGGCCAGCAGCGCCTGCACGCGCTCCACCATCTCGGCGAAATAGGTGTTGGTCAGCGACGGGATGAGCACGCCCATGACCAGCGAGCGGCGGCTGCGCAGCGAGCGCGCCAACCCGTGCGGCCGGTACTCCAGCCGCGTGGCGGCGTTGCGCACCCGCGCCAGCGTCTGCGCATCGAGCAACGCCGGGCTGTTGAAGGCGCGCGACACGGTGGCCGGTGAAACGCCGGCCAGGCGTCCCACGTCGGCGGCGGTGGGCATGCGGCGAGTCATGGCACTGGAATCATTTTCATCGGCACAAGGGATCGGGGCGATTGACGATACGACAGTCATCGATCTACGATCAAATGAAATTGATTTCAGGCCGGGCTTGCCGCTCGGCAAGAGGTCCGCCATGGAACCACGCAGAACGCTTTGCCCGCTCATCGGCCGCCGGCGCTGGCTGGCCGCGGCCGGCGCTCTCGGCGCTGCACTGGCCGGTGGCCCTTTGCGCGCGCAGGGCACTTGGCCGAACCGCGCCTTGACGATCGTGTCGCCTTACCCGGCCGGCGGCATCACCGACAACCTGTGCCGCATCGTCGGCGAGGAACTGGCCAAGGCGCTCGGCCAACCGGTGCTGGTGGAGAACAAGCTCGGCGCCGGCGGCGCCATCGCGATGGCAGCGGTCGCCAAGGCAGCGCCCGACGGCTACACGCTGGTGATGGGCGGCAGCGCTGTCTCGACCGTTGTGCCGGCGCTCAACCCCGCCGTGGCCTACCACCCGCTGCGCGACTTCGAGCCGGTGGCCTACGTGGCGGGGCTGCCGATCGTGCTGGTGGCTCACCCTTCGGTGCCCGCCGCCACGCTGAAGGACTTCATGGTCCATGCGCGCGCCCAGGGCGCGGGCCTCAACTGCGCCCATCACGGCCCGGGCACCGGCACGCACCTGGCGTGCCTGCTTTTCGCTCGCCACCTGGGGGTGCCGATCCCGGACGTGCCCTACAAGGGCGCGCCGCAAGTCAACCAGGACCTGGTTGCCGGCCGCGTGCAGTTCTACTTCGGCACGCTGCCCACGCAGATCCAGCTCGTGCGCTCGGGGCAGTTGCGCGCCTACGGCATGGCCTCGGCGCAGCGCGTGCCGTTCGCCAACGACATCCCGACGCTGGCCGAGCAGGGCCTGCCGTTGAACCTCGACTCGTGGAACGCGCTCTACGCGCCGGCCGGCACGCCGAAGGCCGTCGTGGCGCGGCTTGCAACGGAACTGGCGCGCATCCTCGATCGCCCCGAGGTCCGCCAGCGCATCGAGGCCACCGGCTCCGTCCTGCGCCCGATGTCGGCCGACGAACTGCGCCGCCTCACCGAGGCCGAGTTCGAGCAGTACCGCAAGCTCGCCGCCGAGACGGGCGTGCGCGTGCAGTGAATCGGGAGCCGCAGTCATGACCTTCTCCGTCGTCGCCCACTGCCGCGAAAGCGGCCAGTTCGGCGTGGCCATTGCCACCTATTCGCCCAACGTCGGCGCGCGCTGTCCGCTGGTGGTGCCCGGGCGCGGCGCGGCCGCGGTGCAGGCGGTGGCGAACCCGGAGCTGATGCAGCAGGCGCGCGCCCTCATCGCACAGGGCCTGAGCGCCGAGAAGGTGATTGCCGAGCTGGCGGCGGGTGACCCCTACCCCGAGCACCGGCAGCTTGCCGTCATCGACGTGTACGGCCGCGCCGCGGCGCGCACGGGCCAGCGCAACCCGGCCTGGTGCGGCCACCGCGTCGGCGAGGGCGTCGTCTGCGCCGGCAACGTGCTGGCCGGGCCGCAAGTGGTGGATGCGATGCTGGCGGCCTTCGAGGCCGACGCGACGCTGCCGCTGGCCGAGCGGCTGGTGCGCGCCGTCGAGGCAGGCCGCGACGCCGGCGGCCAGCCCGAAGGGCAGAACTCGGCCGCGCTGCTGCTGGTGGACCACTGGCCCTACCCGCTGGCGGACCTGCGCGTCGATCTGCACGACCAGCCCGAGGCCGAGCTGCGCCGCCTGTGGGACTGGTGGGCGCCGATGGTGCCCTACTACGCACGCCGCGCCGTCGATGCCACCGTGCCGCGCTGGTGGCAGTGGCGCGAGGAGCATGTGCCCGGCTGGATTGCCCGGCACCGCCGCAACACCTGACCGAACGCGCAAGCCGGACCTGACGGCGCGGCGCCGCGAAGGATTTCGACCGTGTCCCGCCCTGACCCGGCGGCGCATACTGGCTCGCACCCTCCTCCCAACGCCGCCATGCAAGTTCCCAACCTGCGGCTGCGCGCCAGCACTGCCCTGGCTTCCTTCGCAGTCTCGTTCGCCGCCGCGCTCGCCGGCGCGCTCGCGGCCACGCCCAGTGCGGCGCAGGGCCCAGCGCTGCGCATCGCCAGCGCCTTCGACCCGCAGACGATGGACCCGCACGCGCTGGCGCTGCTGTACCACTCGCGCGTGGCGTTCCAGGTCTACGAGAGCCTCGTCGGCCGCGACGAGAGGTTCAAGACCGAGCCGGCGCTGGCCACGTCGTGGCAGATGACCGGCCCGACCGCGTGGCGTTTCAAGCTGCGCCCGGGCGTGAAGTTCCACGACGGCAGCGCCTTCACCGCCGACGACGCCGTGTTCTCGGTCGAGCGCACGATGGCGCCGCCTTCGCAGCGCGCCTTCCAGCTGAAGGGCGTGAAGGCGGTGCGCAAGGTCGACGACCTGACCATCGAGTTCCAGCTCGAAGCGCCCGACGCCGTGCTGCCCGAGAAGCTGCAGTTCGTGTCGATGATGAGCAAGGCCTGGTGCGAGAAGCACGGCGTCACGCGCGCGCAGGACTTCAACGGCAAGCAGGAGACGTTCACGGTGCGCAACGCCAACGGCACCGGCCCGTTCCGCCTCAAGAGCTTCCAGCCCGACGTGCGCGTGCAGCTCGAACGCAACGAGGCCTGGTGGGGCTGGGCCGAGAAAGGCGCCGACGGCAAGCCGCGCCACGGCAACGTCATCGAGGCGAGCTTCGTGCCGATCAAGAGCGACGCCACGCGCCTGGCCGCGCTCGCCTCGGGCGAAGTGGACCTCGTGCTCGACCCGCCGTACCAGGACATCGCGCGCCTGAAGGCCGACCCGCGCGTGGCGCTCGTGCAGACGGCCGACATCGGCCAGCAGTACCTCACCTTCGACCAGGCGCGCGACGAGCTGGAGTTCAGCGACGTCAAGGGCCGGAACCCCTTCAAGGACCTGCGCGTGCGCCGCGCCGTCTACCACGCCGTCAACGTGCCGCTCATCATCGACAAGGTGCTGCGCGGGCAGGCGGTGCCCACCGGCACCTTCCTGTCGACGTTGGTGGACGGCAGCCCGGCCGACCTCGACAAGCGCCTGCCCTTCGACCCGGCGAAAGCGAAGGCGCTGCTCGCCGAAGCGGGCTACCCGAACGGCTTCGCGGTGACGCTGGACTGCGTGAACGTGGCCTGGCGCGAGAACGCCTGCCAGGCGATGGCGGCGATGCTCACGCAGGTGGGCATCCGCACGACGCTGCGCAGCTCGACCACCGGCACCTTCTTCCCCAAGCTGAGCCAGGCGACGGCGAGCTTCGTCGAGTTCGGCTGGACCGCGGCGCCCGATGCGTGGAACTCGCTCAACGCGCTCTTCCGCACCTACGACCGGAGCGGCCTCGGCACCTTCAACGCCGGCCGCTACAGCAACCCGAAGCTCGACGCGCTGATCGACCAGATCCGCACCGAGCCGGATCTCACGCGCCGGCGCGCGATGGTGGCCACGGTGCTGCGGCTCGTCGCCGAGGACCTGCCCTACATCCCGCTGTACAGGCGCACGCTCACCTGGGCGATGCAGAAGAAGGTGAGCGCGGTGCAGTGGCCCAACGACACGATCGAGCTGCGCTGGGTGCGCGTGAAGGACGCGGGCCGCGCCTCGAACTGAAGCCGACCATCGAACGGAAGCCGCGCCGCCGCCGCCGCGCGGCGACCTTGGCCGGGCGCCGCCGCTTGCACGGCCCGTGCGTCTTGCGGAAGTCCTTGGGCATCACGGCGCCGCTGGTGGCGTGAATGCCGCGGTGCAGCGCCGTGGCCATGCGCTCTTCCTTCATCAGGGGGCCGCGGTCGAAACGCGTGCGCGCACTCCAGGCGTGCCCTTCGGCGACCATCCACTTCGACAGCGACTGCCCTTCGACGACGACATTGCCCACGGTGCGGCCGAACGAATCGCGGGCGCTGACGGTCAGCGTCGCCGGCTTGCCGAGCGCGAAGCGTTCGAGCGCCTTCTTCGCGTCGACGCCGTAGTCCTGGCAGATCTCCGGCGCGTCGATGTCGCGCAGCCGCACCTCGATCGGCGAGCGGCCTTCGGATTGCAGCGTCAGCGTGTCGCCGTCGGTGACGCGGCTGATGACGCCGGTGATGCCTTCGCCTTTCGTGGTTCCGCCGCGCGATGAGGCGGCCGGTGCCGCTTGCGCCGCCGCCTGAGCGCCGGCATCTTCGGGCGCAGCCGCGGCGCCGGCCAGCAGCAGCGCCAGCGCAGACGCCTTCGCGAAAGCGCCCATCCACTCAAGGCTTCCCGGGCATCGCAGGGTCGTGTTGGTCGTCATCGTCATTCACCTCCGCGGCGGCGCGGCGCGGTTCGCCACTCGGTGCCGCCGGCACCGGCGGCGATGATGCCGCAGCGGCTGCCTTGCGCTGCAACGTGGCGCGCGGCGCCTTCGACGACCGCGCGGCCGCTTTCGCATCGGCGGCATCGAGCGAGCGCTCGGCTTCGGCCAGCAGGCGGTCGATGCGGTCCTTGAGCTTCTCGGTCGTCAGTTGCTCGCGGAAGCGCTCCACCAGCAGCGGCAGCGCGAACGGGCTCGGGTGCTTGAGCAGCGCGCGCTGCACCGGCAGCGCGGCCAGGCGCTTCAGCACGCCGCGCAGGCGTTCGAGTTCCAGCTCCTGGCTCAGCACCTCGCTCGGCCTGGCCGAGCAGGCGGTTGCCGGCGTCGTACTTGCGGAAGACCTCGTAGAAGAGCGAGCTCGAGGCCTGCAACTGGCGCAGGCTCTTCGGCGCGCCGGGGTAGCCGCTGAAGACGAGCCCCGCGACGCGCGCGATCTCGCGGAACCGCCGCTGCGCCAGTTCGCCCGAGTTGAGGCTCGCCAGCACGTCGGCCAGCAAGTCGCGGCCGCTGAAGAGTGCGGTGATCGCGTCGTCGGAAAGCGCCATCGGCTTGGCGGCCAGCACTTCGAGCCCGTAGTCGTTCACCGACAGCGAGAACGTGTTCGGCTCGCTGCGCGATAGCCGCCACGCCAGCAGCGGCGCCAGGCCGATGTGCACGTTGCGCCCGGCGAACGGGTAGAAGAAGAAGTGCTGCCCCTCGCGCGAGCGGAACTCCTCCACCAGCAGGCGGCCGCGCAGCGGCAGCTGCGACAACCGCGCCTGCGCCTGCAGCATCGGCCGCGCGCACTGCATCTCGGGCTCGAAGAAGTCGCCCTGCGCGGCGCCTTCGAGCATCGCCAGCACCGCGTCGCCCAGCTCGTTGGACAGCGGCATGCGCCCGCCGGCCCACGCCGGCACGATGCCCTTGTTGTTCTTCGTCGCCCGCCGCACGTAGGCGGCCATGTCCTGCGTGCGCAAGTACTCCAGCACGCGGCCGGCGAAGACGAAGTGGTCACCCTTGTTCAGCCGCGCGATGAAGCCTTCCTCGATCGTGCCGAGCGTGCCGCCACTCAACCACTTCACCTGCATGCTGGCGTCGCTGACGATCGTGCCCACCTGCAGCCGGTGCCGGCGCGCGATTCCGTGGTCGGGCACGCGCCACACGCCGTCGACAACCTGCGCGCGGTGGTACTCGGGGTACGCGGCCAGGCTGTCGCCGCCGCGTTCGACGAACGCGAGCGCCCAGTCGAATTCGTCGCGCGTGAGTTCCGCGTAGGCCGGTGCCGTCTTCACTTCGGCGAACAGTTCATCGGCGACGAACCCTCCGCCGAGCGCGACCGTCACCAGGTGCTGCACCAGCACGTCCAGCGGCTTCGCCGGGCTCGTTCGCGATTCGACGCGGCCGGCCAGCGCCGCGCGCCGCGCCGCGGCCGCTTCCACGAGTTCCAGCGTGTGCGTGGGCACCAGCGTCGCGCGGCTCGGCCGGCCCGGCGCGTGGCCGCTGCGGCCGGCGCGCTGCAAGAGGCGCGCGATGCCCTTGGCGCTGCCGATCTGCAGCACGCGTTCCACCGGCAGGAAGTCCACGCCGAGGTCGAGCGAACTCGTCGCCACCACCGCCTTCAGCCGCCCTTCCTTCAGCCCCGCCTCCACCCACTCGCGCACGCTCTTGTCGAGCGACCCGTGGTGCAGCGCCACGACGCCGGCCCAGTCGGGCCGCGCCGCCAGCAAGAGCTGGTACCAGATCTCGGCCTGCGAGCGCACGTTGGTGAAGACGAGCGTCGTCGAGCTGCGCTCGATCTCCTCGACCACCGGCTGCTGCATCTGCGCGCCCAGGTGGCCGCCCCAACTGAAGCGGCCGGGCTCGTGCGGCAGCAGCGTGTCGATGACGAGTGCCTTGTCGAGCTTGCCGCGCACGAGGCGCGGCGGGACCGTTGCATCACTGCGGCGTGCACCGACGAGCGTGGCCATCGCGTCTTCGAGATTGCCGAGCGTCGCCGACAGGCCCCACACGACGAGCCTCGGGTTCCAGCGCTTGAGCCGCGCGAGTGCGAGCTGCACCTGCACGCCGCGCTTGTTGCCGATCAGCTCGTGCCACTCGTCGACGATCACTGTGTGCACGCCGCCGAGTTCATTCGCCGCGTGCTCGCGCGTCAGCATCAGCGTCAGCGACTCGGGCGTCGTCACCAGCGCCTCGGGCGGGCGCTTCTCCTGGCGCGCGCGCTCGGCGCTGCCGGTGTCGCCCGTGCGCTGCGCCACCTCGGCCCACGGCGCCAGCGCGGGCAGCGGCCGCCTGGCGACTTCGTCGTGTCGGCGGCCAGCGCGCATCGGCGTCAGCCACAGCACCTGCAGGCCGCTTCTCGTGGCGCGCCCGGCCGGCGCTTGCAGGCGCGCCAGTGCGCCCATCCACACCGCGTAGGTCTTGCCGCTGCCGGTGGTGGCGTGCAGCAGGCCGCTCGCGCCCGCGGCCATCGCAGCCCACACCTCGCGCTGGAAGTCGAACGGCGCGTAGCCGTTGGCGGCGAACCAGGCTTCGGCGCTCGTCGTCTCGGCCATCCTCACGCCAGTCCTGACGCCAATGCTCCGTGGGTGAATACGCGACCGCTTCACGCGGGCCCGACGATCCACCCCTCGACAGCGTCGACGGCTTCCGGCAGCCCGTGCCGCGGCTGCCGCTCGGCCCACGCCGCCTGCATCAGGCACAGCACGGCGTCGACGAGGTCGCCGCTGGCGTCGGCGGCGATGGCGGCGCGATCGCTCGCGGACAGGCGCAGCCCCAGCCCGAGCGGGCCGCGGCCGCGTTCGAGCGCAGCAAGCATCTCCTCGCGCGCCGCGCGCCGCTCGCCGTCGTCGCGGTTCTTGTACGAGCGGCGCCCGATCAGCTCGAACGCGAGCCGCCCCGGATAGCCCTCGACGCCGACGCGCGCAGCATCGCCGCTTCGCAGCCCCGGCAGCGTGATGCCCGCGGCGACGAGCCGCGCCAGGCCTTCGTAGTACATGAAGCCCACCGGGACGTAGCGCGTCTGCAGCGGGCTCGACGACGTGGCCGCGTGCGCGGTGTCGGTGGCGCGATGGACGAGCCGCTGCCCGCTCGGCCGCCCGTTGCCCCACGCATCGACGAGCGCGCGGAAGTGCATGCGCTCGGGGCAGCGGCGCTTGAGTTCGGCGATCACCGCGTCGGCGCTGCTGCCGAGCGCCTGCGCTTCGACGAACGCGCGCGGCAAACCGAACGGGAAGTCGAAGGCGCCGAACCACGGGCCGGGCTCGGCGAGCGCGCTTTCGAACTGCGCCAGCGTCGGCAGTGCGTCGATGCCTAGCAGGCGCACGACCTCCATGCCCGCACCTTCACGCCGCCCGCGCGCCACGGTGATCGGCTTGCGGCGCGAAGGCGCGCAGCTGAAGTCCACGCCCAGCAGCGACGGTGGTGGCGATGGCGAGGATGGCGCTGATGGCGCTGACGGCGGGAAAGGCGCACCGGCAGCGACGGCCGGCGCAGGCAGGTCTTGGCGCATGGCTCGCCTGCATTCTGGCCGCTGCCGCCACAATGCCGGCGCATGAACGTCAACCCTGTCCTCGCCGAGGCGCTGCGCGGCGGCATCGCCGAGAGCTTCCATCGCGGCGCCGTCGCCGTCGTCGACGCGCAAGGGCGCGTGCACACCGCCATCGGCGACATCGAGCGGCCGATCTTCCCGCGCTCGGCCGTCAAGGTGCTGCAGGCGCTGCCGCTGGTGGCCAGCGGCGCCGCCGAGCGCTTCGGCTTGAGCGATGCCGAACTCGCGCTCGCCTGCGCCTCGCACGGCGGCGAGCCGCACCACACGGAGACCGCTCGCTCGATGCTCGCCAAGGCCGGGCTCGGCCCCGAGGCGCTCGAATGCGGCACGCACTGGCCCTACCACGAGGGCAGCCAGCGCGCGCTGGCCGCCGAGGGCAAGACGCCGAGCGCGCTGCACAACAACTGCTCGGGCAAGCACGCCGGCTTCCTGTGCCTGGGCTGCGCGCTCGCCGGGCGCAGCGGCGCGGCGGACTTCGTTCGCGGCTACGTGCAGCCCGGCCACACGGTGATGCGCGAGGTGACCGCCTCGCTTGAGGACGCCACCGGCTTCGACCTCGCCGCCACCGCGCGGGGCACCGACGGCTGCTCGATCCCCACCTTCGCGGTGCCGCTCAGGAACCTGGCGCACGCCTTCGCCAAGGTGGCCACCGGCATCGGCCTGGACGCGGACCGCGCGCGCGCCGCGCAACGCCTGCGCGAAGCCGTTGCCCGCGCGCCGCGCATGGTGGGCGGCAGCGGCCGCTTCGACAGCCGCGTCGCCGAGCGTTTCGGCGAACGCGTCTTCTGCAAGGTCGGTGCCGAAGGCGTCTACTGCGCCGCGCTGCCGCAGCAGGGCCTCGGCGTCGCGTTGAAGATGGACGACGGCAACACCGCGCGCGCCGCCGAAGTGGTGATGGCGGCGCTGATCGAGCGCCTTGTGCCGCTTGCGAGCGACGACGAAGCAGCCTTCGTTCGCGGGCTCGCCGACGACGCTGCGCAACTGGAACGGCATCGAGGTCGGGCGGTTGCGGGCAGGCGGGGCGCTGGCGAAGGCGTAGACAGCCGCCGTCGAGCATCGCGCGAAAGTGGCCGCAAGAACAGTCGCGCGAAGACCTGCGCGAGCCGAGGGAACCGCGCGCCCTTGTGCTCCATGTCCCTGCAAGCGGCCGCCGCTACGCGGCGGCCGTTGTTTCCTCTTTACTTCCGCGCAAGGGCCCACCCGATTCCTCGGCCGCACGACCGTGGCGCACAGAGCCTCTCGTATGCAGCGGTGGTGCCGGATCGTGCCGACAGGGGCGCTGCTGTCGCGGAAGAAGGAGTTAGGCCCGCCGCTTTTGCGGCGGGCGCCTGCGGGGGACATGGAGCGACAGCAGCGCCCCTGGCGGCGCGATCTCGCGCAGACCGTGGAGCAGCGGGTCACGATCCCGCGCCAATCGATGAACAGCGCACCGCGCTGCACCTCGCCCCCCGAATTGGGGCATGCCGCACCCATGGGCCCATTCCGCTAGCGGGTTGCCTAACGCCGCAACCCGGACACTGCCATCGCATCACCGGGACGCGCGGGCCGGCCCCCGGCCTGAACTCGAGGACAGCGATGACGAGAATCTCTTCCTGCGGCGCTCGCCGCCCCCTGCTGGCCGCGTTCGCCACGCTGGTCCTCGTCGCTGCATGCGGCGGCGGGGGCGGCGGCGACAGCGGCGGCAGCAGTGGAGGAGGCGGCACGGGTGGCACGGTGGCACCGGTGGCACCGGCGCCACCAGCTTCAACCTCTCGGCACGATCACCATCGCCGAGACCGCGGCCGTCGACCCGACACCAACGACATCAACCAGCCCGGCTACGCGGTCAACGACACCATCGGCACTGCGCAGGCACTGACGACGCCGGTGCTGCTGGTGGGCAGCGTCAACAAGCCCAACACCGGCCCGCGCGGCAACAACAACGACGGCAGCACGACACTCGGCGACCCGGACGACTTCATCGTCGACCTCAGTAGTCAGGCAGGTGGTCGATGCTCGAGTTCGCCAACGATCCGGCCACCGCGGACGTCGACCTGTACCTCTACAGCCCAGCGGCGGCGAAGCCGGTGGCGTCCAACGGCGTCGGCTCGCGCTTCGAATGCGTGGCGGTCACGCAGCCCGGCACCTACATCGTGCGCGTCAACGCCTACAGCGGCGCGTCGATCTACAACCTGCGCATCGGCGCGCCGGGCACGGCCGCGTCGTGCGCGCAGCGCACGGCCGAGAGCGCCTTCGTGCCCGGCGAACTGGTGCTCGAGCCCCGGCGCGCGCCCTCGAACCCGCCACCGGCAATCGCCAAGCCCGGCGCCACGCAGGCGGCGCTGAAGCTCGCGCAGCAGTGGCTGCGCCGGGGGCATGCAGATGGCCGCGGGCGCCGGCGCTGAAGCGCGAGCTGCGCAGCGACATCGGTGCGCAGGTGGCGAAGCTGCCCGCCGATGCCGTGGCGCGCAGCGACGAAGCCTTTCCAAGCTCGCCGACTTCGCCGCCGGCGGCGCGACGCCCGCGCGCTCTCTCTGCGCAAGACCTGCGCCGCGCGCGCGCTGGCCGCGGGCCGACCCGTGGCCCGAGGCGCTGGAGACGCTGCGCTACGCTGGGGCGCTGCGCGCCAGCGGTGCGTTCGAGTACGTGGAGGTGAACCGCCGCTCGACACCTTCGCGCTCACCGGCAACTTCCCGCCCAACGACCGCGGCTACCTCGTACCAGCCGGCACTACGAGCAGATCAACCTGCCCGCGGCGATGGAGCGCATCACCGCGCTCGGCCTGCCCGGCACGCAGGTGCGCCCGCTGGTGGCGGTGATCGACTCGGGCGTCGTGCTGAACCACCCCGACCTCGCGCCGCAGTCGCCTGGCAACGGCCGCAGCTTCGTCGTAGCGTCAACGCCGACGGCGACGGCGACGCCGCCAACGGCGACGACCCTTCCACTGCCGCGCAGCAGCCGCGCTTCCACGGCACGCACGTGGCCGGCACCGGGCGCGGCCACGTATGACGGCAACGGCGGCGCCGGCACCGCGCCGATGGCGCAGATCCTGCCGCTGCGCGTGTTCGCGCTGGCGCGCTGGCGCGCACCAGCGACATCCTGCAGGCGTTGCGCGCGCCGCGCGCCTGGAAACCGGCTCGAGTTTCGTGCCCGCGCGGCGCGTCGACGTCGTCAACATGAGCCTGGGCAGCCAGGGCGCGTGCGACAGCGCCTGGGCCACCGCCATCGCCGACGCGCGCCGCCGGCACGGCCGTGGCCGTCGCCAGCGGCAACGACGCCAACAACAACGCCGGCCAGGCGATGCCGTCCTCGTCGCCGGCCAACTGCGCCGGTGCCATCGCCGTCAGCGCCACGACGCACGGCGCAACATCGCCGACTACTCCAACACCGGCAGCGCCATCCGCGTTGCCGCGCCCGGCGGCGACCTCTCGGCTTCCACCACCGGCAGCGGCGTCGCCGACGGCGCCTACAGCGTGCCGCCACGTTCGATGCTGCCGGCACGCGCCAGCCTCGTTCGGGCGGCAAGCAGGGCACCTCGATGGCCGCGCCGCACGTGGTTGGCGTTATCCGCCGGCCTGGATGCGCTACGTCAACCCCGGCGCTGACGGTGACGCAGATCGACAACCTCTTCGCCGTCGGCAGCCTCACCGACGACATCGGTGCCGCCGGCCGCGCACATTGCTCGGCTTCGGCCTCGCCAACGCGCGCAAGGCGGTCGACGCGGCGCTCGCCGCACAAGGGCAACGCGCCGCCGGCGCCGGCGGCAGATCGTCGCGCTGCCCTCGTCGATCGACTTCGGCTCGTTGCAGACTCAGGCGGTGATCGAGCTGAGCGCGCCCGGCACCACGAGCGAATCGGTCGCCGGCTCGCCGTAGCCGGGTGCGCTGGCCGCGGGCATGGGCGCCGGTTCGCTGGCGATCGCGCCCACCGCGGTGGGCACGGGCGGGCTCGGCCGCTACACGGTGACCGTCAACCGCAGCGCGATCCCCACGCCGGGCGGCTACTTCCCGAGCGTGCGCTTCACGCTTTCCAGCGGCCGCACGCTCACCGTGCAGATCACCCAGCCGGCGGCCAGCGTGGCGCGCGGCAACTGGGCCCGGTGTACGTGCTGCTCATCGACCCGGCCATCGTCAAGCACGTCGAGCACACCGTGCTCGCGACGGCCGCCAACGGCCGCTGGCTATCGAGCAAGAGCGGCTACGCGAAGAGCTGCGTGCAGATCACCCGCCGGCGGCGACACCGACAACGACGACCTCGACCTGCGCCCGCGGCGAAACCTGCGGCGCCTTCCCGGTGCTGCCGGCAGGCGACAACTTCACCGTCGTCGGGTGCTCGACCGGCAACCGCAGCGACCTCAACTTCCAGGTCGCGCCGCTGCTGTCGGGGATGTCGCCGGCTGAAGGCGGTGGCGGGCGCGGCGGGCTGCGAAGGTCCAAGTGATCTACTTCGGTGAAGGTCAGGACGGTAGATTGGAGTCCGTGCTTCCAAGATGGCCTGTTCGCGCGACACGGACGCACCTCGCGGTTAGCGCTGCCGAGGGAACCGGGTACTTGCGCTCCATGTCCCCGCAACGCTCGCCGCTGACGCGGCGGGGCGACTGCTCCTCCTTTACTTCCGGCGCAAGGGCCCACCCGATTCCCTCGGAAGAAGTACTCGACCGTGCGCACAACGCCTTCGCATGCAGCGGTGGTACCGATCAGCCGACAGGGCGCGCTGTCGCGGAAGCAGCAGGAGCAGCGCGGCGGCCGCTTTAGCGGCCGCCGCCGGGGACATGGAGCGACAGCAGCGCCCCTGGCGGCACGATCCCGCGCAGACCGTGCCGAGGACCGCAGACCGCGCCTGGCGAGACGGTGGATGCAACCGCGCAGCGGCGCGCCCTCAGGCCGGCACGCGCCGCACGCGCGCTTCTCGAAGCGCGAACAGCCACTGCACCAGCAGGGCCAGCGCGCCGCCGGCACGGCGCCGGCCAGCATCGCGGTGCTGTTGACGGCCAGCCCGCGACGATGCGTTTCGCCGCGCCGCCGGCGCCGACAAACGCGGCCACGGTGGCGGTGCCGACGTTGATGACCGTTGCCGTCTTCGCGCCGGCGACGATGGTCGGCAGCGCCAGCGCGGCAGCTCGACGAGGCGCAGCGCCTTGCAGCGGCTTGAGCCCCAGGGCACGTGCCGCCAGCGACAGTTCGGCCGGCACGCCCGTGAGCCCCGCGTGCGTGTTGGCGACGATCGGCAGCAGCGCGTAGACGAAAAGCGCCAGCAGCGCCGGCCAGAAGCCGATGGTACCGAGCACCGCGATCAGCACCGCCAGCAGCGCCAGCGACGGCACGGTCTTTCGCACGATGCCCACGGCGCCGAGCACCCAGCTCGTGGAAGCTGCGGTGCTCAGCGCCAGCGCACGCCGCCCAGCGGCACCGCCACCACTACGGGCCAGAAGCACCGAAGCGAACACGAGCCACAGGTGCTGGCGTCGGGCGCCAGAGGTCGGGCGCGAAGAGGCGGTGGCGCCAGAAGTCTCGCCGCCGGCGCCGCCGCCGCCGGCGCTCGTAGCCAGGGCCGCCGCCCGTGCGACCGGCGCCGCGCGGCGCGGCGAGAAAGCCGCGTGCCACTTCGGCGAACGGCTTGCCGTCGAGCTCCGCCTGGCGTTGAGCGCCGTCATCTGCAAGCCGCGCTCGATGCGGCGCACCAGCGGCAGCAGCAGGCTCTCGTCGACCGCCAGGCGTATCAGCAGCACCGCGTCGTAGCGCGGGAAGAAGGCGCGGTCGTCGGCGAGCACGCGCAGGCCGTCGCGCCGGATGCGGGCGTCGGTGGAGCAGGCGTCGATGAGGTTGACGCGAGCCGCCTTCACCGCGTCGGCCGCGAGGCCGTGGTCGAGCGCGTTGCCGGCTTCGAACGGCAGCGCGTAGGCGCGCTTCAGCGCCGGCCAGCCGTCTTCACGCACGATGAACTCGTGCGAGAGGCCGGGCTTGATGCTGCCCGCGGGCACACGCGCAAGGTCGGAGATCCTCGCCACGCCCAGGCGCTGCGCCTCGGCCTCGGGCATCGCCAGCGCGTAGGTGTTGTTGAAGCCGAGCGGCACGGCCACCTTCAGCCCGCGCGGCGCGAGCCACTCGTTCAGCTCGGCCAGCGTCGGGTTGCCGGCAGCGGCGGCACCTTCGCGCTTGAGGATCGCGCGCACGATCGTGCCGGTGTACTCCGGGTACAGGTCCACCTCGCCGGCCGCGAGCGCCTGTTCGAGGATGCCGGTGTTGCCCAGGCCCTGCCGGTGCGTGCACGGCTGGCCCTGCGCGGCGAGCGTGCCGCAGACGATCTCGCCGAGGATGTAGCTCTCGGTGAAGCGCTTGGAGCCGACGACGAGCGGCTTGCTCTGCGCGGCCGCAGCCGGCGACGCGGCGCTCAGCGCCACCGCCGCTGCGAACGCTGCGAACGCCGCCAGCGCCGCAGCCGCGGCAGTGCCGGCGAGCCGCAGCGCCGCGCGCACGGCTTCAGTCTTTCTTCTCGGCCGACGACGAGGACAACAGCGGGATCGAGCCGTCGCTGCCCGAGCCCAGGAGGCCGCTGCGCGTGTACACGCCGAGCTTGTCGCGCGTGTCGACGATGTCGAGGTTGCGCATCGTCAGCTGGCCGATGCGGTCGGCCGGGCTGAAGGCGCCCTGTCCCTTTTCCATCGTCAGCCGCTCGGGGTGGTAGGTGAGGTTGGGGCTTTGCGTGTCCGCGAGGCTCCAGTCGTTGCCGCGGCGCAGCTCGATCCACACTTCGCCGGTGATGGCGCGCGCCACCCAGCGCTGCGCCGTCTCGCGCAGCATCAGCGCCTGCGGGTCGAACCAGCGGCCGTGGTAGAGCAGTTTCCCGAGGCGGCGGCCGTTGGTGCGGTACTGCTCGATCGTGTCCTCGTTGTGGATGCCGGTGACGAGGCGCTCGTAGGCGATGTGCAGGAGCGCCATGCCCGGCGCCTCGTAGATGCCGCGGCTCTTCGCTTCGATGATGCGGTTCTCGATCTGGTCGCACATGCCCAGGCCGTGGCGGCCGCCGATGCGGTTGGCTTCTTCGAGCAGCGCCACGGCGTCGTTGAACGTGCGCCCGTTCAACGCCACCGGCACGCCCTCCTCGAAGCGCACGGCAACGGTCTCGGCCTTCACGTCGACCTCGGGCTTCCAGAAGGCGACGCCCATGATCGGGTTGACGATCGTCAGGCCCTTGTTCAGGAACTCGAGGTCCTTCGCCTCGTGCGTGGCGCCGAGCATGTTGCTGTCGGTGCTGTACGCTTTCTCGACGCTCATCTTGTAGTCGAAGCCGTTGGCAATGAGGTACTCGCTCATCTCCTTGCGGCCGCCCAGCTCGTCGATGAAGCGCTGGTCGAGCCAGGGCTTGTAGATCTTCAGCGCAGGGTTGGCGAGCAGGCCGTAGCGGTAGAAGCGCTCGATGTCGTTGCCCTTGTAGGTGCTGCCGTCGCCCCAGATGTGCACGCCGTCTTCGCGCATGGCCACCACGAGCGCGGTGCCGGTGACGGCGCGCCCGAGCGGCGTGGTGTTGAAGTAGGTCTGGCCGCCGGTGGCGATGTGGAAGGCCGAGCACTGGATGGCGGCGATGCCTTCGGCGACGAGCTGGGCGCGGCAGTCGACGAGGCGGGCGATGTCGGCGCCGTAGGCTTTCGCCTTGCGCGGGATCTCTTCGTAGTCGCTCTCGTCGGGCTGGCCCAGGTTTGCCGTGTACGCGCAGGGGATGGCGCCGTTGGCGCGCATCCAGTGCACGGCGGCGCTGGTGTCGAGGCCGCCGGAGAAGGCGATGCCGACGCGCTCGCCGCGCGGCAGGGATTGCAGGATGGTGGTCACGATGGGCTCGTCGGGGCAGAGGCTGATCGGCCGGGGATTGTCGCCCCGCCGCGCACGGCTCCGTGGCGGCACTGGGTTGTTCTTGAAGCGATCGCTCGCGCCGGAGCCCGGCCCTTGAGACGCGCCGACCCGAGCCGCAGAATGCCGGCGCATGAACCCGAGCACCTCCTCCGCGGCGCCGCTCAAGGTGCTGGTCGTCGGTGCCACGGGCGCGCTCGGCCGGCCGGTCGTGCAAGGCCTGCTCGCCAAGGGCGTTTCCGTGCGCGCCGTGTCGCGGCATCCGGAGCAGGCGGCCGACCTGGGCGCGCTCGGCGCCGAGGTAGTGGCCGCGGACCTCACTGACCGCGAGTCGCTCGAGCGCGCGTGCGCCGGCGTGCAGCGCGTCTTCACGGCGGCGCACGGCTTCCTCGGTCGCGGCCGCTGGCGCAGCGAGGCCGTCGACATCGATGGCCACCGCACGCTCTTCGAAGTGGCACGCCAGGCGGGCGTGCAGCGCGTCGTGCACACCTCGGCGCTCGGCTCGACCGAGGCGATGCCGGTGGACTTCTTCCGCCACAAGGCGGCGGCGGAAGCCGTGCTGAAGGCAAGCGGCCTCGACCACGTGATCCTGCGGCCGACCGCGTTCATGGAGCACCACGCGCACAACTTCAACGGCAAGGCCGTGCTCGACACCGGCAAGGCCAAGCTGATCGGGCCCGGCACCAAGCCGCGCAACTTCGTCTGCGCGGCCGACGTGGCGCAGTTCGCGCTGCGCGCGCTGCTCGAAGACCCGCCGCCCTTCCGCGAACTCGACATCGGCGGCCCCGGCCACTACAGCAACGCCGAGGTCGCCGCGCTCTACGCCCGCGCGGCAGGCATTGCGCCGCGCGCCGGGCACCTGCCGCGCGGGGTGGCGAAGTTCCTCTCGGTCGCGGCGCGGCCGCTGCACCCGGGCCTGGCGCGCGTGATGCACATCTTCAGCCTGCCCGACGACGCGTACAGCGAGCGATTCGACGGCGCCGCTGCTCTCAGCGAGCGCTACGGCATCCGCCTGAGGACGATGGAGGAGTTCGTCGGGCAGCAGGTGGCGCTCGCCCGCAGCACGGCCAAGGGCTAGTCCACGGAATCGGTGGACCCGCTCGAGGCGGCGTACCGAAGGAGCTTCAACCCTTGCGCTGCGCCGGCGAGCGCGCCGCCGCGCCGCAGTCGAGCGCCCCTTCGCCGCGCGCGATGGCGGCGTCGAGCATCGCGGCCACGGCGGGCATCAGCAGCAGGTCGACGCCGCCGCGGCCGGCTTCTTCGAGCATCAGGCGCACGTCCTTGCGCGCCATCGTCGTCTCGAAGCTCGCCGGCAGGTACGGGCCTTTGTCGATGCGCGCGGCGCGCGTCACCATCGCCGCGCCGGGGTTGAAGTGCTCGAAGAGCGTGTTCGCCTCGGCCGCCGGGATGCCCAGCGCCTGCGCCAGCCGCGCCACGTCGCCGAGCACGCCGAGAAGGCCCAGGATGACGAGGTTGCCGAAGAGCTTGAAGGCGGCGGCGCGCTCGGGCGCTTCGCCCAGGTAGAGCACCTTGCCCGTCATCTGCTGCAGATGCGGCAGCAGCGCTTCGTGCGCGGCCGCAGCACCCGAGAGCAGCATCACGCCGGTGCCTTCGGCGCAGTTGGCCGGGCTCATGAAGACCGGCGCGTGCACGAAGCGCTTGCCGCGCGACGCCCAGCGCGCCGCGCGCTCGGCGGTGGGGCGCGGCGCGGTGGTGGTGTGGTCGACGATCCAGGTCGAGGCGGGAATGGCGCCGGCCAGGGGTTCGAGCACCGCATCGACCGAGGCGTCGTCGGCCAGCGAGAGATGGATGCGCTCGGCGCCGGCGATGGCCTCGGCGGCATCGGCGCAGGCGCACGCGCCTTGCGCTTCGAGGGCGCGCGCCTTGTCGGCACTGCGGTTCCACACGCGCACGGCGTGGCCGTTGGCGACGAGGCGGCGCACGAAGCCCGTGCCCATGAGGCCGGTGCCGAGGAAGGCGATGTTCATGGCGGATGCGTTCCGGTGGTGCGCGAGGAAGACGCGCGAAGCCGGCGACGATAGCGCCGCTGCCCGCGCCGCGCGCCGGCAGCGCTGCTGGCGGAACGCCGCCTTGACAAGACGCGCGGCGTTCCGACGCGGCCGCACTGTTCCACTGAAGGAGCGCGTCGACGCGGAACCGTGACTACGCCGCGATCTCGTAGAACGAGTGCACCGGGCTCTTGATCGGCAGCACCGTGAAGCGCGCAAAGCCCGCCTCGGTGGCCGCCAGCCGCGCCCGCGTCTCGCCCCAGCAGGCGCCGAGCCCCGGGCCGCCCTGCGCCAGGCTCACCGGCACGCAGTGCATGCAGCTGATGCCGTAGAGCATGCGCGCGAACGGGTTGGCGGCGTTGTCGTGCACCCGCTCGGCCACCTTCGGCTCGACCATGAGGTAGGTGCCGCCTGCCGCCAGCGCGGCGCGGATGCGGCGCAGCACGCCGCCGGGGTCGCCCATGTCGTGGATGCAGTCGAAGGTGCTGATGAAGTCGTAGCCGCCTTCGGGCGCCTGCAGTTCCGCCGCCGAGCCGTGCTGGAAGTCGATGCGTGTGCCGAGTCCGGCGGCGCGCGCGTTCTCGCGCGCGATCTCGATCGAGCGCGCATCGAAGTCGAGCCCGGCCACACGCGCCTCGGGGAACGCCTGCGCCAGCAGCACCGGGATCACGCCGGTGCCGCAGCCGATGTCAATGGCGCGGCCGCCGGCCTTGAGCTTGTCGACGACCTGCGGCATCGCCGGCAGCCACTTGCTGACGAAGCGCGCTTCGTAGACGGCGCGGTTCATCTGCTCCAGGGCGAGCGGCTCGCCTTCGCCGTAGGCCTGGAACGAGATGCCGCGCCCGGTCTCGAAGGCTTCGGCCACCTTCGGCGCCATCGCCATCAGCGCCGGCCCGCCCTTGAAGAGGCCGCCGAGGTAGTACTCGCTCTTCTCCTCGGCGAAGAACACGGCATGCTCGTCGGGCAGCGTCCAGGTGTCGGCGTCGGCGTCGTGCTCGATGTAGTCGGCGCAGAACATCGCCGCCAGCCACTCTTCGAGGTAGCGGGGGTGGATGCCGGTCTTCTGCTCGAGCTGCTCGCGCGTCAGCGCTCCCGCGCCGGCCATCGCCTTGAAGAGGCCGACCCGGTCGCCCACGAAGACGAGCGCCACCGCGGTGGCCATGCCGACATCGCCGACCACCTTCTTCATGAAGGCCTGGGAACGGTTGAGGTCCATCGCGCGGCTCCTGTGGGATTCGAGTGCGTTGGATCGTGCCACCCGGCGCGTCGCCGCGGTCTGAATGTTCCTGAAACGCGAAGCGACGCGGCACGCCGGTCGGAGTGCTGAGGACCCGCGTTCAGCCCCGCTGGGTCGGTCAGCCCCTGGTCAGCCCCTGTCAGCCCCTCTTCTCGGCGCAGTTGATCATCCAGCGCACGCCGAACTTGTCGGCAAAGCTGCCGAAGTAGGCGCCCCAGAACATGTCCTGCATCGGCATCTCGACTTGGCCGCCAGGCGAGAGCGCCGCGAACAGGCGGTCGGCCTCGGCGCGGGTGTCGGGCTCGAGGTTGATGTGGACGTTGTTGCCCGGCGTGCACTTGAAGCCCATCGACTCCGGCGCGTCGGTGCCCATCAGCACGTGGCCGCCGGTGATGGCCAGCTCGACGTGCATCACGAGGTTCCTGTCGGCCTCGGCCAAGGGCGGCATGCCCGGCTGCGGCGGTATCTCGCCGAAGCGGTGGACGGGGCCATTGAACTCGCCGCCGAAGACGCTCTTGTAGAAGAGGAACGCCGCTTCGGTGTTGCGCGGGAAGTTGAGGTAAGTGCTGACGCGGGCCATGGATCGTGTCTCCTGTGTCTTGTGAAGCCGGTCGTGCGTTGGCGCGGGCCGCGGTTGTACCGCGCCGCCCGCGCCCTTCGCTTGGCGTGGCCGGATGAGCGGCGCAGAATCCCTTTTCTCCCCGGCAGCCGGGCTGCCGCTGTCGACCGTCACCAACGGTTACAGCGCGCCCGCCCGCCGAGGCTGAACCGGCCCCCTAGACTGACCCATGACCCGCAGCAGCAAGAAGCCCGACCCCTGGGCGCACACCACCTTGCCGGGCGAGCTGCAGCCCGCCGGTCCAGCGCCGGGTTCGAACGAGCTGGAGCGCTTCATCCACGCCCAGGACCCCGCCTGGGAGCACGTGATCGAGGAGCTGGAAGAGGGCGCCAAGCGAACGCACTGGATGTGGTTCGTCTTCCCGCAGCTGCGCGGCCTGGGGCGCAGCGACCTGGCGCGCCGCTTCGGCATCGCCTCGCTGGCCGAAGCCGAGGCCTACATCGCGCACCCGCTGCTGGGGCCCCGCCTCACGCAATGCTGCGAGATCCTCGAGCGGCTCCAGGGCCGCTCGGCGCTGGCGATCTTCGGCAGCGTCGACGAATTCAAGTTGCGCTCGTGCCTCACCCTCTTCGAGCGCGCCGCCCCCGGCGAGCCGCTGTTCACGCACCTGCTCGAGAAGTACTTCGGCGGCCAGCGCGACGCGGCCACGCTGGCGCTGCTGGACAACGTGCGGGCAGGCTGAAGGGCTGGCTCCCGTTGCCGGCTCCGCGGCCAGCGGCCATTGGCGTTGGCGCTGTTCCTCGGTTTGCGCGGGATCGCGCCGCGAGGGGGCCACAGCGGCGCGGGACGTGTTGACGGCGTTTGCTTCGCAAAGCACCTCGTGCCGAGGGCGCTACGGGAGCGGGGAGACAGCGCGCAAGGTGTCACGCTATCAGCCCACAAATGCGAAAGGCCGCGTATAGCGGCCTTTCCATTTGATGCATCTTTCAGCTTGTTAGCGGACAGAGCTCATATCCCGAGCAACGTTCGGGACGGAGCATAACGCAATTGCCGTCAGGCGTCGAAGTGGAGCGTGCATGATGTTGCGCAAGATGCGCTATCGGCTAGCACTGGACATCGGTGCCACATCCATCGGCTGGTGCCTGCTTCGTCTCGACAACAGCGAGCCACCCAAGCCGATCGCGATCATCCGCGCTGGCGTTCGCCTGTTCGGCGATGGCAGAGAGCCCGCTCGAGGAAAGGGCGAGGTCGGCACGTCGCTGGCGGTGACCCGCCGCGTCGCGCGACAGATGCGCCGTCGGCGCGATCGAACCCTTCGGCGCAAGGCGCGAATCGTTGCCGCCTTGGTGCGCTTGGGCTTCTGGCCGACGGAGACGACGCAGCAACGGGCGCTTGTCGGACTCGACCCGTACGAGCTGCGACGCCGAGGTCTCGACGGGCCGTTGACATCCGCCGAGTTCGGCCGGGCGCTCTTCCACTTGAACCAGCGGCGGGGCTTCCTCAGCAACCGCAAGACCGATCGCAAGGACAGCGAGAGCGGGCTGATCAGCAGCGCCATCAAGCAGCTCCG
>JAXMEZ010000043.1:0-33643 GCA_046348035.1 Rubrivivax sp. | reverse complement strand
CGTACTTCGCGCACAAGAACGGCTGGGGCGGCGACATCAAGTTCGAGTGGGCGCGGCTGTCGAAGGCGCTCGTGGAGACGGCGGTCGTCATCGCCTGGCCGCTGGCGCTGTACTACCTCGTCCAGTGGGGTGCGCCGCCGCAGGCGACCGTGCTCACCGGCATCGTCGTCATCTTCGTCGGCGACCGCCTGTTCCAGTGGCAGGCGGTGCTGCCGATCATGACCCCGGTGCTGCTGATCGGCGGCATGAGCACCGGCATCTTCACGCCCACCGAAGGCGCCATCGCCGCGTGCGTGTGGGCGATGGTGCTCGGCCTGGCGTGGTACCGCACGCTGTCGTGGAAGATGTTCGTCAAGGTGTGCCTCGACACCGTCGAGACGACGTCCACCGTGATGTTCATCGTCGCCGCGGCGTCGATCTTCGGCTGGATGCTCACCGCCACCGGCGTCACCGCCGCCATCGCCTCGGGCGTGCTCGCCATCACCAACCAGCCGTGGCTCTTCCTGCTGATGGCCAACCTGCTGATGCTCTTCGTCGGCTGCTTCCTCGAGCCGACGGCTGCGATCACGATCCTGGTGCCGATCCTGCTGCCGATCGCGCGCCAGCTCGGCGTCGACCCGGTGCACTTCGGCCTCGTGATGGTGCTCAACCTGATGATCGGCCTCCTGCACCCGCCGATGGGCATGGTGCTGTTCGTGCTGGCGCGCGTGGCCAAGCTCACCGTCGAGCGCACGACGGTGGCGATCCTGCCGTGGCTGGTGCCGCTCCTGGTGGCGCTCGTCATCCTCACCTACGTGCCGGCGATCTCGCTGTGGCTGCCGCGCTCGGTGGGCCTGTAGGCCCGCGCCGCTTCACCGAAGGCTGCTGACGATGCCCCGCATCACCCGCGTCGAACTGCTGCAGATCGACCTGCCGCCACCGGTGCCGCGCAGCGACGCGATCCAGAGCTTCGTCACGCAGGAGACGCCGTTCGTGCGCCTGCAATGCGACGACGGCAGCGCCGGCGACGGCTACAGCTACACCATCGGCACCGGCGGCTCTTCGGTGTTCGCGCTGCTGAAGGACCACCTCGGCCCGCGCCTTCTCGGCCGCGAGGCCGACGACATCGAGGCGATCTGGCGCGACCTGCTCTTCGCCACGCACGCCACGAGCGTCGGCGCGATCACGAGCCTGGCGCTGGCAGCCATCGACACCGCCTTGTGGGACCGCCGCTGCCGCGCCGCGGGCCTGCCGCTGTGGCGCGCCGCCGGCGGTGCGCAGGCGCGCATCCCCGTCTACACCACCGAAGGCGGCTGGCTGCACCTGAGCCCGGCCGACCTCGTGCGTGAGACGGTGGCCGCGAAGGAAGCCGGCTTCAAGGGCGCCAAGATCAAGGTCGGCAAGCCGCATGTCGCCGAAGACGTGGCGCGCCTCGCGGCGGTGCGCGAAGCGGTGGGCGACGGCTTCGAGATCATGGTCGACGCCAACCAGTGCTTCACGCTCTCGGAAGCGCTGCGCCGCGCGCCGCACTACGCCAAGCTCGGCATCGCGTGGTTCGAAGAGCCGCTGCCGGCCGACGACCTGGCCGGCCACGCCAGGCTCGCCGCGGCGAGCGAAATCCCCGTCGCGGTGGGCGAGTCGCTGTACTCGCCCGGCCAGTTCGGCGACTACGTGCGCGCCGGCGCCGCTTCGATCCTGCAGGTGGACGTGGCGCGCGTCGGCGGCATCACGCCGTGGCTGAAGGTGGCGCACCTCGCCGAAGCGTGCAACCTCGCCGTGGCGCCGCACTTCCTGATGGAGCTGCACGTCTCCCTCACCGGCGCCACGCCGGCGGCGCGCTGGGTGGAGTACATCCCGCAGCTCGACGCCGTCGCCTCGAGCCGGCTCGCCATCGACAATGGCTGCGCGCTCGTGCCGCAGACGCCGGGCCTCGGCATCGCCTGGCGCTGGGACGAGATCGGGCGCCGCGCCGTGGCGCGGCACGTGATCCAGTGACCGGCTCCCTGTCGCTTCATTCCTCTTTCTTCTTCACCGCAGGAAACCCATGAGCAACCGCCTGCAAGGCAAGACCGCCTTCGTCACCGCCGCCGGCCAGGGCATCGGCCGCGCCACCGCCGAGGCCTTCGCGCGCGAAGGCGCGAAAGTCATCGCCACCGACCTCAACGTCGAGCTGCTCGCCGGCCTCAAGGGCACGGCCGGCGTCACCGTCGAGAAGCTCGACGCGCTCGACGCCGCCGCCATCGCCGACGCCGGCCGCCGCCATGCGGGCGTGGACATCCTCTTCAACGCCGCCGGCTTCGTGCACCACGGCAGCGTGCTCGACTGCACCGAGGAGGAATGGGAGTTCGCCTTCAACCTCAACGTGCGCAGCATGTACCGCACGATCAAGGCCTTCCTGCCCGGCATGCTGGCGAACAACGGCGGCAAGGGCAACGGCTCGATCATCAACGTCGCCTCGGGCGCCAGCAGCGTCAAGGCGGCGGCGAACCGCTTCGTCTACGGCACCACGAAGGCGGCGGTGATCGGCCTCACGAAGAGCGTGGCGCTGGACTTCATCACCCAGGGCGTGCGCTGCAACGCCATCTGCCCGGGCACCGTCGAGTCACCTTCGCTGCGCGACCGCATCGCGGCGCTGGCGAAGAAGACCGGCCAGTCGCGCGAGCAGGTGGAGGCAATGTTCATCGCCCGCCAGCCGATGGGGCGGCTGGGCACCGCCGAGGAGATCGCCGCGATGGCGGTGTACCTTGCGAGCGACGAATCGCGCTTCACCACCGGCACCGCCGCGCTCGTCGACGGCGGCTGGACGCTCTGACCTTCTCTTCCGCCACGACCCCGCACCGCGCCGGTACCGAACCTGCACAACTGCACCACGAGGAACGCTAACGATGAAACTGCTGCGCCACGGACCCAAGGGCCATGAGAAGCCGGCCCTGCTCGACGCCTCGGGCACGCTGCGCGACCTTTCCGGCCTCATCGCCGACATCACGCCGGGCACGCTGTCGCCGGCCGGCCTGGCCGCATTGCGCGCCGTGGACGCGAGCAAGCTGCCGGCCGTTCCGCAAGGGCGCCTGGCGGTTCCGTGGGCCGGCCTGGGCAAGTTCATCGCCATCGGCCTGAACTACGCCGACCATGCTGCCGAATCGAACATGCCGATCCCGAAGGAGCCGATCGTCTTCACGAAGACGACGAGTTGCGCCGTCGGCGCCAACCACGCGGTGGTACTGCCGCAGGGCTCGGTGAAGGGCGACTGGGAGGTCGAGCTCGGCATCGTCATCGGCAGCCGCGCGCGCTACGTTTCCGAGGCCGATGCGCTGAAGCACGTCGCCGGCTACTGCATCGTCAACGACGTCTCCGAGCGCGAGTACCAGCTCGAGCGCGGCAGCCAGTGGGACAAGGGCAAGGGCTGCGACACCTTCGGGCCCATCGGCCCGTGGCTCGTCACCGCCGACGAGGTGCCCGACCCTCAGAACCTGGCGATGTGGCTCGAGGTCAGCGGCCACCGCTACCAGAACGGCAACACGAAGACGATGATCTTCGGCTGCGCCACGCTCGTCAGCTACCTGAGCCGCTTCATGACGCTGGGGCCGGGCGACCTCATCACCACCGGCACGCCGCCGGGCGTGGGCATGGGCGTGAAGCCGACCCCGCGCTTCCTGAAAGCCGGCGATGTGATGCGCTTGTCGATCGCGGGCCTGGGCGAACAGCGGCAGGAAGTGCACGCGTGGAACGCGGAGCTGATCGACTCGTGAAGCGCCCTCACCCCTGCCCTCTCCCGCAAGCGGGAGAGGGAGAAAGACCGCAACGCCGCATTGCCCCCTCTCCCGCATGCGGGAGAGGGTTGGGGTGAGGGTGCAGCGATGACCTCCTTTCCGATCATCCGCATTCACCCGGACGACAACGTCGTCATCGCGCGCCGCCAGCTCGTCGCCGGCGAGCGGCTGGAAAGCGAAGGCGGCATCGCTGTGTCGGGCCTCGTCCTGCCCGGGCACAAGGTGGCCACGCGCTATTCTGGCCAGGGCGAGCCGGTGCGCCGCTACGGCCAGGTGATCGGCACCGCGACGCAGCCCATCGCGCCGGGCCAGCACGTGCACACGCACAACCTCGCCTTCAGCGACTTCCAGCGCGCGCACGAGCCCGGCGCGGCGGTCGTGCCCACCGCCTTCGTCGATGCACCCGCCACGTTCGACGGCATCGTGCGTGCCGACGGGCGCGTCGCCACGCGCAACTACATCGGCGTGCTGACGAGCGTGAACTGCTCGGCCACCGCGGCGCGCGCCATCGCCGACCACTTCCGGCGCGATGTCCATCCGGAAGCGCTGGCCGCATTCCCGAACATCGATGGCGTCGTCGCGCTGACGCACGGCATGGGCTGCGCCACCGCCAGCGACGGCGAGGAGCTGCTCGTGCTGCGGCGCACGCTCGGCGGCTACGCGCGGCACGCCAACTTCGCCGGCGTGCTGATCGTGGGCCTGGGCTGCGAGACCAATCAAATCCAGGGGCTCGTTGCCCAGGAAGGCCTGAGCGAAGGCGCGTGGCTGCGCACCTTCAACATCCAGGACACCGGGGGCACGGCGAAGACGGTGGCGCGTGGCGTGGCGATCGTCAACGAGATGCTCGCCGAAGCGAACCGCGTCAGGCGCCAGCCGGTGCCGGCGAGCCACCTCACCGTGGGCTTGCAATGCGGCGGCAGCGACGGCTATTCCGGCATCAGCGCCAACCCGGCGTTAGGCGCGGCGGTGGACCGCCTGGTGCGCCACGGTGGCACTGCGATCCTGAGCGAGACGCCCGAGATCTACGGCGGCGAGCACTTGTTGACGCGCCGCGCCGTGAGCAGGCAGGTCGCCGACAAGCTGCTCGCGCGCATCGCGTGGTGGGAGCAGTACACGGCGCGCAACGGCATGAAGATGGACAACAACCCGTCGGCCGGCAACAAGGCGGGCGGGCTGACGACGATCCTCGAAAAGAGCCTTGGCGCCATCGCCAAGAGCGGCACGACGAACCTCGTCGACGTGTTCGAGTTCGCCGAGCGGATCAGCAGCAAAGGCTTCGTCTACATGGACACGCCGGGCTACGACCCGGTCTCGGCCACGGGCCAGGTGGCCGGCGGCGCCAACCTCATCTGCTTCACCACCGGCCGCGGCTCGGCCTACGGCTGCGCGCCCTCGCCTTCGCTGAAGCTTTCCACCAACACGGCTTTGTGGAGCCGGCAGCAGGAAGACATCGACATCGACTGCGGCGGCATCGTCGAAGGCACCGACACGGTGGACGCCGCCGGCGAGCGCATCTTCCGCCTGATGCTCGAAACCGCCAGCGGCCGCGCGACGAAGAGCGAACAGCACGGCTACGGCCAGAACGAGTTCGTGCCCTGGCAGCTCGGCGCGGTGATGTGACACGAGCTGGAGGTGAACGGCGCTGAGCCGCGGCTGCGGAGATGCCGGAACGCCAAAGCGTCGGATGGCACACTGCGCGCCTCCTTCGCCAACGGCCCGCCACACCCATGAAAGTCCAGCTCGACAAGACGTTCGATCTCCCCGGTTCCGAGGCCGCCGCGTGGGCGGTGCTGTCGGACATCGAGCGCGTCGCCTCGTGCATGCCCGGCGCGCGCATCACCGAGCGCGTGGACGACACGCACTACAAGGGCACCGTCGCGGTGAAGTTCGGGCCGGCGAACATGTCGTTCCGCGGCGAGGTGGAAGTGCGCGGGCTCGATGCGCAGGCGAAGTCGCTGCGCCTCGTGGGCAAGGGCACCGACAGCACCAGCGGCTCCGGCGCGAGCATGGACCTGGACGCGCGCATCGAGGCCGTGGACGGCGCGAACTCGAAGCTCGTGGGCAAGAGCGAAGTGTCGATGAGCGGCAAGGCGGCGGCGTTCGGCGCGCGCCTGGCGCAATCGGTGGCCGACCAGGTGTTGAAGCAGTTCGTCGGCAACTTCGTCGCCCAGGTGCAGGCGGCGCAGGCGGCGGCGCAGGCACCGGCGGCGAACGGTGCAACCGGCGGTGCGCCGCAAGGCATATCGACAGCGTCCCCTTCTTCCGCTTCTTCCGCTTCGTCCGCATCATCAGCCGCGGCGGCAACGCAGGACGCTCCTGCCGCGGCGCCCCTCAACGCCTTCGCGCTCGCCTGGGCGGTGTTCAAGGACTGGCTGCGCTCGCTCTTCGCGCCGCGCCGGGCCGGGTAGCAGCAAAGCGGCCGCGCCCGCGAGACTTCCATCGGCGCGCGGCCACGCCCTCGAAACGCTGTGGGCGCACGTCGCCGGCGCCGGCTACATCGCGGAGCCGGAACTCGCTGCGAACACCCTGCCGCGGCCCACTACAACAGCGGCCGTGTCAGGTACACGCCTTCACGGCCGACGATGGCGCGGCGCGTGGGCATCATCACGGTGCAGTTCTCGCACGGGGCGCGAATCTCGTCGTCGCCGTCGGTGGCGATGAGCTCGCCCTTGGCGAAGGTCTCGAAGCCGAGCAGCGGCCGCGTGAACGCGAACGCGGCGGTCTTCACCATGCGCGTTTGCAGCAGCTCGTAGCGGCGCGGCGGCGGCGCGGCGTTCGCCGCGCTGTCGCCGCCTGCTTCGTCGTCCTCGGCATCGGCATCCGCAACGACGAGCCCGAAGTGCGCGAGGAAGCGCATCGTCACGCGCTTGGCCGTCTCGCCGCTGGCGCGCTTGAAGTGCTGCCCGCACTCGGCCACCAGCGCCACGCCGTGGTGGCCGGCGTCGCCGTGGCGGCCGTGCTGGATCACCGGCGTGCCCGAGCCCAGGCCGAGCGGCATCACCAGGTGCACGCGCGGCAGCCCGATCGCCAGCGCTGCACGGCCGTTGCGCTCGAAGTGCGGGTAGACCCAGAACGGCTGCACGTCGTTCGACGTGGAATGCAGGTCGAGGATGTGGTCGGCCGCGGCCACCGCCGGGCGCAGCTCGCGCGCGCGCTCGAGCTCGGGGCTCGCCTCGCCGCCTTCGAGCCAGGCGCTGGACCAGACGCGGTTGAGGTTGTGCACGAGCTGGCGGCTGTCGAACGGGCGGCTCTCGTCGAACGACTCGTACGCTGCAACGTTGGCGAAGCTGACGGTCAATGTGCCGATGCGCGGGCGCACGCCGGCATCGAGCAGGTGCGTCGCCGCGACCATGCCGCAGAACTCGTTGCCGTGCGTCAGCGCGTTGACGAGCACGTGCGGCCCCTGCCGGCCGGACTCGAAGCGGTGCACGTACGCGATGCCGGTGTTGCCGGCGCGGTAGGGCGTCAGGTCGCGCGGCAGCAGTTCGAATTCGGGGCTGGACTGAGGGCCGGGATCGGAGCGCTTCGCTTCCATCAACGCCCGCCGAAGGTGTCGCACTGCTTGACGCTGCCCGACTCGAGCCCGCGCTTCAACCACGTCATGCGCTGCTGCGAGCTGCCGTGCGTGAAGCTCTCCGGCACCACGGTGCCCTGGCTGCGCTTTTGCAGCGTGTCGTCGCCGATCTGTGCCGCGGCATTCAATGCTTCCTGCAGATCGCCGGCGTCGAGCCAGCCCTTGCCCTTCTGGCTGTGGTGGGCCCAGACGCCGGCGAGGCAATCGGCCTGCAGCTCCACGCGCACCGACAGCTCGTTCATCCGCGCCTGCGAGACGCGCCCGCGCATCTTGTCGATCTCGCTCGTCACGCCCATCAGGTTCTGCACGTGGTGCCCGACCTCGTGCGCCACGACGTAGGCCTGCGCGAAGTCGCCCTTGGCGCCGAGCTGGTTCGACAGCGTCTGGAAGAACGCGAGGTCGAGGTAGACGCTGCCGTCGCCGGGGCAATAGAACGGGCCCATCGCCTCCTGGCCGATGCCGCACGCGGTGCGCGTGGCGCCGCGGAAGAGCACGAGCCTGGGCTCCTGGTAGCGCGAGCCGTCGGCGCTGAACATCTGCCCCCACACGACTTCGGTGTCGCGCAGCACCACCGAGACGAACTTCGCCTGCGGGTCCTGCGGCGTGGCACCCGGGTGGCTGCCGGGCGCGCGCTGCGGCTGCGGTGCCACCTCGACCGGCCCGCCGCCGGAGAGCAGCCCGAGCACGGTGAGCGGGTTGATGCCGAAGATCCAACCGGCGAGGACCGCGATGACGATGGTGCCGAGGCCAATGCCGCGCCCGCCGATGCGCGGCATGCCCATGCCGCCGCCCCCGCCCGCCGCGCCGGTCTTCGACGTTGCTGCTTTCCTCCTGGCCTTCCCACTTCATCGCGGCTCCTCGTTGGACTTCTCTGGGGCGAAACGCGTCGAGCCGGTCAACCCGGCTCCGGCTCCTCGAGCATCGAGAAGCGCACCGGCAGCACCGGGCGCGAGGCGAGCCGGCCGTTCACGTCTTCTCGATCAGCAGCAACTGCGCGACTCGGCCACACCGGCCGGGATCACCATGCGGCCGCCGGGCTTGAGCTGCTCCGGCAGCAGCACCGGCGCTTGCCCAGTCGGGCGCCGCGCTGACGATGATCTTGTCGAGCAGCGGCGCCCGCTCGGGCCAGCCGGCACGGCCGTCGCCGACGCGGATGTCCACCGATTCGGCGTAGCCCTGGCGCGCCAGCCGGCGGCGCGCCTCGCGCGCCAGCGGCTCGATGAGTTCGATGCTGTACACGTGCGCGCCCAACTCGGCCAGCACCGCCGTCGGTAGCCCCAGCCGGTGCCCACCTCGAGCACGCGGTCGCCGGGCTGCGGGTCGAGCAGGTCGGTCATCAGCGCCACGATGAACGGCTGCGAGATCGTCTTGCCGCAGTCGCTGGGCAAAGGCGTGTCGGCATAGGCCATGTGCTGCAACTCGTCGCGCACGAAGGCGTGCCGCGGTACCTGCCCATCGCCTCCATCACCCGCCGCGACAAGGCCGCCTTGCCCAGGCGCCCGGTCTGCAGCACCGTGTGCACCGTGATGTCGGCCACCATGCGCTCGCGCAGTGCGTCGTTTTCCGGGTCGCTCATGTCAACCTCGGCTGCGGTTTGACAGCGGTGTCGCGTTCCGTGTGGCGCTTCGAACAAGGCGCTCTGGGTCTGCTACGTCTTCGGCAGCGTCACCCCGCGCTGCCCCTGGTACTTGCCGCCGCGGTCCTTGTAGCTCGTCTCGCAGACTTCGTCGCTCTCGAAGAACAGCACCTGCGCGCAGCCTTCGCCGGCGTAGATCTTCGCCGGCAGCGGCGTGGTGTTGCTGAACTCCAGCGTCACGAAGCCTTCCCACTCGGGCTCGAACGGCGTCACGTTGACGATGATGCCGCAGCAGGCGTAGGTGCTCTTGCCGAGGCAGATGGTGAGCACGTTGCGCGGGATGCGGAAGTACTCCACCGTGCGCGCCAGCGCGAAGCTGTTGGGCGGGATGATGCACGTCGGCGGCAATGTCGTCGAGAAACTCTTCCTGCCATCGAAGTTCCAGGGTCGACGACGTGCTGTGGATGTTCGTGAAGACCTTGAACTCCGGCGCGCAGCAGATGTCGTAGCCGTAGCTGCTGGTGCCGTAGCTGACGATCTTGTGCCCGTCGGCCGCCTGGCGCACCTGGCCGGGTTCGAACGGCTCGATCATTCGTGCTCCCGCGCCATGCGGCGGATCCGCTTGTCGCTCTTGATGCTCATCGTCGGGCTGCGGCGCGGTTCACGGTTCGTGCAGCGATTCTAGGCAGCGCCGGAAGAGGCCAACCGTCCGCGTCGCCGCCGCCTGGGCCAACATGCGCGCGCGGCCGTTCCTCTGCCCGGTCTTGGCCACCCTCCGCCGCCCGCTGCCTGTCGTTCGAGGTGCCCTCCATGTCCCGCCACAGCTTCACGCGCCCGGCCCTCGATCTGCTCGTCGGCTGCGCCCGCTACCACCGCGACCAGCGCAACATCAGCACGCACCTGGTGGGCGTGCCGATGATCCTCTTCGCCGCGGCACTGCTGCTGGCGCGGCCATCGCGCTGGCGCTGCCAGGCGCGGCCTCCGCCGGTGACGCCGGCCTGGCTCACCTTCGCGGCGCTGGCGTTGTGGACGCTCTCGCGCGGGCAGTTCGCGCTCGGGCTGGCTACCACGCTTTTCGTCGGCGCGCTGGTGTGGGCCGCGCACGGCTATTGGCGCTGGCCGAGGTGCCGGTGCTGACGGTGGGACTGTCGCTGCTGGTGCTGGGCTCGCTGGTGCAGTTCATCGGCCACTACTACGAAGGCCGCCGGCCTGCCTCGGCCGACGACCTGGCCGCGCTCTTCGTCGGGCCGATGTTCGTCGTGCTCGAACTCCTGGCGATGGCGGGGCTGTGCCGCACGCTGGCGGCGAAGGTCGAGCGCCGGGCCGACCAAGCTGCGCGACTTGGCGCAGCCGTTGCCGCGCTGAGCTCGGCACCCCGGCCGAAGCAAGCCGCACCGAGCCAGAGCCCGAGCCCGGCCACCGACAGGCGCCTTGCGTTGACCCACCCTCGGCTGGCCCTGGTGATGGGCGCCGGCGCCATCGGCTGCTGGGTTGGCGGCCGGCTCAAGGCGGCCGGCGCCGAAGTGCGCGACTTCGTCGGCCGCCCGGCAGTGCTCGAAGAGCTGCGCGTGCTCGGCCTCACGCTCACCGATCTCGACGGCCGCCGCATCTGGCGCCGGCCGAGCTATACCACTACGCCGAAGTGCCCGATGCGCCGCGCGCGCCACCGGCACGCGGCGGCAATCCCACTCACGTTGCTTCTCCTGCGCTCGCCGTTGCCCCGGCGCTGGTGCTGCTGTGCGTGAAGTCCGGCTCCACGGCCGAGGCCGCAGCCCTGCTCGCGTTGCACCTGCCGCCGGACACGCCGGTGCTCTCGCTGCAGAACGGCGTCGCCAACCCGGCCGTCGCCAAGGCGGCGGCGCCAGGCCTGGCCGTCATTCCCGGCATGGTCGGCTTCAACGTCGTGCGCGCCTCACCCGGGCGCTGGCACCGCGGCACCTGGGGCGAACTGGCCGCCGAGGCGCACGGCGTTGCAGGCCTGGCTGCCGACGTTGCCGCCGCCGGGCTGCCGCTGGCTTTGCACGCCGACCTGAAGCCGGTGCAGTGGGGCAAGCTGCTGCTGAACCTGAACAACCCGGTGAACGCGCTGTCGAGGCCGCCGCAGCTGAGCGCCAACTGCTCGGACCACGACCTGCGCTGCGTGACCGGCCGCGCTCATCGACGGCATCCGGCGAAGCCTGCGCGATCGGCCGGCGCGGCCAGCCGCGCGCCGCCGCGCCTGATGCCGCCGACCTGCGCCTGCCGACGTGGCCTCTTCCGGCTCGCAACGCGCCAGCCTGACATCGACGACCGAGCGCGCACCAGCGTGGCGGACCTGGCGCGCAGCAGCGCGCGAGATCGACGCGCTGTGCGGCGAGATCGTGCGCCTGGCGCGCAGCGCCGAGCAGCGAAGCCTGCAACGAGTGGATGCTGGAGCGCCTGTCGCGCCCGAACCCGGGCCGCATGAGCGGGCGCGAGATGCGCGCCGCGCTCGGCCTGGCGCAGCACCCGGCCAGCGCGCAGCCCTGCAGCCCGCCGCGGGCACCCGGCGAGCCCGACTTCTGCCCGGGGCGCGAGCCTGCCCAAGCGAGCAGACTCCCACCCAAGAGGGCGGCGAGGCGGTTGCGCGCGCGATGGCCGGCTGGCCGCCGAGAAGCGAGGTTCGCGGCGCACGAGGTGCGGACCCGTACGCAGGAGGAGTGCACGATGGGCAGCTTAGAGGCAGGCGGCACGGCCGCCGGCGTGAGCCGAGCCTCCGCGACTGTCGTCGGCAGCCGCGCGGCGGGCCTGACCCGCCTCGTGCGGCGCATCGACGACGAACTGGCTGCGTGTTGTGGAAGGCCTTGTTGCCCGCTGCCGGGCTGGCCGCGCTGACCTGGTTCGCTACGGCGCCTTTGCCGCCAACGACATCGAGGCCAACGTCGAGCGTAGCGTGCACGCGCAGTTGCAGGCGCGAGGCTTCGGCTGGGTCGCGATGAAGGTGAGCGGGCAGGAGGTGCTGCTGGCCGGCACGCCGCCCGCGCCGGGGGCCGGCGAGGCCGCCCTCGGGGCGGCGCGCGCGACCGCCTGTGCCACCTGGGCCGGGCCGCAGATCTGCGCCGTGACGGTGCTGAGGCGTTCGATGCGCCTCGCGCACCGCCGGCGCGGCCGGCACGCGGCTGCCTGAGCACCGCCAGCGCCCGCCCCGCCGCGCCGGCCACATCCGCCGCAACTGCCGCACAGCCGCCGCCCGCCGTCACCGAAGGCGCGGCACGCGCCTGCAGGCCTCGCCTGCTGGTGCTGGCCGGTCGCGCCTGGAGTTCGCCAGCGGCACGAGCGCGATCGATGCGCAGCGCGCCGCTGCTCGACCGCCTTGCCGCCGCGGCCAGGAACTGCCCGGGCCGCGTGCGCATCGAGGGCCGACAACGTCGGCGACGCCGCCGCCAACCAGCGCCTGAGCGAGGCCGAGGCGGCGCCGTTCGCGCCGCCCTGGCAAGCCGTGGCGTAGACCTCGAGCGGCTGGATGCGGCGGGCTTCGGCGACGCGCCCGCTCGCCGACAACGGCAGCGACGCCGGCCGCGCCGCCAACCGGCGCATCGAGTTCAAGGCCCTGCCCTGACGCAGCGCCTAACGGGAGAACGGCATGCCTTTCCTGATCGCCAAAGTCCTCGTGCTGTTGCTGGCCGCCGCGTTCGGGGCCTGGCTGGGCGCGTGGTTCCTGCGCCGCCGCTACGTCATTCCACCACCGAGCACTCGCTGCTGCGCGAGGTGGCGGGCCTGGCTTGGCCAGCTCGACGAGCGGCTCGCCGCCGATACCCGAGGGCCGGCGCTGCTGCGGCAGCGGCTGGCAGCCCTCGAGACCGGCGTGCGCGGCATCCAGGTGCCGCCGCACCGCGCCGACCGACCTGGCGCCGGTGCTGCAGGCCATCGGCGCCATTCGCATTCCGCGCCTGAGCGCGTGGACTTCGCACCGGTGCTGCAGGCCATCGACGCCATTCGCATTCCCGCGCCCGAACGGGCGAACCTCGAGCCGGTGCTGCAGGCCGTGGGCGCTATCCGCATTCCGCCGGCCGAGCGTGTCGATCTGGCGCCGGTCATCGAGCGCATCGCCGCCGTGGAGCAGAAGTTCGCCGCCCTGCGCATCCCGGAGCCCCCGCCGCCGGCGCCCGTCGATCTGGCGCCGCTGCAATCGGCGCTGGAAGCGCGCATCGCGGCGCTCGACGCACGCCTGGCTTCGCTGCACATCCCCGAACCGGCGCCGCCGGCCGACCTGAAGCCGCTGCACGCCGCGCTGGAGGCCGTGCAGCAGCGCGTCGCCGGCATCGTGCTGCCGGCGCCGCCGACGGAAGTGGACCTCGGGCCGCTGGCGCTGCGCCTCGCGTCGCTGGAAGAGACGGTGCGCGGCTGGAAGCCGCCGCCCGTGCCCGAACCACCGCCGCCGGCGGACCTGCGGCCCGTGCTCGCGGCCGTCGGCACGCTCGGCGAGCGCATCGCGACGTGGCGAATGCCCGAGGTGCCGCGCGTCGACCTGGAACCGGTGCGGCAGCGCCTGCAGGCGCTGGAAGGCGCCGTCGCCGCCATCCGCATCCCCGAGCCGCCGCCCGCGCCGCCGCTGCCGACCTTTCCGCCGATCCCCGCGCCGCCCGACCTGGCGCCGCTGCAGCGCCAGCTCGACGCCGTGGCGCAGGCCGTCGCCGGCCTGCCGCGGGCGCTGCCCGCACCGGCTGTGGTCGACCTGGGACCGCTCAGCGAACGCGTCGGCCGCATCGAGCAGGCGCTGCGCGCCATCGTCGTCCCTGCGGCACCCGACCTGGGCCCCTTGCACGAGCGCCTGGGGAGCCTGGCGCAGCAAGTCGCCGCGATCCGCATCCCGCCGCCCGCCGCGGCGCCCGTGCCCGCGCCGGCGGTGGATCTGACGCCCGTGCTGCGCCGTCTCGACGCCATCGAGGCGCAGCTGCGGCAGCGCGCAGCCGCGCCACCGGCCATGGCCGCGTTACCGGCCGCTGCCCTCCCGGCAGCCTCGGCCGGGTCGGTCGCTCCGGTCGCCTCGAAACCGCCACCGGCTGCCGCGCCGCGCAACGTGCGCGCCGGCAGCCGCAACCTGCTCACCCACGCGGCCCACGGCAAGCCGGACGATCTCCAGCGCATCAAGGGTGTGGCCACGGTGCTGGAGAAGATGCTGCACGGCATCGGCGTGTACTACTTCTGGCAGATCGCCGATTGGGACGCCGCCGACATCGAGCATGCCGACCGGCTGCTCACCGCCTTCAAGGGCCGCATCCGGCGCGACGCATGGGTGGCGCAGGCGCGCCGCTTCGTGCGCGAGGGCGGCGTGGCCGTGAAACCCGCAGCGGCCTGAGCACGGCGGGCGGGCCGGGCAGGCCCGGCCCGGGGGCGCTCAGGACCAGTCCGACAGCACTTGCTCGACCTGGGCCTTGGCGTGGCCGGGCGAGGGCGAGCGCGCCGCGGTGCCGAGCGAGATCCATCCCACCAGCGTCTCGCCGGCATCGCAGAACGCCGCCTGGATTGCCGGCTGGCGCACCTTGTTCCCCGAGAGCATCTTGCCGGCGAAGCCGAGTGCATGCGCGGCGTTGAGGAAGTTCGTGATGGCGCCGCCCACGGCGGCCCATTGCTCGTGCGCGGGGACGACGGGATGGCCCATGTCGATGCGCGCCAGCACCGCCACCGTCACCGGCGCTCGCTCGGCGCGGTCGGCGTCGATCTTCGCCGCGGCAGCGTCCTTGCCGGCGTCGAGCGCAGCGCGCTCGAACAACGCCGCCAGGCGCGCGCGCGCCGCGCCGCGCACGACCTTGAAGCGGAACGGCACCAGAGACGCATGGTCCGGGGCATGCAGCGCGGCCGCGGCCATCAGGCGCAGGGCGGCCTCATCGGGTCCGGGCTCGACGAGATGCTTGCCGCCAAGCGAGTGGCGCGACAGCAGCGTGCGCAGGGCCGATGGAACGTCGGGCGAAGGATCGGTCGGCAGGGTCATCGCTACGCCTCAGAGGTGCGGGCCGGATTCGCGTTCCGTACCCCAGACGCACAGCACTTCGAGGAGGTTGTTCTTCACCCTGAAGTACATCCAGTGCTGCGTCTTGCTCAACAGGTAGCGGCGCACCTGGATCGGACGCCCGGTCGCGACCCTCTGGCCCAAGCCAGGCTGATGCACGAGAACGCCGAGAGCATGCTCGACTTCGAGCGGTACCGCATCGGGAGCGGACAGGCGGTTTGCCCTCCACCAGTCATCGAGGCGGGCAATCTCCCGGCGCGCGCGTGCCTTGATGACGTACTGCAGCGCCACGGGCTGGCTAGCCGCAGCGCTTCAAGGCGGTCAGGAATTCCGGCCCCGCGCCGCCTTCCTCCGCATCGGCTTCGTCGATGGCTGCCTGCAACTGCGCCTCGACATCCGCGGGCAACTTGACGGGAGGCCGGTCGTCATCGGCAAGGACGGTCACGACGGCTCCTTCGGGGAGGACCGCACCCTCCAGAACCACCTTCCCGTCCTTCACTGTGCCCACGGCGACCGTCATGCCTGCATGCTAATGCACACCTCGAAGCCGCTGCCTGCGGCTGTTGCGGCGCGTCTCTTCATATCAGAACACCATCACCCGCCAGCGCAGATCCGCTGCGCGGGCCATGAACTGCACGGCACCACCGCGGCGGGTGCATTCGGGGATCAGATTCGTCGCGTCGACGCCTTGCGCGTGCAGCGCATCGGTGCAGGCGAAGAACACCGCGCCGTGGCCCGTGGCCTCGCGCATCGCGTCCAGCACGGTCTTGCCATGGTGCGGCGAAGCGCGCAGCGCCTCGGCGACGCCGGGCACCAGCAGGCGCACCGACGCGGCGGTGAAGTACACCTCAACTGGCACGTCCATCGCCGCCGCCGCGGCGGCGTGGAAGAACGGCGTCACGAGGCGCTGCGGCGCTTCGGGCTCGCAGGCCCACAACAGCATCGCGATGCCGCTGGCTTGCTGTTCGACGAAGCCGGTCATGTCGGTGCCGTGCGGTTGAGCCAGGCATGATGCTCCATCGCCGGCTGCACCGCTGCTTGGCCGTGCACGAGCGACAGCGCATCGGCCGCGAGGCCCGAGAGCGCGAGGCGCGCGAACCAGCCTTCGCCGTACGGATCGCGGTGCACAAGCTCGGGCTCCAGCGCCAGCCGCGCATTGACCTCGAGCACGGTGCCGCTCACCGGCGACTTCACCGAGACGATCGCCTTCGCCAGCTCGACCACACCGATCGACGCCCCTTGCTGCACCACCGTGCCCACGATCTTCGGCCGCGCCATGTAGATCTCGCCGCCGGCAAGGTGGATGCCGAGTGCCGTGATGCCCACCCGCGCGACGCCGCCCTCGCCTTCGACGCGCGCCCACACCTGGTGCTCGACCAGGTAGTGCAGGTCATCGGGGAAGTCGAAGCCGGCGATCAGCATTTGCGCGTTGCCCTCGAAGAGCCCTCACCCCTGCCCTCTCCCGCCAAGCGGGAGAGGGAGCAAAGCGAGGGGCGAGCGCAGCGAAGCCGCAAGATGCGGCCGCGCAGCAGCCGAGCGAATGCTCGTGGCGGAGAGGAGAGGGAGTCGAACCCTCCCAGCAACGCATGGCGCCACCCACCGGGTTTGAAGCCCGGCCGACCCACCAGGATCGTTTCCTCTCCATTGTTTCTTTCGTGTCTCCTCCCTCGCGCGCCACGGCGCCAGTGTGCCTCCTGACGATCGCTCCGTTCACGCTCGCACCGCCGCAGCTTCCACGGCGGCCACGCCGCAGCTTCCACCTCAGCCGCCGCGGCGAACAACGCCGCCGAGTCCGCCCGCAGCCGATGCACGTCGCCCGCGCCGCGTGAGCCCGATGCGGTCGAAGCGCTCGAGCAACTGGATCGCCCGCTTGCGCCCGAGCTGCGTCGCGTCGCGGAACGTCGCCGCGGTCACGACGCCTGCGTTCGCTGCCGCCACCTGCCGCGCAAGCGCCGCGAGTGTGGCCATCGTCGAGAGCGGGTAGTACAGGTCTTTCACCACTTGATGCAGCTCGCCGCGCTGCGCCAGGCGCGCCAGCGTCGTGCGCATCAGCGCTTCGCTGTCGCCGCCGGCGCGCGCCAGGTCACGCGCCCAGGCACCTTCGAAGCCGGCTTCGGCGAGGCGCGGCGCCACCTTCTGCGCGATGCGCTCCTCGCTCGCCGACAGGCGCACGCCGTGTTCGGGCAGATGCACGAAGGCGCCGCGCAGCGCCACGCGCTGGTCGGCCTGCAGCGCCGCGAGCAAGGCGCGGAAGAGCGGCTCGGGCAGCCGCGGCAGCGCCAGCCGGCGCAGGCGCGCCGCATCGGGGCCGAGTTCGTCTGGCTGGCGCGCGTGGAAGGCTGCGAGAGCGGCCAGCAGCGCCTCGCGCGCCGCTGTTGCGTGCGAAGGAGCCAACGCCCAGGCACCGGCGTGCAGGGTCGTCTGCTGCGCCGGCATCGGCAGCGAAGCGCGCTTGCGCGGCAGCCAGCCGCTGCCAGTCCAGGCCGAGCGGCGCCGCGGCCAGCAATCGCGTGCAGCGGTCCGACAGATCCGCCGCCTCGAGCGCCGCCAGCTCGGCCAGCCGGCCCGGCGTGCGCCGGTAGCGCACAGGCGCGAACGGGTCGAGCACGGTGCCGCCGGCGATCGTCCGCGTGGCCGAGGCGTCGCGCAGCAGACACGGTCGCCGTGCCAGGCACCGATCGACCGTTGCAGCACGAGCTGCACGAGCGCGCTCGCGCCGGGCGCGAGGGTCTCGGCATCGAGCACCGCCACGCTGCCGGGCACGACGGCGGCGCCCACGTGCACCTGCACCGGCGTGCCGCTGCGCAAGGGCCGCGCTTCCTCGTGCCACAGCGCCAGGCGCGCGTCGAAGCGGCTCGTCGCCGCGGCGGCCAGCGGCGGCGACACGAGCCATTGGCCGCGCTCGACCTCGTCGCGCGCCACGCCAGCCAACGCCAGCGCGCAACGCTCGCCGGCCAGCCCGACGGACGCCGGCCGGTTCTGCGCGTGCACGCTGCGCACGCGCACGGCGCGCGCCGCATCGCCGGGCACGATGCACAGTTCGTCGCCCACGGCCACGCGCCCGGCGTGCACCGTGCCGGTGACGACCGTGCCGGCACCGGCGAGCGTGAAGACGCGATCGATCGCGAGCCGGAAGCCGGCCTCGGCATCGCGCCCGCGCGGCTGCGCCAGCGCCGCGCTAACGAGGCGTGCCTTCAGCTCCGCCACGCCCTGCCCGCTCGTCGCCGACACCGCCAGCACCGGGCTTGCCGCCAGCGGCGTGCCTTGCACGAGCGCGGCCGCCTCGGCCTGCACCGCGGCGAGGCGCGCCGCGTCGACGCGATCGGCCTTCGTCACCACCACCGTGCCTTGCGTCAGGCCCAGCAGCGACAGCACCGCCAGGTGCTCGCGCGTCTGCGGCATCACGCCGTCGTCGGCAGCCACCAGCAGCAGCGCGTGGTCGATGCCGGTGGCGCCGGCCAGCATCGTGTGCACCAGCCGCTCGTGGCCGGGCACGTCGATGAAGCCGATGCGCTGGTGGCCTTCTCGGCCTTCGCCTTCGCCCGAGCCTTTCGCCGCTCCTGCACCCGCCGCTTCGCCGCCCGCGTCGAGAAACGCGTAGCCCAGCTCGATGCTGATGCCGCGGCTCTTCTCCTCGGGCAGGCGGTCGGTGTCGACGCCGGTGAGCGCGCGCACCAGCGTCGTCTTGCCGTGGTCGATGTGGCCGGCGGTGCCGACGATCATCGCGGTGCCACCTGTGCGCCGAGCGCGCGCGCCAGCACCGGCAACTGCGCGACGAACGGCGGCACGTCCGCGTCTTCCAGGCAGCGCAGGTCCAGCAGCAGCCGGTCTTCGGCGATGCGGCCGAGCACCGGCAGCGGCAGCGCGCGCAGCGCCGCGGCGAGTTCGTCGAGCGCATGGCCGCCGCCGCGCTTCGCGTTCACCGGCGCGATCGCCAGCCCCGCCGAGGGCAGCCGTTCCACCGGCAGCGAGCCCGAGCCGATCTGCCCCGACAACGCCGCCACCTCGACCGTGAAGCGCGGCGCCACCGCCGCGGCGACGGCTTCGCGCAGCGCTTCGGCCTGGGCGCGGATCTGCGCCTGCGGCCGCAGCAGCAGCCGCAGCGTCGGCAGGTCTTCGGGCAGCCACTCGGGCCGGAGATACAGCCGCAGCGTCGCCTCGAGCGCCGCCAGCGGCAGCTTGCTCATGCGCAGCGCGCGCTTGAGCGGGAAGCGGCGGATGCGATCGATGGCCGCCTTGCTGCCGACGATGAGCCCGGCCTGCGGACCGCCGAGCAGCTTGTCGCCGCTGAAGGTGACGACGTCGCAGCCGGCAGCGATCTTCTCGCGCGGCGTCGGCTCCCGCGGCAGGCCGTAGGCGGCGAGGTCGACGAGCGAGCCGCTGCCGAGGTCGGTGGCGAGCGGCAGGCCTTTCGCATGCGCGATGCGGGCCAGCTCGGCTTCGTCGACCGCCGACGTGAAGCCCTGCACCGCGTAGTTGCTGGTGTGAACCTTCATCAGCAACGCCGTGCGCTCGCCGATGGCGCGCTCGTAGTCGTGCGGATGCGTGCGGTTCGTCGTGCCCACTTCGACCAGGCTGGCGCCGGCGGCGGCCATCACGTCGGGCATGCGGAAGGCACCGCCGATCTCCACCAGTTCGCCGCGCGAGACGATGACTTCCTTGTCGCGCGCCAGCGCGGCGATCGTCAGCAGCACCGCGGCGGCGTTGTTGTTGACCACCGTCGCCGCTTCGGCGCCGGTGAGCGTGACGAGCAGTTCCTCGACGATGCCGTCGCGGTCGCCGCGGCCGCCGCTCGCCAAGTCGTACTCGAGGTTGTTCGGGCCGGCCATCGTGGCGGCAATGTGCGCGAGCGCGGCTTGGGGCAGCAGCGCGCGGCCTAGGTTGGTGTGGATCACCGTGCCGGTGAGGTTGAGCACGGGCTTCAAGCGCGGCGCGAGGCGGGCTTCGACGGCGCGCTGCACGCTTTCGGCCAATGCCGGCAACGCGACCGCGGAAGCCGCCAGCGTGCCGGCGCGCGCCTCGGCGCGGCGGGCATCGAGCAGCGTGCGCGCGACGCCGGCCACAAGCGTGTGGCCGTGCTGCTGCACGAGCGGCGCCAGCATGCTCCCGCGCAGCAGGCGGTCGAGTGCCGGCAGGCCTTTTCGGCAAGGCGAACGCCGTCGCCGCGGGGACGGCAGTACCGGCGACAGCGGAATCTGCGACATCGCGCGCACCCGCGCCAACACGCGTGGCATTCGCGGCACCACCACCGGCAGCCTGAGCGGGAAGCTCTTGAGACTCGCTGCGCCGGGCCTTGGAACCGTTCACGACGGATTCGGCGGGCCGCTTCATCAGGGCCCCCGGTCCCGGGGTGGCGAAGGCGCTGGTGCCGGCGCGGCAGTGTCCGGCTCCTGCGGCTCCTCCGCCTCGCCGAACAGCAGCATCAGGTTCACGCCGTGGCGCAGCTTGCCGGTCTCGGCGACGAGCAGGTCCAGCGTGATGCTGGCCAGGTCGTCGGCCACCGGTTCGGCGAACGGCTCGCGGTCGCCATGGATGATCTTCAGGTAGTGGCCGCAGGTGTCGCAGGTCTCGGCCTGCACGGCGGCCTTGGCGGCGCGGCCGGCGCTGTCTTCACCGCCTTCGGCATCGGCGGTCGAGCGACTGGTAGCGACCTTGCCGAGCAGTTGCTTCGCCGCAATGTGCAGCGGCCGCGCGGCAGGTGCCACTCGGTGGCGCACAGCGAGCAGTGCAGGTAGCGCTGCCCGGCGTCGCCATCGGCGGTGCGCGTGATGCTCGCCACCGCGGCTGCCGCAGCAGGGGCAGATGCTGGCCGTCGAGCAGGCCGACGGCGCGAGTGTCGGTGGCGCCACCTCCTCCGCGCTCGCCCTCGCGCTCGGCATGCGCGCGTGCTACTTCGCCCGCGAGGTGCGCCCACAGCACCTGGTGCAGCGCCGCCGCGACCACGGTGCCAGCGAGATCGAGTCCGCTCATCACGCCGTTGAGCAACGCGTCGGCCTGGCGCTCGAGGAACACCTCGTCGGCACTTTCGAGTCGCGCAAGCACTTCGACGGCTGGGCCTTGCCGCACTTCCCTTTGCATGCGGTGCACGATGCCGCGCAGCGCGCCGTGCCACGCCGGGTCGCGCGGCCAGTCGGCGGCAGCCAACGGCGGCACGCCGGCACGCGCGGCGCGGTCGATCGAGTCGGCGTCGGGGATCGGCAGGCCGCCCCGTGCTTTCAACGCCTTGATCGCCTCCTGCTGCGCCAGCGCCAGCGCCGACATGAACTGCAGGAAGTCGCCCATCGCATGGCCGCTGGCCAGTTGCCTGAGGCGCATCGCCCGCTCGGCGAAAAACGTCGCCGCGTCGGGAAAGCGCAGCGGCGGCGTCATGCCGGCAGCGCGCGCGACGATCTCCTCGACAGGCAGCACGCGAACAGTGGCGTTGGAGGACATGCAGGAACGCAGGAAACGACGACGCTGGAGCGAGAACGGAAGAGCGCGAAGGAGAGAACGACGAACTCGTGATCGAAAGCCTCAGCCGGCACGCGACTCTAGACGCAAAACGGGCGCCGCCCGGGGACAGCGCCCGCCTGCTGGAAGGGCCTTGGCCGCGCCCTCAATCGCCGCCTGTCATCTCCTTGTGCCACAGCGGGTGGTTCAGGCGCGCCCAGTCCTCGCTGACGGTGCCGCGCGTCATCGCCCGCGTCGTGCCCTTCACCCACAGCGCCGCGTAGACGTGGATGATGGTCGCGGCGATCAGCACCACCGCCGCCACCGAGTGCAGCAGCGCCGCGGCGCGCAGCAGGTCCACCGGGAAGAACGGCGCGAACCACGGGCGCCAGAAGATGAAGCCGGTGACGACGAGCACGGCGAGGCTCGCCACCATCGCCCAGAAGACCATCTTCTGCCCGTAGTTGTACTTGCCCACCGGCGGCAGACCCTTCTTCTCGCCGCGCAGCATCTCGCCCATGTGCTGCTTCCACTCGCGGTCGGCAGCGGTCAGCACATTGGCGCGCCACAGCTTCGCCGCCAGGCCGAGGAACGACAGCACCATCAGCACGCCCATGAAGGGATGCAGGATGCGCGCCCACGGCCCGCCGCCGAAGAGGTTGCTGAGGAAGTACAGGCTCGGGTGGAAGAAGGCCAGGCCCGAGAGCCCGGCGAGCACGAACATCAGCGCGATGAACCAGTGGTTCATGCGCTCGCGGTCGTTGTAGCGCTGGAGCATGCGGTTAGCCATGTCAGGCCTCCTCCTTCGCCCGGTCGGGCGCCTTCTCCTCCACCGGGCCCACCTTCATGTAGTGGAAGAAGCCGGCGACCACGGCGCCGAGCATCGCTGCCAGCGCGAGCGGCTTGGCCACCCCCTTCCACAACGACACCATCGGGCTGACGCTGGGGTCCTTCGGCAGGCTCACGAGCTGCGGCGTGTCGGCGTGCTTGAGCACGTACATCACGTGCGTGCCGCCGACGCCGGCGGGGTTGTAAAGCCCCGCCTGCTGGAAGCCGCGTTCGCGCAGCTCGCCGGCACGCTTCTCGCCGTAGGTGACCATGTCGTCCTTGGTGCCGAAGCTGATGGCGCCCGTCGGACAGGTCTTCACGCAGGCCGGCTCCAGGCCCACCGCGACGCGGTCGGAGCACAGGGTGCACTTGTAGGCCTTGCTGTCCTTGGCCGAGATGCGCGGCACGTCGAACGGGCAGCCCTTGACGCAGTAGCCGCAGCCGATGCAGTTCTCGCTGATGAAGTCGACGATGCCGTTGTCGTACTTGACGATGGCCCCCGGCGCCGGGCACGCCTTGAGGCAGCCGGGGTCCTCGCAGTGCATGCAGCCGTCCTTGCGGATCAGCCACTCCAGCTTGCCGGCAGCGGGCTCGACCTCGAAGAAGCGCATCACCGTCCACGACGTCGGCGTCAGGTCCACAGGGTTGTCGTAGACGCCGATGTTCTGGCCGATCTCGTCGCGCAGGTCGTTCCAGTTCATGCACGCGACCTGGCAGGCCTTGCAGCCGATGCACTTGGACTCGTCGATGAGCTTGGCAACCTGCGGCGCGGCGGTGCGAACGCGGGGCGAGGGTGTCGTGGTAGCGGAGCGCGCCACCACGTCCAGTGATTGCAGACTGGCCATGGCTTACCTCACGCCTTCTCGATGTTGACGAGGAACGCCTTGAACTCCGGCGTCTGCGAGTTCGCGTCGCCGACGAAGGGCGTCAAGCCGTTGGCCAGGTAGCCGTTCTGCGTCACCCCCTTGTAGCCCCAGTGGATGGGAATGCCCACCGTGTGCACCTTCTTGCCGTTGACGTCCAGGCCGCGGATGCGCTTGGTGACGACGCAGGCCGCCACCACCTCGCCGCGGTTGCTCTTGACGCGCACCTTGTCGCCCTGCTTGATGCCTTTCTCCTTGGCCAGCTCTTCGCCGATCTCGACGAAGGGCGCCGGCTGCGTGACGGCATTGCTGACGGCGTGCTTGGTCCAGAAGTGGTGGTGCTCGGTGAGGCGGTAGGTCGTCGCCGCGTACGGGAAGTCCGAAGCCTTGCCGAACGCCTCCAGGTCGCCCTTGTAGACGCGCGCCGCCGGGTTGCTGACGGCCTTCGGGTTGGTCGGGCACATCAGGTTCACGCCCACCGGGTTCTCGAACGGCTCGTAGTGCTCGGGGAACGGCCCTTCGGCCATGCCCACCGCGTGCAGCCGCGCGACGCCTTCGGGGTTCATGATGAACGAGCCCACGCCCTGCTCGGGCGCGGCATCGAGCCGCATGTCGGGCACGTCGGGTCCGCTCCAGCGCGTGCCGTCCCAGCGCGTGTAGGCGCGCGTGGCGTCCCACGGCTTGCCGTTGGCGTCGGCCGAGGCGCGGTTGTAGAGGATGCGCCGGTTGGCCGGCCACGAGAAACCCCAGTTCTGGTACACGCCCAGGCCGCTCGGGTCGGACAAGTCACGCCGCGCCGTCATGTTGCCCGCCTGCGTCCAGCAACCGGCGTAGATCCAGTTGCCGCACGCGGTGGAGCCGTCGGCCTGCAGCAGCGCGAAGTTGGGCATCTGCTCGCCGGCCTTGACGAGCACGGCGCGCGGTGCCTTCGGATCCTTCGGGTCCGCGGGCGCCAGCACGTCGGCGATGGCGCGGCCGTTGATCTCGCGCAGCACCTCGGCCGACGTGGGCACGTTGGGGTTGAGGTACGGCCAGGTCAGCGCCGCCACCGGCTCGGGCGCAGCGCCGCCGTCCTTGGCATACGCGGCGCGCAGCTTCATGAACAGGCGCGCGACGATCTCGGAGTCGGTCATCGCCTCGCCCGGGGGCGGCAGCGCGGCCTCCTTCCAGTAGATCACGCGGCTGGAGTTCGTGAAGCTCCCCGTCTCCTCGGCGAAGCAGCTGCTCGGGAAGCGGAAGACCTCGGTCTTGATCTCGGCCGTCTTGACGTCGTTGAGCGGGCCGAAGTTCTTCCAGAACTCGCTCGTCTCGGTCTGCAGCGGGTCGATGATGACGAGGTACTTCAGCTTCGACAGCGCCGCCACCAGCTTCTTCTGGTTGGGCACCGAGCCGATCGGGTTGAAGCCCTGGCAGATGAAGCCGTTCATCTTGCCCTGATGCATCAGCTCGAAGATGTGCATCACGTCGTAGGGCAGGTCGCGCTTGGGGATCCAGTCGTACGCGAAGTCGTTCTCGGCCGTCGCCGCGTTCCCGTAGTAGGCCTTCATCAGGCTCGTGTGCCACTTCGGGAAGTTCTGCGTGAACGCCATCTGCCCCGGGCGCAGCGGCTTGGGCGTGCGCCGCGCCAGGTACTCGGTGCGGTTGGTGTCGGCATCGGTGGGCGCCGAGAGGTAGCCCGAGAGCACCTCGGAGTAGGCGTTCATGTCGGTCACGCCCTGCACGTTGGCGTGGCCGCGCAGCGCGTTGACGCCGCCGCCCGGGCGGCCCATGTTGCCCAGCAGCAGCTGGATCATGGCCATCGTGCGGATGTTCTGCGACCCCACCGAGTGCTGCGTCCAGCCGAGCGCGTACAGGATCGTCATCGTCCTGTCCGGCGTCGAGGTGCCGGCGATCAGCTCGCACACCTTCAGGAACTGGTCCTTCGGCGTGCCGGTGATCTTGCTCACCTGTTCGGGCGTGTAGCGGCTGTAGTGCTTCTTCAGCTGCTGCAGCACGCAAGCCGGGTCCTGCATCGTCTCGTCGACCTTGACGAAGCCGTCGTCGCCCATCTGGTAGCCCCAGGTGGACTTGTCGTAGCTGCGCTTGTCGCCGTTGTAGCCGCTGAAGAAGCCGTTGTCGAAGCCGTAGCCGGGCTTGGTGAGGAACGTCGCGTCGGTGTTGAACTTGACGTAGTCGCGGTGGATCTTGTCGTTGGTGAGCAGGTAGTTGATGACGCCGCCGAGGAAGGCGATGTCGGTGCCCACGCGCACCGGCGCGTAGTAGTCGGCCACCGCGGCCGAGCGCGTGAAGCGCGGGTCGACGACGACGAGCTTGGCCTTGCGCTGCTGCTGCGCCTCGACAACCCACTTGAAGCCGCAGGGGTGGGCTTCGGCGGCGTTGCCGCCCATGATCATCACCAGATCGGCATTCTTGATGTCGTTCCAGCTATTCGTCATCGCTCCGCGACCGAAAGTCGGGCCCAGACTGGACACCGTCGGCGCGTGTCAGACGCGTGCTTGCGTATCGATTGCCACCATGCCAAGGCCGCGCGCGACCTTGACCGAGAGATAGCTGCTTTCGTTGGAGGCGGCCGAGGACATCAGGAAACCGGTGCTGTTCCAGCGGTTCACCGTCGTGCCGGCAGCGTTGGTCTTGATGAAGTTGGCGTCGCGGTCGGCCTTCATGTGCTTGGCCACGCGCGTGAGCGCCTCTTCCCAGGTGATGCGCTTCCACTCATTGCTGCCGGCCTCGCGGACCTGCGGCACCTTGACGCGGTTGGGCGACTGGATCATGTCCATCACGCCGGCGCCCTTGGGGCACAGCGTGCCGCGGCTCACCGGGTGGTCGGGGTCGCCCTCGATGTGGACGATGGTGGGCTTGACGTTCTTGGCCTTGTCGCCCAGCGTGTAGATGACGAGCCCGCAGCTCACCGAGCAATAGGGGCACGCGCTGCGCGTCTCGGTGGTCCTGGCCAGCTTGAAGCTGCGCGTCTCCGCGAGCGCCGCGGTGGGCGAGAAGCCCAGCGCGACGAGGCTCGATGCCGCGAGCCCTGCTCCACTGACCCGGAAGAACTGCCTCCGGTTCATGTCCATGGTGTTGTCACCCTCCAGGTCCGGTGGGGTCCGGACGATCGAATCCGGCGGTCACGCCGCACGTACCGAGGGTTATCGCGCGCTAGAGCCGCAGCGGCCATCGGGTTCGCCCCGGGGGGTTGCGACAACGCTGCGCGACAAGTTGTCGCGGCGCGGGCCATGCCGAAGCGGTCGCCGCCGAGGGCGGGCGACGGGTGCGGCGGCGCAGCAATGCGGGCTCTGCCGGGATCCTCGGCAAACCCTAGCATTGCCGCCGCCATGGCGAAGCCGACTGCCGAGGCCCGCCGGGGCCGGTGGACGCACCGAGGGTCGCGCCGGCCGGTTGATCCGCGGATGACGCGCCGTCGTGTGCCGCGCGCTACCGCCCGCCCAACACCACCGCCAGCTGCTTCGCCGCTTCGTCGCACTGCGCTGCGCTCACGTCCAGGTGCGTCACGGCGCGCACGGTGCGCGTCCCGAAGGCGTTGAGCAGCACGCCGCGCGCGCGTGCCTGCGCCACCACCGTGGCCGCATCGGGCGCGCCGGGCGCGAGGTGGAAGACGACGATGTTGGTCTGCACGCTCGCGAGGTCGAGCTGCACGCCAGGGCAGGCCGCCAGCCGCTCGGCGAGGCGCCGCGCGTTGGCGTGGTCGGCGGCGAGGCGTTCGCGGTGGTGCTCGAAGCCGTGCAGCGCCGCCGCGGCGAAGATGCCCACTTGCCGCATCGCGCCACCCAGGCGCCGGCGGTGCCGGTTGGCGCGCTGGATCGCTTCGCGCGTGCCGGCCAGCAGCGAGCCGCCGGGCGCGCCGAGCCCCTTGCTGAACGCCACCGAGACGAGGTCGAACGGCGCCGCCAGTTCGCCTTCGCTCTTGCCGCTGGCCACGGCCGCGTTCCACAAACGCGCGCCGTCGAGGAAGCTGGCGATGCCGCGCTCGCGCGCCGCGGCGCAGATGCGCACCACCTCGTCCTGCGCGAAGACGACGCCGCCGGCACGGTTGTGCGTGTTCTCGATCTCCACCACCGTCGTGGCCGGGAACACCGGCAGCCCGGCCGGCTTGATGGCCGCTTCGAACTGCTCGCGCGTGAAGACGCCGCGCTCGCCCACTTCGATGATCTGCACGCCGGCGTTCGCCGCCGCGCCGCCGGCTTCGTGCCAGCCGGCGTGCGCTTCGCGCGCCGTGACCACCTCGTCGCCGGCGCGCGCCAGCACGAGCAGCGCCACCTGGTTGGCCATCGTGCCGCTGGGCATCCACAGCGCCGCTTCCTTGCCCAGCAGCGCGGCCATCTGCTCCTGCAGGCGGTTGGTCGTCGGGTCCTCGCCGTACTGGTCGTCGCCGACGTCGGCGCGGGCCATCGCCTCGCGCATCGCCGGGCTCGGGCGGGTAACGGTGTCGCTGCGCAGGTCGATCGCTGGGCTCATGGCAGTTCTTCGCGGAAGGGTGAAGGGGCAGGAGGAAGGGCGCCGGCATTGTCGACAATCCGGGCCCAACACCACCGGACCCATGAACCAAGACCTCGGCCCTTCCCCGCTTGCCGCCGGTGAGCGCAACCTCAGCGTGGACGAAGCGCGCGCGGCGATCGCGCGCTCGGTGGTGCCGCTGCCGCGCAGCGAGGCGCGGACGGTGCCGCTAGCGCAAGCTGCCGGCCGCGTGCTGGCCGCCGACGTGATCTCCCCGATCGACGTACCGGCGCACGACAACTCGGCGATGGACGGCTACGCCTTCGCCGGCAGCGCGCTCGGGGGCGGTGTCGGAGGCGAAGGCAGCGGCGCCACGCTGCTGCGTGCCGCGGGTGCGGTGTTCGCCGGCCGGCCTTTCGCGGGCGGCGTGGGCGAAGGGCAATGCGTGCGCATCATGACCGGCGCCGTGATGCCTGAAGGCACGGACACCGTCGTGCCGCTCGAACTGGTGCAGGTGCATGGTTCGCCGGACGATGGCGAAGTGCACATCGCCGCCGGCGTCATCCGCCCCGGCGAGAACCGCCGCAAGCGCGGCGAGGATCTCGCTGCAGGCAAGCCGGCGCTGCGCGCCGGGCGCGTGCTGCGGCCGGCCGACGTGGGCCTGGCCGCGTCGCTCGGGCTCACCGAACTCGCGGTGATGCGCCCGCTCAAGGTGGCCCTCTTCTCCACCGGCGACGAAGTGGTCGCCCCCGGCGCGCCGCTGCCGCCGGGCTGCATCTACGACAGCAACCGCTTCGCGCTTGGCGCGGCGGTGCGGCGGCTTGGCATGGAGGCCATCGACCTCGGCCTCGTTCGCGACGACCGCGCCGCGCTGGCCGCCGTCGTCGAACGCGCTCTCGCCGAAGCCGACGTGGTGATCACCAGCGGCGGCGTCAGCGCCGGCGATGCCGACTACACGCGCGACGTGCTCGCCGCGCACGGCGACGTGTCGTTCTGGAAGGTGGCGATGCGGCCGGGGCGGCCGTTCGCGTTCGGCCCGCTCAGGCGACCGGGCGCAGCCGCCGGGCACGAAGAAACCTCTTGGCTCTTTGCGCTGCCCGGCAACCCGGTGGCCGCGCTCGTCACCTTCTACGCCTTCGTGCGCGAGGCGCTGCTGGTGCTGGCGGGCGCCGCGCCCGAGCCGCTGCCGCAACTGAGCGCGCGTTCGACGGTCGCGATCCGCAAGCGCCCGGGGCGCACCGAGTTCCAGCGCGGCATCGTCGAGCCGGCGCGCGAGGCCGGTGCCGATGGGCCGTCCTGGCAGGTGCGGCTCACCGGCAGCCAGGGCGCCGGCGTGCTGCGCAGCATGAGCGAGGCCAATGCGCTCGTCGTGCTCGGCCACGATCAGGGCTCGGTCGCCGCGGGCGAGCCGGTGACGGTGTGGTTGTTCGACGCTCTCGTCTGACTCCGCCTCACTTGCCACGGTTGCTACGATGCTGCGGCGCCCGAGGAGCGCCCGCACGCCAATGAACGCCGTCGAACAAGCCGTCTCCGACCTGGCGCTCCAGCCTTTCGACGCGGCCGAGTTCCCTTTCGCCTTCCCCGCCGCCTTCGGCAACAAGGACACGACGACCGCCGCGAGCGCGAAGGCATGAGCAAGCCGAAGCCCAAGGCCAAATTGGCACCCGCGTCCGCGCTGCCGCACGGCCTGAGCCCGCAGCCCGAGGGCTACGCCGACTGGTTGGCCGAGTTGAAGGGCCGCATCCACGCCGCGCAGCAGCGCGCCACGCTGGCCGTCAACCGCGAACTGGTGCTGCTTTACTGGCAGATCGGCCGCGACATCCTCGCGCGGCAGGCCGAGCAAGGCTGGGGCACGAAGGTCATCGACCGGCTGGCGAAAGACCTGCGGGCGGCCTTTCCCGACATGAAGGGCTTCTCGCCGCGCAACCTGAAGTACATGCGCGCCTTCGCCGACGCATGGCCCGATGCTGAATTTGTGCAAGCGGTGCTTGCACAACTGCCCTGGTACCACCAGTTGGCGCTGCTGGACAAGCTGCCTGGGCCGCAGACGCGCCGCTGGTATGCGGCCAAGGCCATCGAACACAACTGGTCGCGCAACGTGCTGGTGATGCAGATCGAGACCCGGCTGCTGGAGCGCAGCGGCCAGGCCGTCACCAACTTCCCGGTCACGCTGCCCGCGCCGCAGTCCGACGCCGCGCGAGTCGATCAAGGATCCGCCGCTTCGACTTCCTGGGCCTGGGCGACGAGGCACAGGAGCGCGAGATCGAACACGCCCTGGTGCGCCACGTCACCGAGTTCCTGCTGGAACTGGGGGCCGGCTTCGCCTTCGTCGGCGGCAGGTGCTTCTGGACGTGGCCGGTGACGAGTTCTTCATCGACTTTCTCTTCTATCACCTCAGGTTACGCTGCTACGTGGTGGTGGAAATCAAGGCGGGCAAGTTCAAGCCCGAGCACCTGGGCCAGTTGGGCTTCTACCTGACCTCGGTGGATGCGCGGGTGAAGCACCCGCAGGACGGTCCGACCATCGGGCTGCTGCTGTTGAAACGAACAAGGTGGTGGCCGAGTACGCGTTGCGCGGCCAGGCCCGGCCGCTCGGCGTGGCCGAGTACCAGCTGGTGTTCGCTGCCGCCCGAGCTGCAGACCAGCTTGCCGAGCATCGAGCAGATCGAGCGTGAACTGACCCTTGATGGGCGCCGGCGTGCTGCGCAGCATGAGCGAGGCCAACGCGCTCGTCGTGCTCAGCCACGAGCAGGGCTCGGTGGCTGCGGGGGAACCGGTGACGGTATGGCTGTTCGACGGGCTCGTGTAGGCACGAAGTGAGGCGCCGACAGACGTTCTGCCGATCAGCGACCCACCGCGACAGGCGGCGACGGCACCGCCAGCGCCAGCCGCTCGGCGCCGCTGTAGCACAGGTACCGCTCGCCGCTGGCGCGGCCGATGAGCGTGAGGTTCAACTGCTCGGCGAGCTGCTGCCCCATCGCCGTGGCGCCGTTGCGCGAGACGACGAGCGGCAGGCGCAGGTGCGCCGCCTTCAGCACCATCTCGCTCGTCAGGCGGCCGGTGGTGTAGAGCCAGCAATCGGTGCCCGTGGCGCCGTTCATCGCCATCCAGCCGGCCACGGTGTCCACCGCGTTGTGGCGGCCCACGTCCTCGATGTGGACGAGCATCTGCGGGCCTTCATCGCCGTTCGCGCCGTTCGCGCCGTTCGCGCCGCGCACGCGCCACAGCGCCGTGCCGTGCACCGAGCCCGCTTCGCGGTGGATGCTCGGCAAGCGGCGCATCGTGTCGAGGATCCGCACCAGCGTCGCATGCGCCACCGAGCCGGCCTCTGACTCGGCCGTCGCCGGCGGCAGCGGCGCAACGCGGTCGAGCCAGTCGCCGAACACGGTGCCCTGGCCGCAGCCGGTGGTGACGGTGCGCTTCGCGAGCTTCCCCGCCAGGCCGCTGACGCCGCGCACGGTGCGCACCGCCGCCGCGCCGACCTCCCAATCGAGGGTGATCGACTCGACCTCGCTCGCGCCGGCGACGAGGCCCTGGTTCAGCAGGTACCCGAGCGCCAGCAGCTCGGGCTCCTGCCCGAGCGTCATCAGCGTCACGAGTTCCTGGCGGTCGACGTACAGCGTCAGCGCGCGCTCGGCGGCCAGCGGCACGCGCCGCGGCGTGCCGTCGGAAGCGACGACGAGCACTTCGCGCGTCAGCGGCACGCGCGCGGCGCTCAGGCGCGGCAGCGATTCCACGCGAGGTTGCGGTTGCGGCCGGGCCGGCGATCCAGGCATGGCCCGCAGTGGACCACAGGTGGCGTCCCAGGCCCTTGGCCGCGGTCATGTTCGCCGCACGCCGACAATGCCGCGGCCAGTCCTTCGAACACCGCCATGACCGAGCCGCTCGCCTCGCCACCCGCCTCTGCCACCGTCACCGGCCTCGTCCTCGCCGGTGGCCGCGGCAGCCGCATGGGCGGCGTCGACAAGGGCCTGCAGCTGCTCGACGGCCGGCCGCTGGTGGCGCATGCGCTCGAGCGGCTGCGGCCTCAGGTGGCGGCGCTGGCGATCAACGCCAACCGCAACACCGAGGCCTATGCGGCCTTCGGCGTGCCGGTGTGGCCCGATGCGCTGGCCGACTACCCGGGGCCGCTGGCGGGCATGCTGGCCGGGCTCGCCGGCATCGAAGGCACCGGCAGCGAGTGGCTCGTTACCGTGCCTTGCGACACGCCGCGCTTTCCGGTGGACCTCGTCGCGCGCCTGCTCGTTGCCGCTCGAGCCGCCGGCGTGCGCGCCGCGATGCCGGTGACGGCGAATGCCGAAGTCACCGGTGGCGACGCCGGTGCGCCGCTGCCGCAACCGGTGTTCTGCTTGCTGCACCGCTCGCTGCGCCCGGCGCTCGAAGCGGCACTCGCAGCGGGCGAACGCAAGATCGAGCGCTTCACGCGCGCGCAGGGGCAGGTGCTGGTGCCGTTCGACGACGCGCAGGCGTTCTTCAACGCCAATACGCCTGAGGAGCTGGAACGGTTGCGGGAAGGCGCGGGCGGCGGCGGGTAGAGCGGCACGGTTCCGCAACCCCTCACCCCTGCCCCCTCCCCGCAGGCGGGGAGAGGGAGAAGGGCTTCAGGTCCCCTTGCTGACCGTGATCGTCGGGAACTTGCTGCTGAAGTCCTTCGCCTTGGCGGCGATCTTCACTGCCACCGTGCGCGCCACCTGCCGGTACAGCGCCGCCACTTCGCCTTCGGGCTCGGCCACCACCGTCGGGCGGCCGCTGTCGGCCTGCTCGCGGATCTTCATCGTCAGCGGCAGCGCGCCGAGGTAGTCCACCTTGTACTCGGCGGCCATGCGCTTGCCGCCTTCGGCGCCGAAGATGTGCTCGACGTGGCCGCAGTTCGTGCACACGTGCACCGCCATGTTCTCGACGATGCCCAGGATCGGCACGCCGACCTTCTCGAACATCGTCAGGCCCTTCTTGGCGTCGATGAGCGCGATGTCCTGCGGCGTCGTGACGATGATGGCGCCCGTCAGCGGCACGCGCTGGGAGAGCGTCAAGGCGATGTCGCCGGTGCCCGGCGGCATGTCGACGAGCAGGTAGTCCAGTTCGCGCCAGTTCGTCTGCCTGAGCAGCTGGTCGAGCGCCTGCGTCGCCATCGGGCCGCGCCAGATCATCGCCTGGTCGGGCTGCACCATGAAGCCGATGCTCATCACCTGCACGCCGTGGTTCTCCATCGGCTGCATCGTCTTGCCGTCGGTGCTCTCGGGCTGGCCCGTGATGCCCATCATCATCGGCTGGCTCGGGCCGTAGATGTCGGCGTCGAGGATGCCGACGCTCGCGCCTTCGGCGGCGAGGGCGAGCGCCAGGTTGGCCGTCGTCGTGCTCTTGCCGACGCCGCCCTTGCCCGAAGCGACGGCGATGATGTTCTTGACGCCCGGCAGCAGCTGCACGCCGCGCTGCACCGAGTGCGCCGTGACCTTGGTGGAGATCGAGACGCTGACGTTGGCGACGCCGCTCACCTTCTTCGCCGCGGCCACCAGCGCCGCGCGCAGCGCCGTGTGTTGCGTCTTCGCCGGGTAGCCCATCTCGACATCGAAGGAGACGTCGCCGCCTTCGATGCGCAGGTTGCGCAAGGCGCGCGTGCTGACGAAGTCGCGGCCGGTGTTCGGGTCGAGCACCGCCTTCAGCGCATCGAGCACGGCAGTTTCGGCGGGGGCGGGCATGGGCGGAAGGTCTCCTCGTTGGGTCGGCGGGCGAGTCTAGCCCAGCCCCGAATCTCCCTCGGAGCGGCACCTAGAATTGACAGACCATGCCGCGCAAGCTCTTCGTCACCACTGCCCTGCCCTACGCCAACGGCGCGTTCCACATCGGCCACATCATGGAGTACATCCAGGCCGACATCTGGGTGCGGCTGCAGCGGATGCTGGGCAACGAGGTGCACTTCGTCTGCGCCGACGACGCGCACGGCGCGCCGATCATGATCGCCGCCGAGAAGGCGGGCAAGACGCCGCAGCAGTTCGTCGCCGAAGTGGCCGCGGGCCGCAAGCCTTACCTCGACGGCTTTCACATCTCGTTCGACAACTGGCACAGCACCGACGCGCCGGAGAACCACGAGCTGGCGCGCTCGATCTACCTGGCACTGAAGGCCGCGGGCCTCACCGAGACGCGCACGATCGAGCAGTTCTTCGACCCCGACAAGGGCATGTTCCTGCCCGACCGCTTCATCAAGGGCGAA
>JAXMEZ010000042.1:0-33752 GCA_046348035.1 Rubrivivax sp. | reverse complement strand
ACCCATTGACCGAGGCACCGATGGTCTCGTAGAAGTACTCCTCGACGCGGGGCAGGCCCTGCGGATTCGGCACCGGTGCGGCCACCATCCTGAGATCCAGCGCGGCCCACCCGTACACGTCGTGCGCGCAGTCCTCGTCATCGGCGGCCTGCAGTTGGCAGTCCGACGGCGAGGGGTTGCCGTCCCTCGCCTCGATGTCCAGGTGCGTGATGACGAACTTCAGGGTCGCGTCGGCGGCCCGCTTGCGAAACGCCATCTGCTGCACCAGTTCCACCTCGCTGCCGATGCGCGACTCGCCGACCAGCGTGCTGCCGCGCGGCGACTCGGCGCTCACCCAGTAGGTGTTGCCGCTGGCGTTGGAATAAACCTCGACCGCGCGCGCCGGCTCGCCATGCGTGCCGGGCGGATCGAGCACGATCTCCTCGTGCACCTCGCCGCTGGCCTGGTAGCGCTCAGGGCCGATGGCTTGCCAGCGGCCTTGGAAGGTGCTCTCGTCGAAGAACTCCTGGCTGAAGGTCCAATGCCGGTCGATGCCGAGCGGCTGCACGGGAGGCGGCGGGGGCGGCGGCGGCGCGGGCGGCGGATCGGCGAGGCCGGCATCGCCGCCGCCACCGCCGCAGGCCGCCAACGTGACGAGCAAGGCGACGAGCACGGCGGCCCGCGCCGTGGGCCGCGTCATCTGCGCGCCGGGCGAAGGCGGCGGGCAAGACCGGTGCGTCACGGCTGACACTCCGTCTTTGCGTCAGGCTCTCGCACCGGCCGCCCGCGCGGCTCACTTGACGATCATGAAGTAGTCCTTGCCGTCGGTGCAGGTCTTGTCCGACTTGTCGAAGAACATCTCCTTGTCGTCGCTCCAGCCGCCGCCCAGGTCGTTCTGGAAGACGACCTTGAAGTTCAGCTTGCTGCCCTCGGGCGCGCTGCCGAGCGTCTGGTTCATCCAGGTCTGCTCGAAGCCGTTGCGCTTGAGCACGCCGTTGTTGAGATCCTCGGTGTGCCAGGTGCCGTTGGGCGCGACCTGGTAGCGCACCTTCAGCACCTTGATGGCGATGCTCTTGTCGTTGCGCACGCGGATCTCGACGCCGCTGCACGAGGTGCCGGCCTCGACCGGTGGCGCGAAAGTGGCCATCGTGAGGGCCGCTGCCGCTGCCATGCACGCCGCTGCCGAGTGGACCGTGTGGATGCTGTTCATGTTCGCTGCTCCTTCGAGTCGTTGCTTCCCTGTGGACCGGTGCGTCGAAATTTCCTCGTGTGCAGAGCGGTGCAGCCACTGCATGCGGTGCAACGCTAGGCACGTGGGCGCGGGCGGTCTTGGGTGCTGGTACTCAGATCCGGCCCCGCCGCTCCGATGGGGAGTGGGGCGAAGCCGCGAGCATCCTTCCGCGAGTGGAAGCCGCAGCAGCGGCCGCGCAGTGAAGCAGCAGCGACGCGCAGCGCACGGCTCGCCGAAGCTCAACCGCCGGCGATGCCGGAGGGCTCGGCCGGCGCCGCCGGCGGTGACGAGGGGCTCGAGCGCGCGTGCCAGCAGTTGCACGCGTGTGGTCACGCCGGCCTTGGCCAGCACCGCGGCGACGCCCAGGCCAGTCGTGCGTTCAGGCGGTGCAGTTGCCGCGCCATCTCGGCGTTGGACAAGCCTTGCCGCAGGTTGAAGACCTCGCGCTCGCGCGTCGTCAGGCCCAGCGGGTCCTGGCGCGTGCGCGGCTTCTGCGCTCGCCGCGGCGGCCAGCGCGTGCCATGCTCACGCGGCCGCGCGTGCGCATCAGCGCGCGGCCGGCTCGGCGCCGAGGCCCTCGAGGGTGTCGCCAGCGCCTGATGCAGGCGCCTTCGTCGTCACTGCTGCCGAGCGCCAGCGCGCGGTGTGCAGGCGGCCGAGCCGGTCCCATTCGTCGGCGGCCTCGCGCCGGTAGCGCCAGTTCGAGGTGCGCAGGCACGGGCGGCATCGGCAGCAACGAGGGCACCGCCGCACCCGCGCGGGTGCAACCAGGCCGCAAGTTCGCCCGAGCGCCGGCTATCGCCGATGGCGAGGGTCTGCTCGAGCCCAGGGCGCGCCACGGCCTCGGTGGCGGCGAAGTCGCCGGCCAGCCACGCCGCCTCGGCCAGCGCCGCAGCGGTGGTGATGAACCAGATCTCGACGATGCCGCTGCATGTCGTGCACGGCCGCCGTCGGCCGCTCGCGCGCCAGGCCGGCCGCGGCGCACGCGAGCACCGCGGCGACGAAGGCGTGCGTGGCCGCTTCCATCGGCGAGGGCCGGTGGTGCGCCGTGATCTCGTCGAGGTCGGCATCCGGCCAGGGCCCACTCGCCGTAGGCGTGCGCGCAGACGCGCGCCGGATGCGCAGCCGTTGAACACGTCCAGCCCGTTGGCTTCGCACCAGGCGATGCCCTGCTCGGCGTGGCCGGCGCCTCCTCGAAGTGGTGGTGCACCACCGACAGGATGAACAGGGAGTTGTTGTAGGCCCGCGCCGCGTTCGGCCTGGTCAATCGCTGCAGCGCCCGGCGCGGGCTGCGCCGCAGGCGATCCCAGGCGAGCGGGTCGTCGTGCAGGCGCAGGCGGGCGCAGCCGACGTTGTTCAGCGCGTGGCACAGGGCCTCGTTGTCCTCCACGACCTCGGCCATCTCGACGGCGCGCAGGCCCCACAGCTGGCTGCCGGCCATGTCCTCGCCCACCAGATGCGGGTGCGACAGCGACGCTTGTAGGCCAGCGCCAGCTCGCGCGAGGGCCCAGCGGCTCCAGCGCCGCGATGGCCTGGTGGGCGATCGGCACGCACTCGCCGCGGCCACCGGCGTCGAACCAGTGCAGCCGCGCCAGCGCACGCAGGCCGGCACCGCGGCGTGCTTCGTCGCCATGCCGGGCGTGGATCGCGAGCGCCTCGCCTTCGCGCGCGGCAATCGCTTCGCGGTGGCGGTTGACCAGCGTCAGCTCGTCGGCCCATTGCTCCAGCAGCGTGGCGCGCCGGGCAGCGTCCGGCCTCGGGTTCGGCGGCGGAGGCGCCAGGGCGTAGAGGCGCGCCGCCTCGCGGTGCGCGCCGGTCACCGCGGCGATGATGCGCAACGGCGCGCGGCGCGAGTACCGCCACCTCGGCGCGCAGCCCGGCGGCTTCGGCGTGGTGAACGCGGTGAGCCCAGCGCGGTGGCCGTGGCCGTTCCCGTCGTTGCGCCATTCCCGTTGTCGCGGCGCGCAGGCCGCGTGGATCTCCGCATGGCCATCGCTGCGCCACGGCGCCGGCAGCTCCTCGTAGACGACAGCGCGGGCCAGCTCGTGGCGAAAGGCGACCGTCGCGGCGTCGGCCACGAGCAGCCCGCTGCGCAGCATTGGCGGGCAGCGCCGCCGCGGCCTCAGCGTCCAGTGATTCGAGCAGCAGGCGCTCGGCGCGGGCCGGGAACAGGCTCACCCATTGCGCGAGGCGGCGCGCTTCGGGCGCCAGCCGCGCCAGCTCGCCGAGCACCGCGTCGCGCACCGATGGCGGCACGCCTTCGGGGCTGGCCAGCGCCTCGGCCACGTAGAACAGGTTGCCGCCGGTGGCCGCGTGCAGGCCGGCGCTGCTGCGCCGCGCCGAGCGCGCGAGCGTTTCCACCGCCTGCGGCGACAGCGGCGGCAGCGTCAGGCGCAGAGTCGTCGCGGCGGTGAGCGCGCCGAGCACGCTTTGCAGCGGGTGTTCGGCATCGAGCCCGGCGCTGCGATGCGTCAGCACCAGCATCAGCCGCAAGCCGTGCAACCGGCGGCCGAGGTGGTGCAGCAGATCGAGGCTGCCCGCGTCGGCCCAGTGCACGTCCTCCATCACCAGCACCTGCGCCGCCGGCGCCTCGGCGAAGTGGCGCAGCAGCGGCGCGAAGGCGCTGCCGGCGCCCGGCGCGCGCAGCAGCGCCTGCGCGAGCGGCGGCGGGAAGTGCGAAGCGATGTCGACCCACGGCCCCAGCGGACGCGGCGTGAAGAGCGCCTCGCAGCCGCAGGAGAGCACCTTCGTGCCGCGCGGCAGTCCCTGCACGAACGCCTGCACGAGCGAGGTCTTGCCGATGCCCGATTCGCCGGCGATGACGGCACACAGCCCCGGCCCGCCTTCGGCCAGGGCGGCGAAAGCGCGCCTCAACTGGGCAAGCTGGTTTTCGCGTTCGAGCAGCCGCACGTTCCCGGTCCTCCCCAGGACGCGGCGCATCATCGCACTGGCGGCGCGCGGCGGCCGATCCCCAGGAGGGGCTGCAGGTATGCCCGCTGCGGGGGCGGACATGCGTTCGCCGGTTGCCGGCTCGTGCGGCCCGCACGTGCCGAGTCACGCCGCGCCACGCCGCCTCACGGCGCCTCACGCGGATTCGCCATCAATCGCATAAGAATCCGTTCGGGCTGAGCTTGTCGAAGCCCATTGCAGCCCCGTCGAAGGGCGGCGCTTCGACAAGCTCAGCGCGAACGGTTCTTCAGGATCGAACGCGACTCGGTATCACGGCGCCTCACGGCGCCTCACGCCGGCGCGCAGTCGGCTGCGAGCAGCAGCTGCGTGAGGTCGTGGTAGCGCTGCGCGTCGAGCCCCGTGAGGTCGGCGATGCGCACGAGCCGCGCGTACAGCGTGTTGGCGTGCACGCCGATCTCGCGCGCGGCGCGCTGCACGTTCATGTCGGCGTCGGCCAGCGCGCGCAGCGTCTTCACCAGGCTGCCGCCGGACTTGCGGTCGGCCTCGCGCAGTGCCGCGTACCACGCCGGCAAGGCCGACTGCACGTAGCCTGCGCCGCGGTGCACGAGCAGGCGCCGGATCGGCAGCGCGGTGAACGACACCAGCCGCTCGCCGACGCTGGCGAAGTCGAGCGCCACCGTGGCTTCGTGCAGCGCGCGCGGGATGAACGATGTCGAAGGCTGGTCGGCCGAGAGTCCGATCAGCACCGCCGGGCCGAGCGCCAGCAGGTGCGGCCGCAGGCGCTTGGCCAGGCTCGCCTGCGGTGCCGTCCAGCCCGACGTGCGGCGCAGGTCAGAGTACACCGCGACGACGGTGTTGCCGCGCACGCCGACGAGCGCGCGCACCGGCATCGCGGCCACCGCCTCGGTCATCGCCTGCACGATGCGCAGCGCGCGCGCCGGGCTCTCCATCTCCAGCGGGTCGGTCGATTGCGCGACGGCGACGCAGAAGCTCAGGCGCTGCTCCAGGTAGCCGGCGCGCTTGAGCAGGCGCGCGACGCGCGCGTCGGCCTCGTCGTAGCCGCTGACGAGGATGCCGAGCAGCTCGGTGCGGCGGTCGCCCTCGGCTTCGGCGAGAGCGCGCGTGTGCGCGACGTACTCGGCCGCGGCGACGATGCCGGCGATGGCCATGTACTCGTCGGCGAAATCGGCCACCGCCTGCGCGACGTGCGGGGGGCTGCCCGGCGGCTGCGCGTGTGCTTCCGAAGCGGTTTCCTGCGGGGTTTTCTGCGTGGTCTTCTGCGCGGCTTTCCCGGTCGCCTTCCGAGCGGCCTTCTCCGCGGGCATCTGAGCGCTCTGAGCGGCCGTCAGCGCCGCGGCCTGCAGCCACGGCAACACAGTCTGCAGGGCACATCGGTACGCCTGCAGCGTCGCTTCGAGCGGAAAGCGTTGCGCCGCCCGCTGCCGCGCATGCGCGCGCACGAAATCGAACGGCCGCACCGGCCCGCCGCCGAAAAGACGCCGCAGCTCGGCCACATGCTCGCCGGCGTGCCGTTGGAGCCCAGGCAACACATCGGGGTTGCGCGATTCGGAGAACGCCGGCACCTCGGCGAGCACCGCGGCGCCCAGCCGCAGCGTCACTTCACCGGCGTCCTTGTCGAGTGCCGCGCCGGCGCGCGGGATCACGCGCAGTTCGCGCAGGCGATCGAGCGCTGCCTGCAGCGCGGGCGGCGGCGCCACTGTGTCGGAGGCGCCAGTGCTGTCGAGGGTGGTGGCCATCGCGTCGTTAGACTGTGAATAGTCTCCAATACGCGGCCGGAATTGTCAGCGATCTCGCCGTTGAAGCGCAGCATCGCTGTCAATAGTCTCCACCGCCGGAGCCGATCGGATTCCCGGTCGCCCGCAACGGAGACACTGCAATGGCCAAGTACCTGTTCGTCTACCACGGCGGCGGCAAGATGCCCGCCAACGCGGCCGAAGGCAAGGCGGTGATGGACGCCTGGGGCGCCTGGTTCGGCTCGCTGGGTGCGGCCGTCATCGATGGCGGCAACCCGGTGGGCGTCTCGAGCACGGTCCGCTCCGACGGCTCGCTCGCCGCAGGCGGCGGCGCCAACCCTGCCAGCGGCTACAGCCTGATCGAAGCGTCGAGCCTCGACGACGCGCACAAGAAGGCCAAGGGCTGCCCGTTGCTGAGGAACGGCGGCTCGATCGAGATCGCGCAGGCGATCGACATGTAGTTCGACGGGTAGCTCGACATGTCTCTGGACACGTAGTGCCGCCGTGTCGCGCGCCGGGCACGCTGCCGGCGCGCGGCGGCGGCTTTGGGCGGGAACCGCGCGCGGCGGGCGCGCTTGCCTGTAGGCTCGCGCCGATGCGCCCGCGCGATGTCGTCGAACTCATGCTGCTCAGCGTGCTCTGGGGCGGAGCCTACCTCTTCACGCGCTCGGCGGTGCCGGCGTTCGGGCCGGCGCCGCTGGTGGCGTTGCGGCTGGGCATCGCGGCGCTCGTGCTGCTGCCGTTCGTGCTCTGGCGCGGCACGCTGCCGCAGCTGTGGGCGCAGCCGCGCACGCTCTTCATGGTCGGCGTGCCGTTCACGGCGCTGCCGTTTCTGCTGATGACCTGGGGCGCGCTGCACATCACCGCCGGCGTGTCGGCGGTGCTCAACGCCACCGCGCCGATGTTCGCGGCGCTGCTGGCGCACTTCGTGTTCAAGGAACACCTGGGCCGCTGGCGCGTCGGCGGCCTCGTGCTCGGGTTCGCGGGCGTGCTGTGGCTCGTGAGTTCGGGGCCGCTGGAGTTGCGCAGCACGAGCGGCGCGCTCGCGGTGGCCGCGGTTCTGGGGACGGCGATGATCTGGAGCGCCGGCGCGAACTACACGCGGCGCAGGATGGCCGGCGTCGACGCCACCGTCACCACCGCCGGCAGCCTCGGCATGGCGAGCCTGGCGCTGGCGCCGCTGGCATGGGCCACCTGGCCTGCGGTGGCGCCAACGCCGCGTGCGTGGGCCGAGATGGCCTTTCTCGGCCTCGCGAGTTCGGGCCTCGGCATGCTGGTACTTCCGGCTGCTGCGCCGCATCGGCGCCGTGCGCGCGATGTCGGTCACCTTCCCTGAGCCCGCTGGTGGCGATGGTCTCCGGCGCGCTCTACCTCGGCGAGGCGCTCGGTCGATGCTCGGCGGCTGCGCCGTAGTTGCTGCTGGGCACCGCGATGAGCCTGGGGCTCGTGGGGCGCAGCGCCAGCACGGCGGCCGGTGCGCGGCCGCCGAGCACTAAAGATCACGCCGAACGAATCACCGCTCGAACAGATGGGCTCGAACGAATCAGGCTCGAACGAATCCGCTCGGACGGATCACGAGCGAACGAATCACGAACGGAAGGCGGCGCCGGCCATCGTGCACGCCGCACCGGCATAACGACGAATCGTTGGGGAACCCGCCATGCAGCAGACCGGCATTCAGCGCGGCGAAAGCCACCGCGTCATCTTCGCCCGCCTCGCCATCTCGCACGCGATGTGCATGGGCGTGTTCTTCGTGCCGGTGACGGCCGGCAACTGGGCCGCGGTCATCGGCTACTTCGTGCGCATGTTCTTCATCGAGGCCGGCGCCCACCGCTACTTCGCGCACCGCGCGTTCAAGACCTCGCGCGTCGCGCAGGCGCTGCTCGGCCTGGGCGTGGCGGCCAGCGGCCAGCGCGGGCCGATCTGGTGGGCCTGGCACCACCGCAAGCACCACCGCCTCTCCGACCGCCCCCGGCGACCCGCACTCGCCGATGGTCGCCGGCCAGCGGCAGCGGCTTCCTGGCACGCGCACCTCGGCTGGCTCGTGCAGCCGCAGGACCTGCACACCGACCTCGACGCCGTGAAGGACCTCGCCCGCTTCCCCCGAACTGGTGTGGATCAACAAGACGCACATGCTGTGGCCCATCGTGCTGCTCGTGGCCACGGTGCTGCTGGGCGCCTACACGCCGCTCTTCGGCCGGGTCGAGGGAGGGGGCCTGGGTTGGAGTGCGGCGGTGTGGGCCTTCTTCGTGCCGACCGTGCTGTCGCTGCACGGCATCGCCACGATCAACTCGCTCACGCACGGCGGCAAGCCGGGGCGCTGGCACCGGCGCCGCTTCGCCACCAGCGACTGGACCACCAACGTGTGGTGGCTGGCGATCCCGACGATGGGCGCGGCCTGGCACAACAACCACCACCGCTACATGAACTCGGCGCGCGCCGGCTTCTACCGCTTCGAGCTCGACCCGAGCTACCTCGTGCTGCGCGCGCTGGCCGCGCTGCACCTCGTGTGGGAACTGCACGAGGTGCCAACGGCCGTGATCGAGGAAGGGCACACCGTCGAGTCGCAGCCGATGCCGCTCGGCGAGCCGGAGCTGCCGCGCTGAGGCAAGCGGCGCGCGGCGCACCGCGAGGCGCGAGGCGCGAGGCGCGGCGTCGGCCGCCGAGCCTCGCCGCGACGCTGCCGGCTTCAGCGGTGTGCCTTCGCCTGGCCGGTCTGGAAGTCCTGCTGGTTCATCACCGGCGTGAAGGTGACGCTCGCGTTCACGGCCTGGCGGAACGGCTCGGCGGCGGCGGGCAGGTCGCTGCTGTGCTCGAGGTCGAAGAAGACGAGGATGCAGCGGCCCTCGGCGTCGGGAACGAAGTACACGGCTTCGGGCTTCAGCGCCTCGAACGAGCTCTTCAGCAGGTTGCGGACGCTGCCGTCCTGCACGGCCTTGTTCGACGCTTCGACCGGGATCACGATCTTCATCATCATGCGCATGGCGTGGGCTCCAGTGGGTGGTGACGTTCGGTTCGACGTTCGGTTCGATCCCCGACTCGCTCGGGTGAAGGCACTCTAGGCAGCGCCCCTTCGCGCCGAATCGGCAAGATTGCCCAGGCGCACGAACGCCCCGGCGCAGGCCCGCGCGGCCTGGTTAAACCAGGCCGTGCTCGATCGCGAACAGCGCCGCGGCGCCGCGCGTCGTCACTCCCAGCTTGCCGAAGATGGCCTGGTTGTGGTGGTGCACCGTGCGGTGCGAGATGCCCAGCTCGGCGGCGATCTGCTTGTCGACCCGGCCGCGCGCGAGCGCTTGCAGCACCTGCACTTCGCGTTCGGTGAGCCCGTGCGGCGCAGCGGCGCGCAGGCGCGGCTCGCCGGCCCCTTCGAGCACGGCGTTGGCGGCGCTGCGCTCCAGCCGCCCGCAGCGCACCTCCTCGGCGAGCGTGGGGGCCCAGGCTTCACGTGGCAGCGCCGGGCGATGCGCCCGGGCTTCGCCGAGCGAGCACAGCACGTCGGCGGCGGCGAGCAGGCGCGCCGCCGGCGAGGGCGGCCCGCCGCGCGGGTAGCCGCTGCCGTCCATGCGTTCGTGGTCGGCGGCGGCCAGCGTGGCCAGCGCGCTCCACGGCGGCGCCGAAGCGACGATGCGTTCGGTGTGCTGCGGGTGGCTCTTCACCTGCCCCACTCGGCCGCGTCGAGCGGGCCGGGCTTGTCCCAGATGGCGTTGGAGATGCCCACGCGGCCGAGGTCGTGCAGCAGCCCTGCAAGGCCGATCGCTTCCACTTCCGCCGGCGGCAGGCCGAGCGAGCGCGCCGCGCGGCGCGCGAGTTCGGCCACGCGGCGCGAGTGGCCGAGCGTGTAGGGCGACTTCATGTCCGCGAGCATCGGCCAGCACGCCGGCGATGGTCAGCGCGTCGTCGACCGTCCGGTGCGGCGGCGGCTCGGCGGCCAGCAACGCCGTGGTCGGAGCCGGCTGGCGTGCCGGGCGCAGCAGGGCCTCTCGCGCCCCGACGAGCGCTCGCACGGCGGCCGGGTCGAACTCGCCGCCGGCGCGCTGCTCGAGCGTCTGCATCGCCAGCGCTTCGCCGCCCGGCAGCGGCAGCAGCATCGCGGCGCACTCGGCCACCGCCAGCGCCGCGGCCAGCGGCGACAGCGCCTCGCCGCGCAGGCGCCGCGGTGCGCCCCTGCTGTCGAAGCGCTCGTAGGTCTGGTCGATGGCCAGCAGCGCTGCTTCGCCCAGGCCGAGACGGCGGCCGAGCATCGCCGAGACCTCGCAGCGCGCGGCCAGGATGCGCGGCACCGCGCTCGGCGCCTGCACCATGAAGCCGGCGACGACGCGCGTGCGCTGCCATCGCGTGCCGCCGCGCGCGAAGCCGCGCGCCGCGCCGGCAAGCAACTGGGCGGGCGAGGCCTTGTCGGCCAAGGCGAGGGACGAGCGCAGCGCCTGCTCGTCGCCCATCAGCTGCGTCTCCTCGTGCGCAGTGGCGCTGCAGCCCAGGTGGCGCAGCAGGCCGGCGTAGAAGAGGTCCGAGCGCGCCGCGGCGGGCAGGCCCAACGCCTCGGCGAGGCCGAGCGCGATGAGCGACGTGCGCTGCGCCGTCGCGGGCGGCAGCGCTGCGCCGATGTCGGCCGCGGCGGCCAGCGGGCAGAGAAGTTCGGCGAGGCGCACGACGCGCGGGCATTTTCGGTGCCGGCGAGCCGATGCGCGAGGGCGGGCTTCTACCGGTAGGAGCCGCCCGCACGCACCGGCATGCTTCGCCGCTCGCACACACAGCAGCCAGAGCCAAGGAACCCTCATGCAACGACGTCACTTCGTCACCGCGCTGCCGGCGCTCGCGCTCGCCGGCCGCGCCTCGGCCCAGGCGAGCGCGTGGCCGAAGCAATCGGTGCGCTTCGTCGTGCCCTTCGCGCCCGGCGGCACGAGCGAGATCGTCGCCCGCACGGTGGCCAACGAGCTGACCAAGCAGCTCGGCCAGACCGTCTACGTCGACAACAAGGGCGGCGGCGGCGGCATCCCGGCGATGACCGAAGTGGCCAAGGCCGCGCCCGACGGCCACACCATCGTCCTCGGCCACGTCGGCGTGCTGGCGGTGAACCCGATCATCTTTCCGAACGAACCGTTCGACGTGAACAAGGACTTCGTTCCCGTCACGCTGCTGGCGAAGGTGCCGAACCTTTACGTCATCCACCCCGACGTGCCGGCCAAGGACCTCAAGGAGTTCGTCGCCCACGTGAAGAAGAACCCGGGCAAGCTCAACTACGGCAGCGCGGGCAACGCCAGCGCCGGGCACCTCTCGATGGAGTACCTGAAGCTGGTGACAGGGATGTTCATCACGCACATCCCTTACCGCGGCACCGGCCCGATGCTCACCGACCTGCTCGCCGGCCGCACGCAGGCCACCAGTGCCGGCCTGCCGGCGCTCTTGCCGCACATCAAGAGCGGCAAGCTGCGCGCCATCGCGGTGGGCACGGCGCAGCGGCTGCCGGCGCTGCCCGACGTGCCCACCGTGGCCGAGATGGGCCACAAGGACTTCGAGACCTCGCAGTGGTACGGCATCCTGGCGCCGGCGGGCACGCCGCGCGACATCGTGCTGAAGCTGCAGCAGGAGAGCCTGAAGGCGCTGAAGAGCAACGCCGTCACCGAGCGCTTCGCCAGCGACAGCGCCGTGGGCGGCGGCGGCCCGCCCGAGGAGTTCGCGAAGTTCATCGCGCAGCAGCAGAAGATCTGGAAGGAGATCGTCGTGCGCGCGGGCATCAAGCCGGACTGACAAGGTGTGAGAGAACCTGCTGCGCGGCAGGCGGCTTCAGAACGTTTCAGGCCCGCCCGCAGCTCTCCTCAGCTCGCTCAAGGACTGGCCGGCTCCTGCGGGCGCACAGTGGCGGCACCGATGCTGATCGGTCCACCCACCGCCAAAGGAGCCGCCATGAGCCAGCGTTATCAACCCAGTTCCAGGCGCGCCCGCTCGGCCATTGCCGGCTTCGCCGTCCTGGTGACGCTGATCATCGCCATCGGCATCGACGGCCTGGCCGACCACTACCACGGTGCGCGCCAGGCGGCAGCGGACGAGACGGCGCAGCCGGCGTGACCGCGGGCAAGCTCGCGGCCGCGCGCGCGGCGGTGGCCGATAGACTGCGCCGCCGGCGTCGCCCGCCCCGTGGCGAGCCGGAAGCCGTGCCGAAGCCGCGCCAACCGCCGTCCCGCCGCTGCGACGCCCCGGTCCAAGGCGGCGGCGGGCACGACCCGCTGCGCCGGCTGGCCGAGGCTGGCCTGCGCATGCGGGCGATCGGCGCCGAGGCCGAGCTGCACCAATTCGTCGTCGACGCGGCGGCCGAGCTGCTGCGCGCCCGGCGCGTGCTGTTGCTCCTCGAGCGCGAAGGCGCGCTGCGGGCCGCCGGCGGTCGCCTGCCGCGCGGCGAAGACCGCGACGACCTGATCCAGCGCATCACGCCGTGGCTCGACGAGGCGCGCAAGGCCGCCTCCGGCGGCAGCGCGCAGCTGCGCCATGGCCCCGAAGACGCAGCGGTGCGCGACCAGCGCAGCTGCCTCGTTGCACAGCTGGTCGCCGGCCGGCGATTGCTCGGCGTGCTCTACGCCGACGTCGAAGGTGCCTTCGGCCGCTTCACCGAGACCGAGCGCGATCTCCTGGCCACGCTGGCGGCGCTGGCCGCGGCGGCTCTGCAAGGCTTGCGCAGCGAAGCGGCCGAACGCCGCCATGCTGCTGCGACCCTGCGCTTGCAGAAGGAGGCCGAACAGCGCGCGGCCGAGCTGGCGACGATCAATGCGATCCAGCAGGGCATGGCTTCGAAGCTGGATTTCCAGGCGGTCGTCCAGCTGACGGGCGACCGCCTGCGCCAGGTGTTCGACACCGGCGACGTGCACATCTACTGGTGGGACGCCGCGACGGGCTGCCTGACGCCGCTCTATGCGTATGAAGGCGGCCGGCCCGCAACCACGGGGCTCGAGCCGTTCCGGATGGACCCGGCGCATCCGCTCGCGCGACGGCACCTGCAGCTGCTGCCCACCGTGATGAACAGCGTCGCGGCGCAGCGGGAGATCTGGCCCGCGATGGTGGTGGACGAGACGACGCCCCAATCCGTGGTCAAGGTGCCGATCTCGACCGCGGGGCGCTTCCTCGGCCTGGTCGGCGTCGAGGATCGGACGCGCGAGAACGCCTTCGATACGGCGGCGCTCGGACTGATCACGACGATCGCGGCTGGCCTGGGGACGGCACTCGAGAACGCGCGCCTGTTCGCCGAGACGCAGCGCCTGCTGAAGGAGACCGAGGCGCGCAACGCCGAGTTGGCGGTGATCAACACCATCCAGCGCGGCGTCGCCGGCGTGCTCGAGTTCCAGAGCATCGTCGATCTCGTCGGCGACAAGGTGCGTGACGTGTTCGGCGCCGACAGCCTGAGCATCGCCTGGTTCGACACCGGTGCGGCGCGACACGACCTGCTCTACTTCGTCGAGCATGGACAGCGCCTGCGGCACCTCGAGTTCCGCGGACGTGCGCTGAAGCCGGAGGGGTCGCTTCATCGCCTCATCGCTGCACGCACGCACTGGCGGTTCGACACCGCCGTACAGAGCCGAGCCGCAGGCGTCTTCCCGATACCGGGCACGGATCAACCGCAGTCGACCCTGTTCATGCCGATGATCGTCGGTGAGCGCGTCGTCGGTGCCTTGGTCCTGGAAAACCACCAACGTGAGCGGGCGTATGCCGACGCCGACGTCGCGCTGCTGCAAACCGTCGCGGCGAGCACGGGCGTGGCGCTGGAGAACGCGCGCCTGTTCGGCGAGACGCAGCGCCTGCTCGAGCAGACCGAAGCCCGCAACGCCGAGCTGGCGGTGATCAACCGCATCCAGCAGGGCATCGCTGCCGAGCTGGATCTGCAGGCCATCGTCGAGCTGGTCGGCGACCAGCTGCGCCAGGTGTTCCGCAGCGAGAACCTGTACGTCGGCCTGATGGATGCCGACGACCGCACGGGGCGCATGCCGTATTGCGTGGAGCACGGCGTGCGGCTGCATCCGGAGCCGTTCGTGCCCAACCTCGAGCACGCCTGGTACCGCGAGGTGCGCGCCGGCCGCACGCTCGTGGTCCGCAACGCGGCCGACTTCGCGGCGCTGGAGATGAGCGTGATGCCGGGCACCGACATGCCCACCAGCGGCATCTACGTGCCGCTGATGGTGGGCGAGCGCTACATCGGTCAGGTCGGCATCGAGAGCTTCGAGCGCGAAGACGCGTTCGACGAGGCGGCCATCCGCTTGCTGCAGACCGTCGCTTCGAGCCTGGCGATGGCGCTGACCAACGCGCGCCTCTTCGACGAAGCGCGCGTGTCGCTCGAACGCCAGACCGCCACGGCCGACGTGCTGCAGGTGATCAGCGGCTCGATGTCCGACGCGCAGCCCGTGTTCGAGAAGATCGTCGAGTGCTGCGAGCGCCTGTTCCCGGCGCATGCGTTCGCACTCGGCCTCGTCGACGAGCAGCAGCAGGTGACGCTGCCGGTCTACCGCATCGCCCGCGCCGCGCGCGAACGCGTCGGCGAGGCCGAGGCGGCCGAGATCGAGCGCAGCACGCTGGCGGCGTTTCCGCGGCCGCTGGCGGGCACGCTGACCGAACGGGCCTTCCAGGCGGGCGGGCTGATCGAGGTGCACGACGTGGGCAGCGGGCCGCTGGCGGAGCAGCCCGCAGCGCAGGCCGCCGCGCGCATGGGCCTGGGCAGTTCGGTCGTCGTGGCGCCTTTGCTGTGGGACGGGCGCGGCGTGGGCACGCTGACGCTGTGGCGCGGCGAGGCGCAGGGCCTGAAGGAGCGCGAGAACGCGCTGCTGAAGACCTTCGCCGACCAGGCGGTGGTGGCGATCCAGAACGCGCGCCTGTTCAACGAGACCAAGGAAGCGCTCGAGCGGCAGACGGCGACCAGCGAGCTGCTCAAGGTGATCGGCCGTTCGACGTTCGATCTCGAGCCGGTGTTCCAGACGCTGATCGACAGCGGCGTCACGCTGTGCGGAGCGACGCGCGGCTTCGTCGCTCGCTACGACGGCCAGGTTCTGCGGTTTGCCGCCGGCTGCAACGTCATGCCCGAGCTGAGAGACTACTTCGAGCGCAACCCCTTCACCCTCGCTCGCGACAGCAACGCCGGGCGCGCCGCGCTCGAGAAACGGACGGTGCACAACCGCGACGTCCTCAGCGACCCCGAGTACGCGTACGGCGGCATCACGATCGACCCGTACCGCACCGTGCTGGCGGTGCCCATGATGAAGGCCGGCGAGCTGCTGGGCGTGATCGTGATCTATCGGCACGAGGTGCTGCCGTTCAGCGAGAGTCAGGTCGCGCTGATGGAATCCTTCGCCGACCAGGCGGTGATCGCGATCCAGAACGCGCGTCTGTTCCGCGAAGTGCTGAAGGCGCGCGAGCAGGCCGAGGTGGCACGCGGCCTGGCCGAATCCGCCAACGAGGCCAAGAGCGCCTTCCTGGCCACGATGAGCCACGAGATCCGCACGCCGATGAACGCGGTGATCGGCATGAGCGGCCTCCTGCTCGACACCGCGCTCACGCCCGAGCAGCGCGACTACGCCGGCACCATCCGCGACAGCGGCGACGCGCTGCTGACGATCATCAACGACATCCTCGACTTCTCGAAGATCGAGGCCGGGCGCATGGAAGTGGAGCGGCAGCCGTTCGACCTGCGCGAATGCGTCGAAGCGGCGCTCGACCTCGTGGCGCCGCGCGCGGCCGACAAGCCGCTCGACCTCGCCTACGTCTTCGACGACGGCGTGCCCGAGGCGGTGCTGGGCGACGTGACGCGGCTGCGCCAGGTGCTCTTGAACCTGCTCGCCAACGCAGTGAAGTTCACCGAGCGCGGCGAGGTCGTGGTCACCGTGGCCGCAGGCGAGGGCGACGACGAACTGCGCTTCGCGGTGCGCGACACCGGCATCGGCCTCGACGCACAGGGCATGAGCCGGCTCTTCCAGAGCTTCAGCCAGGCCGACAGCAGCACGACGCGCAAGTACGGCGGCACCGGGCTCGGCCTGGCCATCAGCCGGCGGCTGGTGGAGCTGATGGGAGGCCATCTCGACGCCGAGAGTGCGGGGCCGGGGCAGGGCAGCACGTTCCGCTTCAGCGTCAAGGCACCGGCGACGACCTCGCCTGCCGCGCCGCGCAGCGAACTGCTCGGCGAGCAGCCGGCGCTGAAGGGCCGGCGGTTGCTGGTGGTGGACGACAACGCGACCAACCGCCGCATCCTCGCGCTGCAGGCGGCCAAGTGGGGCCTCGCGATCGACAGCGCGGCCGGCGCGGCCGAAGCCGAAGCATTGGCAGCGAAGCAGCGCTACGACCTCGCGATCCTCGACATGCACATGCCCGATGTCGACGGCACCACGCTCGCCGCGCGCCTGCGCGAAAGCGGCCACACGATGCCGCTGGTGCTCTTCAGCTCGCTCGGCCGGCACGAGGTGCCGCGTTTTCTCTTCGCCGCGGTGCTGGCCAAGCCGCTGCGCCAGAGCCAGCTCTTCGACACGCTGGTGTCGCTGCTCGCCGGCGAAGCGACGCAACGTCGCGCCCAGGCCGACTCGCGCCCCCGCGTCGATGCCGGGATGGCCGAGCGCCACCCGCTGCGAATCCTGCTGGCCGAGGACAACCTCGTGAACCAGAAGCTGGCGCTGCGGCTGCTGTCGCAGATGGGCTACCGCGCGGACGTGGTGGCCAACGGCATCGAGGCGGTGGAGGCCGTGCAGCGCCAGCCGTACGACCTGGTGCTGATGGACGTGCAGATGCCGGAGATGGACGGCCTCGAAGCCACGCGCACCATCGCCGCGAAGGTCCTGCCGAATGGGCGCCCGCGCATCGTCGCGATGACCGCCAACGCCATGCAGGGCGACCGCGAGCAGTGCCTCGCCGCGGGCATGGATGACTACGTCACCAAGCCGATCCGGGTGGATGCGCTCGTGGAGGCACTGCTCGCGGCGACCGGGCGGCGCGATGCGTGAAGGCGTGCTAACGCAGGACTTCGATATGCGCGCTGCGCTCGGCGCTGCTGGCCAGCAGCGTGCCGGTACCACTGTCGAAGGTCAACAGCTTCATGCCGGCGCGGATGGCGGCGGTGAGCAGATAGGCGTCGGTCACCTGGCGATGGCCGACCACGCCGCCGGTGCACACGCGCAGAACCTCGTCGAACGCGAAGTCAAGCGGCACCAGACGGTGCGCCGCGTGGGAGACGATGCGGCGCAGCACCTCGGCCACCACCGCAATGTCGTGTGCCTGCCCGCCGAACGCAGGCTGACTGGTGATGCGGACGAAGGCGGCCTGCGTCAATGCGCAACTGCCCCATCCACTATTCGCATGACGTGCAAACCAGCGGTACACCGGTTCATGGTGCACGTGCTTGGGCCAGCTCAGCGCGATGAGCGCATTGGCGTCCAGCAGGTGTTTCGGCGCCGCGGGCATGCGCGCTCAGTTCGATTCGTCGAGCAGGGCCTTCACCTGTTCGGCAGTGACCTTTGGCGCGCCGGGCGGCAGCTCGAAGACCCAGATGTCGCCCTTCTTCTTCAATCCACGCGGCGGTGTGCTGGCGCGGCGAATCAGCTCCGACACCGCCTTGCCCAGCCGCAGCGAACGCGCCTTGGCGTAGTTCTGCGCCAGTTCGGCAGCGTCGTCATCCAGGGTGAAGGTGGTGCGCATGACGGTTCCAGATGCAGTGATACGGATTTGATGCATTTTAGCCGCGTCTGCATCAAACCGGCCAGAGCGCATCGGGCCTCGTGCGCACGCTGACCGCGAGCACAGACAGTTCGCAAGGAGTGCGCGCATGACACCCAGCATCGACCCCGCTACCTTCGCCGAGCTGCAAGCCAGCGCCGGCGCTGACTTCGTCGTCGAGCTGCTCGACACCTTCGCCGAAGAGGCGCCGCAGCTGCTGCGCGAGTTGCATGCCGCGCAGGCCGAAGGCGCCGCCGACCGGGTCCGCCGTGCGTCGCATGCGCTGCAGAGCAACGGCCATACGTTCGGCGCCGTTCGCTTCGCGGAGATGGCGCGCTCGCTCGAGCACGGCGGCGTCCCCGCCGACGCTGCCCCGGTGCGGGCGCTGGCCGAGGAGTTCGAGCGCGCGCTGGCAGCGCTGCGAGCGCTCGCCGCCGGAAGTTCGGCCGGAGTCGCCGGCCATGGCTGAGCGCGGCGCGCGGCTGCTGGTCGCCGACGACAACAAGGTCAACCGCCTGCTGCTGGCGCGCGGGCTCGAACTGCAAGGCCACCGGGTCACCTGCGTTGCTGATGGCCGCGAACGCTGGCGCGGCTCAACGCCGAGGCGTTCGACCTGCTGCTGCTCGACCTCGAGATGCCCGAGATGGACGGCTTCGCGCTGCTCGAGGCTCTGCGCGCCGACGAGCGGCTGCGCGAAGTGCCGGTGATCGTGACCAGCTCGCTCGAAGGCGTGGCGCAGGTCGTGCATCGAGCTGGGCGCCGACGACTACCTGCACAAGCCCGTGAACCCGGCGCTGCTGAAGGCGCGCGTCGACTCGAGCCCTGGAGAAGAAGCGCCTGCGCGACGAGCGCCGGCGGCTCGTCGAACGTTTCGCCACCAGCGCCGTGGCGCAGGACCTCGAGCGCAGCGGCTTCGCGCTCGGCGGCCGGCGCGTCGGCGCGAGCGTGCTCTTCACCGACATCCGCGGCTTCGACGCTCGTCGAGAGCCAGCCGGCCGAGGAGACGATCGAGCTGCTGAACAGCTGGTACACGCTGATGTTCGATGCCATCGGCGGCCAGGGCGGCGTCATCAACCAGATGATCGGCGACGGGCTGATGGCGATCTTCAGCGCGCCCGCACCGCTGGCCGACGCACCGCTGGCCGCGGCACGCGCGGCGCTGGACATGATGGAGATGGTCGAAGCTCTTCAATGCCGAGCGCGCGGCGGCCGGCAAGGGGCCGATCGCCATCGGCATCGGCATCGCCAGCGGCGACGTGATCGCCGGCTACACCGGCACGCAGCAGCGCGCTACTACACCTGCGTCGGCGACACCGTGAACCTGGCGGCGCGGCTGGAAGCGCACACCAAGGCCTGCAGGCCAGCCAGTGCTGGTGGACGAGGCGACCGATGCGCACGCGCTGGAGGGGCGGCTGGCGACACAGCCCATCGGCGACGTGGCGCTGCGCGGCAAGGCGCAGGCGGTGCCGGTGCACGCGCTGGCGCTGGCGCGGCGCTGACCACCGGGGAGTCCCGGCGGTCGATCCCGTGACTTCGGGCCGCGCGAGGCCGTGATCACCCGCTGGCGTTCGCCCAACGCTCGCCCTCACCATCGCGGCGCATTGAACCGCCGCGTCTTGCGCTGGCGCCAGACCTACAACGACTCCCGGAGGACTCATGTTCTGCAACCGCTGTGGCACCGAGAACCCGGACGCGGGTTCGTTCTGCGTCAAGTGCGGCGCGCCGCTGCGCCCGCAGGCACAGCCATCACCCGCCGGCGGCGACGATGCCGCCCTGGCGCGCCGTGATCGGCAAGAAGAACCTCGACTACTACCCATACCGCGCTTTCGCGACCAGCAGGCGAGCGGCCGCCGCGCTGTGGCACTGGCCGGCGTTCTTCGTCACGCTCTACTGGCTGCTCTACCGCAAGCTGTGGGGATGGGCAGCCGTGTACTCTTCCTGCCCGCTGTCGTGGCCGCCTTGCTGGGCGTGATGGCCGCGACTGGCCGAGCCGGTCAGACCATCGCCGGACTGGGCTGGCTCGTCTTCCTTGCGTTGTTCTTCATCGCCCCGCCGATGCTCGCCAACTCGCTGTACTACGCGCGATGCGCGAAGCTTCTGGCCAGCGAGCGGGCGGCGGCGCAGGGCACCGAGCAGCTCCTGGCGCGCCTCGAGGCCAAGGGCGGCACCAGCAGCGCGGCGCTGATCGTCGTGCTCGCCGTGTTCCCGCTCATCGCGGTCGTCGGCATTCTCGCGGCCGTCGCGGTGCCGGCCTACAGCGACTACACGAAGCGGGCGAAGTCGTCCGAGGCCATCATCTCCGGCATGTCGGTGGCGCGGCAGGTGGGCGATGTGGTCGAGCGCACGGGTCGGCTGCCGCCCTGCTCGGCGCTGGCCGGAGGGTTCCCGGTCTCCCTTGTGAGTGCGATGCGGTTGAATCCGAGCAACGGCGTCATCGACATCGACGTCAACTTCGGCCCCGGCCAGCCACGCGTCCGGAATGATCGGCTGACTCGGCAAGGGGGCCAGGACGGCAAGGTGACCTGGCGCGCCGCAACGCCGAGCGCATGACCCGCTACGTGACGGCGTCGTGTCGCGCGCAGTGACCGCAGTGACAGCGGCGAGCCTCTCGTTCGGCCGCCTCGTCGCCTTGATGGCATGCGCTTCGACGGAGGCGCCTTCTTCGCGCCGGTGCCGCTGGCAGCCGGTAGCGCCGCCAACGGCTCGGTGGCGATGCGGCCGGCGAGCGCTCGCCGCGTCCGAGGGCTGTCGATCGCGATCGATACGCCCGCTGCCTGCGTGCCGCTCCAGCCGCCGCGCCCGGGTCGACGGCGGCGCCGACGCAGGCGTAGGCCGCGCGCCGCGGCAGGCCGGTGTAGCCGGCGACGACCTCGCCGGTGGCCAGGCCCAGGCTCATCACGAGCGGCGCGCCGCGCGCGGCGCTCGGCGTTGCGCGATCTCGAACGACTCGACCATCTCGGCGAGCGCGGCGCGGGCGACGGCGAGCGGCGCATCAGCTGGCCGCCGGCGCCTGCAACGGCGTGCCGGCGAAGACGGCGACGAGCGAGTCGGCGCCAGCCTGGCCAGACGACGCCCTGGTGGGCGGCGATCGCATCGAGCATCCGCGTGTGCCAGCTGTCGACGGGCTGGATCAGCTCGGCGGCATCGATGGCGGGGTCGCACCAGTCGCACTGGCCGTGTCCGCCGCATCGACCGCCGTGGCAAGTGCGCTCAGCCCATGCAAGCTCGCCGCCATCACCGTGGCCGTGGCGCGCACGGCCTCGGCCGTGGGCGCGGCCACGGCGGCTCGCGCGAGCGGCCGCAGCGCCAGCGGCCAGGCGCTGGATCAGCTCGCGCTGCTGGTCGCGCAGGCGCTTCTTCTCCAGGCTCGTCGTCACGCGCGCTTTCAGGAGCACCGGGTTCACGGGCTTGCGCAGGAAGTCGTCGGCACCGAGTTCGATGCAGCGCGCGATCTCGCTCACGCCTTCGAACCGAACTCGCGACGATCACCGGCAGCTCGCGCAGCTCGGGGTCGGCGGCCAGCTGCTCCAGCACCGAGAAGCCGTCGAGCTCGGGCATCTCCAGGTCCAGCAGCAGCAGGTCGAACGGCTCGGCGCGCACCATCTCCATCGCGCGCTGTCCGTTGTCGGCCTGCGCCACCACGTGGCCCATCTGCTCGAGGATGCGGGCGAGCAGCAGGCGGTTGACCTTGTTGTCGTCGACGACGAGCAGGCGGCGGGGCGCACCCTGCGCCGGCGCGGAGGTTGCAGCGGCAGCCAGCGGCTGCCCGACATGCGGGGCCGGCCTTGTCGTCGGGGGATCGGTCGTGCGATCGGTCGTGCGATCGGGCGCGCGATCGGGCGCGCGATCGGGCGCGCGATCGGGCGTGGCCGCCTCCGCGCCCGGCACCGTGAAGCGATAGCCGCGCCCCGGGATCGTCGTGATGAGCTGCGCCCCGAGCAGCTTGCGCAGCGCCGACACCTGCACCTGCAGGTTGTTGTCCTCGACGACGACCCCCGGCCAGACGAGGTCGAGCAGCTCGCTCTTGGTGACGATGCGGTCGCGTCGGCGCACCAGCGCTTCGAGCACGTCGAAGGCGCGGCTGCCCAGCGTCGCCGGCGGGCCGTCGACGCGCAGCTGCCGCTCGGCGTAGCGGATCTCGAAGCGGCCGAAGCGCTCGCTGTCGCGCGATGGCGGCGTTGGCGTGTTCATGCGCGGCGTGCAGCGCCGGCTGATGGCCGGCGCCGCCGCTGCATGCTACGGCAGGCGCATTGGCGCTCGCGGCCGCGCCGCGTTCAGCGCTTGAGCAACTCCGCGAAGGCGCGGTTCAGCTTCGCTTCGGCCTCGGCCAGCGCGCGGCGGCGCTCGCCGACCCAGCCGCGATCGGCGTCGAGCGCCTTCTTCGCTTCGCCGTGCATGCGCCGCACCTCGGCCGGCTGCGGCCCGCCGATGCCCACCCGCGTGCGCACCATGTTCTCGGGCGAGAGCGTGCGGCGGAACGTCGCTTCGTCCAGCGGCAGCTTGGGGTCGGCGATCTTGTACATCTTGCCCGCCTCGGCGTAGATGCGCACCGCCTCGGCGTAGGGGAACGCCTTGGGCAGCAGGTTGTGCTGGCGCGCGTACAGCACGATCTCGCTGGCGAAGTGGTGGCCGACGCGGAACGGCACCTTGTGCTCGCGCTGCAGCGTCTCGGCCAGCTCCATCGAAGTGGTCCAGTCCGATTCGAGTTCTTCCAGCGAGCGCTTCGCGTCCACGCGCAGCGAAGCCATCACGTCGGTGGCGTCGCGCAGCATCTGCGCGGCCTTGACGAAGGTGGCGGCCTGGCTCGGGGTCCACGAGTACTTGTAGTCCATCATCCCCGGCGTCACGTTGTGCGCGCGCAGCACCACCTGCTGCACCGAGCCCACCACGTCGCTGGCGAGCGCGCGCGTGTTCTGGATGACGCCCGGGTTGGCCTTCTGCGGCATGGCGCTGCTCGTGTAGGTGCGGCCCGGCGCCAGCAGCAGCCACGGCCGCGTCTGGTGGTACTGCACGTGCACGTCCTGCATCAGCGCGCCGATGCGCAGCGCCACCGAGCCGGCGATGTTCACCACTTCCAGCGCCACGTCCACCGGCTTGATCTGCGTCGCGTCGTACGAGTTCGTGGCCGGGCCGTCGAAGCCCAGCAGCTCCGCGAGGCGCACGCGGTCCAGCGGCCAGCTCGAATTGGCCAGCACCGCCGCGCCCAGCGGGCTCCTGTTGACGCGCGCCCAGGCCTGGCGCAGCCGCTCGCCGTCGCGGCCGAACGAGTCGGCATAGGCGAGCAGGTACTGCCCGAGGCTGATCGGCATCGCCTGCACGCCGTTGGTGTACGCCGGCACGAAGGTCTCGGCGTGCTGCGCCGCCATTTCCAGCAGCTGCTGGCGAAAGGCCATCAACGCGTCGGCGAAGTCGAGCATCTCCACGCGCAGCTGCCCGAGCGTGAGCGTCGGGTGCATGTCCTGCCGGCTGCGGCCGGTGTGCACGAGCGTCGCCTCGGGGCCGGCGAAGTCGGTGATGATCTTCTCGGTGACGAGCACGTCGGTGGGGCGAACGAAGCCGGGCTTGGTGGCCTGGTCGATGGCATGCGCGACGCCGCGCGCGATGGGCCCGGCAAGTTCGCTCGGGATGATCTTCTGCTCGGTCAGCATCACGGCGCTGGCCATGTTGATGCGGCCGAACCAGTAGAAGTTGTCCTGGCTGCGCGCCAGCGCGCTGGTGGCGCCGCGCTGCGCGACGAGCTGCTTCGTCATCTGCGCCAGGCACGCTTCGCCGGTGGTGCAGTGGGCGGCGACGATGCTCGCCTGCGTCGGGGCGGCCGTGGTCGCGGACACCGGCGCGGAGGCCGGCGCCTGTGCCTCGGCCATGCCGGCCAGCAACAGCGCGCAGGCGGCGGCAACGCAACGTGGGACGGGTGGGTGCATCGGGGAGTCTCCGGGTTCGGTGGTCGGCAGGAAAGAAGGCGGGAATGCTAGCCACGACGCGACCCGACCCACCCGGCGCTGCGGCGGTGCGCCGCGGCGTCGGCGGCGGCATGCCGGGCGCGGCATCGCCGTTGTCGATATCCTGCCGGCCCGCTCGTCGTGCGGGTATCGCCAACAGCCGAGGAGGGATGTCGCCATGGCCCCAACCACTGCCCGCTCCGCGTCGCGCACGCCCGCACCCGCAGCCGCCGCGAAGACCGCTGCGCGCCGCCCGAAGCAAGCGCCGCGGCGCCTCGTCGTCCTCGTGGCCACGCGCAAGGGCGCCTGGCTCTTCCACGGTGATGCGCAGCGCAAGACCTGGACGGTCGACGGCCCGCATTTCCTCGGCCACACCATCACGCACCTGCAGCTCGACCCGCGCGACGGGCGCACGCTGCTGGCCGCGGCGAAGACCGGCCACCTCGGGCCGACGATCTTCCGCTCCACCGACTTCGGCCGGCGCTGGAAGGAGGCCGAGAAGCCGCCCGCGTTCGCCGCGCCTGCTGCTGCGGCGGCCGCGGCTGCGCCCGCTGCGGGCGCGCCGCCCGGCCGCTCGGTGGATCACACGTTCTGGCTGACCCCGGGCCACGCTTCCGAGCGCGGCACCTGGTACGCCGGCACTTCGCCGCAGGGCCTCTTCCGTTCCGAAGACGGCGGCGCAACGTGGGTCCCGTTCCCATCGGTGAACGACGACCCGCGCTTTCGCGAGTGGATGGGCACGGTGCAGGACGGCACGCCCGACGGCCCGAAGCTGCATTCCATCATCGTCGACCCGCGCGACCCGGCGCATCTCATCTTCGGCATGTCCGGCGGCGGCGTGCTGCGAGTCGCGCGACGGCGAGCGCGGCTGGGCGACGCTGATCAAGGGGCTCGGTCGTCGCGAGGGCTTCGACTTGACCGCAATACCTTCCACGACCCGCACTGCGTGCGCATGTGCCCTTCGAACCCCGACCGGCTGTACCAGCAGAACCACTGCGGCATCTATCGCATGGACCGCGCCAGTCACGCGACCGGCGGTGCCGCGAGTGCCGGCGAAGACGCCTGGGAGCGCATCGGCCGCAAGATGCCCAAGCGCGTGGAGGCGACGTCAGCTTCCCGATGGTGGTGCACCCGCGCGACGCCGACACCTGCTGGGTGTTCCCGATGGACGCGGCGACCGTGTGGCCGCGCACCAGCCCGAGGCCGCCCCGCCGCCTACGTGACGCGCAACGCCGGGCGCACCTGGCAGCGCCTGGACGAGGGCCTGCCGCAGCAGCAGGCCTGGTGGACCGTGAAGCGGCAGGCGATGACGGCCGACGCCGAGCCCGCGCCGGCTCTGTACCTCGGCACCACGAGCGGCGAGCTGTGGATCGGCCGCGACGAAGGCGCGCGCTGGTCGCTGCTCGCGCGCCACCTGCCCGAGATCTACGCGGTGGAAGTGGCGCAGCTCGGCGAGCGCGCCGTGGCTTCGCGGTGAAGCGGCTGCCGTGAAAGTGCTGATCCCCGGCGCGCTGCGCTCGTACACGCGCGAAGCGAACGTCGAAGCTGCGGGAGCACGCTGGCCGAGATGTTCGCCGACCTCGGCCGGCACTTCCCCGGGCTGCGCTTTCGCGTCGTCGACGAGCAGGGCCTGCTGCGGCCGAACATGCGCCTCTTCGTCAACGGCGAGCAGGCGGCGACTTCGCTCGCGTGCTGCGGCCGAACGACTTCGTCGCCGTGGTGCTGGCGCTGAGCGGCGGCTGAGCCGCGCCCAAGCGGCGCTTGCGGCTCGCTCTCGCGATCAGTCGCAGCCAGCCCGAACTGGCGCTGATGCGGCGCATCAAGGTAGCGCTGGACCCGCACGACCGACTCAACCCGGCCAAGGTATTGCCTTGACGCTCCGTACTCGACGAGAGGCCCTGGCCGCACCGTGGAGGAGCGTGCTACGCTAGCTGAAAACAATACAGGGAGGCCGAGTGGTGCCAACAGGCCAGCCACCGGAAGGGAGCACCCAGCGGGCAACCCCGGCACCCCAGGCCGCGTGGGCGCTGGGCCTGACGCTGCCGCTGCTGCTGGCCCCGTGGCTGCCGCCGGTGCAGCTGTTCCTGACCCCCAGCGCCTACCTGCCGCTGCACATCAGCCTGGAGATGCTGTCCATCGTGGTTTCGGCCATGGTGTGCGCGCTGGCCTGGAACGTGCGCAGCCACGGCAGGCCCCCGCGCGACCTGGTGCTGGGCGCGGCGCTGCTGAGCGCGGCGCTGATCGACCTGGGGCACACCCTGTCCTACGCGGGCATGCCGGACATGATCACGCCCAGCGACCCGCAGAAGGCGATCGCGTTCTGGCTGGCGGCGCGGACCATTTCCGCGCTGGCGCTGCTGGCCGTGGGCCTGGCGCCGCAGCAGCGCCTGGCGCCCGCGGCCAAGGCGGCGCTGGTGCCCATCGCGCTGGCGCTGGCGGCCTTCGCGTGGTGGGCGGCGCTGGCATACGAGCAGTGGCTGCCGGCCACCTTCGTGCAGGGCCAGGGGCAGACGGCCTTCAAGGTGGCGTTCGAATACGCGCTCACCGCCGCCTACGCCGCGGCCGCGCTGCTGCTGTGGCGGCGGCGCGCGCTCACGCCCTGCGGCGAACTCGCCTGGCTGGCGGCCGCGGCCTGGGTGCTTGGCCTGGCCGAGCTGTGGGTCTCGCAGTACGCCGACGTGAGCGACCCGTACAACGTGCTCGGCCACGTCTGGAAGGCCGTGGCCTACCTGATGGTCTATCGGGCGCTGTTCGTGGCCGGCGTGCACGAGCCCTACCGCACGCTGGAGGTGGAGCGCAGCCGCCTGGCCGCGCTGTTGGCCAGCATCCCCGACCCGGTGTGGCTGAAGGACGAGCAAGGGCGCTACGACTACACCAGCCCGATCTACCTGCAGACCTTCGGCGAACCCGGCCCCGGGCGCGACGCCGCGGCTGCCGAGTGCCCCTTCGGCCCCGGCCTGGCGGCACGCATCCGCGCCCACGACAACGACGTGGCCGCCAGCGGCCGCGCCAGCACGCGCGAGGAATGGCTGCCGCTGCGCGGCGGCGGCCAGGGGCTGTTCGAGCTGACGCGCACGCCCATCGTCGGCGCCGACGGCGAGCTGCTGGGCGTGCTGGGCCTGGCGCACGACATCACGCGCCAGCGCCGCCTGCAGCACGCGCTGGAAAACCGCATGCGCGAGCAAGAATGCCTGTTCGACGTCCATCACCTCACCGAGGGCATGCATGCCGACCTGGCCCGCCCGCTGCAGGCCGTGGTGCAGCGCCTGCCCGCGGCCTGGCAGGTGCCGCAGCGCGCGGTGGCGCGCCTGGCGCTGGACCAGCAGGTCTTCGCCACGCCGGGCGCGCAGGGCGCGCGGGTGTGGCAGCGCGCCACGGTGCGGGTGCAGGGGCGCGAGGCCGGCGTCGTGGAGGTGGGTTACCTGCCGGGCGATGATGCCGCGGCGCCGGCGCCGCCCTTCCTGGCCGAGGAGCAGCTGCTGCTGAACGCCGTGGCCGCGCGCGTGGGCGCGATGGCCGAACTGCGCCTGACCTCGCAGCGCCTGCACGAGCGCGAGTCGATCTTCAGTGCCATCGCCGAGGAGGCCGAGAACCCCATCGTGCTGGTGGACGCCGGCGAGACCCGCTTCGTCGAGTTCAACGACGCCGCGGCGCGCACGCTGGGCTACACGCGCGAGGAGTTCGCGCGCCTGGGGGTGGCCGACATCGAAGCCAACGAGCGGCCCGACGAGGTGCGCCGCCACTTCGAGCAGATCATGGACCAGGGCTCGGTCGCCTTCGAGACCCGTCACCGCCGCAAGGACGGCACCAAGCTGGACAGGCTGGTGCGCGCGCGGCCGCTGCACATCGAGGGCAAGTCGTACTTCGCCGCCATCTGGACCGACATCAGCGAGCAGAAGCAGGCCGCTGCTGAACTGGACCGTTATCGCCGCCACCTCGAAGCGCTGGTGGAGGAGCGCACGCACGAACTCGCCCAGGCCAAGGAAGCCGCCGAGGCCGCCACGCTGGCCAAGAGCAGCTTCCTGGCCAACATGTCGCACGAGATCCGCACGCCGTTCAACGCCATCCTGGGCATGGCGCACCTGCTGCGGCGCTCGGGCGTGACGGCGCAGCAGGCCGAGTGGCTGGACAAGATCGGCCATGCCGGCGACCACCTGCTGGCGGTGGTGGACAAGGTGCTGGACCTTTCCAAGATCGAGGCCAGCCAGCTGGTGCTGCACGAGACCCGCTTCAGTCTGGCCGAAGTGCTGGCCGACGTGGTGGCGATGCTGGGTGACCGCGCCCGCGCCAAGCAGCTGCAGCTTGTGGTGGACGCCGAGCCCGTGCCCGGCAAGCTGCTGGGCGACGCCGGCCGGCTGCGCCAGGCGCTGGTGAACTACATCGGCAACGCCATCAAGTTCACCGAGGCCGGGCAGATCACCCTGAGCGCGCGCGTGCAGGAGCAGACCGAGCACGACCTGCTGCTGCGCTTCACGGTGCAGGACACCGGCATCGGCATCGGCCCCGAGGCGATGGCGCGCCTGTTCACCGCCTTCGAGCAGGCCGACAGCTCCACCACGCGGCGCTACGGCGGCACCGGCCTGGGCCTGGCGCTCACGCGCCGCCTGGCGCAGCTGATGGGCGGCGACGCCGGCGCCGAAAGCCGGCCCGGCAGCGGCAGCAGCTTCTGGTTCACCGCCCGGCTGCGCCGCGCCGCCGACGAAGCGCCGCCCGCGCAGGCCGGCCCCGGGCCTCGCCAGGCCGAGGCGGAGCTCAAGCGCGCCCATGCCGGCCGCCGCGTGCTGCTGGCCGAGGACGAGCCGGTCAACCGCGAGATCATCGAGTTCCTGCTGCAGCAGGTGGGCCTGACCGTGACCAAGGCCGAGGACGGCGAGGCCGCGGTGCAGGCCGCGCTGCAGGGCACGCACGACCTGGTGCTGATGGACATGCAGATGCCCAGGCTCGACGGCATCGAGGCCACACGGCGCATCCGCGCCGCCGCCGGCACGGCGCCGCCCATCGTGGCGCTCACCGCCAACGCCTTCCACGAAGACCGCGAACGCTGCCTGCAGGCAGGCATGAACGACTTCGTCTCCAAGCCCGTGGCACCCGAGCGGCTGTACGCGGTGATCCTGCACTGGCTCGGCGTGAACGGGCGCGCCTGAGGCGTCGGCGGCAACGCAGCGCAGGAGTTCACGCCCGCGCTACGACCTGAAGCACTGGTTCACGGCGGCCAGACTCATCAGCCCAGCCAGACCCTGATCCGTGCGGCCAGTGCCTGCCGGCTGATGCCGTAGCGGTCGTGCAGCGTGGGCAGCGCGCCGGCATCGAGGAAGGCATCGGGCAGACCGGCCAGCTGGAACCCCGCCGGCTGAACGCGGTGACGCAAGAGCGCGCTCGCTACCGCCTCGCCCAGGCCGCCGATCACCGAGTGGTTCTCGGCCACCACCACCAGGCGGTGCCTGCAACGCACCGCTTCGACGATGGCCGCCTCGTCCAGCGGCTTGATCGTCGGGCAGTGCAGCACCGCCACGCCGATGTTGTCCTCGGCCAGGTCCGCCGCCGCCTCCAGCGCGCGCATCGTGAGGATGCCGCTGGCGATCACCAGCACGTCGGCGCCCTCGCGCAGCATCTTCGCCTTGCCCAGTTCGAACCGGTAGCCGTCGATCGCGTCGAGAACGAGCGGCACCTGGCCGCGCAGCAGCCGCATGTAGACCGGTCCCTTGTGTTCGGCGATCTGCGGCACCGCCTGCTCGATGTCCAGCGCATCGCAGGGGTCGACGATCGTCAGGCCGGGAACGCCGCGCATCATCGCCAGGTCTTCCGTCGCCTGGTGGCTCGGGCCGTAGCCGGTGGTCAGGCCCGGCAGCGCGCAGCAGATCTTGACGTTGAGGTTCTCCTCGGCGATCACCTGATGGATGAAGTCGTAGGCGCGCCGCGTGCCGAACACCGCGTACGTGGTGGCGAACGGCACCAGGCCTTCCTTGGCCATGCCGCCGGCGGCACCCATCAGCAGCTGCTCGGCCATGCCCATCTGGTGGAAGCGCTCGGGGTAGGCCTGGGCGAACAGGTGCAGATCGGTGTACTTGGCCAGGTCGGCCGTCAGGCCGACGACCTCGGGCCGCCTGGCCGCGTACTCGACCAGGGCCTTGCCGAACGGCGCCGCCTTGACCTTCTGGCCCTCGCTGGCGATCGACGCGATCATGGCCGACGTCGTCAGCCGCGGCTTGTTCTGTGCAACGGCCTGGCTCATGCCAGCGCTCCTTCGGGCTGCGATTGGTCGAGGATGTCCAGCGCCTGCTGCCATTCGGGCGGATCGACGCGGATGAAGTGGTTCTTCTCGCGCTGCTCGAGGAACGGCACACCCTTGCCCATCAGCGTGTCGAACAGGATGACGCGTGGCCTGGCCTCCTGCAGCGAGCGTGCGGTGTCGAAGGCCTGCACCACGGCGGGCAGATCGTTGCCGTCCACGCGTTGAACGTCCCAGCCGAACGCGGCCCACTTGTCGGCCAGCGGCTCGAACCCCAGAACCTTGCCCGAGGGGCCGTCGGCCTGCTGGTTGTTGATGTCGACCAGGCAGATCAGGTTGTCCAGCCGGTGGTGGGCCGCGGCCATCGCCGCTTCCCAGGTCGAGCCCTCGTCGAGCTCGCCGTCGGACATGCTGTTGTAGACGAACGCGGGGTTCTTCTTGTGCTTCAGGCCCAGCGCCATGCCCACGCCGATGACGAGCCCCTGGCCGAGCGAGCCGCCGGAGATCTCCATCCCCGGCGTGTAGGTCGCCATGCCGGACATCGGCAGCCGGCTGTCGTCGCTGCCGTAGGTGTCGAGCTCGCTGTCCGGGATGACGCCGGCCTCGATCAGCGCGGCGTAGTGGGCGATGGCGTAGTGGCCGTGCGAAAGCAGGAAGCGGTCGCGCCCTTCCCACTCGGGCTCGTCGGGCCGCAGGTTCAACGCGTGGCGGTAGGCCACCGCCAGCACGTCGGCCCAGCCGAGCGCTTGGCCGATGTAGCCCTGGCCTTGCACTTCGCCCATGCGCACCGCGTGGCGGCGGATGCGCCAGGCGGCTTGCGCCAGCTGTTGCAGTGTTCGATCCATGGTGTGTCCTTCGAGGCGGTTCACTTGAGGATGGCGGCGGGCACGTACGACACGAGCGCCAGCACGCCGAAGGCGACGAGGTAGAACGGGCCCAGTTCACGCACGGTCTGCCCGACCTTGACCTTGGCCAGCGCGCTGGTGATGAACAGCGTGGTCCCGACGGGCGGCGTGTACAGGCCGATGGCGAGGTTGACGACCATCATGATTCCCAGCTGCGTCATGTCCATGCCGATCGATTGCGCCAGCGGCACGAAGACCGGCGTCAGCAGCAGCACGGCGGCCGGCAGGTCGATGAACATGCCCAGGACCAGCATCAGCAGGTTCATCAGCAGGATCACGAGCCACTTCGCGTGCACGTTGTCCTGCACCCATTGGGCGATGCCTTGCGGCATCTGGTCGAACGTCAGCAGCCAGCCGATGGCCGCCGAGGCCATGATCACGAGCAGCACGACGCCGGTGGCGAGCCCGGAGTGCACCACCGCCGCATGGAGGCGCTCCCAGCCGAGGTCGCGATAGACGAGCACCGAGACCACCGCCGCGTACAGCGTCGACAGCACGGCCACCTCGGTGGGCGTGGCAATGCCGAAGCGCAGGAAGACGATGATCAGCACCGGCAGCAAGAGCGCGGGCGACGCGTAGGCCAGGTGGCGGCGGAACGCGGGGCCGTCGAACCTCGCGGTCTCGCGCGGGAAGCTGCGGCGGCGGCCCACCCACCAGCACGCGGCCATGAACCCCGCGCACATCAGCAGGCCCGGCAGCACGCCCGCGACGAAGAGCTCGGCGATCGACGCGTTCGACGACAGCGCGAACAGGATCATCGGGATCGACGGCGGGATCAGGATGTCGATCGTCGCGGCCGCAGCCAGCGTCGCGGCGGAGAACGCGGCCGGATAGCCCAGACGCTTGTGCCACGGGATCAGCAGCGAGCCGATCGCCGAGGCGTCGGCCACCGCCGAGCCCGAGACGCCGCCGAACAGCGTCGACGACAGCACGCCCACCTGCGCCGGCCCGCCATGGAAGCGGCCCAATAGCGCGGACAGCACGCCCACCAGGGCTTCGCCCAGCTTGCCGCCCATCATCAGGGACCCCGTGAGCATGAAGAACGGAATCGCGATCAGCGGGAAGCTCTGCACCTGCGCCACCATCTGCTGCACCAGCAGGTCCAGTGGCACCTTGTCGGAACCGGCGGCCGCCGCCATGGCGGCGACGAGCAAGGCGTGGGCGATGGGCATGGCCGCGACCGCCGCGACCATGAACACGCCGAGGATCAATGCAGTCATCTCAACACTCCCTAATCGGGTCCGCTGCTCACCAGTGCGCCCCCGGCACGCGAGCTTCTTCCACCACGGCAGCAGGCTTGGCCGCCGGCGTGTGCCATGCCCGCATCGCGGACTGCAGCGCCAGGACGCCGAGCAGCACCATGCCGCCCATCACGCAGCCGTACGTGACGGAGCCGGGGATCTGCAGGATCGGGCTCTTCTCGTCGTGCACGATCTCCAGCATGCGCCAGGTCGCGATGGCGAGGGTGGCGTACAGCGCGGTCACGACCAGCCACGCGAGGCAGGCGACGATGCGCCGGCCCGCAGCGGGCAGGGCCTCCATCAGGAACGTCGTGGCGATGTGCGCGCCGTGCTGCGCGGCGATGACCACGCCGGCCATCACGAGCCAGGGGAACAGCAGTTCGGGCACCTCGTTGGCCCACTGCAGGCTGGAGCCGGTGATGTAGCGCAGCACCGTGTTGGCCACCAGGATCACGAAGATCGCACTGGTGGACAACCACAGCACGCAGCTGCACACGGCCTGCACGGCACGATCCATGAGCCCCGCTTCGGCGGCATCCATGTCTTGTCTCCTTGCCACTTGTCGTCAGCGGGCGCGGGGGGCCGCGCCCTGCGACTCAGTGCCCCTGGACGGCGGCGACGACCTTCTTGACGTAGGCGCCGATCGGGCCCGCCTCCCACTTGGCGACGACGTCGGCCGTCGCCCGCGCGAACGCCGCCTTGTCCGGGGTCGTGACCTGCACGCCCTTGGCCTTCAGATCGGCCAGCAGCTTCTCGTCGGCCTCGGCTGACAGCTTGCGTTGCAGCGCGGTCGCTTCGGCCGCCGCTTCCTGCACGGCCTTCTTGTCGGCGTCCGAGAGCTTGTCCCAGCTGCGCTTGCTCATCAGGAACGGCGTCATCTGGAACTGGTGGTTCGTCAGCGCGAGGTGCTTCTGCACCTCGTACAGCTTGCTGGCGTGGATGTTGACCAGCGGGTTCTCCTGGCCGTCGACCACGCCTTGCTGCAGCGCCACGTACAGCTCGGCGAACTTGATCTGCTGCGATTCCGCGCCCAGCGACTTCATGATGTCGACCAGCGTCGCGTCGGGGGGCACGCGCATCTTCAGGCCCTTCATGTCCTCGACCTTGGTGATCGGGCGCCTGCCGTTGGTCATCTGGCGAATGCCGTTGTCCCAGGTGCCGAGCAGGATCAGGCCCTTGTCGGCCGAGCGGTCGGCCAGTTCCTTGCCGAGCGGGCCGTCGAGCAGCTTGAAGGCCGCCGCGGCGCTGGAGAAGGCGAACGGCATGCCGTAGGCGGCGTACTCGGGCACCGCGTTGGCCACGGCGCCCTGCGAGTTGGCGCTCAGGTCGAGCGCGCCGGTGCGCAGCGCGGTCACCATCGCAGCGTCGTCGCCGAGCTGCGCCGCGGGTGCCACCTGCACCTCGATGCGGCCGCCGGACCTGGCCTTGGCCACTTCGGCGAATTTCAGCGCGGCCTCGTGGCGCGGGTTGCCGATCGCGGCGCCGTGGCCGAGCGTCAGCTTGACGGCCTGGGCCTGGGCACCGGCCGCCAAGGCCAGGCCGGCGGCGGCGGCGATCAGGGTCCGGATGAAGGTCTTGCGGTTCATGTGCATGTCTCCAGTCGTTCGAGAAGTGGTTCAGTGGATCAGCATGCCGCCGTTCACGTCGAGCGTTATGCCGGTGCAGTAGGCGGAAAGATCGCTGGCCAGGAAGACGCAGGCGCCGGCCACGTCGTCGGCACGGCCCAGGCGGGCGAGCGGGATGGTCGAGTTGATCTCGGCCTTCTTCTCGGGGCTCAGCTTGCCCTGGGTGATGTCGGTCTCGATCAGGCCCGGGGTGATGCTGTTGACGCGGATCCCGTCGGCGCCGAACTCGCGCGCCATCGCCCGCGCCAGGCCCAGCACGCCGGCCTTGG
>JAXMEZ010000041.1:0-34019 GCA_046348035.1 Rubrivivax sp. | reverse complement strand
AAGGCAAAGGCCACGCGAACGCGCGCACCTCAGATGCGCCCGTACTTCGCCAGCCCCTTGCGCAGCGACCGTTCGGCGATGATGAGCTTGGCCTGCTCCAGCTCGCGGGCGTCGATCTCCTCGGCGGCGGCGAGCACCGCTTCGGCCTGAGCGCGCGGCACGACGACGACGCCGTCGACGTCGCCGACCATGATGTCGCCCGGATGCACGACGATGCCGCCCACGCACACGGGCACCTGCGAAGCCACGGTGCGGTAGCGGCCGAGCGTGGTGCCGGGGCTGACGCTGCGCGCGTAGACCGGGAAGCCGTAGTCGCGGCGGATCTCCACGAGGTCGCGCACGCCGCCGTCGAGCACTGCGCCGGCGTGGCCGTTGGCCACTGCGCCGGCGGTCATCAGCCCGCCCCAGACGGCCACTTCGGGCTCGCCGCCGGCGATCGAGATGACGAGCACGCTGCCCGCTTCGGCCTCGTCGATGAGGTCGAGCGCGTGCTGCGGCGGCACGAACTCGTCGGTGGCCGCTTCGAGCACGGTGGCCGCCGGGCCGCAGATGCGCTTGTCGTTGATGCGCGGCTTGATCGCGCTTTCCATGTAGCCGCGCTTGCCGCAGACCTTGTCCACGGCGTCGGCCACCGAGGCCACGGCCACCTTGTTGAAGCGTTCGATGAGGGTCTTGGGTTCCATGTCGTTCGTTCGTGATGTGAGCGCGCGCAGCGGTCCGCGCGCCTCACCAGGGGTTGAGCCAGTGCAGCGGCGGCGCGCCGGCGAGCACGCGCACCGCCTCTTCGGCGGCCTTGCGTTGAAGTTCGCGCATCGCTTCCTCGCTGTACCAGCCGATGTGGTTCGTGAGCACGACGTTGGGCAGCGCAAAGAGCGGGTGTGCCGGGTCGGGCGGCTCGTGCTCGAAGACGTCCAGGCCTGCGCCGGCGAGCTTCCCCGCGGCGAGCGCCGCGTAGAGCGCGTCGAGGTCGACGAGGCCGCCGCGCGCGGTGTTGACGAGCAGCGCCGTGGGCTTCATCAGCGCCAGCCGGCGCGCATCGGCCAAGTGCCGCGTGGCCGGCGTCAACGGCGCGTGCAGCGAGACGACGTCGGACTCGGCGAAGAGCGTGTCGAGGTCCGCGGCCTCGACGCCTTCGGGCAGCGCCGCGCGCGGGTCGTGCACGAGCACGCGGCCGAAGCCGAAGCCGGCGAGCTTGGCCTCGGTCATGCGCGCGATGCGGCCGTAGCCGACGAGACCGAGCGTGCGCCCGCGCAGGCGCAGCATGGGCTTCAGCACGCCGGTGCTCCAGCGGCCGGCGCGCACTTCGCGGTCGTGCAGCAGAAGGTGGCGGTTCAGTGCCAGCAGCAGCGCCACCGCCTGCGAGCTGACCTCGTCGGTGCCGTAGTCGGGCACGTTGGCGACGAAGATGCGCCGCTCGCGCGCCGCCTGCTGGTCGATGTTGTCCACGCCGATGCCGTAGCGGATGACGGCGCGGCCGCCGCGCTTCGCTTCGGGCATCGCCTCGAGGGCGCTCTTCGGGAACGGCGACTCGCGCACGAGGACGATCTGCGCGTCGCGCACGGCGCGCTCGGCCGCCTCGGCGCTGCCGCGCACCGGCCGCACCGTGAAGCGCGCGCCGGCAGCGCCGAGCAGCGCTTCCTCCTGGTCGTAGGAAGCGTAGCCGTCGTCGATGGCGACGACCAGCGGCGAGATTTCGGACGTTTGCGTTTGCATTCGGCAGCCGGGTGGCTCAGCGAGCCCTCACCCCAACCCTCTCCCGCGAGCGGGAGAGGGAGCAGGATCCCTGTCCCGCGAACGGGAGAGGGAGTTGGCGGTTCACTTGCGCGTCGCCTCGATCGCCTTGAACAGGTCGTCCACGTAGGCCTTGCCGATCTCGGTCTCGGCCCATTGCCGCACCGGCGGCTGCGCCAGGCGGCGGAACTCGGCCACCTGCGCCGCGGTGGGCACGTAGACCGTCATGCCGTTCTTCTCCAGGATGGCCTTGGCGCTCTTGTCCTGGTCGCTCGTCATCTTGCGGTGGATGGCCACCGCCTTGGCCACGCCTTCGTCCACGGCCTTGCGCTCGGTGGCGCTCAGGCCCTGGTAGAAGCGCTCGTTGATGAGGTAGGCGTGCACGCTCCACACGTGCCCGTCGAGCGTGGCGTATTTCTGGTGCTGGTACAGGCTCGCGGCGAGGATGTTGGTGACGCCGTTCTCCTGCCCATCGACCACCTTCTGCTGCAGCGCCGTGGGCAGCTCGGCCCACGGGATGGCCGAGGCCGATGCACCGAGCGACTCCACCAGCGCCTTGAACACCGGCGAAGGCTGGATGCGGATCTTCATGCCCTTCATGTCCGCCGGCGTCTGGATCGGGCGCAGGCTGTTGGTGAAGTGGCGCACGCCGTTGTCGGCGACGCCGAGCATGCGGATGCCCTGCTTCTTCACCATGTCGTCGGAGAACGCCTTCAGCCACGTCGAGTCGTACACGCGCCAGGCGTGCTCGTGGCTGTCGAAGATGAACGGGATGCCGAGCACGCCGATCGGCTTGTGGATGGTGGCGATGTCGCCGTCGTGCGCCACGGCCATTTCCAGCGTGCCGAGCTTGACGCCTTCCATCGTCGGCTGGTCCTTGCCGAACTGGCCGGCCGGGTAGATCTCGACCTTCATCGAGCCGCCGGTCGCACGCTCGACATGCTCCTTGAAGGCGAGCGCGGCGGCGTGCTTGGGCTGGTCGGCGGCGGCGGGCTGGAAGTGCGCGTACTTCAGCGTCTTCTGCGCGTGCGCCAGCGGCACGGCGGCAGCAAGGCCGGCGGCGGCGGCCGCGGCGAGGAGGCGGGCAAGCTTCATGGTCGACAAGCTCAGGAGGTAATGACGGGGAACGGCGAGGAACGACGGGAACGAAGAACGCCGTCAATGCGTGTAGCCGAACGCACGCGGCAACCAGGTGCTGAAGGCGGGCACCAGCGACAACAGCAGCAGCACCACGAGCTGCGCGCCGAACATCGGCACCAGCTCGCGGGTCATCTTGCCCATCGTCACGCCGGAGACGATGGCGGTCACGAACAGCAGCGCGCCCACCGGCGGCGTGATCATGCCCATCGTCAGGTTGACGAGCACGACGATGGCGAACTGCAGCGGGTCGATGCCGGCGGCGTTGGCCAGCGGCGCCAGCACCGGCACGAAGATCATCACGCCGGGCAGCGGCTCGATGAAGATGCCGGCCAGGAGCAGGAAGACGTTGATCAGGAGCGAAGCTCGATCTGCCCGAGCTTGAAGCCGGCGATCCATTGCGCCACCGTCTGCGGCACCTGGCCCACCGTCAACACCCAGCCGAAGACTTCCGAGGTGGCGATGACCATCAGGATCGAAGCCGTCAGGAGCGCGGTGCGAAGAGGATCGTCGGCAGCATCGGCAAGCGCGGCGTTGCCGTAGAGAGCGGCCGACGATGAGGGCGTAGAACACCGCCGCGGCCGATGCTTCGGTGGGCGTGAAGATACCGATGGATGCCGCCCATGATGATGAGCGGCAGCGCCAGCGCCGGCAGTGCGCGCACGAAGCTCACGGCGATCTCGCGCGCGCCGGGGCGCACCGTCTCCGAGCGGTAGTCGCGCCTGACGCTGATGGCGTGGTTCACGACCAGCAGCGAGCCGGTGATCATCAGCCCCGGAATGACGCCGGCGAGGAACAGGCCCATGATCGACACGCTCGGCTCGGTGAGCGCGTAGACGATCATGATGATCGACAGCAGGATGATCGGCCCGACGATCGCGGTGGCGGCGGTCAGCGCCGCGGCGCAGGCGGGCGAAGATAGCCGGCCTTGCGCATCATGCGGATCAGCATCGCGCCGGGGCCGGCCACGTCGGCCAGCGCCGAGCCGCTGATGCCGGAGAAGAAGGTCAGCGTCAGCACGTTGGTGTGGCCGAGCCCCCCGCGCACGTGGCCGACGAGCTGGCTGGCGAAGCGCAGCAGCACCTCGGTGAGCGCGCCGCCGGTCATCAGCTCGGCGGCGAGGATGAAGAACGGGATCGCCATCAGCGGGACGCTGTCGATGCCGGCGAACATCTGCTGCACGGCGACGATCGGGTTCAGCGACCCCTGCACCCACACCGCGCCGAGGCCGGCGGCGAGCATCGTGAAGGCGATCGGCACCCCCATCACCAGCGTGACGAGGAAGACGAGCATCAGCGTCAGGCTCATGCCGGCCTCATCGCGTGTGAAGGGGGTCTTTCACAGCACCGCCTCCTCGCCGGAGAACTCGGGGTCCTTGCGGAATTCGCGCGCCCGCACGTAGGGGCCGGCCACCAGCGCCAGGTGGACGAGCATCAGCAGCGCGCCCACGGGAATGGCGATGTAGATGACGCCGAAGTTCCAGTTCAGCACCGGCGTCTCCTGGCCCCAGGCGAAGAGCACGTACTCGATGCCCAGCCACAGCATCGCCACCAGCGATGTGCCGAAGACGGCGACGACGCCGGCGCGCATGGCCTGCGCGGCGCGCCGGGGCAGCATGTCCTGGAACACGTCCACCGCGATGTGCGCGCCCACGCGCAGCACGAGGCCGGCACCGAGGAAGCCGACCCACACCATCATGTAGCGCGAGATCTCCTCGGCCCACACGAACGAGTGGTTGAAGACGTAGCGGGCGATGACGTTGACCATGACCAGCAGTGCCATGGCCGCCATCAACGCGATCAGCGCCGCGCGGTTGGCGGCGACGATCACGCGCTCGAAGCGGCCGACGGCTGTCGCGGCGGGTGGCGTCGCGGCGCGTAGCGCGGCGGGTGGCGGTACGGAGGGTTCGGCCATGATGCGGGGCCCCTTGCCGGAGCCGCGCGCATCGTATCTAATATCTCAGATCTGACATGCGAGAAAACCCGGAATGAACGCGCCGCTGCGACTGGAACGGCCGCAGTTGCTCACCGGCATGGCGCTGGAGCGCATCCGCACGGCCATCGTCGAAGGGCAGATCCGGCTCGGCGAGCAGGTATCCGAAGCGCAGCTGGCGCTCAAGCTCGGCGTCAGCAAGACGCCGGTGCGCGAGGCGCTGGTGCGCCTCGCGCGCGACGGCCTGGTGCAGGTGCACCCGCAGCGCGGCACCTTCGTCTTCAAGCTCGAAGCCGACCAGGTGGGGCAGCTGTGCCGCTACCGCGCGATGAGTGGAAACCGAGGCGCTGCGCGAGGCGATGGCGAGCGACCCCAGGGGCGCTGGCGCGCGAGATGGCGCGCTGCGTCAGCGAGATGCGCGCCGCCGAGAAGAAGCGCGACCAGAAGGCGCTGGCGCGCATCGACATGGACTTCCACTCGCAGTTCTTCGCCTTCTGCCCCAACGGTACCTGCGCGCGGGCTACGAGGTGATCCGCGGCCAACTGGTGGCGCTGCGCCACCGCTCGCCGATCACGAACGCGGTGTCTTCGCACCAGGTGCTGGTCGAAGCGGTGCGCGGCGGCGACGTCGAGCAGGCGTGCACGCTCCTGCGCGAGCACGTGTTCGAGAACGAGCCGCGCTACTGCGCGGCGATGCGGAAGAGTTGAGCCGCTCGGTTCGCGATTCGCGGCACGACTCCTGCTCCCTGTCCCACACGCGCGGGCGGACCCTGCGGCCGCCGTGCGGGGAGTGGAGCAGGGTGAGGGGTCGCCGCCGGGACCGCCCGTGACCCTCAGCGCACGATGCGCACGATGCGCCCGCTCGGGTTGTCGGTGAGCAGGTAAAGCCGGCGTCGGGGCCCTGGCGAGCGTCGCGGATGCGTTCGTTCAGGCTCGTGAAGAGCGCTTCGCGGTCGGCCACCGTGTTGCCGTTCGGCGTCAGCGCCGCCTGGCGCCTTGCCGCCGAGCGCGCCGGCAGAAGAGGTTGCCGCGCCACTCGGAAGCGGTCGCCGGTGTAGAAGGCGAGGCCACTCGGCGCGGTGGAGGTCGGCACCCACCAGGTCAGCGGCGGCTCGAAGCCGGCGCCGGTGCTCAACGCCGCCCACCGGCGTGCACGCACCCACCGGGTCGCCGTATTCGCAGCCGTAGCTCACCAGCGGCCAGCCGTAGTTGCGCCCGGCGAGCGTGCGGTTGACTTCGTCGCCGCCTTGCGGGCCGTGCTCGCTGGTCCCCAGCTCGCCGGTCGTGGGGTGCAGCGCGGCGCCCTGCACGTTGCGGTGGCCGTACGACCAGATCGTCGCCTGCGCGCCGGCGCGGCCGACGAACGGAGTTGTCGGCCGGCGCGCTGCCGTCGGCGCGGATGCGCATCACCTTGCCGTGGCCGGCGCCGAGGTCCTGCGCGCGCGGCCGCTCGCTCGGATCGAGCTCGCCGAGCGTGACGAAGAGCGTGCCGTCGGGCGCGGGCACGATGCGCCCGCCGAAATGCGCCTGCGATCCGGCGACCTTCGAGCTCTGGCGGAAGATGACGGTCCAGCCACTGATCGCCGTGTGCGCGGCGTTGAGCACGCCGGTGCCCACCGCGGTGCCGTTGCGGCCGGCTTCGGCGCCGCTGCCGGGCTCGGCGAAGGCGAGGAAGATGCGCCGCGAGGTGGCGAAGTCGGTGGCGAGCGCCACGTCGAAGAGGCCGCCCTGGCCGCCGCGCTGTCGACGGTGGGCGTGCCGGTGATCGGTGCCGAGACGGTGCGGCCGTCGGCCGACACGCGCCGAAGCGAGCCCGCCTTCTCGGTGACGAGCATCGAGCCGTCGGGCAAGAACGCCGGGCTCCACGGCGAGACGAGGCCGCTTGGCGAAGGTCTCGGCGCGCGGCGGGCCGCTCGGCGCGGGGGCCAGGTCGGCGCAGGAGTCGGCGCAGGAGTCGGCGCAGGAGTCGGCGCAGGAGTCGGCGCAGGAGTCGGCGACGGTGCGGGCGCCGGCGCAGGCGTCGTCGTGGTCGACGCACTGTCGCCACCGCCGCAGCCGGCCAGCGTTGCGGCAGAAAGACGACCACCGACAGACGCGACCGGCACGGCATCGGCGCCAGGCGCGAGACGGTTGCAGACCCGCGGACGGAGGAGCGAGGGGCTTGGCTTTCATGGCCGGCGCACTCTAGGCGGCTCGTCGCGCGGCCCTGCAACATCATGCAAGCCGTGTGAACGCCGCCGCGGATACTCCGACGTGGGGCCGGCGAACGGTTACTCCGGCGCCGGCGCGCCGCAGTTCCAGCAGACCTCGAACGGCCCTTCGACCACCTCGCCGCAGCCGCGGCGAAGCCACCGCCGCTCGCTCGGGCGCAGCCGGCGCTCGAACCAGTCCTGCGCTTCGGCGTGCCGGCTTTCGTCGTCGATCCACACCTCGGGCAACGCCTGGTCGGGGGGAATCTCGCCGGCGATGCCGCTGGCGTAGGCGCGCTGCACGTGCACGTTAAAGCCGGCCGCGCCGAGCTGGTCGGCCTAGCGTGGCCAAAGCGAGGTTGGGGGCTTGCAGCAGGCGCTTCATGGTGGCGTGCGGTCGGGCCGCGATGTTGCCATCGCGCGGCGGTCCGTTCGCCCTGAGGTATCGAAGGGCTGGGCTTCCTTCGATACCTCAGGACGGTCGGTACCTCAGCCTGAACGGAGGGGGCAGGCTTCCTTCGATACCTCAGGACGGTCGGTACCTCAGCCCGAACGGGGGGCGCGCGCTTCGCTTAACCTCGCCGCTCCCGAAGAACCGAACCCCCAAGATACCCCCGAGGAGAACGCGATGCCCGTCGTCAAAGCCATCCAGATCCGCGCCACCGGCGGGCCCGAGCAACTGCAGCTGGCCGAGGTGGAGGTCGGCGCGCCCGGCCCGGGCGAGATCCGCATCCGCCACCAGGCGAGCGGGTTGAACTTCATCGACGTCTACCACCGCACGGGCCTCTATCCGCTGCAGCTGCCGCACGCGCTGGGCATGGAAGGCGCCGGCATCGTCGAAGCGGTGGGCGAAGGCGTCACGCACCTGAAGGTGGGCGACCGCGCCGCCTACGCCAGCAACCCGCCGGGCAGCTACAGCGAAGCGCGCGTGATGCCGGCCAAGACGGTGGTGAAGCTGCCCGACGGCATCGCCTTCGACACCGCCGCCGGCATGATGCTGAAGGGCCTGACGGTGCAGTACCTGCTGAAGAAGACGCTGCCGGCCGAGGGCCTGCACAAGGGCGACCACATCCTCTTTCACGCCGCGGCCGGCGGCGTCGGCCTCATCGCCTGCCAGTGGGCGAAGGCGCTCGGGCTGCAGCTCATCGGCACCGCGGGCGGGCCGGCCAAGTGCGCGCTCGCGAAGGAGCACGGCGCCGCGCACGTCATCGACTACAAGAGCGAGGACTTCGTCGCCCGCGTCAAGGAGATCACCGGCGGCAAGGGCGTGAAGGTGGTCTACGACTCGATCGGCAAGGACACCTTCGAGGGCAGCCTGAACTGCCTGCGCCCGTTCGGCCTGCTGGCCAGCTTCGGCAATGCCTCGGGGCCGGTGCCGCCGTTCGCGCCGGGCATGCTCGGCCCGAAGGGGTCGCTGTACCTGACGCGGGCGACGCTGTTCACGCACATCGCCACGCGCGAGGCGACGCAGGCGATGGCCGATGATCTCTTCGCCGTGGTGAAGAGCGGCGCGGTGAAGATCCGCATCGACCAGCGCTACCCGTTGGCGCGGGCGGCCGAGGCGCACCGCGACCTCGAGGCGCGCAAGACGACCGGCAGCACCGTGCTCGTGCCCTGACGCCAGCCAAGCACGGCACGCCGATTGCCGCCGCCGCGCCCGGCCGCCTGTCGCGCGAGCGACAGCGCCTGGCGCCGCCGCCGGGGTCAACCCTGTACCGGCGGGCGGCCCGTGCAGCGCATGATGCGCGCCCCTTCAGCCACCGCCTTTCGCCCGCCCCGTGCAAGCCGATCCGGTCCTGCTCAGCGTCGAAGGAATCAGCGTCCGCTTCGGTGGCATCGTGGCGCTGGACGGCGTGTCGTTCACGGTCGAGCGCGGCCTGATCGCCGGGCTCATCGGCCCCAACGGCGCCGGCAAGACGACGCTGTTCAACTGCGTGTCGCGCCTGTACGCGTGCCAGGCCGGCCGCATCACCTTCGACGGCGCCGACCTGCTGGCCGTGCCGCAGCACGCGGTGGCGCGGCTGGGCATCGGGCGCACGTTCCAGAACCTGGCGCTCTTCGGCAGCATGAGCGTGCTGCGCAACGTGATGGTCGGCCGCCACAGCCGCACGGGCAGCGGCGTCGCGGCCAACGCGCTGCACCTGAAGCACGCGGCCGGCGAATGGCGCGCCACCGAGGCGCGCGCGCGCGAGCTGATCGCGCTGCTCGAGCTCGACGCCGTGGCCGATGCGCCGGTGGCCGCGCTGCCTTTCGGCACGCGCAAGCGCGTGGAGCTCGCGCGCGCGCTCGCCGGCGAGCCGAAGCTCCTGCTCCTCGACGAGCCGGCCAGCGGCCTGAACCACGACGAGGTGGCCGGCCTCGGGCGCCTGGTGCGCGACATCCGCGACCGGCTCAACCTCACCGTGCTGCTGGTCGAGCACCACATGGGCCTGGTGATGGGCATCTCGGACAAGGTGGTCGCGCTCAACTTCGGGCGCAAGATCGCCGAAGGCACGCCGGCGGAGGTGAGCGCGCAGCCGGCGGTGATCGAGGCCTACCTCGGCGCCGCGGTCGACGCAGCGAAGCAGCCCGGCGCGAGGGCTTCGGCGTGAGCGCGGCCGCGTCGTCCCCGGCGCCGCTGCTCGACGTGCGCGACCTGCGCGCCGGCTACGGCGCCACGCGCGTGTTGCACGGGCTGACGTTCTCGATCGGCGAAGGCTCGATCACGACGCTGCTGGGCGCCAACGGCGCCGGCAAGACGACGACGCTGCGCGCACTCTGCGCGATGGTGAATGCGACGCAAGGCGAGATCCGCTTCGCGGCCGCGAACGGCGGCGGCGCCGCCGCCATGCGCCGCATCGACGGCATGGCCACCGAGGACATCGTGCGCCTGGGCGTGGCGCATGTGCCCGACGGCCGCGGCACGTTCACGCACCTCACGACCGAGGAGAACCTGGTGCTCGGCGCCTACCTGCGCCGCGACCGCGCCGCGGTGGCCGCCGACATGGAGCGCATCTACGGCTACTTCCCGCGCCTGCGCGAGCGGCGTCATCAGGCCGCCGGCCTGCTCTCCGGCGGCGAGCAGCAGATGCTCGCGGTGTCGCGCGCGCTGATGCTCAAGCCGAGGCTGATGCTGCTGGACGAACCGTCGTTCGGCCTCGCGCCGCTGATCGTGCAGGAGCTGTTCTCGATCCTTCGCCGGATCAACCAGCAGGAGCGCGTGAGCATGCTGCTCGTCGAGCAGAACGCGGCGATGGCGCTCGAACTCGCCGACCAGGCCTGGCTCATCGAGACCGGCCGCGTCGTGCTCTCGGGCGCGGCGGCGGACATCCGGCGCGACGACGCGGTGCGCCGCGCTTATCTTGGCTACTGATCTCGGCTACTGATTCGACTTCTCGAAGCGAAGGCCGACGAAGCGCATGGAAGCACTGCTGCACCAGATCGCCGCCGGGCTCGCCACCGGCGGCATCTACGCCAGCGTGGCGCTGGCGCTGGTGATGATCCACCAGGCCACGCACCTGGTGAACTTCGCGCAGGGCGAGATGGCGATGTTCACCACCTACATCGCCTGGGCGCTCGTCAACGCCGGCGTGCCGTACTGGGCCGCCTTCGCGCTGACGGTGGTGGCGGCGTTCGCCATCGGCGTGGCCATCCAGCGCCTCGTGCTGCAGCCGATCCGCGGCGGCTCGGTGCTGTCGCTGGTGGTGGTGTTCATCGGCCTCTTGGCCATCTTCAACAGCCTCGCCGGCTGGATCTTCAGCTACACGATCAAGTCGTTCCCGAGCCCGTTCCCCGCCGAGCCGCCGTTCGGCCAGCGCTACATCTCGTCGCACGAGCTGGGCGCCGTCGGCGTGACGCTCGTCGTGCTGCTGCTGCTGTGGGCGTTCTTCCGCTTCACGACGCTGGGCCTGGCGATGCGCGCGGCGGCGCAGAACCCGGTGTCCAGCCGCCTCGTGGGCATCCGCGTCAACTCGATGCTGATGCTCGGCTGGGGCCTCGCGGCGGCGGTGGGCTCGGTGGCCGGGATGATGGTGGCGCCGATCGTCTACCTCGACCCGAACATGATGGCCGGCGTGCTGCTGTACGCCTTCGCCGCGGCGCTGATCGGCGGCATCGACAGCCCCGGCGGCGCGGTCTTCGGCGGCTTCTTGGTCGGCGTGCTCGAGAACGTGCTCGGCGCCTACGTCGTGGGCAACGAGCTGAAGCTGGTGGTGGCGCTGGTGCTGATCGTCGCCGTGCTGCTGGTCAAGCCTTCGGGCTTCTTCGGGCGCGCGCAGGTGAGCCGTGTCTGGAGTGCCGCTGCCGGTCTTGCTCCACTTCCCGCTCCGCAGGCGAGCCTGCGGCTCGCGCGCGAGGGCTGGGTGAGGCTCGCGAGCGGCGTCCCCACCCCTGCCCTCTCCGCCCTGGGGAGAGGGTGCCTGGACCGCGGCGCGGCTGAAGTGGGCGGGGGTGGCGCTGCTGCTCGCCGTGGCGCTGGTGCTGCCTTTCGTCGTCAGCAACTACCGTAGCTTCCAGTTCACGCTCGTGCTCGTCTACGCGATCGCTTTGCTGGGGCTCAACATCCTCACCGGCTACAACGGCCAGATCTCGCTCGGCCACGGCGCGTTCTACGCCATCGGCGCCTACGCCGCGGCCATCCTCATCGACAAGTTCGGCGTGCCGTACTGGCTGACCGTGCCGCTGGCCGGTGCGCTGTGCCTGGGCGTCGGCTTCCTCTTCGGTTTGCCGGCGCTGCGCCTCGAAGGGCTGTACCTGGCGCTGGCCACCTTCGCGCTCGGCGTGTCGATGCCGCAGCTCTTGAAATACAAGGCGCTCGAGCCGTGGACCGGCGGCGTGCAGGGCATCGTCATCGTCAAGCCCGAAGCGCCGTTCACGCTCTTCGGCATGAAGCTCAGCGCCGACCAGTGGCTGTACCTGTTCACGCTGGCGGTGACGGTGGTGATGTTCTGGCTCGCCTGGAACCTGCTGCGCGGCCGCGTCGGCCTCGCCTGGGTGGCGATCCGCGACTCGCCTGTCGCGGCCACCGCGATGGGCGTGGACACAGCCTGGTACAAGTCGGTCGCCTTCGGCATCAGTGCGATGTACACCGGCATCGCCGGCGCGTTGGGCGCGATCGCGGTGCAGTTCGTCGCGCCCGACAGCTTCACCGTGTGGCTGTCGATCGTGCTTGTCGTGGGCATCGTCGTCGGCGGGCTGGCGTCGATGCCAGGCGCCGTCTTCGGCGCCCTCTTCGTGCAGTTCATTCCCAACGTCGCCGACCAGATCTCGAAGGCGGCGCCGTGGGCGATCTACGGCCTGTTCCTGATCGGCTTCATGGTCCTGATGCCCGCCGGCATCAACGGTGCGGTCCGCCTCGGCTGGGCGCGGATCCGCCAGCGCAGGCGCCGTGCGCCCGCATCGCCCTAGAGCCTGGCCTTCACCCCTTACGCTGTCACGCGGGGACACTCACCATGGCTAACAAGCTCGTTATCGGCAGCCTCGCCCTCGGCCTGGCGCTGGCCGCTTCGCAGGCGCTGGCGCAGAAGAAGTACGACCGCGGCGCCAGCGACAAGGAAATCAAGATCGGCCAGACGATGCCCTACAGCGGCCCCGCTTCGGCCTACGGCACCATCGGCAAGGTCGAAGCGGCGTACTTCAGGAAGATCAACGACGAGGGCGGCATCAACGGCCGCAAGGTCAACTTCATCAGCCTGGACGACGGCTACAGCCCGCCGAAGACGGTGGAGATGGTGCGCCGCCTCGTCGAGCAGGACGAGGTGCTGCTGCTGTTCAACACGCTGGGCACGCCGTCCAACACGGCGATCCACAAGTACATGAACGGGAAGAAGGTGCCGCAGCTGTTCGTGGCCACCGGTGCGACGAAGTGGAACGACCCCAAGGGCAACCCGTGGACGATGGGCTGGCAGCCGAACTACCAGACCGAGACCACCATCTACGCCAAGCACATCCTCGCCACCAGGCCGAACGCGAAGATCGCCGTGCTGTACCAGAACGACGACTACGGCAAGGACTACCTGAAGGGGCTCGAAGACGGCCTCGGCGACAAGGCCAAGGCGATGATCGTCGCCCGCGCTTCCTACGAGACCAGCGACCCGACGGTGGACTCGCAGGTCGTGCAGCTGCAGGCCTCGGGCGCCGATGTCTTCGTCAACATCACGACGCCGAAGTTCGCCGCGCAGGCGATCCGCAAGGCCTACGACATCGGCTGGAAGGCGGTGCAGTACCTGAACAACGTGTCGGCGTCGGTCGGCTCGGTGCTGACGCCGGCGGGCCTGGAGAAGTCGGTCGGCCTCATCACGGCGCAGTACGGCAAGGACCCCACCGATCCGCAATGGGCCAACGACCCCGGCATGAACGAGTGGCGGGCCTTCATGGCCAAGTACTACCCCGAAGGCGACGCGAAGGACGCCTCCAACGTCTACGGTTATGGCGCGGCGCGCACGCTGGTGCAGGTGCTCAAGCAGTGCGGCGACAACCTGACGCGCGAGAACGTCATGAAGCAGGCAGCCAGCCTGAAGGACTTCGACCCCGGCACCTCGCTGCCGGGCATCAAGATCAACACCAGCGCGACCGACTTCGCGCCGATCCAGGCCGTGCAGCTGGCGCGCTTCGACGGCAAGACCTGGGTGCTGTTCGGCCAGGTGATCAGCGCCGGCGCGAAGTGATCAGCGCCTGGATATTTCTCCCTCTCCCGCAGGGCGGGAGAGGGCAGGGGTGAGGGTGGGAGGGGTGCCCGGGCAGGAGCCCTCACCCCAACCCTCTCCCGCAGGCGGGAGAGGGAGGAAGGCAGAGGCGAGGGCGCTCAGCCGCCGAACTTGTAGTCCGTCTTCGCCTTGCTGCGCAGCTCTTCCTGGTAGCGCTGCACCTTCACCTGCTCCAGGCGCTGCTTGATCTGGCCCTTCACGTCCTCGAAGGCGGGGAAGGGCGCCTCGCGCGTTTCTTCGAGCTTGATGATGTGGAAGCCGAACTGGCTCTTCACCGGCGCTTCGGTCATTTCGCCGGTCTTCAGCGCCGTCAGCGCCTTGGCGAACTCGGGCACGTAGCTGTCGGGCTTGGCGAAGTCGAGCTCGCCGCCCTTCTCGCCCGAGCCGGTGTCCTTGCTGTGCTTCTTGGCCAGCTCGTCGAACTTGGCGCCGGCCTTGATCTGCTTGATCAGCGCCACCGCCTCTTCTTCCTTCTCGACCAGGATGTGGCGGGCGCGGTACTCGGTGCCGCTGGCCTGGGCCTTGAACTTGTTGTACTCGAGCAGGGCGTCGTCGTCGCTGACCGGGTTCTTCTTGCGGAAGTCGTCGAACAGCTCGCGGATGAGGATGCTCTGGCGCGCGATCTCGATCGCGTCGCGGTAGTCGGCGCTGGCCGCCAGCCCCAGGCGCGAGGCTTCCTGCGCGAAGATCTCGCGCAGCACGACCTGGTCGCGCGCCTGCTGCATCACCTCCGGCCCCACCTGCTGGCCGGCGCGCTGCGCCTGCTTGACGAGCGCGTCGACGCGCGCCTTGGGCACCGGCTTGCCGTTGACGATGGCGACGTTCTGCGCCGAGGCGGCCAGCGGCAGGAAGGCGGCCGCGGCGGCGGCGATGACGGCAAGGCGCAGCGGGGCGCGCAGGTCGAAGGTGTTCATCACGAGGGCACTCTGCTGTGAATGGCCCGCCGCGCTTGGCACAGCGTGGCAGTCCCGGGCTACTGGGAGGAGAGATGAAGGGAGACGGGCGGCCCGGCGGTGCCGGCGCATGTGGAACCAGCTTGACAGGCGGGCTTCACGCGCCGCCGCGGTCCTCTTCGGGCGACCGGGCATCGATGGCCAGCGCATGCACGCGCTGAGGGCCGAGCGGACCGAGGGCATGATACACGAGGCGATGCCGCGCCACCCTCGTGAGCCCGGTGAAACGAACGCTGGTGATGCGGACGGTGAAGTGGCCTCCTTCGCGCGCCCCGGCATGGCCGATGTGCGCCGCGCTGTCGTCGATGACTTCCAGGCGGTCAGGGGCAAGCGCCGTGCGCAGGCGCGATTCGATGTCGTGGGCGTTCATGGTGGGGGTCAGGAAGAGCACGAGACTTCGAGCTGCGTCGCCCAGTCGGGCGGCAGGGCGGCGTCGGCTTCGTTGCCCGGCTGCTCGTCGAACGGCCGCTGCAGCAGCGCGTGCAGCCGCTGCACTTCGGAGTAATCGCCTTCGCGGGCGCGCCGGATCGCCGTCTCCGCGAGGTGGTTGCGCAGCACGAATTTCGGGTTGACGCGGTTCATCGCCGCGGCGCGTTCGGCGTCGCTGCGGCCTTCGCTGCGCAGGCGTTCGGCGTAGCGCGCGGCCCAGGCGTCGAAGGCCTCGCGGTCGATGAACTGGTCGCGCACGGCGTCGTTGCTCGCACCTGGCGCGGTGGAGAACGAGGCCAGGTGGCGAAGGTGATCGAAGTCGGTGCGGTCGGCTGGGCGCGGCGCAGGAAGTCGTCGCGCAAGGTCGCGGTTCGCCGCGCGCTGCGCCAGGCCCAGCTTGAAGCGCAGGCCGGCGAGTATCGGCGGCGAACTCGTCCTTGTACGGTTCGAGCGCGGCGAGCGCGCTGCTGCACCCGTTCCTCGGCCGGCGGCGTCGCTGCTGCTGCACGCCGCTGCCTCACCGAGAAGCGGCAGCAGCGCATGCGCCAGCGCGTGCAGGTTCCAGAACGCCACCTGCGGCTGCCGCGCGTAGGCGTAGCGGCCTTGCTGGTCGGTGTGGTTGCAGATGTGCCCCGGGTCGAACGCGTCCATGAAGCCGAACGGGCCGTAGTCGATGGTCAGGCCGAGCAGCGACATGTTGTCGGTGTTCATCACGCCGTGGCAGAAGCCCACGCATTGCCACTGCGCCATCAGCCGCGCGGTGTGCGGGCGATTTCCCCGAGCATCGCGGCCACGCGCTCGGCGGGGTCGGGCAGCGCTGCGAACGCCGGGAAGTGCTGCGCGATCGCCGCGTCGGCCAGCGCGCGCAGCGACGCCCCGTCCTGCGCCGTGTGCGGTGAAGTGCTCGAAGTGGCCGTGGAAGCGCAGGGAAGCTCGGCGCCGACGCGTCACCACCGCGGCCGTCTCACTGTCCTCGCGCTGCAACCAGCAGCGCGGCGGCAGTGATGCAAAGCGCCCGCGTCGTCGGGATGCCGAGCGCGTGCATCGCCTCCGAGCACAGGAACTGCGGATCGACGAGCGCAGCACGGCGCGGCCGTCGCCCATGCGCGAATAGGCGTCAGGCCGCTGCCTCGAGCTGATCTCCATCGGCCCGGCTGGCGCTCTCGGCTTCGCCCAGCCAGTGCGCGCGCCCGTCGCCGAGCTGCCCGGCCCAGACGCCGAACTGGTGGCCGCTGTAGACGCTGGCCAGCGGCCGCATGCCCGGCCAAGGCGCGCCGCCGCTGAACGCCGCCAGCGCGGCGGGCGAGCGCCACCAGCCGGCCGGCCAGCCGAGCAGCGCCGTGCAGCCCGGGCTCACCGCCACCCAGTGCGGGTCGGGGCAGCGGCTGCGCGCAGTTCCAGGTAGAAGCGCGGCCCGAGTTCGGCGAAGCGGTTGAGCCAGCGCAGGGTGTCGTGCATGGGTTAACCCAGTGTAGGAGGCCGCCCGCGCCGGCCCGGTGGCCGCCCGGCTTGTCCCCCGGCGGGCGCGGGTCAAGGGAGCGCCGCGTCGCCTTGGCGACGCGGTCCTTCCGGGAAGGTACCGAAGCCCCGAGGCAGCCGATCGACTACCTTGCCGGGGTTTTCCGTCTTCGACGTTACCCGGAGGTTCCGCATGGCTCATCGACGTTCCCTCGCTCGCCTGGCTGTTGTCGCCGCGGCCGCATTGGCGGCGTTGCCCGCCTGGGCGCAGATCAAGATCGCCTATGTCGACCCGCTGTCGGGCGGCGGCGCCACGATCGGCGAGCATGGCCTGAAGCATCTGCAATACCTGGTCGAGGTCATCAACGCCCGCGGCGGCGTGGCCGGCGGCCAGAAGCTCGAAGCGGTGGCCTACGACAACAAGGGCAGCCCGCAGGAAAGCCTGGTGCAGGTGCAGAAGGCCATCGACGCCGGCGTGCGCTTCATCACCCAGGGCAACGGCTCGGGCGCGGCCATCGCCATCTCGGAGTTCATCGCCAAGTACAACGAGCGCAACCCGGGCAAGGAGGTGCTGTACTTCAACTACGCCGCCGTCGACCCCTCGCTCACCAACGAGAAGTGCAGCTACTGGCACTTCAAGCTGGACGCCAGCTCCGACATCAAGATGGCGGCGCTGACCAACTTCATGGGCGCCGTCCCGACATCAAGAAGGTCTACATCATCGGCCAGGACTACCTGTTCATGGCCTGCGCGCAAGGCCGCCAACGAGATGCTCAAGGCCAAGCGGCCTGATGACCAGGTCGTCGGCGACGAACTGCATCCGCTGCTGAAGATCACCGATTTCGCGCCCTACATCGCCAAGATCAAGGCCTCGGGCGCCGACTCGGTCATCACCGGCAACTGGGGCAACGACATGTCGTTGCTGCTCAAGGCCGCTGCCGACGCCGGCCTGAAGGTGGGCTGGTACACCTACTACGCCGGCGGCGCTGGCGGGCCGACGGCGGTGAAGCGAGACGGGCCTGGACCACCAGGTGTTCCAGATCAGCGAGCGGGACGAACGTGCCCGCGCCCGAGATGGGTGTTGTTCGCCGACGTGCCTTCCTGAAGAAGTACGGCGGCGCCAGCCAGCAGGGCTGGTGGTACCTGCGCATGAAGAACCAGGCGACATGCCTGCCGCGGCTCTGGACAAGGCGAAGTCGGCCGATCCGAAGAAGGGCCGCGGCGCTGGCGGACATGAAGTGGCGCAACTCGCTCGGCTCGAAGTCTTCATGCGCCCGGTTGACCACTCGCTGTTCCAGGACATGTACATCTGCACGTTCGGCTCGGGCACCAAGCACGACGAAGAGAAGACCGGTTGGGGCCGGAAGATGGTGGGCGGGGTCAAGGCGCAGGACACGGTGATCCCGACGACCTGCAAGATGGTCACGCCGAGCCAGAGGCGGCCCAGCCTGCTTCGGCGCCGGCGCGTGCGCCCTGCACACACCCCTCTCCCCGCGTGCGGGAGAGGGCTGGGGTGAGGTGGTTCCGCCGCAGGTTTCGCCGCGCAAGCCACCTGGAGGCCCGCGAGTATGCTCGAACTGATCGTCTTCTCGACGCTGAACGGCCTGCTCTACGGCATGCCGCTGTTCCTGCTGGCCAGCGGCCTGACGCTCATCTTCAGCATGATGGGCGTGCTCAACTTCGCGCACGCCAGCTTCTACATGCTGGGCGCCTACTTCGGCTACCAGATCAGCCGCTGGGTCGGCTACTGGCCGGGGCTCGTGGTGGCGCCGCTCGCGGTGGGCGTCATCGGCTCGCTCGTCGAGCGCTATGGCCTGCGCACGGTGCACAAGCACGGGCATGTGGCCGAGCTGCTGTTCACCTTCGGCATCGCCTCTACATCATCGAGGAAGGCGTGCAGATGGTGTGGGGCAAGGTGCCGGTGGACTACCGCGTGCCCGAGGCGCTGAACTTCTCGGCCTTCACGCTCTTCGCCACCACGTACCCGGCGTTTCGCATGTTCATGCTGCTGATGTCGGTGGCGGTGTTCATCGGCCTCTTGCTGCTCTTGACGCGAACGCGCGTGGGCCTCGTCATCCGCGCCGCGCTGACGCACCCGAACATGGTCGGCATGCTCGGGCACAACGTGCCGCTCGTGTTCATGATGGTGTTCGGCGTCGGTTGCGCGCTGGCGGCGCTGGCCGGCGTCATCGCCGGGCCGGCGCTGGTGACGCAGCCGGCGATGGCCGCATCGCTGGGGCCGATCCTCTTCGTTGTGGTCGTCGTCGGCGGCCTCGGCTCGCTCGCCGGCGCCTTCGTCGCTTCGCCCTCATCGGCCTCGTGCAGACGTTCGCCGTGGCGCTGAACGTGTCGCTCGCCGACGTGCTGGCGCGGCTGGGCGTCACCGTCACGCGCGACTCCTTCGGCGGCGACCTCTGGATGGCCACCGTCGCGCAGGTGGCGCCGATCATTCCCTACCTGCTGCTCGTGCTGGTGCTGATCTTCCGGCCCAAGGGGCTGCTCGGGGATCGGGATACATGAGCCTGCCCGGCCGCCGAAGGGCCTATACCGCAGCGCGCAGCGCGGAGGCTCGCAGTGAACGCTCCGGGGCGCTCCGAGGCGCTGGTTGCCGAGACTTCGCCGCGCCGCGCATCGGGCGCGGCGTCGCCGGCACGCGCGCAGTGGCTCGCCTGGGGCGGCGCCGTCGTCGTCGCGGCTCTGCTGCCGTTCGTGTTTTCCAGCGGCGCTTCGCTGACGATGATGAGCCTGATGGGCTTCGCGATCGTCTTCGCGCTCTCGTACAACATGCTGCTCGGGCAGACCGGCATGCTCTCGTTCGGGCACGCGGTGTACTACGGCCTCGGCGGCTTCATTACCGCGCATGCGCTGAACGTCGTCGGTGCCGGCCACTGGCCAGTGCCGCTGCCGGTGATGCCGCTCGTCGGCGGGCTCGCCGGCCTGTTCTTCGCGGCCCTGTTCGGCTGGGTCTCCACCAAGCGCGCCGGCACCGCGTTCGCGATGATTTCGCTCGGCATCGGCGAACTCGTTGCCGCCTGCTCGCTCATCCTGCGCGGCTTCTTCGGCGGCGAAGGCGGCATTCCACCAGCCGCACGGCGACGTTGAAATTCCTCGGCCTCAACTTCGGCCCGCAGGTGCAGGTGTACTACCTCATCGCCGCGTGGTGCCTGCTTTGCATGGCCGCGATGTACGCCTTCACGCGCACGCTGCTCGGGCGCATGTGCAACGCCGTGCGCGACAACCCGGAGCGGTCCGAGTTCGTCGGCTACAGCACGCAGATGGTGCGCTTCCTCATCGCCTTCTGCGCCTCGGGCTTCTTCGCCGGCATCGCCGGCGGGCTGGCCGCCATCCACTACGAGATCGTCACCTCGTCGATGGTCGGCGCGGTGCCTTCGGGCTTCGTGCTGTTGATGGCCTACATCGGCGGCGTCGGCTTCTTCATCGGCCCGGCCATCGGCGCGGTGCTGATGACGGCGCTGCGGTGATCTCGCTGTCGACTACACCGGCGCCTGGCTGTTCTACGTGGGCCTGATGTTCGTGGGGGTGGTGATGTTCTTCGTGCCGTGGGGCCTGGGCGGCCTCCTGCTGATGCAAAGGCCGCTGCTCGTGGCCGGGGCGTGGAAGCGCGTGCTGCCGGTGTACGCGCTCGGCGCCGTGCCGATGGCGCTGCTCGGCGTGGGAATCGTGGCGGCGGTGGAGACCTCGCACCACCTGCTCGTCAAGGCCACCGAGGGGCCGGCGATGCGCCTCTTCGGCATCGCCTACCCGGCCGACAGCGTGCTGGCGTGGGTGGTCATCGCGGCCGTGCTGGCCGCGGGCCTCGTGGCGTTGCGCTGGGTCGCGCCGCGCGTCTCGGCCGCCTGGCACGGCGCGGCGCAGGAGGCGCTGCGCCTGAAGATCGGCGCCTCGCGATGAGTGCCGCCGCGCTGCAGCTGCAAGACGTGCACAAGCGCTTCGGCGCGACGCAGATCATCCGCGGCGTCAACCTCGAAGTGCGCGCCGGCGAACGGCACGCGATCATCGGCCCCAACGGCGCGGGCAAGTCGACGCTGTTCAACCTCGTCAGCGGCCGCTTCCCGGTGACCTCGGGGCGCGTGCTGCTCAAGGGCGAGGACGTGACCGGCCTGGCGCCGTTCATGATCAACCGCCGTGGCCTCTCGCGCAGTTTCCAGGTCACCAACATCTTCCCGCGCCTGACGGTGTTCGAGAACATCCGCTGCGGCGTGCTGTGGTCGCTCGGCTACCGCTACGCCTTCTGGCGCCTGGTGGAGAAAGCGCGCGACGCGCGCGAGCGCAGCGAGGCGATCCTCGAGCAGATCAACCTCTCCAGCCGGCGCGACACGCCGGCCGGCGTGCTCTCGTACGCCGAGCAGCGCGCACTCGAGATCGGCATCACCATCGCCGGCGGCGCCGACGTCATCCTGCTCGACGAACCCACCGCCGGCATGAGCCGCTCGGAGACCGAGCACGCGGTGGCGCTGATCCGCCGCGTCAGCGAGGGTCGCACGCTCGTCATCGTCGAGCACGACATGGGCGTCGTCTTCGACCTCGCCGACCGCATCTCGGTGCTCGTCTACGGCCAGGTCATCGCCACCGGCGCGCCGGCGGCGATCCGCGCCAACGCCGAAGTGCAGAAGGCGTACCTCGGCAGCGCCGAGGAGGAGGACGAGACCGCGGACTCTGCTGCCGCCGGCGCCGCCCCGGGAGCCGCGCATGCTTGAAGTGCGCGGCCTGCACGCCTGGTACGGCAAGAGCCACATCCTGCACGGCGTGGACTTCAGCGTCGGCGAGGGCGAGATCGTCTCGCTGCTCGGGCGCAACGGGGTGGGCCGCTCGACGACGATCAAGGCGATCATGGGCGACGTCGTGCGCGAAGGCTCGGTGCAGTTCAAGGGCCGCCAGCTCGCCGGGCTGAAGCCGCACCAGATCGCCAACGCGGGCCTGGGCTACGTGCCCGAGAACCGCGACATCTTCCCCACGCTCACGGTGCGCGAGAACCTGCTGCTCGGCCAGAAGAGCGGCAGTGCCCGCGGCAGCAACGCCAAGGCGCGCTGGAGCATGGAGGACATGTTCGAGCTCTTCCCGCGCCTGCGCGAACGCGCCGAGATCGCCGGCGGCGTGCTCTCCGGCGGCGAGCAGCAGATGCTCACCATCTGCCGCACGCTGATGGGCGACCCCGACCTGATGATGATCGACGAGCCCACCGAGGGCCTGGCGCCGAAGATGGTGGAACTCGTCGCCGAACTGCTGCAGCGCATCGCCGCGCGCGGCGTGGCGATCCTGCTCGTCGAGCAGAAGCTCACCATCGCGCTGCGCATCTCGGCCCGCCTGTACGTGATGGGCCACGGCCGCATCGTCTTCGAAGGCACGCCGCAGTCGCTGCAGGCCGACGCGCAGGTGCGCAAGGAGTGGCTCGAGGTGTAGGCGCCGAGCGCCGGCGGCAAGGCGGTGCGCTGTCGCGCCGCACCGGCGCGGCGCCGCAGATCCGTTGCGCGGCCGCCGGGGCCGGGCCACCGAACGCGAAGGACGAGCGCCGCGCCAGCCAAGCCGCTATGCTGCGCGCGCCATGCTCGCGCCCATCCCGAAGCCCTTGCCTGGCGGCGAGCCGCAGGACCGGGGCGTGGCGTGCGAAGCGGCGTTTGATGAGGCGTGGCAAGAAGCGTGGAGCGAAGCGCTGCGCCTCGTGGCGCTTCGCCGCGAAGGAGCGGCTGCCCTCGAGTCGAAGGCGCAGTGGATGTTGCCTCACACGCTCAGCGCCGCGGGCGACCTCGCCGCGCTGTACCGCCCGCTCGTCGAGCGCGGACCAGGGGCCGCACAGCCGTGGGTCATCGGCCACCTGGGGCAGAGCCTCGACGGCTTCATCGCCACCCGCAACGGCGACTCGCGCTACGTCACCGGCGAGGCCGACCTCGACCACATGCACCGGCTGCGCGCGCTGGCTGACGCGGTGATCGTCGGCGCCGGCACGGTGGCCATCGACGACCCGCTGTTGACGACGCGCCGCGTACCCGGCCGCAACGCGACGCGCGCCGTGCTCGACCCGCTGGCGCGCCTGGCGCACTTGCCGCGCACGGCGCGCGTGCTGCAGGGCGACGACGCGCCGACACTGTGGCTCGTCGACGAACGCTGGTGCGACCAGGCGCGCGGTGCCGGCGCGGCAGCGCGCGTGCTGGCCGTGCCGGGACTGCTGGGCAGCGACGGCATGCTCGACGCGCACGCCGCGGTGCACTCGCTGGCGCAGCAAGGACTACAGGTGCTCTTCGTCGAAGGCGGCGGCGTCACCGTCTCGCGCTTCCTCGCCCAAGGCGTGCTCGACCGGCTGCACCTGACGCTGGCGCCGGTGCTCATCGGCGAAGGCCGGCGCGGCGTGCGCCTCCCCGCCAGCGGCACGATGGCCGACTGCCTGCGCCCGGGCGGCCGCACGGTGCGGCGGGGCGAGGACGTGCTGTGGGACTTCGATCTGGCGCCGCGGCATCAAGTGCCTGACAGCGCTTGACGGCGCCGGACGGCGCGTGAGGCGCGTGAGGCGCGTGATGCGCGCGGCTCAGCGTCGATCGGGGCCCGCGGTGGTTACTGCGTTCAGCACCGCTTCCCAGCGGGCGCAGCAGCCGTCCCAGCGCGGCAAGCGCGAACGCGCCGCGCGCGCAGCAGCGGCCAATGCATGGCGGCGCGCCGGCTCGGACATCAGCGCGGCGAGTGCGGCGCGCAACGCCACGGCATTGCCCGGCGGCACGACGATGCCGGCGCCACCGGCATCGCCTGGGACATCACCGGACAAGAGGCGCGCAGCGTTGCCGGTGTCGGTGGCCACCACCGGCAGGCCATGCGCCAGCGCTTCGGCCAGCACCATGCCGTAGCCCTCGAAGAGCGAAGGCAGCACGAAGAGGTCGGCAGCGGCGTAGTGCTCGCGCAGGCGCTCGCCTTCGACGACGCCGTGCCAGTGCACGCGGCCGGCGAGATCGTGCGCCTGTGCTGCTGCGCGCGCTGCGGCCGCAGCGTGCGGGTCCATCGCCAGGCTGCCGACGCAGTGCAGCACCCAAGCCTGTTCGCGCAAGCCGGCGAGCGCCTCGATCAGCACGACGTGCCCCTTGCGCGCGATGACCGAAGCCACGCACAGCAGGCGCAGCGGCGCGCCGCCTGATACGGATTCGCCATCGATCGCATGAGAAGCCGTTCGGGCTGAGCTTGTCGAAGCCACGGGTGGCGCTTCGACAAGCTCGGCGCGGGTGCCGCGGCGGCGCCCGCCGCGGCCGGCATCGGCACCTCGCACCCCGGCTCGATGACTTCGATGTGCGCAGCCGGCACGGCGAGCCGCCCCGGCAGCAGCGCCGCCGTGGCCTGGCTCGTCACGACGACGCGGCGCGCCGTGGCGACAGCGCGGCGCTCGCTCGCTTCAAGCATCGCGGCCTCGTCGCTGTCGAGGCCCGTCTCCAGGCAAAGTGGGTGATGCACGAGTGCCACCCAGCGAAGGCGCCCCGCATGCCGCTCGGCGACCGCAGGCAATGCACCGAAGGCCAGGCCGTCGGCGATGACGACGCTCGCGTCGGGCAAAGCGGCCACGGCCGCATCGGCTTCGGCGCGCGCGGCAGCGTCGGGAAACGGATAGCGGCCACGCAGCGACAGCACGTCCACGCGCCAGCCGCGTTCGCGCAGGCCGGCGACGAGGGCGCGGTCGTAGCGCGTGCCGCCGGTGGGCGCGTCGAGGTCGCCCGGCAGCAGCAGAACGCAGCGGCGGCCGTTCAGCGCAGCTCGCCTTCGTAGGCGGCCCAGGCGACATGCGACTCGCGCAGCGTCACGCGCAGGGTCGCGATGCCTTCAGGGCCTTTCGCAGCCGCACCGAGCTCGCCCGCCGCAGCGCGCGCGGCGAGGCGGTCGAAGACGACGCGGGCCAGGAACTCGGTGGTCGTGTTGCGGCCGGCGAACTCGGGCAACTCGTCGAGGTTGCGATACGCAAGCTCGGCGAGCACCGCGCGCAGCGCCTGCGTCGCGAGGCCGATGTCGACGACGAGGCCGTCGGCATCGAGCTCGCGCCGCGCGAAGCGCGCATCGACGACATAGGTGGCGCCGTGCAGTCGCTGCGCCGGCCCGAAGACGGCACCGCGCAGGCTGTGCGCCACCATCACGTGGTCGCGGACGGTGACGGTGTACATGATGCTCTGCTCGCTCCAGCGACATCGAAGGTTAGGGCCAAGGCGGCTGGGCTTCAGGACGGCGGGTAATCGATGCGCTGGCACAGCGTGCGCGATGGCCCGTGCCGCTCGTCGGCCAGGCGCGCCAGCACTTGCGGCAGTTCGGCGAACGGCGCCGTGTCGGTGACGAGCGCATCGAGTGCCGGGTCGGCGAGCAGCGCGAGCGCCAACGCCATGCGCCGGCGCGTGCTCCAGCGGCTGCGCTGCGCCGCGGCGACATGGCCGACCTGCGAGCCCTTCAGCGTCAGGCGGCGCGAATGGAACGCTTCACCCAGCGGCAGCGGCACGCTGCGGCTGCCGTACCAGCTCAGCTCGACGACGGTGGCTTCGAACGCTGCGAGCCGCAACGCCGTCGCGAGGCCGGTGGCGCTGCCGCTCGCGTGCAGCACGAGGTCGGCGCCACCGGCGTCGCCCACCGTGCCAAGCGCCTCGTCGGGCAGCGCGAACCCCACGCCGAGCGCGTGCGCCACAGCGCGCCGCGCTTCCTGCACGTCGACCACCTGCACCACGCAGCCCGGCAGCCGCGCCGCCAGCCACGCGACGAGCAGCCCCACGACGCCGCCGCCGACGACGGCAATGCGGTCGCCGATGCGCGGCGCTGCGTCCCACAACGCGTTGACCGCGGTCTCCATGTTGGCCGCGAGAACGGCACGCGCCGGCGGCACGGCATCGGGCACCGCGTGCAACGCCTGCACCGGCACCACGTAGCGGCTCTGGTGCGGATGCAGGCCGACCCCCGGGCGCCCGAGCCCCGGCGCCGGCCCGGCCTCGACGCCGCCGACGCTCGCATAGCCGTACGGCACCGGCGCCGGGAAGTCGCCGGCCTGGAACGGCGCGCGCATGCGTTCGTGTTCGGAAGCAGGCACCTCGCCGCGGAAGACGAGCGCCTCGCTGCCGCGGCTGATGGCGCTGTGCACGGCGCGTACCAGCGCCTCAGCGTCCGCCGGCTCGCGCAAAGGCTCGGCACGGATCTCCGCGCGGCCCGGTTCGACGAGCCAGCACGCGTGGGCGGCTGGAAGATCGGTGCGCATGGCGTCGCTGTGAGCGAGGGCGGGGGGATGATCGCACGGACGACGTGACGGCCCCAGGGCAGGGGCGCGTTCGATGCCGGCTCGGCGCCGCAGTCGCAGAGACCCGGTGCCGTGACTCGCGGAGTAGGATGGCGCATGGGCATCGCTACCGGAACCGTCGTCGAAGGCAAAGTCGAGGTCGAAGGCGTGATGCTGCCCGAGGGTGCGACCGTCACGGTGCTGACGCGCGAACAAGGCCGGCGCGTCGTCCTCACCGCCGACGAAGAGGCCGAACTCCTCGAGTCGCTCGCGCAGGCCGAGCGCGGCGAGACGATCTCTGCCGAGGAACTCTTCGCCAGGCTCGAGCGCAACTCGAAGCAGTGACGCTTCGCCTGCGGATCACCGCTCGCGCCGCTACCGAGATCGAGCGCGCTGATGCGTGGTGGCGCAAGCATCGGCTGGCGGTGCCGGATGCGCTGCGCGAGGATCTGAAAGCCGCGTTCGATCTGCTGGTGGTTCAGCCGCGCATCGGCGAGAAGGTCGAGAGCGTGAGGCTGCAGGGGACGCGCAGCCTCCAGATCGATCGCATCCGGTACGACCTCTACTACGTCGTGCGAGGTGACGAGTTGGCGGTCCTGTCACTGTGGCACTCGAACCGCGGGCGTCAGCCGCGCGTGTGAGCGACGGCGCAGCGCCGACGAGAAGCGCGCCGTGAGCCCTGCCCTCCCATCGCCCGTCCAGCGCGACCTCGGCGTGGCGCTCGTGGCGCAGGCCGCCGTCGCCAGCGCGCTGGCGGTCGCGTTCGGCTGGGGCGTCGCCTACGCGCTGGCAGCGACGGTCGCATTCGCGCTGGCGATCGCGGTGGTGGGGCGCTCGTTCGCGCGTTCGTTCCCGCGTTCGTTCCCGCGTTCGTTCCCACACGCCATCGCGCCCCCGGTCGGGGCTCCCGCCTCTGTTTCGTCGTTAGCCTTCGGCGCTGCCAACTGCGTCACGCTGCTGCGGCTGGCGCTGGCGATGCTGCTGGCCGCGACGCTGTTCATCACCTCGCCGCCGCCCGCGTGGCTGCCTTGGGCGATGGTCGGGCTGGCCACCGTGGCGGCGCTGCTCGATGCGGTGGACGGGCCGCTCGCGCGCAAGCGCGGCCTCGCGTCGCCGTTCGGCGCCCGCTTCGACATGGAGACCGATGCCTGGTTCGTGCTCGTGCTCGCCGTGCTCGCGTGGAAGCTCGATCGCGCCGGGGCCTGGGTGCTGGCTTCGGGCGCGATGCGCTACGCCTTCATCGCTGCCGGCGGGCTGTGGCCGTGGTTGTCAGCGCCGCTTGCGCCCAGCCGGCTGCGGCAGACGGTGTGCGTGGTGCAGATCGTGGCGCTGATCGTCGCGCTCGCGCCTCTGTGGCCGCGCTGGGCCGCGAGCGCGTTCTGCGCCGCAGGCCTCGCGTTGCTGACCGCGTCGTTCGCGCTCGACGTGTGGCGGCTGTGGCGGCGCCGTCACGTCGTGTCGCCGGCATGCCGCGCGTAGATGTCGCCCGAGGCGGCTTCGCGCGCGAGCAACGGGCTCGAGGCCAGATCGCCGATCCAGCGCCGCATCGCCGCAGCGTCTGACGGCGCCGGCTGCAGCCAGCGGAAGCGCTCGCCGGCGCAGGCGCGGTACTCGTGGCGGCCGAGCGACTCCAGGCGGTCGATGCAGGCCATTGCCGCATCGGGCAGCGCGGCGATGAACTCGAACGAGAGCGCCGGCAGCGGCTGCGTGAGCCCGGCGAGCACCGCCGCCTCGAACCCTTCGACGTCGATCTTCACGAAGTCGGGCCGGCCGTGGCGGGCGATCAGCGCGTCGAGCGTCGTCACCGGCACGCGCACTTCTTCGGTCCAGCGCACGCCGGCGAAGGCGGGCGTGGCGCCGACGCGCCGGGCCCAGTCGGGCGACAGCGTCGCCACGGTGGGCGTGCGCGGGCTCACGAGCATCGAAGCGAAGCCTTCGCGCTCGCCCACCGCCTGCGCCAGCACGGTGACACCGGGGTCGCCGGCGAAGAGCCAACGCAGCACGCGCAGGCAGTCGGGTTGCGGCTCGACGGCGAGCACGCGCGCACCGAGCTTGCGCCAGGCGCGCACGCGGCTGCCCACATGCGCGCCAATGTCGAAGGCGAGGCCGCCGCGCGGCACCAGCGCGCCGTAGAACGCGGCCAAGCGCGCCTGCCGCCCGGGGATCCCGTGGTAGATCGCGAGCGAGCGCGCGATGCCGAACGTTCGGCCGAGCAGGCGGTTCATACGGTTTTGCGTTCAATCGCATAAGAACTATTGATCCGGCAAGAATGCTCTTGAAGTTATGACATGCGCCATCATGTTGGAGCGATGCAAGCAACCGACATGAGATCGCTGAGCCCCGAAGCGCGGCACGAGCGGCGGGTTCAGGTGGTTCGATTGCGCAAGGCCGGCCACGGCTATGACGCTATCGCCGAGCAGACCGGACTCAGCCGCACGGGCGTGTTCAACATCTGCAAGCGCCATCGCGAGGCCGGAGCCAAGGCGCTGCGGGATGCGCCGGGCGGGCGGCAAGTGGGACAAGGCCGGGCGCTGGACCTGACGCAGGAGCTGCTGGTGCGGCAACTGATCGCGGACAAGACGCCGGACCAATTGAAGATGCCCTACGCGCTGTGGACGCGCGCGGCGGTGGGGCAGCTCATCGAGCAGTGCTTCGGCATCAAGCTGTCGGTGCGCGGCGTGGGTGTGTACTTGAAGCGCTGGGGCTTCACGCCGCAGAAGCCCCTGCGCAAGGCCTACGAGCAGTCGCCTGCGGCGGTGAAGAAGTGGCTCGACGAGGACTACCCGGCGATCGCAGCCCGGGCCAAGGCCGAGGGCGCGGAGATTCATTGGGGCGACGAGAGTGGTCTGCGCAGCGACGATGTGCGCGGCCGCAGCTACGCGCCCATCGGCCAGACGCCCGTGGTGCGGGTGAACAACAAGCGCCACGGCTTGTCGGTCATCTCCACCGTCACCAACAAGGGGCAGATGCGCTGGAAGATCTTCGACGGCGCCTTGAACGCCGACATCCTGATCGACTTCTTCAAGCGGCTGGTGCGTGCAGCGCCCAAGAAGATCTTCCTGATCCTGGACAACCTGCGCGTGCACCACAGCAAGCCGGCAAAAGCCTGGCTGGCCGAGCACGTCGAGGCGATCGAGGTCTTCTACCTGCCCAGCTACAGCTGACCTGCCCGGTTTCTTCGGACCAGTAGTTCCTGGGAAGATGGCTCTTCGACAGCGAGGAGCCCATGAGGAAGAGCCGATTCAGCGAAGAGCAGATGGTGGCCATCCTGCGCGAAGCCGACGCGACATCGGTGGCTGCGGTGGCCAAGAAGCACAAGGTCAGCGAGCAGACCATCTATGTCTGGCGCAAGCATTTCGGTGAGCTGACGCCGTCGGACGTCAAGCGCCTACGCACGCTCGAGGCGGAGAACGCGCGGTTGAAGCGCCTGCTGGCCGAGCGCGACCTGGACATCTCCGTGCTCAAGGAGATCAACGCAAAAAAGTGGTGAGCCCGCAGGCGCGGCGCGAGCAGGTCGCGTTGGCTTGCCAACGCGGCCTGAGCGAGCGCCGCGCCTGCGGGCTCGTCGGCCTGCCGCGCTCGTGCCTGGGCTACGAGCTTCGCCTGCCCGCCAAGGACGCGCCCGTGATCGCAGCGATGAAGACCCTGTCCAGCCAGTACCCGCGCTACGGCTACCGGCGCATCCGCATCTTCCTGCGCCGCGCCGGGCACGAGGTGGGCGTGCACCGGGCACACAGGCTGTGGCGCCAGGCCGGGTTGCAGCTGCCGCGCCGGCGGCCCCGGCGGCGCATCGCCACGGGCCGGCCTCGCCCGCTGCCAGCGGCCAACGCCAACTTCCTGTGGGCCTACGACTTCGTCTTCGATGCCACCGCCACCGGTCAGCAGATCAAGTGCCTGACGGTGGTCGACGAGTTCACCCGCGAGTGCCTGGCCATCCACGTGGCCGGCTCGATTCGTTCCAAGCGTGTGATCGAAGTGCTCAGCCGTCTGGTCAGCGTGCATGGCGCGCCGCTGTTCATGCGCTCGGACAACGGGCCGGAGTTCGTCAGCCGCGCCATCCTCGAGTGGATCGCGCACTGCGGCATCGGCACCGCACTGATCGACCCTGGCAAGCCTTGGCAGAACGGCAGCAACGAGAGCTTCAACGGCAAGCTGCGCGACGAGTGCCTGAGCATGGAGTGGTTCCGCTCGCGTGCCGAGGCCAAGGTCGTGATCGAGACCTGGCGCCGCCACTACAACGCCGTGCGGCCACACAGCAGCCTTGCCTACTTGACCCCGCACGAGTTCAAGCAGCAACATCAACCCACCCCCAACCGAGCCGTCCTCCAGGAATAAATGGCTCGAAAAAGCCGGGGCAGGTCACAGCCCCGAGCTGAACCCCGACGAGATGGCCAACGCGGACCTCAAGCAGGCGGTGACGAAGCTCGCGCCGGCGCGTACCAAGCTGCAACTGGTGAAAGCCACCTCGCGGCATCTGCGCAGCGTGCAGCATCAGCCCGAGCGCATTCGCAAGTACTTCGAGCATGAGCCAATTCGTTATGCGGCTTGATTCAAGTTCGAGGTTGCCGGCTCAATAGGATGTCGTGGCGTCGAGCGATCCAGATCGCACGCCACGACAGCCGGCATACCCGATTCGCCACCGACCAAACAGAACAGCGCGACATCATCCTTCCCTAGTCCCGACCACCTCTTCGCAGTACAAGGCCCTTTGCTTTGGTTACTTTCATTTGGGCCAGCAAATGAAAGTGACCCGGCCGCCGGGCCGGGACCCGGCCTGTTTGAAGTAGCACCCGAACAACCGAACGCCAGAACAATGAGCCTCCACCAGCAACTGAAGCACCGTGCCGCGACCGGCAACCCCATCCGCGTCGGCCTCATCGGCGCCGGCAAGTTCGGCGCGATGTACCTCGCCCAGGTGCCGCGCATTCCCGGCATGCAGGTCGTGGCCATCGCCGACCTCTCACCCGACGGCGCGCGGCGCAACCTCGCGCGCGTCGGCTGGCCCGACGAAGCGACGCGCGCCCGCTCCATCGACGAAGCCGTGGCGCAGAACCGCACGCACGTCGGCGAAGACTGGCGCGCCCTCGTCTCGCACCCGGCCGTCGACGTGGTCGTCGAATGCACCGGCCACCCGATCGCTGCCGTCGAGCACTGCCTCGCCGCGTTCGCGCACGGCAAGGCAGTGGTCAACGTCACCGTCGAGGCCGATGCGTTCTGCGGGCCGCTGCTGGCCAAGCGCGCCGCCGAGGCCGGCGTCGTCTACTCGCTCGCCTTCGGCGATCAGCCGGCGCTCATCTGCGACCTGGTGGACTGGGCGCGCACCTGCGGCTTCCCGGTGGTGGCGGCCGGGCGCGGGCACAAGTGGCTGCCGCACTTCACGCAGAGCACGCCCGAGACGGTGTGGGGCTACTACGGCCTCACGCCCGAGCAGGCGGTGCGCGGGGGGCTGAACCCGAAGATGTTCAACAGCTTCCTCGACGGCAGCGAGCCTTCGATCGAAAGCGCCGCGGTCGCCAACGCCACCGGCCTCGCAGTGCCTTCCAACGGACTCACATACCCGCCGGCGAGCATCGCCGACATCCCGCGCGTCACGCGGCCCCGAAGCGAAGGCGGCGTGCTCGAGCGCAAGGGCATGGTCGAGGTCGTCTCCAGCCTCGAAGCCGACGGCCGCGTCATTCCGTACGACATCCGCATGGGCGTGTGGGTCACCGTCGAAGGCGAGACCGACTACATCCGCCACTGCTTCGAGGAATACAACGCCCACACCGACGACAGCGGCCGCTACTTCACGCTGTACAAGCGCTGGCATCTGATCGGCCTCGAAGTGGGCCTGTCGGTGGCGAGCGTGGCGCTGCGCCGCGAAGCCACCGGCGCCGCCAGCACCGAGGCCGACGGCTGGCGCGCCGATGTCGTCGCCACCGCCAAGCGCGACCTGAAGGCCGGCGAGGTGCTCGACGGCGAAGGCGGCTACACCGTGTGGGGCAAGCTGCTGCCGGCAGCGGCTTCGATGGCGCTGCGCAGCGCGGGCGGCGCCGGCGCAGGCACAGGCACAGGCACGGGCACAGGCGTCGGCGCAGGCGGCGGCCTTCCGCTCGGCCTGGCGCATGACGTGACAATGGTGCGCCCGGTGCGGCAAGGCCAATGCCTCACCTGGGACGACGTGGCCATCGACACCGCTACCGAGGCGTACCGGCTGCGCCGCGCGATGGAAGACCTCTTTGCACCGACCGCCCGCCCCGCATCCAGCCACTGATCAGGCCGCTGACCGCTCATCCTCCGCCGCGGCCTCCGCAAGCCTCGCCACGCGCTGGCGCCACCGCGCCGCCGGCTGGAGCCCCACGACGCGCGGCCTGCTGTGGACCACCGCCGCCGGCTTCTTCTTCTGCGTGCTCAACGCGCTGATGCGCTCGCTGGCGTTGTCGGTGGACCCGTTGCAGTCGCAGTTCCTGCGTTATGCGATGGGCCTCGTCGTGCTGTTGCCGGTGGTGCTGTGGCGCGGCTGGCACCACTACGTGGCCAAGGACATCCCCGGCCAGTTCTGGCGCGGCGGCGCGCACGCCGCCGGGCTCGTGCTGTGGTTCCTGGCCCTGCCGCACATCCCGCTCGCCGACACCACGGCCATCGGCTTCACCGGGCCGCTGTTCATCATGATCGGCGCCCGCGTCTTCTTCGGCGAGCCGATGCACTGGGAGCGCTGGCTGGCCACGGCGATCGGCTTCGCCGGCGTGCTGATCGTCGTCGGGCCGAAGCTCGGCCTCGTCGCCGGCAGCGGCGCCTCCGGCCCCTCGGGCCCCTCGGGCATATGGCACCTCGTGATGCTGGCCAGCGCGCCGATGTTCGCGGCCAGCTTCCTCATCACCAAGGCGCTGACGAAGCAGGAGACGGCCGGCGTCATCCTCGTGTGGCAGTCGCTGACGGTGAGCGTGTTCAGCCTGCCGCTGGCGCTGGCGCACTGGGGGCCGCTCACCGCCGCGCAGTGGGTGGGCTTCCTGCTGTGCGGCCTGCTCGGCAGCAGCGGCCACTACTGCCTGACGCGCAGCTTCGCCGCCACCGACATCTCGGCCACGCAGCCGGCGAAGTTCCTCGATCTCCTCTGGGCCGGGTTCTTCGGCTACCTCTTCTTCGGCGACGTGCCGACCGAGACCACCCTCGTCGGCGGCTCCGTGATCGCCGCGGCAACGCTGTGGGTGGCGCGCCGTGAAGGCCGCCGCGACGCGGCCGCGGCGCCGGTGCGCGCCGGCGGCGCGCGCTGAAGCGGCGCGGCGATACTGCCGTCCCATGGATGCCTGGTACAGCGACCACCACCAAGCCCACCACGGCCACACCGAACTCTTCGGCGGCCGCCTCGTCGAGAGCTTCGAGATGCCGCTGCGCGCCGAGCGCGTGCTCGACGCGTTCCTCGAAGCGAACCTCGGCCTCGTGCACACGCCGCCCGACGCCGGGCTGGCGCCGATCCTCGCCGTGCACGACGCCACCTACGTCGACTTCCTGCGCGGTGCCTGGGACGCCTGGCGCGCCATCGGCCGCGCGCACCCGGCGTTGCCGATGGCGTGGCACGCCGGCATGGGCCTGGCGGCCGAACGCCCGCGGCACATCGAAGGACAGCTCGGCTACCACTCGATGGACGCCGGCGCTCCCATCGTCGCCGGCACGTGGACGGCCGCCTACTGGAGCGCGCAATGCGCCATCGCCGCGGCCACCGCGCTCGCGCACGGCGAAGCGGCGGCCGCCTTCGCCATCTGCCGCCCGCCCGGCCACCACGCCACGGCTTGCGCGATGGGCGGCTACTGCTACCTCAACAACGCCGCCATCGCCGCGCAGCTGCTGCTGAGCCTGGGCCGGCAGCCGCGCGTGGCCGTGCTCGACATCGATTACCACCACGGCAACGGCACGCAGGCGATCTTCTGGCAGCGCGACGACGTCTTCTTCACGAGCCTGCACGCCGACCCGCACGACGACTACCCGTACTTCAGCGGCCATGCCAGCGAGCGCGGCGAGGGCGCCGGCTTCGGCGCCACGCTGAACCTGCCGCTGCCGCCGGGCACGCAGGCACCCGACTACCTGGCTGCGCTCGACACGGCGCTCGACGCCATACACGCCTCGGGCAGCACGGCCGCCGTCGTCTCGCTCGGCGTCGACACCTTCGAGCTCGACCCGATCTCGCGCTTCAAGCTGCGCGCCGAGGACTACACGGTCATCGGCCAGCGCCTGCAGCGGCTGCCGCGGCCCGTGCTGTTCGTCTTCGAGGGCGGCTACGCCACCGCCGAGATCGG
>JAXMEZ010000040.1:0-34686 GCA_046348035.1 Rubrivivax sp. | reverse complement strand
CCGGCCAGCAGCTCGCAGCTCCATTCGAGAGCGGCGCGCAGCGTGCGCTGGCGCGCTGGTGCGTCGCGATTGCGGCCCTGCGTCAGCACGGCCAGGCGGTCCTGCATCGCGCCGAGCAGGCGCGGCAGGCCGAGCAGCGGCGCGCGCGCGGCAGCCAGTTCGATGGCCAGCGGCAAGCCGTCTAGCGCGCGGCAGATCTCGGCCACGGTGGCGACGTTGCCATCGTCGAGCTGGAAGCGCCGGTCTACGGCGCGCGCGCGCTCGGTGAACAGCGCCACCGCGCCATAGTGCAGCGCGGCCTCGGCGCTGACGGGGCCCGCCGGCACCGCCAGCGGCGCGATGCGCAGCACCTGCTCGCCGGCCACGCGCAGCGGCGACTGGCTCGTGACGACGATGCGCAGGCCGGGCGCGGCGTCGAGCAGCGCGCGCACGAGTGCGGCCACGCCTTCGAGCAGGTGCTCGGCGTTGTCCAGCGCGAGCAGCAGGCTCAACGACGACACGGCCGAGACCAGGGCGGCGAGCGCGTCTCCCTGTCCGCCCTGCACGCCGAGGGCCGCCGCCGTGGCGCCGGGCAGCTCGCCGGCACCGGTGAGCGCCGCCAGCTCGACCCAGCACACGCCATGCACGTAGGCGCCGCGCTGCGCCGCCAGCACGTGTTGCGTGAGCAAGGACTTGCCGATGCCGCCGCTGCCCACCACACTGACGAGCCGGTGCTGCCGGACCAGCCGGCCCAGCTCGGCCAGGCCGTCGTCGCGGCCGAGCAGCGGCGGCAGCTCGACCGGCAGGTTGGTGCGCAGCTGCTGCGGTGCCGGCGGCGCAAGGGCTGCAGCGGCGGGAAGCGAGGCCGCCCCGGCGGTCTCCAGCCGCGCAATGAAGCGGTAGCCACGCCCCGGGATCGTCGCGATGACTTGGTCGCCGAGCAGCTTGCGCAGCGTGCTCATCTGCGCGGCGAGGTTGTTCTCCTGCACCACGAGGCCCGGCCAGACCAGGTCCATCAGCGTGGCCTTGTCGACGAGTCGGCCGGCGCGCTCGGCCAGGGCCAGCAGCAGATCGAAGGCGCGCGCGCCGAGCGCGACCACTCGCCCTTCGGCGAGCAGGCGGCGCTCGTGCGGCTGCAGTTCGAAGCGGCCGAAGCGCAGCGACGCGGCGGCTGCGGGAGGCGGCGAAGTCATGGCGCCCTGGCAGGCATCGGGCCCGAAGGCGGGCGAGCTTACCGCGCCGCGCCGCGCGGCCGCTTTCAGCGCATTGGAGAACGTTTCATCGGCTCTTCAAGACGGGCGGCAGCACCGGCGCCGACGATGCGACGCATGCGCCGGCACCGACGGCGTGCCACCCGAGGAGCCCTCCGATGCAAGCCCTGCATGCCCACCCCCGCAGCCGCTGGATCGCCCTGGCGGTCTACAGCGTGTTCGGCGCCACTGCGTTCGCCACCGGCTACAGCGTGGTGAGCAGCGCCGAAGCCGGCAGCACACCGCTGCCAAGCCCGGCCGCGAGCGCCACCGCGCCGAAGCCGCATCCGCAGCCGGATCTGCGGTCGGATCCGCAGCCGGATCGGCGGTCGGATCCGCAGCCGGATCTGGGGTCGAATCCGCAGCCGCATCCGGAGCAACAACGGCTGGCCCTCGAAGCTTTCCGCGAGCGGCGCTGGGCGCTGGCCTACGGCCGTTACGCCGAGCTGGCCGATGCCGGCGACGCCGCCGCGGCGGCGCTGGCGCTGGTGATGGTCGACCAAGGTCCGGTGCTCTTCGGCAGCGAGTGGTCGGCCACCCCGGGCCAGTTGCAGCGCTGGAGCGAACTGGCGGCGCGCCGTGCCAAACAGCGCCGCCTACAGATCGCCGAACACGCCCGCGGCGAGTGAGTGGCCGCGCGCGAGCCAGCGCGACGGCGCCGCGCCGCCAGGCGAAGGCCGGCGGCGCGAGCGCCGGCCATGCAACGCCCAGCGACTGCAAGCCGCTGCGCGAGCGGTCGTCGTGCGGCAGCGCGAAGCGGCGCGCAGCTTCGCGTGCCGCCAGCGCGCCGGCGTGGCGCCTGGTGCAGCCGCGCAGCACGCCGCAGGCTGCGCCGGCCGTGCCCGTGCCCTCCCCTTGGCTTTCGGCAGCGGCGATGACGTCCAGCGTTCCCGGCGGCCAGCGCCCCTCGCCGCGAACGGCCGCGCGCTGCCGGCCACCCACTCGAGCACGTCGCCCCGGGCGAAGCCGCGCCGTGCGGCCACGTGCGCGGCGAGCTCCCACTCGGGCTCGGTGGGCGGGCGCCGGCCGGCCCAGCGGCACCACGCCTGCGCTTCGTGCCGCGTGCCGCCATCGCCGGCGCTGCGCCGGCGCGCGCTGCAGTTGCCCGGCGCGCGCCACGAGCACGCTGCCGGCGAGCTGTTCCACGTCGCGCGGTGCGCGGCGGCCGTCGTGCTACCCAGCCGCTGCCAGCCGGCTTCGCTCCAGCACTCGCGCTTGTCGTAGCCGCCGTCCTCGGCGAACTCGGCGAACTGGGCCCAGTTGACGCATTGCGCATCGATCTCGAACTCAGGCACCGCCACCTCGTGCGCCCAGCGTTCACCTGCGGCACGAAGGCGGCAGCGTCGCGCGCGCTGCCGAGCTGCCAGCGCTGCGCCGGCACGCCCAGCGGCTCGCGCTGCGCGCGCGGCGGCGGCGGCAATGGCGTCAGCAGGTGGCCCAGCCGCTCGGCGATGCGGTCGTCGTGCTGCAGCGCGAGGCGGAAGAAGTACAAGCCCGTGGCGTCGTCGTCGGCGTGGTTGGCCGAGGCAACTCCAGCGTCTGCTCCAGCGTCTGGCCGAGTAGCGCAGGCGTCGTCGGCGTCGCCGATGGCCACGCGGCGCAGCCAGCCTTCGGCGCGCGGCTCGATGCCCGGGCAGCCGCGGTGAAGCGGGATCCGGCCGCCTCGCCGCGGGCGCGCTGCACGTGCCGCGCCGGCCAGCCCTGGAACAGCCGGCACGGGCGGCGAGCCGCACCGCGTCGTCCCAGGTGCGTTGCACCGCCTCGCTGGGGGTCGGCGGCGGCCGGCGTCGTTGCGCCGGTGCTCCTTCCTCGCCTTAGCTTTTCTCGCCTTCCTTCTCGCCCGGCGGCGCCGTGGCGCGCGCCAGCAGCGCCAGCAGTTCGTTGCGCGCTTCCAGCAGCGCCAGCGAAAGCCACTCGCGCCCGCCGCGCCGCGCCAGCGGTGGCCGGAGTCTTCAGCCGCGGCCCTCGCCATCACGGCAAGCCTCGCACGCCGGCAAGGCATCAGGGCCGCTGCACCGGCGCGCTACTGCCCCACCAGCTTGTGCCGGATCGCATAGACCGTCAGCTCGGCGTTGTTCGGCGGCCGGCTTCTCGAGCACCCAGGCGCGGTACACCGACACCGTCTTCGGGCTCAGCGCCAGCTTCTCGGCGATGTCGGCGAGGCGCTTGCCGCTGGCGATGAGCACCGGCGTCTCCATCTCGCGGTTGGACAGCGCCTGGTGCCGGTTCTCGACCTCGGGCGCGTTGAGGTTCTCCCGCAGCATCTGCGCGATCTCGAGGCGTCACGTACTTCTTCCCCGCCGCCACCATGCGCACCGCCTACCTGGAAATGGTCTGCGGGTCGCCGCCCACTGTTGACGTAGCCGAAGGCGCCGGCGCGCAACCCTGAGCGCATGCTGGTCCTCGAGGTACATGCTGACCACGAGCACGCGCCGGCGACCCTCTTCCTTCAGCGCCGCCAGCGCATCGAGGCCGCTGCGCCCGGGCAAGTTGATGTCCAGCACCAGCACGTCGCAGGGGCCGGGGCGGCCGCCGTTCTCGGCGCGCTGGTGCAGGCTGGCGCATCAGCGCGCCGCGTTCGCCGTAGTCGGCCGCTTCGCCGACGACGCGGATGTCGTCGGCATCCAGCCTGTCGCGGATGCCGCGCCGGATGAGGGCGTGGTCATCACCGAAATCCGCATCGATCATCGAGCGTGCGTGGGCCGAGCATTTACAACTGCTGAGTGTGCCGGCCGGCGCGCTGGCGCGCGACATCCCGCCGCGCTGGCGGCCAGGGCGATGCCTCGTGGTACCTCGTCGCCCAGACTTCCTCTTCAGGGTCGCTCGGCCGCGTCGCGTTTCGGCGCCCGCGCGTCTTCGGGCGAATCGACCGGCACCGACAGCATCAGCGTCGTGCCGGAACTGCCGCCGCTGCCGCTGCCGCCGCTCAGCTCGACCCAGCCGCCCACGGTGGAGGCACGCTCGTGCAGGCCGCGGATGCCGAAGCTGTGCGCCTTGGCGAGGTCCGCCTGGCCGAGGCCGCGGCCGTTGTCGCTGATCCCAGCGACAGCACGCCGCGGCCGAGCAGGCGTCCATCGTCACCTGCGTCGCGCCGGCGTGCTTGCGCCGATGTTGGTCAGCGCTTCCTGCGCGGTGCGGTAGGCCACCAGCGGCACCATCGGCGGCAGCGTCATGCGCGCTCGTGGCTGGAGCGGAAGCGGCAGCGCACGCCGGTTCGCTTCTCGAAGCCGCTGGCCATCACTGCAACGCCGCCACCAGGCCTTGTTCGAGGATCGCCGGGCGCAGGTTCTGCATGATGCGCTGGCTGGCGAGCGTGGCGTGCGTCAGCAGCTCCAGCGCCGAAGTCATGCGCTGCTGCACCACCGGCTCCTTGCTGTGCCGGCGCACCCAGTCGAGCTCGAAGCGCAGCGCCGCCAGCGAGCCCGCCGACGTCGTCGTGGATCTCGCGCGCGATGGCGTGGCGGCGGTCTCGACGCTCGTCTGCAGGTGCTGCGCCAGTTCCGAAGGCGCTGGCGCGAGGCAGCCGAGCTGGCGATCGGCCTCGGCGCGCGCGCGCCTTTCCGCCGGCGGCGATGGCGTGCTCCACCGCCGGCGCCGTGCACCAGTTGTTCTTCAGCAGGTAATTCGCTGGCGCCGTTGCGCATGGCTACCACCGCGGTGGTCCTCGCCGATCATCCCCGACACCAGGATGAACGGCAGGTCGATGCCGCGCTCGCGCAGGTCGGCCAGCGCCTGCAGGCCCCAGCTACCCGGGCAGGTTGTAGTCGACAGCACCACGTCCCACGGCTCGTCGAGCGCGCGCGTGAATTCGTCGCGGCTCTCCACGCGCCGGGCGGCCACGCAGGCCGGCGCGGCCGAGGTAGGCCAGCGCCAGCGAAGTGGTCCAGCTCCGAGTCTTCCAGGTGCAGCAGACGACGGGCGTGCCCGGCAGCATGCCGGGTACGCCGGTGGGGGGGGGGGGGGTGGCGGCGGCGGGCATGGCGCGAAGGCGGCGGGCGGCGGCCAGTATGACAAACGCGACGCCGGCCCCGGCCGCGGCGCCGCCATGCGCGGAAGGGCAACACGGCAAGAGGTGGCAAGCCGGAGGAATAGGCCTGCCTTGGCCGCCGAGTTCGGCTCAATGTCGCGCCACCCCCTGCCGAAAATGCCGGCGACCCCCTCGCATTGCCGGGGCCGAAAAGGCTTCGCGGCAGCGCGAGACATCGACCAACCGGGCCTGCCGCCCGCCCCGCACTGCCTGCCAGAGCCGCTTGCGAATGCTTGCCGACGAAGCCAACGCCGAGGACGCCCCGGCCGGCCGCCTGCCCTTGCTGCAGGCCGCCGAGCTGCAGGACCACCTGCTCGTGGCCGGCAACGACCTCGACCGCCTGCAGCGGCTGCTGGCCGACGCCGGCGATTCGCTGCTGGCGCACTTCCACGGCGCCAGCAGCGAGATGGCACGCGTGCAGCAGATCCTCGCCGCCCATCCGCACCTGCGCTGCGACCCGCTCGCGCAGGCGCTCACCCACCTGGCCGGCGCGATCACCGCGATGCAGTTCCAGGACATGGCGAGCCAATTGATCGCGCACACCGCGCGCCGCCTGCGCGGCTGCGCCGACCGCATCGCCGCCGAGGCGCTGGGCGCCGACGACGAAGGCGAAGGCGCCGCCGTCGTCGAGGAGATGCCGCTCAGACCGAACCCCGTCACGCAGGACGAGATGGACGCCGGCTCGGTGGAGCTGTTCTGACCGCGGCGCGCCGCCCGCTTGTCGCTTCTGTCCCGCCGCCTCGCCCTGCCCGCTTCGAATCCCCTTCCGATCCAAGACGCTCGCGACCCAAGAGCCCCGGAGACCGCCATGCATTCCATCCTCGCCGTCGACGACAGCGCCTCGATGCGCCAGATGGTCACGTTCACGCTCAAGAACGCCGGCTTCGCCGTCGTCGAGGCGGTCGACGGCCAGGACGCCTGGGAGAAGGCCGGCGGGCGCGACTTCAGCCTCGTGCTCACCGACCAGAACATGCCGCGCATGGACGGCATCAGCCTGACCAGGAAGTTGCGCGAGCACCCGAAGTTCAAGGCGACGCCGATCCTGATCCTCACCACCGAGAGCAGCGACCAGATGAAGCAGGCCGGCCGCGCCGCCGGCGCCACCGGCTGGCTGGTGAAGCCGTTCGACCCGGTCAAGCTGATCGAGGTCATCGGCAAGGTGATCCGCTGAAGAGCGGGCGCGCCACCGACAGCGCAAGACGACGACACGACGACGAGGAGCTTTTCAGCGATGGCCGAGACCCACGCAGCCGCCGGCACGCATCTGGCAGCCGGCATCGACCTCTCGCAGTTCTACCAGGTCTTCTTCGAGGAGGCCGGCGAGAACCTCGAGGCGATGGAACGCATGCTGCTCGAGCTCGACCTCGTCAGCGCCGACGACGAGGAGATGAACGCCATCTTCCGCTGCGCCCACTCGGTGAAGGGCGGCGCGGCGACCTTCGGCTTCGCCGACGTGGCCGAGCTGACGCACGAGATGGAGACGCTGCTGGACAAGCTGCGCCGCCACGAACTGCAGCCCACCACGGCGATGGTCGACGCGCTGCTCGCCTCGGGCGACGCGCTGAAGGACATGCTGGCGCGCCACCAGGGCAACGGCGCCGAAGCGATCGACACGAGCGAGCTGCTGGCCACGATCCGCGCTCTCGTCGGCGGTGGCAGCGGCGGACGTGCCACGGCGGCACCGCGCGTCGCCCCCGGCAGCGCTTCGACGCCGGCGCAAAGCGCATCGAACACCACGAGCACGCCTGCCACTGCACCCGCCGGCAGCGAACCCGAAGCGGCCGTGCGCCCCGACGGCAGCCGCGTGCTCGAACTCACGCTCGGCCCACTGCCCGACGTCAGCGCCGCCGACAGCATCGTCGCGCTGTTCAAGGAGATCGCCGACCTCGGCCAGATCGAGCCGCTGGACGGCGGCCGCGCCGAGGAAGGGCTGCGCCGCTTCCGCGTCATCACGCGCTCGTCGGACAGCGAACTCGTCGACCTCTTCGGCTTCCACGTCGCGCGCGAGCAAGTGCGGCTGGCACCGATCGGCCCGGGCTACGGCTTCCACGAAGGCGCGCCCGGCGCGCCGAAGCCCGAAGCCGTGGCCGCGCCTTCGGCGGCAGCCGCGACGTCGAAGCCCGCCGACCCCGGCTATGGCTTCTTCGAAGACGCCCCCGGCGCGCCGAAGGCTGCGCCGACCACGCCGCAAGGCACGGGCACCGCAGCCGCCAACACCGCCGCCACGGCGAGCACGAACTCCGCGGCCGCCACGCCGGCCGCGACAACTTCGCGCAACGGCCCCGCGGGGCGAGCCGACAAGGCCGGCGCCGCAGCCGGCAACGCCGAAGGCAGCACGCTGCGCGTCTCGGTGGAGAAGGTCGACCAGCTCATCAACCTCGTCGGCGAACTCGTCATCACGCAGGCGATGCTGGCGCAGAACGGCAAGGCCATCGACACCGCCATCCACCAGCAGCTCGCCGCGGGCCTCGCGGACCTGGAGCGCAACACGCGCGACCTCCAGGAAGCGGTGATGTCGATCCGCATGATCCCGATGTCGCTGGTGTTCAACCGCTTCCCGCGCATGCTGCGCGACCTCGCCGGCAAGCTCGGCAAGAAGGTTGAGCTGGTGCAGGTGGGCGAGGCGACCGAGCTCGACAAGGGCCTGGTCGAGAAGATCACCGACCCGCTGACGCACCTGGTGCGCAACAGCTGCGACCACGGCATCGAGGCGCCCGACGTGCGCCGCGCCGCCGGCAAGCCCGAGCACGGCACCATCACTTTGGTCGCCAGCCACCAGGGCGGCAGCATCGTCATCGAGGTGCGCGACGACGGCCGCGGCCTCGACCGCGCCAAGCTGCTGGCCAAGGCGCGCGAGCGCGGCCTCGACGCGCCCGATTCGCTCACCGACCAGGAGGTCTACGCGCTCATCTTCGCGCCCGGCTTCTCCACCGCCGAGCAGGTGACCGACGTCTCGGGCCGCGGCGTCGGCATGGACGTGGTCAAGCGCAACATCACCTCGCTGGGCGGCACGGTCGAGATCGACAGCGCCGCCGGCTACGGCATGACGGTGCGCGTGCGCCTGCCGCTGACGCTGGCGATCATGGACGGCATGAGCGTGGGTGTGGGCGATGAGTGCTACATCCTGCCGCTGTCCAGCGTCGTCGAGTCGTTCCAGGTCGGCGAAGGCTCCATCCGCACCATCGGCGGGAGCGGCCGCGTCGTCGAGGTGCGCGACGAGTTCATGCCGGTGATCGACCTCGAGCGCGTCTTCGGCGTGCCGCGCTTCGACTTCGAGCACGCCAGCAACATCATGGTCGTCGTCGAGGCCGAAGGCGGCCGCGTGGCGCTGCTGGTGGACGAGTTGCTCGGCCAGCAGCAGGTGGTGGTGAAGAACCTCGAAGCCAACTACCGCAAGGTGACCGACGTCTCCGGCGCCACGATCCTCGGCGACGGCCGCGTCGCGCTGATCCTCGACATCGGTGCGCTCGTGCGCCGCTCGCGCCACTGAAGGCGCGGCCGAGCCTGCGCCGCCGCGACGCCTTCTTCCTTTTTTCCCCCGTCTCCCTGCCCTGCCTGCCATGAACGCCCTCGTCGCGCCGCTGCGCCGCTTCACGATCCGCACCCGCATGCTCGGTGCGGTGGTCATGGTGATGACCATGTTCGTCCTCTTCGGTGCCGCCGTGCTGCTGGCCGGGGCCGAGATCGCCGAGATCAACAAGCGCTTCATCGGCCATGCGCTGCACGAGCTGGAAAGCGCCTCGCGCGTCAAGGAGCACATGGCCGCGCTGCGCCTGGTCGAGAAGCAGATGGTCATCGACTACGACGACGGCGTCACGGTGCTGAAGCTGCGCGAGAGATGGGCCGCCGAGCTGGCCGCCACGCGCAAGTCGCTGCAAAGCCTGCTCGAAGGCGAAGAGGACGCCGACAACGCGGCCGTCCGCGCCGCGCTGGAACGGCTGGCCGCCTACGAGAAGGGGCTCGAGGCGGTGCTGCTGAACATGCAGAACGGCAGCTACGACAACGCGCGCGCGGCCGACCGCATGCTGGCGCGGCCGCAGGCCGAGATCGGCGCCGCCGAGGAGCACGTGGCCAAGGTCCTCGAGATCGTGCGCGGCGAGGTCGGCGCCACGCGCGCCGAGCTCGAACGCATGATGACGGCGCTGCAATGGGCGCTCGCCGGCGCGCTGCTGCTGGTGCTGGCGGTGGTGGCGCCGCTGACATTGGCCAATTCGCGCTCGATCACCGGGCCCATCGCCCGCGCCCGCGAGGCGGCGCTGGCCATCGCCAGCGGTGACCTGACACGGCGCATCGAGGTCGTCGGCCGCGACGAATCGGCCGACCTGCTGGCGGCGCTGGCGCGCATGGAAGCGGGCCTCGCGCGCCTCGTGCACGACCTGCACAACGCCTCGCAGAGCCTGCAGGTGGCCAGCGTCGAGGTGGCCAGCGGCAACGCCGACCTCTCCGCGCGCACCGAGCAGACCGCCGGCAACCTGCAGCAGGCGGCCAGCGCGCTGACGCAGCTGTCCGCCACGGTCGACCAGACGGCGCAGTCGGCGCGCAGCGCCAGCGAGCTGGCCGGCACCGCGAGCAGCGTGGCACAGCGCGGCGGCGAAGTCGTCGGCCAGGTGGTGGCGACGATGGGCGAGATCAGCGCCAGCTCGCGCCGCATCGCCGACATCATCGGCACCATCGACGGCATCGCCTTCCAGACGAACATCCTGGCGCTGAACGCCGCCGTCGAGGCGGCGCGCGCCGGCGAACAGGGGCGCGGCTTCGCGGTCGTGGCCGGCGAGGTGCGCAGCCTCGCGCAGCGCAGCGCCGAAGCGGCGCGTGAGATCAAGAGCCTCATCGGCGGCAGCGTCGAGAAGGTCGAATCGGGCGCGCGCCTCGTCGCCGACGCCGGCCGCACGATGAGCGAGATCGTCGCCAGCGTGCAGCGCGTGGCCGACATCATCGGCGAGATCAGCGCCGCCGCCGGCGAGCAGAGCCAGGGCGTGCAGCAGGTGAGCGGCACCGTCAGCCAGCTCGACCAGGCGACGCAGCAGAACGCCGCGCTCGTCGAGCAGTCGGCCGCCGCGGCCGAGTCGCTGAAGGAGCAGTCGCGCCAGCTCGCCGCGCTGGTGGCGACGTTCAAGATCGACGCCGACGCGGTGCCTTTGGCCTCCGCGCAGGCTGCCGCCACACCCGCACCGGCGCGCGCACCCGTCAACACCGACGCCGCCGTGGCACAGCGCACGATCGCCAAGGCGCGCCAGGCGCCCGCCGTGCCAGCCGCGCCGAGCAGCCTGCGGCGCCCGTGACCGTGCCCGCGCCCATGAAGGTGCCGGCGCAGGAAGCAGCGCCATCGCCAGCGACGCCGGCCGCCGCGCAACTCCTCGCCGGCGACGTCCCCGTCCTCGGGGAAGAAGCGGCGCTGAGCCCGGCCGCTGCGCCGCCGGCTTCCGCCGATGTCGCCGATCCCGGCGGTGCCGTTGTCGTCGCCGGCCGCGACGCCGACGACGGCTGGCAGTCCTTCTGACACGTTGCGCGCCTACAGCACGGGTCGGCCCTGCCGATATCGAGCTTCAGTCCCTCCCCCGACTTCGTCCCGAGCAAGGATGACCGCCATGACCCTCACCGCCGAAGCCCCTGTCCGCAGCGCCGCGCGCGCCGATGTGGCCGCGCCCGTGCGCGCCGCCGCCACCGCCGCCCACGAGGGCGGCCTTGCCGCTGCCATTGCCGGCGCGCAGGCCGGCGAGTTCCTCACCTTCCGCCTCGGCGCCGAGGAGTACGGCATCGACATCCTGCGCGTGCAGGAGATCCGCTCCTACGAGCAGCCCACGCGCATCGCCAACGTGCCCGAGTTCATCAAGGGCGTCGTGAACCTGCGCGGCGTCATCGTGCCGATCGTCGACCTGCGCCTGAAGCTCGGCTGCGCCAGCGCCGAATACAACACCTTCACCGTCGTCGTCGTGCTCAACGTGCGCGGCCGCGTCGTCGGCGCCGTCGTCGACTCGGTCTCCGACGTGCTCGAGCTGCAGAAGGAGCAGATCAAGCCGGCGCCGCAGCTGCACTCGGCCGTGGACTCCTCGTTCATCACCGGCATCGGCACCGTCAAGAGCGGCGAGGCCGAGCGCATGCTGATCCTCATGGACATCGAGGCGCTGATGAGCAGCGCCGACATGGGCCTCGTCAACTGAGGCCTGCACGCCCACCCGACCCCGACTCGAATCCGCAAGGAGCCTTCCCATGATCATCCGACCCCTGCTCACCGGCATCGCCCTCGCGCTGGCCGCCGCCGGCGCCGCCCACGCCTCCACCAACGCCAGCAAGGACGAGGCGATGGCGATGGTCAAGAAGGGCATCACCTTCATCAAGACCAACGGCGTCGACAAGGGCTACGCCGAGATCAGCAACAAGAGCGGCGCCTTCGTCGACCGCGACCTCTACCTCGTCGTCTACGGCCTGGACGGCAAGTGCCTCGCGCACGGCGCCAACCCCAAGCAGATCGGCAAGGACCTGATCGACCTCACCGACGTCGACGGCAAGTACTTCGTCAAGGAGCGCGTGGCGCTGGCGAAGAGCAAGCCGGCCGGCTTCTGGCAGGACTACAAGTTCACCAACCCGGTGAGCAAGAAGGTCGAGCCGAAGACGATGTACTGCGAGAAGCTGGGCGAGACGGCCGTCTGCGGCGGCGTCTACAAGTAAGCCGGCGCCGAAGCCGCTCGCACCGATTCGCGCCGACCACCGCGCCGCGCCGTGAAGCTCGCCCCCAAGCTGCTCCTGCCGCCCGTGCTGTGCGCCGCCGCGGCGCTGGGCTGTGCCGCCATCTACGCCGTCGCCGAGCACCGCAGCCACGACCGCATGCAGCGCCAGGCCGAAGCCGGCCAAGAGCGCCAGCGCGCGCTCGAACATGTGCGCACCCGCCTCGTGCAGATGCGCGGCGACGTGTTCCGCACGCTGGCACTGCTGAGTTCGATGGACGACGCCGCCGTCGCCGCGGCGCGCAAGGCGCTCGCAGCGCAGGCGCAGGACGTGCAGCGCGCCACCGCCGCGGCGGTTGCCGATGGTGGCAAGGGAAGCAATGGCAGCGAAGCTGCGGACCCGCTCGATGCAGCGGCCGACGCTTCACTGCGCAAGCTCGTCGATGCCGTCGCGCCGCTCTTGGCCACCTACGTGCGCCAGTGCGACAAGGCGATCGACCTGAGCGGCACCGACCCCAACATCGGCGTCGGCCAGATGAAGGCGGCCGAGAACACCTTCGACGAGCTGGCCAAGGCGCTGGATGCAGCGGGCGTGCGCGCCGATGCACTGAGCGACGAGAAGATCGCCGCCGGCGAACGGCAGGCGCTCGTGATGTCGGTGGCGCTGGCCGCGCTCGGCGTGCTCGCCACGCTGGCCGTGCTCGGCTTCGCCTGGCGGCTGCAAAGGCGCGTCGTGCGCCAGCTCGAATCGGCCGCACACCTGGCGCGCGAAGTGGCCGCCGGCAACCTCGCCGTCGAGATGGAAGCGGGCGACGGTGCCAGCGACAACCCGGCAACGGCCGACGACGAAGTCGCCGGCCTCAGGCGCGACCTGGCCGCGATGGTGCGGGGCTTGCGCGAATCGATCGCCACCGTGCAGGCGGCCACGCTGCACATCGGGCAGGCGGCAACGCAGATCAACGAGGGCGCCGGCGCCCTCAGCCAGCGCACGCAGGAGACTGCCGGCGCGCTGCAGCAGGCGGCCAGTTCGATGACGCAGTTGTCGGGCACGGTGGACCAGACGGCGGCTTCCGCGCGCAGCGCCAGCGAGGTGTCCTCGGGCGCCGCCGCGGTGGCGCAGCGCGGCGGCCAGGTCGTCGCCGACGTGGTGGCGACGATGGGCGAGATCAACGCCAGCTCGCGCCGCATCGGCGACATCATCGGCACCATCGACGGCATCGCCTTCCAGACCAACATCCTGGCCTTGAACGCCGCCGTCGAGGCCGCGCGTGCCGGCGAGCAGGGCCGCGGCTTCGCGGTCGTCGCCGGCGAAGTGCGCTCGCTGGCGCAGCGTTCGGCCGCCGCCGCCGCGAGATCAAGTCGCTCATCGGCGGCAGCGTCGACAAGGCCGACGCCGGCGCGCGCCTGGTCGGCGAAGCCGGCAAGACGATGGGCGAGATCGTCGCCAGCGTGCAGCGAGTACACAGTCTCATCGCCGAGATCAGCGGCGCCGCCGCCGAGCAAAGTGCCGGCATCCAGACCGTCAACAGCTCGGTGTCGCAGCTGGACGTGGCCACGCAGCACAACGCCAGCATGGTCGAGCAAAGCGCGACCTCCGCCGCCGGTCTCGCGCAGCAAGCGCAACGGCTGGCCGAGGTGGTGGCGCGGTTCCGCATCGGCGGGGAACAAGCTGCGGCGACAACGGCGCCATCGTCCGCACCGCCGTCGTCCGCTGCGTCGTCCGCTACGTCGTCCGCTACGTCGGCCGCTTCAGTACCGCTGCCAGTGGGCTCGACGCCGCCGCGCAAGGACACGCAGCCTGCTGCAGTCACCCGCAATGCGCTGACAAAGGCACGCTTGTCTGCGAGCAAGCCCGTCCCGCCAGTGAGCGCGGCAGCGCCTGCCTCGGCAGCGACTGTGGCAGTGGCCCCCGCGACAGTGCCTCTTCCGGCACCGACTGCCGGCGCATCGGCTTCCGGCGAAGGCGACTGGGAGACGTTCTAGTCGCGCGCCACGCTCAGTGGCGTGGCAGGCGCGGCGTTCGACGGTCTGCGCGAGCCGAGGAACCGGGTAGGCCCTTGCGCTCCATGTCCCCCGCAAGGGCCTACCCGACTCCTCGGCAGCACGACCGTGGCGCGCAACGCCTTTGCATGCAGCGGTGGCGCCGATCGTGCCGACAGGGGCGCTGCGGAGCGGAAGTAAGGAGGAGCAAGCGGCGGCCGCTTTAGCGGCCGCCGCTGCGGGGACATGGAGCGACAGCAGCGCCCCTGGCGGCACGATCCCGCGCGGACCTCGGAGGAGCCTCGCCGCGCCGGCAACCTTGATCCGGCGCAACCATCGCGCCCCGCGCGGATCGATGATGCTGCCGCGTCCCGCTGCGCGACAGGAGAGGCCATGGCAGGGCCGTTCGCCACGCCGTTCACCGAACCCGCGCCCGCCCTCGAGCGGGCCGCGGCGGCGCTGGACATCGCCACTGCCGTGCGCGCGGACGCCGCCGGCATCGCAGCGCGGCAGGCGCGCCGGCTGGCGCAGCTTCTCGACGCAGCCCGCCGCACGAAGCGCTATGCGGCGTTGCCACGCGCCGCAGCACGCGCGGCAACGACGACAACCGCGCAAAGCCTCGCTGCACTGCCGCCGTGCACCAAGCGCCTGCTCATGCACGACTTCACTGCGCGCATCACCGACCCGGCAGTGACTCTGCCTTCGCTGCGCGAGTTCATCTCGCACCCCGAGCGCGCCGGCCAGCCTTACCTCGGCCGCTACTGGGCCTGGGAAAGCTCGGGCAGCAGCGGCGAGCCGGGGCTGTACCTGCACGACGCCGAAGCGATGACGATCTACGACGCGCTCGAAGCCACGCGGCGCAGCTCGCCGCGCCCCTGGTCGCGCTGGTTCGACCCGCTGTACCTGGGCGAGCGCCTCGCGTTCGTCGGCGCCACCGGCGGCCACTTCGCGAGCCACGTGTCGCTCGAGCGCCTGCGCATCGCCTGGCCGGCGCTGACGACGAACTGGAAGAGCCTGTCGATCCTGCAACCGCTGCCCGACCTGGTGGCGGCGCTCAACGCGATGCAGCCGACGATCCTCGCCACGTATCCGACGGCGGCGTCGATGCTCGCCGAGGAAGCGCAGGCCGGCCGCCTGCGGCTGCGCCTGGAAGAAGTTTGGACCGGCGGCGAGACGCTCGGCGACAGCGCCCGCGCCTGCGTCGAGCAGGCCTTCGGCTGCGCCTTGCGCAACAGCTACGGCGCCTCGGAGTTCCTGCCGATAGCCTGGGAGTGCGGCGCCCGCCGCCTGCACGTGAACGCCGACTGGGTGATCCTCGAAGCCGTGGACGCCGAAGGGCGCGCGGTGCCGCCGGGCACGCAGTCGCACACGACGCTGTTGACGAACCTGGCGAACCACGTGCAGCCGCTCATCCGCTTCGACATCGGCGACCGCATCGTGCTGCACGACGCCACGGCCGCGCCCTGCCCCTGCGGCTGCGCTTTGCCGGTGGTGCAGGTGCAGGGGCGGCGCGACGACACGCTCGTCGTGCGCGGCAAGGGCAGCGAACGCGTGCCGTTGCTGCCGCTGGCGCTGACCACGGTGCTCGAAGACGAGGCCGGCGCGTTCGACTTCCAGTTGCAGCAGACGGCGCCGGACGCGCTGCGCCTCGTGCTCGGGCCGAACGCGGCGCGCGGCGAGCGCGCGCGCCAGCGTTGCCGCAGTGCGCTGGCGGAGTTCGCCAGGCGGCAGGGCGCGAACGCACTGCGCATCAGCGTCGCGGCGATGCCGCAGTTGCCGCTCGGCCGCACCGGCAAGCTCAAGCGCGTGGTGGCGATGACGGACGAAGCGCCGCGGCGAAGGCGCCGGCCTTCGCGCTGAACGCGACGCAACCGCTGGTCGGCGCTGACGGCGGCGCCGGCCGAGTTCGAAGCGCGCTACACCGCGCCGGCCCGGCGCAGCGTCTCCAGCACCGGCCGCGCCAGCACTTCGCGCAGGCCCCACCAGCCGGCCGCCAGCGCCAGCACGGCGCCGGCAACCGCGCCGGCCAACGGCACCCACGGCGCAGGCGTCCAGTTGAACTCGAACGCGTAGCGCGCCAAGAGCCAGCCCACGGCGAGCGCGGCCAACGCCGCCAGTGCGCCGGCAAGCGCCCCCACGCCCAGCAGCTCCGCGCGCTGCACCTGCCGCAGCAGCTTCGAGCCGGCGCCCATCGCGCGCATGACCGCGAACTCGCGCGCGCGCGCCTCGCGCGTGGCGGCGACGGCGGCGAACAACACCACCAGGCCCGCGGCGAGCGTGAAGCCGAACAGGAACTCCACGGCGCGAATCACCTGGTCCAGCACGCGCTGCACCTGTGCGATGCTGGCCGAGACATCGACGTTGGTGATGTTGGGGAAGGCGCGCGTCAGTGCGTTGTCGAAGCCCGGCACGGGCGGTGCGCGGTAGGCGCTGATGTAGCTCGCCGGCAGCCCCGGCATCTCGGCGTTGGGAAAGATGACGAAGAAGTTGACGCGGAACGAGCCCCAGTCGACCTTGCGCAGGCTCGTGATGCGCGCGCTCGTTCGCTGTCCGGCGATGTCGAACGTTAGCCTGTCGCCGAGCTTGAGCCCCAGCGTCTGCGCCAGGCCTTCTTCCACTGAGAGCGCATCGTGCTCCTCCGCCACCCACTTGCCCGCGCTCACCGGGTTGTGCGGCGGCAGCGTGGCGCTGTGGCTCAGGTTGAACTCGCGCTCCACCAGGCGCGCGGCGCGGTCGTCGACGTAGTCCGAAGGCGCGACGGCGCGCTCGTTCACCGCCACCAGGCGGCCGCGGACCATCGGGTACCAGTCATAGCGCTTGACGCCGGCGTCGGTGAGCATGCGGCGGAAGGCCTCGCCCTGCTCGGGTTGCACGTTGATGACGAAGCGGTTGGGCGCATCGGCCGGCGTCGCGCGGCGCCAGCTGGCGATGAGGTCGGTGCGCAGGAGCACCAGCAGCACGAGCGCGAGCAGCCCCACCGCCAGCGCCGAGATCTGCAGCACCGCGAACGCCGGGCGCGCCGCCACCTGGCGCGTGGCGAGGATCATCCAGCGCGGCGAACGCGCCTGCGGCACCGTGCGTTCGAGCCCCTTCACCGCCAGCCAGCCGAGCAACGCGAAGAGCGCCACCGCGGCCGCGAAGCCGCCCACCGCGATGAGCCCGAGCTTGGTGTCGGCCGACACCGCCATCAAGAGCGCCACGAACCCCGTCGTGCCCGCAGCCAGCACGAGCAGCGAGCCGGCCTTCAGGCCGCCCACGTCGCGCCGGATCACACGCAGCGGCGGCACGCTCGCGAGCTGCAGCACCGGCGGCAGGCCGAACGCCGCCAGCAACGTCAGCCCCACGCCGAGACCGAAGACGGCCGGCCACACCGTGGGCGCCGGCAACTGCGCTTCGAGCAAACCCGCGAGCAGCACGACGAAGACGAAGTGCACCGCGAAGCCGATGACCGCACCCGCCGCGCTGGCGATGAGACCGACCAGGCCGAACTCCAGCGCGTAGGCACCGGCGATGCGCTTTTGCGAAAGGCCCAGCACGCGCAGCATCGCGCAGTCGTCGAGGTGGCGCTCGGCGAAGTCGCGCGCCGCCACGCCCACCGCCACCGCGGCGAGCAAGGCCGCGAGCAACGCCACGAGGTTGAGGAAGCGCTCGGCGCGGTCGAGCGCCTGGCGCATCTCGGGCCGGCCGCCGCTGAAGGAGTCGACGCGCACACCGCGCAGCGGTGCGGTCTTGATCTCCTCCTCGACGGCGCGCACGTACTCGCGCACCGCGGCATCGCCGCGCGCCGCGGCCCCAAAGGCGCCGGCCGTCGGCGCAGCGACGGCGAGGCGGTAGGTGACGCGGCTCGCCGGCTGGATCAACCCCGTCGCGGCGAGGTCGGCTTCGGCCAGCATCACGCGCGGCGCGAAGACCATGAAGCCGGCGCCGCGGTCGGGCTCGGCGACGATGACGCGCGCAATCGTGAGCGCCGAGTCGCCCAGCAGCAGCTTGTCGCCGAGCTTGAGCGCGAGCGCGTCGAGCAGCGGCGCGTCGACCCACACGGTGCCGCGCTGCGGCGGCTCGGTGGCGGTTTGCGCTGGTGATGCGACTGCGGCGGCACCGTCGGCCGCCGCGGACGCGTCTGGCAGCGTGTCGCGCACCTGCACGCGCCCGCGCAGCGGATAGGCCGCGCTCACCGCCTTCACCGCCACCAGCCGCGTCGCGCCGCCCTGTGCCTCGGGGGCGCGGGCCATGCTCGGGAACTCGGCGATGCTCGCCGTCTGCAACCCTGCCGCGCGTGCACGCTCGACGAGCGATGCCGGCGTCGGCTTGTCGCTGACGACGACCGCGTCGCCACCGAGCAACTGGCGCGCGTCGCGTTGCAGGCCGCCGGCGAGCCGGTCGGCGAAGAAGCCCACCGCGGTGAGCGCGGCGACGGCCAGCATCACCGCCAGCGCGAGCAGCCGAAGTTCGCCGGCGCGCAGGTCGCGCAGCGCCTGCCGCCAGGCGAGCGCGAAGAGGCTCGGCGGCGAGAAGGCGCGGCCGCTCGCTGTAGCGGCACGTGCCGATGAAGCAGTGAAAGGAGGCGGCAAGGGTCGGTCGTCGCGGGTGCTCACGGCCGGCACGGTAGCCGAAACCGCATTGCCCCCGAACTCAGCATGCAACCCCGTTGAACCTGCGCCGGCCGCGGCGATGCTCCAATGACGGCATGGAAGCTGCCACCTCCCGCGACTCCTCCGGCGCCACACTCGGCGCATCGTCCTCGGCAACGCTGCCCACGCTCTTCCTCAGCCACGGCTCGCCGATGACGGCGCTCGAGCCGCGCGAGGCCGGCGCCTTCATGCAGCGCCTGGGCACGGCCATCGAAAGCACGTTCGGCCGCCCGAAGGCGATCGTCGCCGTCTCGGCGCACAGCCTCACGCGCGAGCCGGTGCTGCTGGCCGCACCTCGGCACGAAGCGGTGTACGACTTCGGCGGCTTCGACCCGAAGCTGTACACGCTGCGCTATGACGCGCCGGGCACGCCGGACCTGGCCCAACGCGTGGCCACGTTGCTTGCGGCGAAGGGCCTGCCCGCGCACACCGTCGCCGAAGGCGGCCTCGACCACGGCATCTGGACGCCGCTGCGCTACATGTTCCCCGACGCCGACATCCCGGTGCTGCCGCTCGCGTGGCCGCCCGACTGGTCGCCGCGGCAGCTCTTCGCGCTCGGCGAAGCGCTGGCGCCGCTCGCGGCCGAGGGTGTGCTCGTCTTCGCCAGCGGCAGCATCACGCACAACCTGAGGCGCGTCTTCGCCGGCGGCCTGCGCGATGCCGACCTGCCCGCCACGCCGGAGAGCACGGCGTTCCGCGACTGGTTTCGCGACCAGGGCGAAGCCGCAGCGTGGGAGCCGCTCTTCGACTATCGCCGCCAGGCGCCGCACGCGGCCCTGATGCACCCCACCGACGAACACCTGCTGCCGTGGTACGTGGCCGCCGGCGCGGGCAGGCGCGGCACACCGGCCCGGCGCGTGCACGCGAGCCTCACGTGCGGCGACCTCGGCATGGATGCGTATGCGTTCGGGCCGGCGGCTGGGAAGCTGGCCGAGGCGGTTGCGACTTAGCGCGCGCCTGGCCGGACGTCGGCTGGACCGAAGGCGGCCCGGTGTTCAGCCGTTGGCGCGAGCCGAGGAGCCGGGCGGGCCCTTGAGCTCCATGTCCCCCGCAAGCGGCCGCTACAGCGGCGGCCGCTTGCGGGGGACATGGAGCGACAGCAGTGCCCCCTGGCGGCACGATCTCGCGCAGACCGCGGAGTAGCGCCCCCGTCGGCACGATCTCGCGCAAACCACGGAGGAGCACCCCCGTCGGCACGATCTCGGGCCGACCCGCGAAGTCGATCGTTGGCCGCGAACGCGGCAACGCCTCACCGCACCCCCGCCATCCCCGCAAGCAACTCCTGCGAGCCGCTCGCCAGCAGCCGCGCATCCGAGCCCAGCGTGACGAAGCGGTAGCCCTGCGCGATGCGCGCCAGCGCCACGTCGGCGCGGCCGTTGTGCACGCCGGCTTTCACGCCGTGCGCCTTGGCGCGCTCGGCGATGTGCTTGATCGCCGCGGCCACCTTCGGGTCGACGTCGTCGAAGGTGGGCTTGCAGCCGAGCGCGAGCGACAGGTCCGAAGGCCCGACGTAGACCGCGTCGAGTCCCTCGACGGAGAGGATCGCGTCGAGGTTGTCCAGCGCCTGCGCCGTCTCGATCATCGCGAACACGACCACCGTCTCGTTGGCCTTGGCCGGGTAGTCGGCACCGCCGTAGTAGCTGGCGCGAATGGGCCCGAAGCTGCGCGTGCCCTGCGGCGCGTAGTGCGTCCAGGCGACGAGCTTCGCGGCGTCGTCGCGCGTGTTCACCATCGGGCAGATGATCCCGTAGGCGCCGGCATCCAGGCTCTTCATCACGATGCCCGGCTCCAGCCACGGCACGCGCACGATCGGCATCGTGGCCGTGGTGCTGATGGCGGTCAGCATGCCGACCATCGCCTGGTAGTCGACGACGCCGTGCTGCAGATCGATCGTCAGCGTGTCCCAGCCCTGGTGCGCCATCACCTCGGCGCTGAAGCTGCTCGGCACGGCCAGCCAGCCGTTGAGGGCCGCCTTGTCGGCTTGCCACAGGGTGCGCAGTCGGTTCTCTCGCATGGGGTTCCTTTTCGATGGGGGCGGCAGGGGCGGCGCGATTGTCGAGCAGAGGCGGGGGCTGCAAAGCGTCAGCGCAGCCTCAGCGCACCATGCACGGCCGCTTCGGGTCGAACTTCCAGTTCGGCACCAGGTATTGCATCGCGGCCGCGTCGTCGCGCGCGCCGAGGCCGTGCTGCTTGTACAGCTCGTGCGCCTTCGCGACTTCGGCCATGTCGAGCTCGATGCCCAGGCCCGGCTTCTTCGGCACCGCGACGTGGCCGCTGTCGATCTTCAGCGGCTCCTTCGTCAGCCGCTGCCCGTCCTGCCAGATCCAGTGCGTGTCGATCGCCGTCACCTTGCCGGGCGCCGCGGCGCCGACATGCGTGAACATCGCCAGCGACACGTCGAAGTGATTGTTCGAGTGCGAGCCCCACGTGAGGCCCCAGTCGCGACACGTCTGCGCCACGCGCACGCTGCCGGCGAGCGTCCAGAAGTGCGGGTCGGCGAGTGGGATGTCGACGCTTTGCAGCGAGAGCGCGTGCACCATCTGCCGCCAGTCGGTGGCGATCATGTTCGTCGCCGTCGGCAAGCCGGTGGCGCGGCGGAACTCGGCCATCACCTCGCGGCCGGAGAAGCCCGCCTCGGCGCCACAAGGATCCTCGGCATACGCCACCACGCCGCGCATGTCGCGCATCAGGCGGATGGCGTCGGCGAGCAGCCAGCCGCCGTTCGGGTCGAGCGTGATGCGCGCGTCGGGGAAGGCCTCGTGCAGCGCGACGATGGCCTGCACTTCCTCCTCGCCGCGCAGCACGCCACCCTTGAGCTTGAAGTCGGCGAAGCCGTAGCGATCGCGCGCCGCGCGCGCCTGGCGCACGATGGCCTCGGGCGTCAGCGCTTCTTCATGGCGGATGCGGAACCAGGCGTTGTCGGCGTCAGGTTCCTCCCGGTACGGCAGCGGCGTCTTGCGGCGGTCGCCGACGAAGAAAAGGTAGCCGAGCATCTGCACCCGCTCGCGCTGCTGCCCTTCGCCCAGCAGTGCCGCCACCGGCACCCCGAGGTGCTGGCCGAGCAGGTCCAGGAGCGCCGATTCGATCGCCGCCACGGCGTGGATCGTCGTGCGCAGGTCGAACGTCTGCTGGCCGCGGCCGCCGGCGTCGCGGTCGGCGAAGGCCTGCTGCACCGAGCGCAGCACCGCATGCCAGTTCCCCACCGACTGGCCGACGACCAGCGGCGCGGCGTCCTCGAGCGTCTGGCGGATCTTCTCGCCGCCGGGCACTTCGCCGACGCCGGTGCGGCCCGCGCTGTCGGTGAGGACGACGAGGTTGCGGGTGAAGAACGGCCCGTGCGCGCCGGAAAGGTTCAGCAGCATGCCGTCGCGGCCGGCGACAGAGATCGCGGTCAGCTTCGTGATAGTGGGCGCGGTGCTCATGATCGACATCCGAGGACTGATACCGAGTCGCGTTCGATCCTCAAGACGTTCGCGCTGACTTGTCGAGCGCCGCCCTCGACGAGCTGGAAGGGCTGACAAGCTCGGCCCGAACGGATTCCTTGCGATTGATGGCGAATCCGTGCGGGGTGGCCAGCGCCGGCACGGTCGCCGGCGTTCGAGTCATCGTACAACCGGCCGAGGCCGCGGCAAGCCGCGCCGGCGGCGACGCCGCTCGCGGCGCCTGCGGCGCCGGTCACGCTCGTCCTCCTGTCCCACCTTCTGGGCGCGGGCGCGGCGGCGGCGTTCGCGGCTGTTGGCCAGAGTGCGTGCGCATCGCCGCGCGCGCCGCGTCCTGTCGCCGCGCGCGATGGCGTCGAGGATGTTGTCGTGCTCGGCGTTGACGCCTCAGGTACTCGCGCCGCTCGTCGGTCAGCGGCACCGGCGCATCGAGCCGCGCGCGGGATCGCGGTCTCCCCGAGCGCGGCCATCAGGCCGGCGAAGTGGGCGTTGCGCGTCGCCCGCGCGATGCCGAGTGGAAGCGGAAGTCGGCCGCCACCGCGTCGCGGCCGGCCTCGACGTCGCGCCGGAAGTCGGCGAGCGCCGCGCGCGGCCTGGCGCAGGTTCGTGTCGCTGCGCCGCTGCGCCGCCAGCGCCGCGGCTTCGGTCTCGACGCCGATGCGCAGCTCGAGCAGCGCGATCACGTCGTCCAGCGTCGCCGGCTGCGCCGGCGCGATGCGGAACAGCGCCGCCTCGCCCGGGCCGACGACGAAGGTGCCGATGCCGTGCCGCGTGCGCACCTGGCCGGCCGCCTGCAACTTCGACAGCGCCTCGCGCACGACTGTCGCGGCTGACGCCGTGCGCGGCCATGATCTCGGCCTCGGTGGGCAGCTTCTCGCCGGCGGCGAGGCGGCCGTCGCGGATGCGGTCGCCCAGCGACTCCACCAGCTCGTGCGCCAGGCTGCGCGGCCGCCGCGGCCACGCAGTGTCTGCGGCCGCGGCGGCGCGGCGGAGGGCAACGGGAGTGGGCATCGCGACGGGCGGATCCGGTTCGGCGCCCGGCACCGCCGGCGGAAAGGCCGGCTGGCACGCGGACCCTCAGGTTGTACGACAACTGACGACTGCGCGGCATCGGGCATGCCCTGAGCGCGCCGGGCGGCGAAATCGCTACGCTGCCGGTGCTCAAGGAGGACCGATGCCGCTGCCCTGTCGCCGCCTGTTGCTCACCGGTGCCGCCGGCTTGCTCGGCCGCGTGCTGGCGCCGGCGCTGAAGCCCGAAGTGCCCGAGCTGGTGTTGTCCGACCTCGGCGCGGCACTGGCGCAGCACGGCATCGCCGGCACCGCGTGCGACCTCGCCGACGCCGCCGGCATGGAGCGCCTGCTCGAAGGTGTCGATGCCGTCGTGCACATGGGCGGCGTGTCCACCGAGATCGACTACGAGCCGATCCTCGCCGCCAACATCGTCGGCCTGCGCAACCTCTACGCGGCGGCGCGGCGCGCCGGCACCAAGCGCATCGTCTTCGCCAGCAGCAACCACGTCACCGGCGGCTACGGGCGCAGCGACCGCATCTCGCCAGCGGACCCGCCGCGGCCCGACGGCTACTACGGCCTCTCCAAGCTCTACGGCGAAGGCATGGCGCGCCTGTACTTCGACCGCTGCGGCATCGAGACCGTGTGCCTGCGCATCGGCACCGCCACCGCGAACGACCGCCCGCCCGACCAGCGCGCGCTCGCGACCTGGCTCAGCCACGCGGACCTGAAGCGCCTCGTGATGGCGTCGCTCACCGCGCGCGACGTCGGCTTCCTCGTCGCCTACGGCTGCAGTCGCAACACGCGCCGCTGGTGGGACAGCGATGCCGCGTGGCGCAAGCTCGGCTATGAACCACAGGACGACGCCGAGTCGTTCGCCGCGCAGGTGGAGCACCTCGTGCCACCCGCCGGCAGCCCCGCAGCGACGAAGCAAGGCGGCATCATCGTCACCCTCGGTCCCTTCGACGACAAGCCGCCGCGCGGCGCGACCTGAGCGTGCCCTGAACGCGCACTGAACGCGCCCCGAGCACGATCAGGGCGCAACCTGCGTGCGCCCTACCCCGAACCCACCTGACCTCTGCTGAGGAGACTCCCGTGAACCGACGCCACCCTCTCGCCGCCGCAGTCGCCCTCGGCGCCAGCATCGCCCTCACCTTCACCCTGGCCGCCGCCTCGTTCGGCGCGCACGCCACCGAATTCCGCTCCGCCGACACGCACAACGCCGACGACTACCCGACCGTGGTCGCCGTCAAGTACATGAGCGAGGTGCTCGAGAAGGCCAGCGGCGGCAAGCACAAGATCAAGGTCTTCAACAAGCAGGCGCTGGGCAGCGAGAAGGAGACGATCGACCAGGTGAAGATCGGCGCGCTCGACTTCACGCGCGTCAACGTCGGGCCGATGAACGCCGTCTGCCCGCTGACGCAGGTGCCGACGATGCCGTTCCTCTTCCGCAGCGTCGAGCACATGCGCAAGGCGCTCGACGGCCCGGTGGGCGACGAGATCCTGAAGAGCTGCGAGAGCGCCGGCTTCGTCGGCCTCGCCTTCTACGACAGCGGCGCCCGCTCGATCTACGCCAAGAAGCCGATCAGGACCGTGGCCGACGCCAAGGGCCTGAAGATCCGCGTGCAGCAAAGCGACCTCTGGGTGGCGCTGGTCAGCGCGATGGGCGCCAACCCGACGCCGATGCCCTACGGCGAGGTCTACACGGCGCTGAAGACCGGCCTCATCGACGCGGCCGAGAACAACATCCCCAGCTTCGACACCGCCAAGCACGCCGAGGCGGTGAAGATCTACTCGCGCACCGAGCACTCGATGGCGCCCGAGATCCTGGTGATGAGCAAGGTGGTGTGGGACAAGCTCAGCAAGGCCGAGCAGGACATGATCCGCTCCGCCGCCAAGCAGAGCGTGGCCGTGCAGCGCAAGGCCTGGGACGCGCAGGAAGCGAAGTCGCTGGCCGCCGTGAAGGCGCTGGGCGCCGAGATCGTCGAGGTCGACAAGAAGTCGTTCCAGGCGGTGATGGGCCAGGTCTACGACAAGTTCATGACCACGCCGGACATGAAGCGCCTGGTCAAGGCCATCCAGGACACGAAGTAGCCGCCGGCGCGCCATGCCCGCGTTCACGCGGTTCTGCGCCGCGGTCGCCAGGCTCGCCCTCGGCCTGGGCGTGCTCGGCCTGCTGGCCGTCATCGCCGCGGTGCAGTGGCAGGTGTTCGGCCGCTACGTCCTGAACGACACGCCCACCTGGGCCGAGGCGCTGGCTTTGCTGCTGGTGCTCTTCGTCACCGCCTTCGGCCTCGCGGTGGGCGTGCGCGACGCCGGGCACATCGGCCTGGAGTCGATGGTGGCCCTGCTGCCCGAGGTGTGGCAGCGGCGCGTGGAGCTGCTCATCCACGCGCTCGTCGGCCTCTTCGGCGTGCTGATGGTGCACGGCGGCTGGACCTGGGCCAGCGCCAAGTGGAGCGAGAAGAAGCCGATGCTGCCGGTGCCCGACGGCATCGACTACGTGCCGCTCATCATCGCCGGCGCGCTGATCGTCCTCTTCTCCGTCGAGCACATCATCGCCAACCTGCGCGGCACGGTCGTGGAGCCGGCGTGGAACTGACGGTCCTCACGATCAGCTTCACGCTGCTGCTGCTGCTGGGCGTGCCGGTGGCGTTCGCCATCGGCCTCTCTTCCGTGGCCACGATCCTCGTCGCCGGCCTGCCGATGGCGGTGGTGTTCCAGAAAATGATCGGCGGGATGCAGGTGTTCAGCTTCCTCGCCATCCCGTTCTTCGTCTTCGCCGGCGAGCTGATGCTCTACGGCGGCATCGCCGAGCGCATCGTGCGCTTCGCCAACAGCCTGGTGGGGCACGTGCGCGGCGGCCTGGGGATGAGCAACGTGCTCGGCTGCACGCTCTTCGGCGGCATCGTCGGATCGCCGGTGGCCGACGTGTCGGCGATGGGCAGCGTGATGATCCCGCTGATGAAGAAGGAAGGCTACGACGCCGACTACGCGGTCAACGTGACCACCCACGCCGCGCTGGTCGGCGCGCTGATGCCGACCTCGCACAACCTGATCCTGTTCACGCTCGCCACCTCGGGCATCGCTTCGGTGAGCGTGCTCGGGCTCATCCTCGCCGGCGTCGTGCCGGCGCTCGTGCTGACGCTGTGCAACCTCGGCGCGGCGTACTGGGTCGCGCGCAAGCGCGGCTACCGCACGCACGGCGAGTTCCCCGGCTGGGCGGCAGTGGCCACCGCGTTCGCCGCGTCGCTGCCCGGCCTCCTGGTGGTGGTGATCATCCTCGTGGGCATCCTCTCGGGCGCCTTCACCGCCACCGAGTCGGCAGCCATCGCTGTCGCCTGGGCGCTGCTGATCACCGCGCTCGTCTACCGCTCGCTCACCTGGCACAACTTCCTCAAGGCGTGCGCGAAAGCCTGCAAGACGACCGGCGTCGTCCTGCTGCTGATCGGCATCTCGGCCGCGTTCGGCTACTTCCTGGCGCTGTACGAAGTGCCGCAGCGCACGGGCGAGCTGATGAAGGCGGTGTCGAGCGAGCCGTGGGTCATCTTCCTGATGATCAACGTCCTGCTCTTCGTGCTCGGCACCTTCCTCGACATGGCGCCGACGATCCTGATCTGCACGCCCATCTTCATGCCCATCGCCACGCAGTTCGGCATGGACCCGCTGCAGTTCGGCGTCGTCATGCTCATCAACTGCGCCCTCGGCCTGAACACGCCGCCGGTGGGCACGGTGCAGTTCGTCGGCTGCGCCATCGGCGAGGTGTCGGTGGGCCAGGTCATGCGCACCATCGGCCCGTTCTACGGCGCGCTCGGCCTGACGCTGCTGATCGTCACCTACGTGCCGGCGTTCTCGACCTGGCTTCCCGGGCTGCTGCGCTGAGAACAGAATGAAGCCGCCATGAACGAACCCTTCACGCCCAACCACCGCCTGCCCGACCCGAGCATCGCGGTCATCGACGAACGCTTCCTCGCGCTGCGGCTGCTCTCGGGCACGGTCGAGCGCCTGGCCACCGGCTTCTACTGGGCCGAAGGCCCGGTGTGGTTCGGCGACGGGCGCTACCTGCTCTTCAGCGACGTGCCGAACAACCGCATCCTGCGCTGGGACGACACGAGCGGGGTGCTGTCCGACTTCCGCGCCCCGAGCAACCACGCCAACGGCCTGGCGCGCGACAACTTCGGCCGCCTGCTCACCTGCGAGCACGGTACGCGCCGCGTCACGCGCACCGAGTACGACGGCCGCATCACGGTGCTGGCCGACCACTACCGCGGCAAGCGGCTCAACTCGCCCAACGACATCGTCTGCCAGATGACCGGCGAGGGAAAGGGCGCCGTCTGGTTCACCGACCCGCCGTTCGGCATCCTCGGCTGGTGGGAAGGCGAACCGGCCAAGCCCGAGCTGCCGCACGGCGTGTACCGCATCGACCCGATGAACGGCGAGCTCACCTGCGCCGTCGACGACCTCGCCGGCTCGAACGGCCTCGCCTTCAGCCCCGACGAGAAGATCATGTACGTGGTCGAGAGCCGCGCCAAGCCGCACCGGCTGATCTGGGCCTACGACGTGGCCGGCGACAAGCTCGTCAACAAGCGCCTGTTCGTCAGCGCCGAGGGCCCCGGCGCCTTCGACGGCTTCGCGGTCGATGCGCTCGGCAACCTGTGGTGCGGCCTCGGCAGCGACGGCTCGCTCGGCGCCAAACCCGAGGAGCTCGACGGCGTTCGCGTCTACGACCCGCAAGGCCGCGCGCTCGCGCACATCCACCTGCCCGAGCGCTGCGCCAACGTGTGCTTCGGCGGGCCGAAGCGCAACCGGCTCTTCATGGCCGCGAGCCACTCGCTCTACGCGCTGTACGTCAACACGCGCGGCGCCGTCGCGTGAACGGCGCGCGCTGCGGCCGCTCCGACCTCCATGTCCACCATGGCCACCACGACCGCGGCACCGGTGCTCGTGCGCATGCACGAGCGCGACAACGTTGCCATCGTCGGCAACCTCGGCGGCCTCGCCGCAGGCACGGCGCTGCCGGCAGCCTTCGGCGCCGTCGTGCTGAAGGAGAAGGTGCCGCAGGCGCACAAGGTGTCGCTCACGGACCTGAAGGCCGGCGACGCGGTGCTGCGCTACGGCATCCCGATCGGCTACGCGCTCGCCGACATCGCCGCCGGCCGCTGGGTGCACGAGCGGCTGCTGCGCATGCCGGCGGCGCGCGGGTTCGAAGGGCTGCCGATGGCGACCGTGAAGAAACCCGCGCCCACGCCCATCACCCGCCGCACCTTCGAGGCTACCGCAATGCCGACGGCAGCGTCGGCACGCGCAACCTGCTCGCCATCTCGACCACCGTGCAATGCGTGGCCGGCGTCCTCGAAGCGGCGCTCGAACGCATCCGCCGCGAGCTGCTGCCGAAGTACCCGAACGTGGACGGCGTCGTCGGCATCGCGCACGGCTACGGCTGCGGCGTCGCCATCGAAGCGCCGGGCGCGGAGATCCCGATCCGCACGCTGCGGCATCTCACGCGCAACCCGAACTTCGGCGGCGAGGTGATGCTGCTGTCGCTCGGCTGCGAGAAGCTGCAACCCGACCGCCTGCTGCCGCCGGTGAGCATCGAACTCGCCGCCGGCAGCACGATCGCGCCGGCGCGCGCGGCGCGCCGCACGGCCACGTGCGGTTGCAGGACGAAGCCCACATCGGCTTCGGCGCGATGATGGACGCCATCCTCGCGCAGGCCACCGCGCACCTCGAACGGCTGAACCGCCGACAGCGCGAGACGGTGCCGGCGAGCGAGCTCGTCGTCGGCGTGCAATGCGGCGGCAGCGACGCCTTCAGCGGCGTCACAGCCAACCCGGCCGTGGGCCACTGCACCGACCTGCTCGTGCGCGCCGGCGCCACCGTGATGTTCAGCGAGACGACCGAAGTGCGCGACGCGGTCGAGCAGCTCACCGCCCGCGCCGCGACGCCCGAAGTGGCGCAGCGCATCGTCGACGAGATGGCCTGGTACGACGCCTACCTCGCCCGCGGCAGCGTCGACCGCAGCGCCAACACGACGCCGGGCAACAAGGCCGGCGGCTTGTCCAACATCGTCGAGAAGGCGATGGGCTCGATCGTCAAGAGCGGCAGCGTGCCGATTGACGGCGTGCTCGCGCCCGGCGAACACTTGAACGGCCGCCGCGGCCTCTTCTACGCCGCCACGCCGGCCAGCGACTTCATCTGCGGCACGCTGCAGCTCGCCGCGGGCATGAACCTGCACGTCTTCACCACCGGCCGCGGCACGCCTTACGGCCTCGCGGAGTGTCCGGTGGTCAAGGTCGCGACGCAAAGCGAGCTGGCCCGCCGCTGGCACGACCTGATGGACCTCGACGCCGGCGCCATCGCGCGCGGCGAGGCGACGATCGAGCAGATGGGCGAACGGCTCTTCGACAAGCTGCTCGCCGTGGCCTCGGGCGAACGCACCTGGGCCGAGCGGCACGGGCTGGCGAACCAGCTCGTGCTGTTCAATCCGGCGCCGGTGACCTGACGCGGCAACGCGCGGCGCGGCCCCTACTTCGCCGACTTCGCCGCCGCTTTCCTGGCGGGCGCCTTCTTGGCCGCCACCTTCGCGGCCACCTTCTTCGCAACCACCTTCTTCGCCGGCGATTTCTTCGCGGCGTTCTTCGAGCGGTTCAGCGTCGCCGCGGCGCGCACCAGATCCTTCAGCGCCTTCAAGTCCAGCTTCTCGCCTTCGCGAAAGTCGATCGCGCGGCGAACGTTGCCTTCGAGGCTGGAGTTGAACAGGCGCGCCGGGTCGGGCAACGAAGCGCCTTTGGCGAACGTCATCTTCACGACGCTCTTGTAGACCTCGCCGGTGGCGATGATGCCGTCGGCGGACCACACCGGCGTGTTCCACTTCCACTCCTCGACGACGCCGGAGTCCGCAGCGAGAACCGCCCCGCGCAGCCGGGCGAGCATCGGGCCGCGCCAGTCGGCGAGGGCGGCGATCTTCGCGTCGATCCGCGCCGCGGCGGAGCCGGGTGCGGACGCAGACGTTGATTCATTCGAGTCGGGTTTCTTCATGGAGCCTGCCTTGCCTCGTCGCGCCGGCGCCGGCGCGCTTTCGTCTTCGATGCGCGCGCTGCTGCCGTTCCACCCCGGCAGCGCCGCGGCCTGGCGGATCCACTCGCCCATCTGCGCTTCGTCGAGATCGTCCTCGTGCACGTCGATCCAGCGCGCCTCGGGCTGCTGGCCGCCCGGCGGCACCGGTTCCAGCGCAACGCCGTTGAAGAACACCACCTTGACGAAGCGCGTGAAGACATGGAACGAGAGGAACCAGCCCCGGCCCTCGACGCCGTAGAAGGGCGAATTCCACTTCACCGCCTTGCGCACATTCGGCACGCGCCGAACGACGAGCGCGTCGAGCCGCCACCCGATGTCGCTCTTCCACTCCGGCATCGCGGCGATGTACGCCTGCACCGGCGCGTCGCCCTCGCCCTCGGCGATCTGCGGGTTGCCGCCGGAGAGGAGCTTTGTTGCCGACGTTTGCTTGGCGGCCATGCGCGTTGGTTCCTTGTTCGCTACGCCACGGTCTGCGCGAGATCGTGCCGCCAGGGGCGCTGCTCCGCTCCATGTCCCCCGCAAGCGGCGGCGCTGCGCGGCGGCCGGTTGCTCCTCCTTTACTTAGGAGGAGGGCCGGCCCAGAGCCAGGCCCGGGGGACATGGAGCAGAAGGGCCCACCCGGCTTCATCGGCCCGCGCAGACCGTCGAATGCGCGTCACATCCACGCGGCCTAACTCTCGATATCCGCGGGCCGCCTAACTATCCACCTTCACGTTCCCGTCCTTCACCACCTTGCCCCACTTGGCGATCTCGCCCTTGATGAAGGAAGCGAACTTCTCCTGCGTGCCGCCGCCGTCCTCGGCGCCGTAGGTGTCCATGCGCTCCTGCACGTCGGGCATCGCGAGGATCGTGTTGACGTCGCGGTTCACCTTGGCCGCGATGGCCGCCGGCAGCTTGCCGGGGCCGACGAGGCCGTACCACGTGGTCGCCTCGAAGCCGGGGTAGCCCAGTTCCTGCATCGTCGGCACGTTCGGGTGGCCCTTGGCGCGCTTGCCGCGCGTCTGCGCGATGGCGGTCACCTTGCCGCTCTTCACGTGCGGCGTGGCCGCGGTCATCGTGTCGAAGCTGTACTGGATCTGGCCGCCCATCAGGTCGGTGAGCAGCGGGCCGCTGCCCTTGTACGGCACGTGGATCACGTCGATGCCGGCGGCGAGCTTGAACATCTCCAGCGCCAGGTGCTGCGCCGAGCCGGCGCCGGCCGAGCCGAAGCTCACCTTGCCCGGCGCCGCCTTGCACGCGGCGACGATGTCGGGCACGGTGAGCGCCTTCTGCCCCGGGTGCGCGATGAGCAGATTGGGCGTGACGCCCACCATCACGATCGGCACGAAATCGCGCTCGGCGTCGTACTTGAGCTTGGGCTGCAGCACGGGGCCCAGCGCATGGCTGTTGATGTGTGCCATCAGGAGCACGCTGCCGTCGCTCGGCTGCTGCGCGGTGTACTCGGCGGCCAGTACGCCGGCCACGCCCGCCTTCGTCTCCACCAGCACCTGCTGCTTCCACATCTCGGTGAGCTTGGTGGCGAGCACGCGCGCCAGCGCATCGGTGCCGCCGCCCGGCGGGAAGCCGACGACGATGCGCACGGGCCCGGTGGGCCAGTCGGCCTGTTGCGCGAAAGCGAAGCGCGGCAGCGCGAGCGTGGCGGCGGTGCCGGCGGCGGCCTGCCAGAAGGTGCGTCGTTGCATGTGGGTGTCTCCGTTGTCGTGTCAGCTCGGCACTTGCTGGGACTCCGTTCGGGCTGAGCTTGTCGAAGCCGCTTCCGCGTGGTCGAAGGGAGGCCGCTTCGACAGGCTCAGCGCGAACGGTTCTTTGGGATCGAACGCGACTCGGTATCAAGCGGCGCGCGCCAGCGGCTGCGGCGCAGCGTGCGCGGCGAAGTGTTCCATCGCCGCCGCAACCCCGCTGCCGGCCAGCGCAATGCCCGCGAGCTTCATGCCCATCTCGCAGCCGGCGAGCGTTGCGAGCAGCGTCAGGTCGTTGCTGTCGCCCAGGTGCCCGATGCGGAACATCCGCCCTTTCACCTTGCCCAGGCCCGTGCCGAGCGAGAGGTCGAAGCGCTCGTGGATCAGCCGCCGCAGCGCGTCGGCGTCCACGCCCGGCGGCGTGATGACGCCGGTGAGCACCGGCGAGTACACGGAAGCATCCGCGCACTGGATCGGCAGGCTCCACGCGTTCACCGCGGCGCGCACGCCGGCGGCCCAGCGCCGGTGGCGCGCGAACACCTGCGGCAGCCCTTCTTCGGCGAGCATCTCGAGCGCTTCCGACAAGCCATACAGCAGGTTCGTGTTCGGCGTGTACGGCCAGTAGCCGTCCTTGTTCATCGCCACGATCTCGTCCCACGCGAAGTACGAGCGCGGCAGCTTCGCGCTCTTGCCCGCATCGAGCGCGCGCGGCGAGACGGCGTTGAAGCCGATGCCCGGCGGCAGCATGAGGCCTTTTTGCGAACCGCTGACGGTGACGTCCACGCCCCACTCGTCGTGGCGGTAGTCGGCGCAGGCGAGGCCCGAGATCGTGTCGACCATGAAGAGCGCCGGGTGACCCGCGGTGTCGATGGCGCGCCGCACCGCGGCGATGTCAGACGTGACGCCGGTGGAAGTCTCGTTGTGCACCACGCACACGGCCTTGATCGCGTGCGCCGTGTCCTCGCGCAGGCGCTTCTCGATGAGCGCGGCATCGACGCCGTGCCGCCAGCCGGGCGCCACCGGCAGGTGTTCGTCGCTGCCCTGCCAGGCGAGCACCTCGGTTTGCAGGCCGAGCCGCTGCGCCAGCTTCGCCCACAGCGACGCGAAGTGCCCGGTCTCGAACATCAGCACGCGGTCGCCCGGTGACAGCGTGTTGACGAGCGCCGCCTCCCACGCGCCGGTGCCCGAAGACGGATAGACGACGACCGGGTGCTTGGTCCTGAACACCTCGCGCAGGCCGGCCAGTACCTTCAGGCCGAGCGCGCCGAATTCGGGCCCGCGGTGATCGATGGTGGGCAGGCTCATCGCCCGCAGGATGCGGTCGGGCACCGGGCTCGGCCCGGGGATCTGCAGGAAATGGCGGCCGGTGGGGTGGAAGTCGAGTTGCAGCATGGGAAGGCCGGGGACGAACACAGGGGCGGCGCGCCGCGGCAGCGCCATCTTTGCACTGCGCGCCGCGCGCCGTGGCAAGCGTTTTCCCTCTCGGGCGTGCGGACGCGGTGCTCTGCGAGGCATCATCACGCCCCGTGACGACGAGCCTTCCCCCGAGCACCAGCGCCGCCCTCGACGGCAGCATCGCCGACGCGCACGCCGCGCTGGCGAAGGAACTGCGCGCGCACACGCAAGGCGAGGTGCTCTTCGACCCCGCATCGCGCGGCCGTTATGCCACCGATGCTTCGATCTACCAGATCATGCCGGTGGGCGTGTTCGTGCCGCGCAGTGACGAGGATGTCGCCACCGCCCTGCAGATCGCGCGCGAAGCCAAGGTGCCGGTGCTGCCGCGCGGCGCGGGCACCAGCCAGTGCGGGCAGACCACCGGCGCGGCGTTGGTCATCGACAGCAGCAAGCACCTGCGCAACCTGCTCGAGCTCGACGCAGCCAACGGCCGCGCCGTCGTCCAGCCGGGCATCGTGCTCGACGCGCTGAACGCGGCGCTGAAGCCGCACGGCCTGTGGTACCCGGTGGACGTCTCCACCAGCGCCCAGGCCACGCTCGGCGGCATGGCGGGCAACAACAGTTGCGGCAGCCGCTCCATCGCCTACGGCAACATGGTGCACAACGTGGCCGGCACCAGCGCCTGGCTCGCCGACGGCACGCTGGCGGACTTCGGCCCGGTGGGTTCGCTCTCAGGCCGCGCCGCCGAGATCGCCGCCTTCGTGCGCGGCCTCGCCGAACAGCACGCCGGCGAGATCGAGGCGCGCTGGCCGAAGGTGCTGCGGCGCGTCGGCGGCTACAACCTCGACATCTTCCGCAACCAGAGCGAGCGGCCGTACACGGCCGACGGCAGCGTCAACCTCGCGCACCTGCTCGTCGGCAGTGAAGGCACGCTGGCGCTGACGAAGAGCCTGACGCTGAAGCTGGCCGAGCTGCCGCGCCAGCGCGTGCTGGGCGTCGTCAACTTCAAGACCTTCCGCGCTGCGATGGAAGCGGCGCAGCACATCGTGACGCTGGGCCCCACCGCGGTGGAGCTGGTCGATCGCATCATGATCGAGCTGGCGCTGGCCAACCCGGCGTTCAAGCCGGTGATGGAGACCGCCCTCATCGGGCGGCCCGCGGCCATCCTGCTGGTGGAGTTCGCCGGCGCGGACCGCGGCGCGCTGGTCGCGCAGCTCGACCGCCTCGTTCAGCTCGCCGGCGACAAGCTCGGCCTCACCGACCCTGCCACCGGCGGCGTCGTGCGCATGGAAACCGACGCGGCGCAGAAGGCGCTGTGGGAAGTTCGCAAGGCCGGGCTCAACATCATGATGAGCCTCAAGGGCGACGGCAAGCCGGTGAGCTTCATCGAAGACTGCGCCGTGCCGCTTCAGCACCTGGCGGACTACACCGACGCGCTGACCGAAGTGTTCGCGCGCCACGGCACGCACGGCACCTGGTACGCGCACGCTTCGGTGGGCACGCTGCACGTGCGGCCGATCCTCGACATGCGCCAGGACGGCCGCGAAGGAGGCGC
>JAXMEZ010000004.1:0-155480 GCA_046348035.1 Rubrivivax sp. | reverse complement strand
TGCGCCGAAGGGTCGGCGTAGACGCCGTCCTCGGCCCACGCCTGCTCGAGCAGCGCCAGGCGGCGCTCGCGCTCGGGTTCGCCCCAAACGCCCATGTAGATCTCGATGAGTTCGTTCACGTCCATGGCGGACTCCTTTCGACCGGCGGCTTGTCTCTCGCTCTCCTTGTTCTCTTCTTCTCGCCCCGCTCGGCGCCGCCGTATTGCCGCCTGCGTCGGCCGCGGCATCGCGCGAGTGTCCTGCAACACCACCGGTCCTTGGCCGTTCAGGCGATGGATCGTTCTTGGGATACCAGCGCCCGGCGTGTTCGAGCATGCGCCGTTCGGACGCCGGTGGCGTCGCGACGGTTTGCTCCCGGCCGCCGAGGCCGCCGTGCGACTTCGATCAGGCGATCAGGCGCCGGCGCTTCCCGGATCGGGCCGGCCGGCCGGGCCGGCCGGGCGGGAGGCGGCCTCGGCGCAAGCGCGGCAGATGCACGCACAGCCGGCCTGCGCGGCCGGCACACGCGCCAGCAGGTCGGCGCTGAAGGTGGCGTCCTGGCACCAGCAGGGGCTGTCGAACGACGCGGTGCGCGCCGCGGCGCAATCGTTCGGCCGGCCGCACAGCGGGCAGCGGGGCTCGGGCTGCGGCGGCAGGGGTGGCAGCGGTGGCACGGGCCGACGTGTTGCGGTCATGCGCCCATCGCTGTCGTGCTCATCGCCGATGCGTCCTTCGATGCCGCATGGGCGCCGCTTCAGCGCTTGCGCGCCAGCGTCAGTCCGTCGCCCACGGTCAGCAAAGCCAGGTCGATGCGCTCGCCGTGGTGCAGGCGCGCGTTCAGCGCCTGCAAGGCACGCGTGTCGTCGTCGCCGGCGGCCGGCCTGGCGACGGCGCCGTTCCACAGCGTGTTGTCGAAGGCGATGAGGCCGCCCGTGCGCACGAGCCGCAGGCAGCGTTCGTAGTAGCCGTCGTAGTTGGCCTTGTCGGCGTCGATGAAGGCGAAGTCGTAGCGGCCGGCTTCGCCGCGCGCCAGGCGCGCGTCGAGCGTGGCCAGCGCCGGGCCGAGCACGAGCTCGATCCTGTCCGCCACGCCGGCCTGCTGCCAGAACGGCCGCCCGAGCCGCGTGTATTCGTCGCTGATGTCGCAGGCGAGCAGCCGGCCGTCGGCCGGCAGCGCCAGCGCCACGGCGAGCGCGCTGTAGCCGGTGAAGGTGCCGATCTCGATCGTGCGCTTCGCTCCCATCAGCTTCACCAGCAGCGCCATGAACTGGCCCTGGTCGGGCGCGATCTGCATGCCGGCGTGCGGGTGCGTGCGTGTCGCTTCGCGCAACGCCGCCTGCGCCGGGTGCTCGCGCAGTGAGTGCTCGAGCACGTAGCGGAAGAGCGGCTCGTCGACTTGCAGCGTGCGTAGCGTCATGGTGCTTCCGTCCCGGCGGCAGGCAGCATGCCGCTGCGCGACCGCGCGGCCCCCCGCGGCGGGCGACGATTGTGCGCGCGGCTCGCATGGCCACGGCCGCCAAGGGTCGTCGACGCAGCACCGCGCGTCCTCGCGGCCGCGCCGCGGCGGCGCACGGATCGGAGCATCGCGCCGCGGCGAGCTTCGCCATCGATGCCGGCCTCGCCGCGGCGTATCAGATGCTGAGCGCCTGAGTGGAGTTGGCCGGTTCCGCGTGGCCCGCCGCGGCCGGCGCGCCGGTTGTCGCTTCCAGCAGCGCGAGCACCGCCGCGGCGGTGGCTTCGGGCTTCTCCATCGGGAACAGGTGCGACCCTTCGATCCAGCGCCAGCGCGGACCGGCCAGGCGCTTGGCGAACGCGAGCCCGAGCTGGCGGTTCTCCGCCGAACGCGTGCCGGCGACGAACGAGACCGGGCAGCGCAGCGGGTGCCGGCGCAAGAGGGCCGGCACATGGTGCGGCAGCGTGTTGTAGATGCGCGTCTCGGTGTCGCGTGCGAAGGCCAGGCGCACGCCGTCGGGCGCGGCAGAAGAGCCGGCGTGGAAGCCGTGCTTCACGTAGTCGTCGAAGACGCGCGGGTCCCAGCGCGCGAAAGCGGCCTTGCCGGCGAAGTGCTCACGAACCGCGGCGAGCGTGGGCCAGTGCTCGCGCCGGCGCGCCGAGGCCACGCCAGGACCGCCGCGCTGGATGAGGCCGGTGGCCTTCGCCAGGCCGAACGCCGGCACACGCCAGCCGGAAACGATGGGCGCATCGAGCAGCACGACGGCGCTGGCGAGCGCCGGCTTGCGGCTCGCTGCCAGCAACGCGAGGTAGCCGCCCATCGAGTGGCCGACGAGCGCCACGGGGCCGGCGCTGCCGCTTTCCTGCTGGTCACGCTCGACGAACGTGAGCAGTTCGTCGCGCAGCGCGCGCCAGCCGTTGCTGACGCCGTAGCGCGGGTCGTGGCCGAACTTCTCCGGTGCCAGCACGCGCCAGCCGGAGCGCCGCCATGCTTCGAACAGCACGCCGTACGTGCCGGCCGGAAAGCCGTTGGCGTGGCAGAAGACGAGCGTGGGCGGATGCTGGATGTGATGGCCTTCGGGCACTGGTGCTCGGCGCACGGTGTCCTCGCTCACTCGGTCCACGGCACGGCTCAAACGATGCGCTCGCCCGGGTGCGTGATCTTGCGCATCGGCTCGTGCCGCGCGCTCTTCACGCGCAGCGGGTGCGTGGCGTCGCCGCCGTCCCAGCGCGGGTCTTCGATGCCCTCGAACACCTCGCGCAGGCGCTGGCCCCAGGTGGTGCGGATCATCTGGAAATACGGGTTCGCCTCGTCGATGCAGACGTGGTCGTCGCTGGCGAAGGTGCCTTCGCGGTAGACGAGCAGATCGAGCGGCGGTCCGACGCTCAGGTTCGACTTCAGCGTGCTGTCCATCGACACCAGCGCGCACTTGGCCGCTTCGTCCAGGCCGGTGGCCGGCGTCAGCACGCGGTCGAGGATGGGCTTGCCGTACTTGCTCTCGCCGATCTGGAAGAAGCAGGTCTCGCGCGTGGCCTCGATGAAGTTGCCGGCGCTGTAGACGAGGAAGAGGCGCATCGCCTCGCCCTTGATCTGGCCGCCGAAGATCATGCTGGCGTTGAAGTCGATGCCGCTTTGCTTCAGCGACGGGCCGTCCTGGTGGTACACGCGCCGCACCGCCGCGCCGAGCACGCGCGCGGCGTCGAACATGCTGGTGGCGTTCCAGATCGTGATCGGCTCGTGGCCCGGCTCGGCTGCCGCGATCTTCTCCACCTGCAGGATCTCGCGCACGCTCTGGCTGATGCTGAGGTTGCCCGCCGAGAGCATGACCATGAAGCGCTCGCCGCGCTTCTCGTAGATCATCATCTTGCGGAAGGTGCTGATCGCGTCGAGGCCCGCGTTGGTGCGCGAGTCGGAGAGGAAGACGAGGCCCGCCTCGAGCTTGATGCCGACGCAGTAGGTCATGCGCAGGTTCCGGCGTAGTGGAGTGACTGGGGCCGATGCTACCGGGCGCCACGGCGTCGGCTGCCGAGGGCCGAAGGCCGAAGGCGGAGGGCAGCGGGCCGCGCACCCGACAGGCGTCGGCATGCGCGGCCCGTGCCTTCACTGCACGGCGCCGGGCTCTTCAGGGCTCGCGCCGCTCGGGCTCCAGCGCGGCGACGCGGGCGACACGGGCGCCACGGGCCGCATCGGCGTCGCTGGCCTTGGCCGCGGCGACCAGGCGGCGCACGCAGCGCTGGCGGGCCACGCGGTCGCCTTGCGCGTCGCAGTGGGCGACGGCGGCGCGTGCCTGCACCGAATCGCGCAGGAACGGCTCGCGCGAGACGCTGTCGAACGCGGCGAAGACGACAAGGATCACGGCGGCGGCCATCGCGAACGAGGCCACTGCGGCGACGGCCTGCACCGCGCGGTCGCGGCGGTCGGAAACGAACTTCTTCATGGTCCTCTCCTTCGGTGGAGGTTGCTGTTGCGTCTGGGGTGTCGGGTGGGCAGGCCGGTTCAAGGAGCCGGCTTGCGCGGGGTGGGCGAGAGTCGTCGTGGTGGACATGGCTTTCGAAGTGAGTGGAGATCGGGTTGGAGAAGCGAGCGAAAGACACGGGCGGAAAGCGGGTGCTGCGTCTTGCAGGGACGAGCCAGCCCCGCCGCGCACGCTTAGCGGCATGCGCGGTTCAAGCAAAGCGAACGTGGACCTCGGCCTGCCGGCCGCGCTTCGGGACGAAGGCGCAGCGGCGCGCTCGGCCTCGCGGGGCCGGCTCGGTCGGAAGGGGGAGGGAGTCCTACGACAGGGCAGCGGCGCGAGGAGCCACGCGCCGGCCGCGAGTCGTCAGGAGTGCGCGGCCGACGGGAGGCGGATACCAGACATCAGATTCATCGCGGCCTCCTGTGGTGAAGTGGTGGGCGGGTGGAGCAGGTGCGCGTTGTCGTGTTCAACGCGGAGCGCAATGTGCGTGAATGCGGCGCGCGCGTCAACCCCTTGCCGGGGCTTCGTTGCGCGATGGGCAAGATTCACCGTTGCATCACGGTGCCGGCGCGACGCGGGCATGAGTCGCAGCGAGCGCCACTCACGGCCGCCCGCATCGCGTCATGCCGCGTCTTCGGTGATCGGCACGCAGGCGCAGAAGAGGTTGCGGTCGCCCCAGACGTTGTCCACGCGCCCCACCGGCGACCAGTACTTCCGCTGCCGCAAGCCCGGCAGCGGATACGCTGCCTCCTCGCGCGTGTACGCGTGCGGCCACTCGGCCTTCAGCAGCGCCTCGGCCGTGTGCGGCGCGTTCTTCAGCGGGTTGTCGTCCTTCGGCCATGCGATGGGCCGCTCTCGACCTTCGCGATCTCGGCGCGGATGGCGATCATCGCGTCGCAGAAGCGGTCGAGTTCCACCTTCGGTTCGCTCTCGGTGGGTTCCACCATCAACGTGCCGGCGACGGGGAACGACAGCGTCGGCGCGTGGAAGCCGTAGTCGATGAGGCGCTTGGCCACGTCCTCGGCGGAAACGCCGCTCGTCTTCTGCAAAGGCCTGAGGTCGAGGATGCACTCGTGCGCGACGCCGCCACCGGCCAGCGCCGCATGGCCACCGCTGTAGAGCACGGGGAAATGCTGGTTCAAACGCGCGGCGATGTAGTTGGCACTCAGCATCGCCACCTCGGTGGCGTCCTTCAAGGCCGCCGCACCCATCATGCGGCAGTACATCCAGCTGATCGGCAGCACGCCCGCGTTGCCGAGCGGTGCGGCGCTGACGGCACCCACCGAGCGCTCGTCGCCGATGCCGGCGCTCTTGTGCCCGGGCAGGAACGGCACCAGGTCGGCCACCACCGCCACCGGGCCCACGCCCGGGCCGCCGCCGCCGTGCGGGATGCAGAAGGTCTTGTGCAGGTTCAGGTGGCTCACGTCGCCGCCGAACTCGCCCGGCGCCGCGACGCCGACGAGCGCGTTCATGTTCGCGCCGTCGACGTAAACGCGGCCGCCGGCGCGGTGCACCACTTCGCACAGCTCCTTCACCTGCGCCTCGAACACGCCGTGCGTGCTGGGGTAGGTGATCATCACGCAGGCCAGCTCGCGCGCGTGCTTGTCGCACTTGGCGCGCAGGTCGGCGAGGTCGACGTTGCCGTTGGCGTCGCACTTCACCACCACCACCTGCATGCCCACCATCTGCGCGCTGGCCGGGTTGGTGCCGTGCGCAGATTCGGGAATCAAGCAGACCTTGCGGTGCCCTTCGCCGCGGCTCTTGTGCCACGCCTCGATGACCAGCAGCCCGGCGTATTCGCCCTGGCTGCCGGCGTTGGGCTGCAGGCTCACGCCGGCGTAGCCGGTGGCTTCGGCCAGCCAGGCGCAGAGCTGGTCGTTCAGCTCCCACCAGCCGGCCAGCTGCTCGCGCGGCGCGAACGGGTGCAGCTGCGCGAACTCGGGCCAGGTGATCGGCACCATCTCGCTCGTGGCGTTGAGCTTCATCGTGCACGAGCCGAGCGGGATCATCGAGCGGTCGAGCGCGAGGTCCTTGTCGGCGAGGCTGCGGATGTAGCGCAGCATCTCGGTCTCGCTGTGGTGCGTGTTGAACACCGGGTGCGTGAGGAACGTGCTGGTGCGGCGCAGGTCCGCGGGGATCAGCGTCTCGATGCCCTTCTCGAAGGCCGCGAAGTCGGGCAGCGCCTGGCCGGGCTTCGCGAAGAGCTGCCACAGGGCCACGATGTCGTCGCGCGTGGTGGTTTCGTCGAACGCGATGCCGAGAAAGGTGCCGCCCCACTCGGGGTACTCGCGCAGGTTCATTCCATGCTCGCGGGCGCGCGCGGCGACGGCGCCGGCATCGGAGCCCACTTCGACCGTCAGCGTGTCGAACGCGGCCTCGGTGCGCACCTTCACGCCCAGCTCGGCCAGGCCGCGCGCGAGGATCGCCGTGTAGCTCGCCACGCGCAGCGCGATGCGCTTCAAGCCCTCGGGCCCGTGGTAGACGGCGTACATGCTCGCCATCACCGCCAGCAGCACCTGGGCGGTGCAGATGTTGCTCGTCGCCTTCTCGCGCCGGATGTGCTGCTCGCGCGTCTGCAGCGCCAGGCGATACGCCGGCGCGCCGTGCGCGTCGACGCTCACGCCCACCAGCCGGCCCGGCAGGCTGCGTTTCCACTCGTCGCGGCAGGCCATGTAGGCCGCGTGCGGGCCGCCGCAGGCCATCGGCACGCCGAAGCGCTGCGTCGTGCCGACGACGATGTCGGCGCCCCATTCGCCCGGTGGCACGAGCAGCGTCAGCGCCAGGATGTCGGCGCAGACGATGAAGGCGGCCTGGTTCGCGTGCACGGTGGCGACGTCGGCGCGCGCGTCGTCGATCGAGCCGCTCGTCGTCGGGTAGCCGATCATCACGGCGAAGTAGTCGCCGCCCTTGACGAGGCGGTCCCACTCGGGGCCCGAGTTGGCGAGCGCGACAGAGAGCCCGAGCGGCGCGGCGCGCGTGCGGATCACCTCGATCGTCTGCGGGTGGCAGTCGCCGGCGACGACGATCGTGTTCGACGCGGCCTTGACGCTGCGCCGCGCCAGCGTCATCGCCTCGGCCGCGGCGGTGGCCTCGTCGAGCATGCTGGCGTTGGCGATGGCCATGCCGGTGAGGTCGGTGACCATCTGCTGGAAGTTCACGAGCGCTTCCATCCGCCCCTGGCTGATCTCCGCCTGGTACGGCGTGTAGGCCGTGTACCAGGCCGGGTTCTCGAGGATGTTGCGCTGGATGACGCCCGGCGTGAACGTGCCGTGGTAGCCCTGGCCGATGAAGCTCTTGAGCACGCGGTTCTTCGCCGCGATGCGCTTCAGTTCCTCCAGCGCCGCCGCTTCGGTGAGCGGCGGCGGCAGGCGCATCGGCGTCTTGCGCGCGATGCTCGCCGGCACGATGGTGTCCACCAGCGCGCGCCGCGAGGCAGCGCCGATGGCCGACAGCATCAGCCGCTCGTCCTCTTCCCACGGGCCGATGTGGCGGGCGGCGAATTCGCCGGCGTTCTCGAGTTCGGTGAGGGGCGCGAGGGCGGACATCAGCATGGCAGCGGTCGTGTTGGTCTCCCTCTTCGCGGGAGACGGCGGAAGGAACGGAATCAGGACAGCGACTTCAGCAGCTTGTCGTAGCCCGGCGGGTCCATCAGTTCGTCGAACTGCTCCATGTGCGTGACGTGCACCTTGAAGAACCAGCCGGCGCCCATCGGGTCCTTGTTGGCGAGCGAGGGGTCGGCGCGCAGCGCCTCGTTGACCTCGACGATCTCGCCTTCCACCGGCATGTACATGTCGGCAGCCGCCTTCACGCTCTCGACGACGCCGGCCACTTCGCCCTTCTTGTAGGTGCGGCCGATCTCGGGCAGTTCGACGAAGACCACGTCGCCGAGCGCTTCCTGCGCATGCAGCGTGATGCCGACGACGGCGGCTTCGTGGTCTTCGATGTTGATCCACTCGTGGTCGGGCGTGAACATGGTGGTCATGGGTGCAGGCTCCTCGTTGTGGGCGAAAGGTAAGGCGAAAAGGAACGGCGGCGCGACGATCAGAGAGCGATGCGTCGTGGCGGCAGAGCAGGGAAGGGCACGCGCTCGCCGGTAGCCCGCGCAAAGGCGGCCCCGGCCGCCGCGGCAGCGCAGTGCTGCGCAGCGGCTTCTTCAGCCACGGTGATAGCGGTGCGGCGTGAACGGCAGCGCCTGCACGCGCATCGGCACGCGCTTGCCGCGCACCTCGGCCAGCACCTCGTGGTGCGCCAGCGCGTGCTCCTGCGTCAGGTAGGCCATCGCGATCGGCTGATTCACGGTCGGCGCCAGCGTGCCGCTGGTCACCGTGCCGAGGCGGCGGTTGTGGGAGTCGAAGATCGGCGCGCCTTCGCGCACCGGAATGCGTTCGAGCCCCACGAGGCCGACGCGCCGCGAAGGCGCCCCGGAAGCGAGCTGGCGTTCGATGGCCGCCGCACCCGGGTAGCCGTGGGCGCGCGCGCCGCCGGGGCGGCGCACCTTCTGGATCGCCCAGGTGAGGCCGGCCTCGACGGGACTGGTGCGTTCGTTGATGTCGTGCCCGTACAGGCACAGCCCCGCTTCGAGCCGCAGCGTGTCGCGCGCGCCCAGGCCCGCCGGCTTGACTTCGGGTTCGCCGAGCAGCCGCTCGGCCAGCGCCACGGCGCCATCGGCCGGCACCGAGATCTCGAAGCCGTCCTCGCCGGTGTAGCCCGAGCGGGTGACGAAGCAGCGCTGCCCGGCAAGCTCGAACACGCTTCCGGTCATGAACACGAGCTGCGCCACGCCCGGGGCGAGCCGCGCCAGCGCCGTGGCTGCCTTCGGCCCCTGCAGCGCGAGCAGGGCGCGATCGGGCAGCGGCACCACCTGGCAGCGGTGGCCGATGTGCGTGACGAGGTGGCGCGTGTCGGCCGCCTTGCACGCGGCGTTGACGACGAGGAAGAGGTCGCCGAAGCCCTCGGCTGCGTCCGCCGGCAGGGGCCGCGTGATCATGAAATCGTCGAGCAGGCCGCCGCTGGCGTTGGTGAAGAACGCATAGCGCTGCTTGCCCGGCGCGAGATCGACCACGTCCACCGGCGCCAGCGTCTCCAGCGCCGCCGCGGCGTCGGCCCCGGCGAGCCGCAGCTGCCCCATGTGCGAGACATCGAACAGCGCCGCCGCCGAGCGGCACTGCTTGTGTTCGGCGATGACGCCGCTCGGGTAGTTCACCGGCATCTCGTAGCCGGCGAAGGGCACCATCTTGGCACCCAGCTTCACGTGCAGCGCATGCAGCGGCGTGCGCTGCAGCGCGGCGTTGTCGTTGGTGATGGCTGGCTCGGACATCGTCCCTTGCCTCCTCTCCCGTGCTCCCCAGCGGTGGCCATGTTCGCCATGCCCGCGTGTTTCCGCGCGCACGACGCCTGGGCCCCCGCTGTCCGCTTTACCTGAGAGATTCGGCTCTGCCGCGCCGCTGCTCGTTCTTTCTTGCAGCGGCCGGCGGGCCTTGCCCCTTCGGTGGGCCGCCGCGGCCATGCGTTGCGCCGCGACGAGCCTCTCTCCAGTGAGGAAGAAAGCCAGTCCTTTTGCCTGAGCGTTTCGCCGCTGTGCATGTGGCCTTCGACTTCGAAGGCCACGGCAAGCGACTTCGCCTTCGGCGGCTGCGCGGCCGGATCAACGACCCGCAGCTCTCTCCTGGCCGGGCCAGTGTAGCAGCGGCTAACGGCGGTCCGCGTGCGCGATGTCCGCGTTGGACGGCGAGCCATGCGTTGTCACGAGCGCGCCGGCGCGGGCATCATGCGCGGCTTGCCTGTTGCCGGCCGCTTCGCCTGTGCCAGCGGTCAGGAGCCGGTGGCCTGGCGCCGTCTGCCCTCGCAAGCTCCCCGTCGCGCTGCCTTCTTCGACGACCTTGGACTACTGCGGCCGCTTCGCCCCCACGCCTTCGGGCCCGTTGCATGCGGGCTCGCTGGTGGCCGCGCTCGCCAACTGGCTCGACGCGCGTGCGCATGGCGGGCGCTGGCTGGTGCGCATCGAGGACGTCGACCGGCCGCGCTGCGTGGCCGGCGCCGCCAGCGAGGTGATCCTCGGCCAGCTCGCGCGTTGCGCCCTTGCTGCCCGACGAGCCGCCGCTCGTGCAGAGCACGCGCCGCGTGGCGCACGCGGCGGCGCTCGAGCGGCTGCGCGGCGCCGGCCTCGCCTACGACTGCGCCGCGACGCGAGATCGACGAAGCGCTGGCGGCGCTCGGCCGTACGCACCGGCGCCACGGCAACGCGTCTACCCCGGCACCTGTCGCCTGGGCGTGCCGGCGGCGCACCGCAAGCGGCCCGTGCGCGCGACGCGCCTGCTCACATTGCGCGGCGGCGAGCCTGTCGTGATCGACTGGTTCGACCGCCGCCTCGGCTACCGCGGCGGCGAGACGTCACCGAGGCGGTGGGCGACTTCGTGCTGCTGCGCGCCGACGGCTGCTGGTCCTACCAGCTTTCGCGGTGGTGGTGGACGACGCGGCGCAGGGCATCACGCATGTCGTGCGCGGCGAAGATCTCGCCGACAACACGGCGCGCCAGATCCTGCTGCAGCGCGACCTCGGGCCCAGGCGCCGCGGTACCTGCACACGCCGCTGGTGCTGGGCGCCGACGGCGAGAAACTCAGCAAGCAGAACGGCGCCGCGGCCGTGGATCTCGCGAGCCCTGGCCGCGCTCGCCGCGGCGGGCGCGGTGCTCGGCCTGCCCCCGCTCGAAGCAGCCGATGCGCCGGCGTGGCTGGCACAGGCCGTGCCGGCGTGGAGCTGGACATCATCGCGCGGCTGCCGGCGCCGCCCGATGCAGCCGCGCCGGCAACGACCCTCAACGCGAAGGAACATCCTCATCATGACCACCACCGCCAGCGGCCTGCAATACGAAGACACCACGCCGGGCAGCGGCGCCGAAGCCACCGCCGGCCGCACCGTGCGCGTGCACTACACGGGCTGGCTGCACGACATCAACGCCAAGGACAACCGGGGCCGCAAGTTCGATTCGAGCAAGGACCGCGGCGACCCGTTCTCCTTCCGCCTCGGCGGCGGCGAGGTCATCCGCGGCTGGGACGAAGGCGTCGCCGGCATGAAGGTCGGCGGCACGCGCGTGCTGACGATCCCGGCCGACCTCGGCTACGGCGCGCGCGGCGCCGGCGGCGTGATCCCGCCCAACGCGACGCTGGTGTTCGAGGTGGAGTTGCTGGCGACCTGAGGGCTTGCGAGCGCGAACGCTCGGCGCTCCTCAGGTCGGTATCGCTGCGGCAGGGCGGCGGCGTCGCCTCATGTGGGACCGCCCAGATCGGCATCGCTGCGGCAGGGCGGCGGCGTCGCCTACCTTCTCCGGCCCACGCTCGCGGGGATGTGCACGTTGGCCCGCACGGCTGTGCCATCCTCACCGGCGTGCCACCGGTACAGCCAGCGTACCGCGAATGGGGCCTGCGCCCGCAGGCGCCACGCCGCCAGCCCTCGCCCGTTGCGCCCTACCGTTTCGAACACCTCGGTGGTGAGGGCGTGCACGGCTTGCGCGAACGGGCGCAGGCCCCATTCGCGGTACGCTGGACAGCACCTCGCCGCGGTGGCGATGACGGCACGACCGCGGATCACAGCAGGCGTGTCCCCGCGAGCGTGGGCCGGAGAACGTTCGCGCGAGCCGCGCCGCGCTGAAGGCAGCGATCCCGCGGGGGATTCTCCCGCGTCGCCGTATCGGTCAGGCCGCATTGACCCGGCCGAAGACGCCTCGGTGGCTAACGCGCCTTCGATGCGCCCGCGCTCGCCCAGCACCCACACCGGCGAGCCGCCCGAAGAGCAGCGCGCCAGCGCGGTGCGGCTTTCGTCGAAGTGGAAGTCGCTGCCGCGCGAAGCGTAGAGAGTCGAACTCGAGCGCGGTGTCGGCGAAGCGCACCTGGTCGGCGCTGCCGTGGCCTCGGTGACCACTTCGACGGCGAAGCCGCCGTGCGCGATGAACTCGGTGAAGGCGCGTACTCCTCGTTCGCGGTGAACTTGCCAGCGCGCCCCGGGTGCGCGATGACGGCCACGCCGCCAGCTCCGCGGATCCAGCGCACAGCGTCGGCCAGGCGCGCCCATTGCGTCGGCACGAAGCCGGGCTTGCCTTCGGTGAGGTAGTGGCGGAAGACCTCGTCGCGATGTGCGCGCAGTGGCCCTGCTCGACGATGTAGCGGGCGAGGTAGTGCGCGAGAGGAGGTCGAGGGTTGCCGGCGTGGCGCATTGCGCCTTCGAAGGCGCCGGCCACGCCGACCCGCCGCCATCTGGCAGGCGCGCGCTCGGCCAGCACGCGTGGCGGCGAGGCCGGCGCGCAGCGCTTCGTCTTCGGGGTCGATGCCGAGACCGACGATGTGCACCGTCTCGCCGGCGAAGCTCACCGACACCTCGACGCCGCCGGTCCACGCGAGGCCGAGATCGAGTGCCGCCTGCCGCGCGCGCTGCTGGCCGCCGACTTCGTCGTGGTCGGTCAGCGCCCACAATACGCCGCCAAGCGCCGCGCGTTCGACCTGCGCTTCGGGGGCGAGGGTGCCGTCGGAAACGGTGGAGTGCGAGTGAAGGTCGGCGTTGAGCAGATGCACGGGCCGAATTATCCCGTCGAGCCTTGGCCCATCGGTGAAGAAGGGCTCGAATCCGGGCCCAGGCGGCTGTCGGCGCCGCCGAGGCTTTCATGCGGTTTTGCGTTCAATCGCATGAGAACCGTTCGGGCTGAGGTACCGACCGTCCTGAGGTATCGAAGGAAGCCCGCCCTTCGATACGCCGTCAGGCGTACCCTGTCCTGAGCTTGTCGAAGGATCAGGGCAAACGGACAGTTGGCTCGCTCGAATTTGAATCGCGGAACCCAAACCCGCATCAGTCGCCGCTTACTCCCCGCGCAACTCCACCGCCGGGCGCACGCGGCTGGCGCGCCAGCTCGGGTACAGCGTGGCGACGAACGCCAGCGCCAGCGAAGCCAGCGCGATCGGCACGATGTCGCTGGCCAGCGGCAGGCTCGGCATGCGGCTGATGAAGTAGATGCTGGCCGGCAGGAGCGTCGTGCCGAGCGCGTGCTCGATGGCGGGCACGATGTGGCCGATGTTGAGCGCGATGGCGAGGCCTATCGCCCGCCCCCGCCGCTGTGCCGACGACGCCGGCCGCGGCGCCCTGCACGAAGAAAATGCCCATGATCGAGCGCGGGCTCGCGCCCAGCGTGCGCAGGATCGCGATGTCGGCACTTGTCGGTGACCGTCATCACCAGCGTGCTGACGAGGTTGAACGGCCACCGCGACGATGAGCACGGTCCAGGCCGAGCATGCGCTTTTGCGGGTGCGCGGCTTCGAACCAGGTGCGAGTTGGACTGCGTCCAGTCGCGCACGTAACTTGCGGCCCGGCGCGCAGCCGCGCGGCCACCTCCGGGTGCGGCCAGCGGGTCGCCGCAAGCGCAGCGCAACGCCAGCGGCGGGCAGCCCGAGCAGCGCCGCGGCATCGGCCGTGCAGATAGCCGAAGGCGCTACTCGTACTCGTAGTGCCCGGCCTCGAAGGTCGGCGAGCGTGAAGCGCAGCGTCCGCGGCACCGCATCCACGGCCTCGCCCGCGCGCGCCGGCGCCGGCAGCAGCACCACGGCCACCGCGTCGCCTGCCTTGAGGCCGAGTGCGCGCGCCAGCTCGAAGCCCAGCACCACGGCGCGCGAGCCGGCACGAGCGCCTTCATGCCGAGGTCGCCCGCCGCGACAAGCCGGCCCACCAGCGGCGTTACGCGCGTCCTCGGCCGGCACGATGCCGCGCAGCAGCGCCCCGCGCAGCGTCTCGCCGTTGCCCACCAAAGCCTGCAGCTGAAGGCGTGGCCTGCACCATGTACCCTCGCGCTGCACCGCTGCGGCCAAGCGCCTTCTTCACGAAGTTCGCCGCCGCCGGTGTCGTGCACCTCGACGTGCGCGATGACGTCGAGCATGCGGTCGCGCACTTCCTTCTGGAAGCCGTTCATCACCGACAGCACCACCACCAGCGCCGCGACGCCGAGCGCGATGCCCAGCATCGAGAAGCCGGCGATGAAGTTGATGAAGCGGTTGTGCCTCGCGCCGCGCCCGGCGCGCAGGTAGCGCCAGCCCACCTGCCACTCGTAGGGCCAGGCCGTCGCGGAGCCCGAACGCGCACTCACGCTCAACCGCCGAGATGAAGGATGCGATCGCAGCGCGCCGCCAGCGCCGGGTCGTGCGTGACGAGGACGAACGCGGTGCCGCGCTCGCGCGCCAGCGCCAGCATCAGCTCGAACACCTGCTGCGCGGTGGCGCGGTCGAGGTTGCCGGTGGGTTCGTCGGCCAGTACGCAGGCCGGCTCGGCGACCAGCGCCGCGCGACGGCCGCTGGCGTTCGCCGCCCGAGCTGCGCCGGGTGGTGCGCGAGGCCGCCGCGCCAGGCCACGCGCCCCGAGCATCGCTTCGGCGCGCTGGCGCACCTCGGCGGCCGGCGTGCGGCGGATGCGCAGCGGCATCGCCACGTTGTCCACGGCGCTGAACTCGGGCAGCAGGTGATGGAACTGGTAGACGAAGCCCAGGTGCAGGTTGCGCCAGCGACCTTGTCGGCCGCGTTCATCGTCGCGAAGTCGCGCCCCATCAGGCGACGCGGCCGCTGGTGGGCGCATCGAGCCCGCCCAGCAGGTGCAGGAGCGTGCTCTTGCCCGAGCCCGAGGCGCCGACGACGGCCAGCGTCTCGCCGCGCGCCACCGCGAGGTCGACGCCTTTCAGCACCGTCACGTCGAGCGCCGTGCCGCCGCTCGTCTCGCGGAAGCGCTTGTGCAGGTCGAACGCGGCCAGCACAGGGCCGGCGGCGATCGCGCGCATCGCCTGGCATCACGCTACTCATGGCGCAGCGCCTCCGCCGGCTCGGTGCGGCTGGCGCGCCAGCTCGGGTACAGCGTTGCCGCGAAGGCGAGCACAGGCGCGATCGCCACCGCCGGCACGATGTCGGCGGCCAGCGGTTCGCTCGGCATGCGGCTGATGAGGTAGATGTCGCTCGGCAGGAACGCGATGCCGAGCGCCCAGCTCAATGGCCGGCACGAGCGTGTCGATGTTGAACGCCACCGCCAGCCCGAGCGCCAGCCCGGCCAGCGTGCCGATGATCCCGGCCGCCGCGCCTGCACGACGAAGATGCCCATGATCGAGCGCGGGCTGGCGCCCAGCGTGCACCGGGATGGCGATGTCGCCGCGCTTGTCGGTGACCGTCATCACGAGCGTGCAGACGAGGTTGAACGCGGCCACCGCGACGATGAGCGCGAGGATGATGAACATCAGCCGCTTCTCCACCTGCACCGCGTCGAACCACTGCCGGTTGCTGCGGGTCCAGTCGCGCACCTGCACCGCGTTGCCCAGCGTCGCCTGCAGCTCCTCGCCGACGCGGCGCGCCGAGCGCATCGGCCAGCCGCAACTGCACCGCGTTGACGCCGCCGGTGCGGAAGAGGCGCGCCGCGTCGTCGACAATGCGAGCGCCAGGCGGGCGTCGATGTCGTTGTAGCCGGCGTGAAAGCGCCCGGCAACGGTGAACTGGCGCAGCCGCGGCACCACGCCGGCGGGCGTGATCTGGCCCGCTCGGCGCCATCACGGTCACCTTGTCGCCGACGCGCACGCCGAGCGTTCGCGCCAGCTCGCTGCCGAGGATGATCTGCCAGGCACCCGGCTGCAGGGTCGCGAAGGCTCGCGCTCGCGCCCGGCCAGCGGCGTGACGTGCGCTTCCTCGGCGGGGTCGATGCCGCGCACCTGTGCACCGCGCAGCGCGTCGTCGTGCGCGAGCAGGGCCTGCGCGGCCACGAACGGCGCGCTGCCGCGCACCTGCAGGTGGTGCGCCGCCAGCGCCGCGACGGCGCGCCAGTCGGGCAGTGCTTCGCCGTTGGCGGCCTGCAGTTCGATGTGCGCCACCGCCGCCAGCATGCGGTCGCGCACTTCCTTCTGGAACCCGTTCATCACCGACAGCACGATGATCAACGCTGCCACGCCGAGCGCGATGCCGAGTACCGACACGGCGCTGATGAACGAGAGGAAGCCGCCGGCCACGGCCGGCCGGCCGCAGCGCCGCACCGCGGCCGGCGCGCGTGTAGCGCCAGCCGATGGCGAGCCACTCGAGGCCAGTCGGCGAGCAACGACCGGCGCGGCGCTCGGCGAGTGCGTCGAGCCGGTCGTGGGGCCAGTCATGAAAGTGCGCGCCAGAGCGCACCGAAGCAACGATCATGGGGCCGCGATACTTACCGGCTGCCTCGCGTCGCGCCGGCAGCGCGGCCGTGGCGGCGCGCGCAGGCCGCGGACTGTGGCGTGAGCGCCGAGCAACGCAGGGTGCTTCGCGAGGTCGGCATGTGACGGCGCGCAGGCCGTGGACTGTCGCGGTCAGCCGCAGCGCGGCCGGGATAATCCGCGCCATGCATTACATCGATGCCTTTTGCCGCTCCGGCCGCCTCGGATGGTGAAGCCGGCAAGGCGGCGCTGGCGTCGATGCAGTGGCCGCGCCTCGCGGCATTGCTTCTGCGGCTGGCCGAAGTCGATCGCGACGAAGGCGAGCCGACCTCGTTCACGCCGCCCCACGAACGCGTGCTGGCGCGTGCCCTTGGCTGGCGGGGCGAGGACGGACGCTGGCCGTTCGCGGCCCGCGCCGCGCGCGCCGACGGCATTGCAGTCGGCGAAGAGGCCTGGGGGCTCGTGACTCCCGTGCACTGGCACGTCGGCACCGACCAGGTGAGCCTCGTCGATCCCGGCGCCTTGCAGCTCGACGAGCCCACCTCGCGCGCGTTCTTCGAAGCCGTGCGGCCGCTCTTCGCCGACTTCGCACCCGGCGCGGCGGCGCAGCGCTCGCCTTCGCAGCCGGCGCGCTTCGAATGGGGCGCGCCTTCGCGCTGGTACGTGGCGCACGCGAGCCTCGAGGGCTTGCGCACGGCGTCGCTGGACCGCGTGGCCGGGCGCAACGTCGACCCGTGGCTCGTGCAGCGGGAAGGCGCTGCGGATCGCGGTGCCGACCGCGGCGCCGATGGCGACGCGGTCCATGCGCCGTGGCGGCGCCTGCAGGCCGAAGTGCAGATGCTGCTGCACGACCACCCGCTCAACGCCGAGCGCGAAGCGAAAGGACTGCTGCCGGTGAACTCGTTCTGGCTCAGCGGCTGCGGCCGCGCCCAACCCGAGCCGCCGCAGGCGCACGTGCAGCTCGACGAGACGCTGCGCGAAAGCGCCCTGGCCGAGGACTGGACGGCGTGGGCCGCGGCCTGGCGCCGCCTCGAGGAGAGCACGCTGCTCGGCCTGGACGTGGCGCTGCGGCGCGGCGCCGATATCCGCCTCACGCTCGCCGGCGAACGTGCCGCGGTGACTTACGCGCCGCAGCGCGGCGGCATCGTGGCGCGCCTGCGCGGCCTCGTCGCGCGGCCGGCGGTGCCGGCGCTGCTGGGTTCGCTGTGAGGTTGCCGTGACCCTTCGACACGGGGCCTTCGACAAGCTCAGTCCCCTGCTCAGGGCGAACGGATCCCCATGATCCTGCACACCCGCGAAGTGCCCCCGCGCGTGGCTTTCGCGCTCGAGCAGCAGGGCGTGCACCCGCTGCTGGCGCGGCTGCTCGCCGCACGCGGCGTGCGCGATGCCGCCGAGCTCGACGACAACCCCGCGCAGCTGCTGCGACCCGACACGATGAAGGGCGCCGCCGAAGCCGGCGCGCTGCTGGCCGATGCGATCGTCGGCGGCAAGCGCATCTGCATCGTCGCCGACTACGACTGCGACGGCGCCACCGCCTGCGCCGTGGCGCTGCGCGGCCTGGCGATGCTCGGCGCGGCGAAGGAGACGCTCGCCTACGTCGTTCCCGACCGCGTCGTGCACGGCTACGGGCTGACGCCGGCGATCGTCGAGCTGGCGCGGGCGAAGCGGCCCGACCTGCTCGTCACCGTCGACAACGGCATTGCCAGCCACGCCGGCGTGGCGCATGCGCGCGCGCTCGGCCTGGCGGTGCTCGTCACCGACCACCACCTGCCGGCCCTTGACCAGCCGCTGCCCGAGGCGAACGTCATCGCCAACCCGAACCAGCCCGGCTGCACCTTCGCCAGCAAGGCGATGGCCGGCGTCGGCGTGATGTTCTACGTGCTGCTGGCGGCGCGCGCGGTGCTGCGCGAGCGCGGGCGCTTCGATACCGCCGCGCAGCCCAGGCTCGAAGCGCTGCTCGACCTGGTGGCGCTGGGCACGGTGGCCGACGTGGTGAAGCTCGACGCGAACAACCGCCGCCTCGTCGCGCTGGGCCTGAAGCGCGTGCACGCGGGGCGCATGCAGCCCGGTGTGGCGGCGCTCTTCGCGGTGGCCAGGCGCGACCCGGCGCGTGCCTCGGCGTTCGACTTCGGCTTCGCGCTCGGGCCGCGCATCAACGCCGCCGGGCGGCTGGCGGACATGACGCTCGGCATCGAGTGCCTGCTCACCGACGACGCGGCGCGCGCGGCCGAACTGGCCGCGCAGCTCGATGCGATCAACCGCGAGCGGCGCGAAGTGGAAGGCGGCATGCGCGAGCAGGCCGAGCGCGCGGTGGACGAACTGCTGGCGCAGCTGACCGAGCCGCCGCCGGCGCTGGCGCTCTTCCACGACAGCTTCCACGAAGGCGTGGTGGGCATCGTCGCCGGGCGCGTGAAGGACCGGCTGCACCGGCCGACCTTCGTCTTCGCGCGTGGCGCGGCGGGCGAGGGCGCGCCAGCGGGCAGCGGCGCGCTCAAGGGCAGCGGCCGCTCGATCGCGGGCTTTCACCTGCGCGATGCGCTCGACCTCGTCGCCAAGCGCGAGCCGGGGTTGCTGCAGCGCTTCGGCGGCCACGCGATGGCCGCTGGCTGCACGCTGGCCGCAGGCGCCGACGTGGCGCGCTTCGACGCGGCGCTGCGCCAGGTGGCCGCCGAGTGGCTGGACCGCGCGACGCTGACGAGGACCGTGCGCACCGATGGCCCGCTGCCGGTGGAGTACTTCAACGCCGACACCGCGGCATTGCTGGCCGGCCAGGTCTGGGGCCAGGGCTTCGAGGCGCCGCTCTTCTGCGACGAGGTGGACGTGCTGCAGCAGCGCCTGGCGGGCGAGAAGCACCTCAAGCTGCGCCTGCGCCACGCCGGCATCGAGCGCGAAGGCATCTGGTTCGGCCGCACCGAGGCGCTGCCGGCGCGAACGCGGCTGGCCTGGCGGCTGGCGCTGGACGAATGGAACGGCGCGCGGCGCGTGCAGATGGTGGTCGAGGCGGCGGCGTAGTCGCCGCGACCCTGTCAGGGCTTCGACAAGCTCAGCCCGAACGGTTCCTCAGCCCGAACGGTTCCTGGTCCACTCAGGCGATCGCAGGCCGGTCCGCCTCAGAGGTCGAGCGACAGCGACAGCAGCTGCTTGCGCCGGCGCGCCCGCTGCGTCCACTCGGCCAGCTTCGCGCCGGCCTGCGGGCTCATGTGCGTCCAGGCGCAGCCAATGCGCCAGTGGGCGCCTTCGTCGTTCGGCGGCTGCACGTTCTGCACCTGGAAGTCGGCATAGAAGAACTCGCCCGCATCGAGCTCGATCTCGACGGCGTGCAGCTGCGTGCCCGGCTCGAGCCCGCTGCCGGCGCCCGCCAGCAGCGCCAGGCCGCCACGGCTGATGTCGTGCACGCGCAGCTCGAGCGGTTCGCCACCCGGGGCGCGAAAGCGTGCCATCGGCTCGCGGCCCTCGGCATGGCGGGCGCGCACGTCGGTGCGCCGCGGCAGCGCGAACAGCGCGCTCGGCATGTGCGAGCCGACGACCCAGGTGTCGCCCTGCTGCGCGATCGTGCGCCCGCGCACGTCGAACTGCACCTTGTGGTTGCCCTCGTACGCGGCCGCCCACAGCCGGCCGGCGTCGGTGACGATGGGCAGCACCTGCGGCGCACGCGCGGCGTGCAACGTGAGGCGGTTGCCGGCGGCGTCCACCGACCACAGCGTCGCGGTGAAGAACTCGCCCTTCTCGGGCAGGCCGATGACGATCGGCGTCTCCTGGCGCTGCAGCTGCGCCAGCATCTGCCGCATGCGATCGGGCGACGAGACGCGGTAGCGCTCGATCGCCGCGAGCACGACGGGGTCGCCCCCCTCGTCGAGGGCAAAGGGCTTGGTGTCGAGGAATTGCATGAGGGCAAGACAGAGGGCAGGCTGCGACGTATAGCGCTTATCGGTGCGGCGCAGACCGGCCTGGAGTGGGGCCGGCGGGCGTTCCCGAACCGCGGCCGGGCCGAGGCTGGCAACATCGCGGACCATGTCACGCCAGACTGCAGCAAGACCGCTCGTGAACGCCCTCGCGAAAGCCCATGTCCTGGTGAAAGCCCTTGCGAATGTGCTCCCGGGCGGCCTCGTGGCCTTGCTCGCGGCGGCCTCGGTGCTGCCGGGCACCGCCGCCGCTGCCGAGCTGAAGGCGGTGACGGTGGTGCGCGGCCTCGTCAACCCGTGGGCGCTGGCCTTCCTGCCCGACGGCCGGATGCTCGTCACCGAGAAGCCGGGGCGGCTGCGCATCGTCGACGCGCGCGGCCACATCGGGCCGCCGCTGGCCGGCGTGCCGGCGGTGGCCAACGTCGGCCAGTGCGGGCTGCTCGACGTGGTGCTCGACCCGAAGTTCGCCGACAACCGGCTCGTCTACTGGACCTTCGCCGAGCCGGGCGAGCGCGGCACCAACGGCACCGCGGTGGCGCGCGCCAAGCTCGAAGGTGCGGCCGGTGAAGAGCGCCTGGCCGACGTGCGCGTCATCTTCCGGCAAAGCCCCAAGGTCGACAGCCGCGCGCATTGCGGCTCGCGCATCGCCTTCAGCCGCGAAGGCTTCCTTTGGGTGGGCCTGGGCGAGCGCTTCTCGCACAAGGAGTCGGCGCAGGAACTCGGGAACCACCTGGGCAAGGTGGTGCGCATTACGAGCGATGGCGGCGTGCCCGACAGCAACCCCTTCGCGGCGCGGCACACCGCGCAGCCGCAGATCTGGAGCCTGGGCCACCGCAACATCCAGGGCATGGCGGTGCACCCGGAAACCGGCGAGCTGTGGGCCAGCGAGCACGGCCCGCAAGGCGGCGACGAGATCAACGTCGTGCTGGCCGGGCGCAACTACGGCTGGCCGCTGGTGACCTACGGCCGCAACTACGGCAGCGGCACCGCCATCGGCGAGGAAGGCCCGAAGGAGGGCTTCGAGCAGCCGCTGAAATACTGGGTGCCGGTATCGGTGGCGCCGAGCGGCCTCGCCTTCATCACCAGCGACCGCTACCCGGGCTGGAAGGGCAGCCTCGTCGTCGGCACGCTGCGCGCACAGACGCTGATCCGCCTGACGCTCGACGGACGGCGAATCACCGGCGAGCAGAAGCTCCTCACCGAACTCGGCCAGCGCATCCGCGACGTTCGCCAGGGACCCGACGGCTGGCTCTACATCGTGACCGACGGCGCCGAAGGGCAGATCATCCGGCTGGAGAAGTGAAACGGCAGTGAAGCGGGCGCTGCGTGCCGCCGCAGCGTCCTCCGCGAAGAGGCCCAAGAGAACGACGGCGGCAATGACGACGAGGAGGAGGAACGCCATGCCAGCACCGCTGCGCGACGTGCCGCAGGAGGCCGTCGAACTGATCAAGAGCTTCGAAGGCATCGTCGACGGCGACCCGCGCACGGTGAACCTCGACGCGTACCTCGACCCGCTGGGCATCTGGACGATCGGCTGGGGGCACGCGCTGCGCTTTCGCAACCGCTTCCTGCGCGGCGCCGCCGACCGCGGCATCGCCCGCGCGCTGTACCCCGGCGGCATCACGCGCGCGCAAGCCGAGGCGCTGCTGCGCGGCGACCTGGTGGACTTCGCGAGCAACGTGCAGGCGCTGGCCAAGGTGGCGCTGTCGGACGCGCAGTTCGGCGCGCTGGTGAGCTTCGCCTTCAACGTCGGCGTCGCGGCGCTGGCGCAGAGCACGCTGCTGCGCAAGCTCAACGCGCGCGACTTCGCCGGCGCAGCCGATCAGTTCCTCGTCTGGAACAAGGGGCGCAAGAACGGCGTTCTCGTCGAGCTTGCGGGGCTGACGCGCCGCCGCCGCGCCGAGCGGGCGCTGTTCCTCGGCGCTGTTTGGCGCAAGGCCGATCGTCAGGCCGAGCGCGGGATCCAGCGCGAGGTGGCGATGCCAGTTCGCGAAGTCAGGCGACGCGCCCGAACCACCACACCGAAATCGCCGCCGAAGCGAAAGCCAGCAAAGCGCCCAGCGCCGCGAAAAGGGCGCTGACCTCGGTCTCCTTGCGCTCGACGACCATGCGCGAGCTCAGGCCCTCGTAGACCTTCTGCAGGTCCTCCGAGGTGCCGGCGTAGAAGTACTCGCCGTGCGTGAGCAAGGCGATGTTCTTCAGCGTCTCCTCGTCCAGCCGCACGCGCATGCTCCAGCCTTCGAAGCCGATGATCTCGCCCTTGGTGGTGCCCATGCCCACCGTGTAGACGCGCACGCCGCGCTCGGCGGCCATCTTCGCCGCGTCGATGGGGTCGGGGCCGGTGGTGCGCTGGCCGTCGGTGAGCATGATGATCGCCGCCGACGTGTAGCTGCCCGGCGCAACCGGGGTGAACTTCTTCTCCGTGCCGTCCTTGCCGAGCGCCCTGGGCTTCTCGCCACCGGGGAAGTTGCGCTGCCCGGTGACGTGCTGGATCTCGATGCCGTGGTCGGGGAACAGCGTCGCCAGCGACAGGATGATGCCGCTGCCGGTGGCGGTGGCCCGCTGCAGCTGGAAGCGGTCGATCGCGGCGATCACGTCGTCGCGGCTGGTGGTGGGCGCCTGCACGACGGCGGCGGTGCCGGCGAAGGCGATCACGCCCACCTTCACTTCGCGCGGCAGCGAGCGCACGAAGGTCTTGGCCGCCTCCTGGCTGGCGACGAGGCGGTTGGGCTTGATGTCCTCGGCGCGCATGCTGCCCGAGACGTCCATCGCCAGGATGATCGTGCGCTCCGCCATCGGCAGCGTGACGACGGCCGTGGGTCGCGAGATCGCCAGCAGCAGCGTGGCCAGCGCCACCAGCATCAGCACCGGCGGCACGTGCCGCCGCCAGCCCGGGCCCTTGCCGAGGGCCGCCTTGGCCACCGCCAGGCTGGCCAGCCGCACCGTGCTCTTGCGCCGGCGCTTCAGCAGCCACAGGTAGACCAGCACCAGCGCCGGCAGCAGCGCCAGCAACCACAGCATCGAGGGCCAGATGAAATTCATGCGGCCTCCTGGACGGACGGAACGGCCCGGGCGCGCCCGCGGCAGCGGCGGGCGCAACAGCAGCGCCAGCGGCCGCGCAGCGCCGGCGTCGCCCGGCGGAAAGTGGCGGGGAAGCGCGCGAGCCGCGGCGGGCGCGCGCTGGCGTGCTCGAGGTCGACGAAGCGCAGCAGCGCTTCGAGCAGGTCTTCGTCGGTGGCGAGTTCGAGGATGTCGGCGCCGCTCCTGCCGAGCGTTTCGATCAGCTCGGTTTCCTGCTGCTCGGCCACGGCGGCGCAGCGGGCGCGGAACGCGGGGTCGGCGTCGATGAAAGCTGCTCGCCGGTCTCGGCGTCTTCCACCGTCACCAGGCCCACGTCGGGCAGCGCCATCTCGGCGGGGTCGAACAGGCGCACCGCCACCACCTCGTGCCGGCGCGCCAGGCGGCCCAGCGCCTCGGCCCAGCCGGGCTCGCTGATGAAGTCGGAGACGACGAAGACGAGCGAGCGCCGGCGCACGATGCCGGCGGCGGCCTGCAGCAGGTCCGCCAGACGCGTGCCCGGCAGCAGCGGCGCGGCCCCTTTGCCGCCGGCCTTCTTCGCGGCCTTGCGCGCTGCCTTCGCCTCGGCCGCCGAGAGCTTCACCGCCGCCGGCTTCTCCGGCGCTGCCTGGCGCGGCTTGCGCATCTGCTGCAACAGGCGCAGCACGTGCACGCGGCTGGCACCGGGGGGCAGCACGGCCTCGACCTTGCGCCCGTAGAGCACGGCGCCGACGCGGTTGCCGTGGCGCGTGATCACGCGCGCCAGCGTCGCCACGAAGCCGGTGCTGACGGCGAGCTTGGTGACATCGGCGCTGCCGAAGTCGACGCTGCCCGACAGATCGAGCAGGAACCAGGCGGTGAGGTCGCGGTCCTCGATGAACTGGCGCACGTACGGCGTCTGCAGGCGCGCCGTGACGTTCCAGTCGATGTGGCGAACGTCGTCGTGGTGCTGGTACTCGCGCAGGTCGGCGAGGTCGACGCCGGCGCCGCGCAGGACGGTGCGGTAGTCGCCTTGCAGGATGCCGTCCAGGCGCCTGAGCACCGTCCACTCCAGGCGCCGCAGCAACTGGTCGGAGGTCGGCGCGCCCGTGCTCGCGGTGACGCCGGCCGCGGCGGCGGCTGATGCAGCAGCGGAGGCGCGGGTGGCGGGCATGGCGGGTGAGCGGGTGTGCGGCCGGCGGACTGCGAACGGCGGGCGATGAACGGCTGTCGTCAGCGGTTGTTGCTGCCCTCGGGCGCCGCGTGCTCCAGCGGCTTGTCCGGCGGCGGAATGCGCGCCAGCACGCGCTGCACCAGGTCGTCGGCGCTCACGTTCTCGGCCAGCGCTTCGTAGCTGAGCACGATGCGGTGGCGCATCACGTCGGGCACGAGGTCGGTCACGTCCTCGGGCAGCACGTAGCGGCGGCCGCGCAGCATGGCCAGCGCCTTGGCGCCTTCGACCATGCCGATGGTGGCGCGCGGGCTGGCGCCGAAGGTGAGGTACCTGGCGATGTCGGGCACGCCATAGACCTCGGGCCGGCGCGTGGCGCCGACCAGCTTCACCGCGTACTGGATCAGGCTGGGGTCGCAGAAGACCTCGCGGCATTCGCGCTGCAGCGCCGCGAGCTGGAACGTGTCGGCCACCGCGTTCACCTCCACCGCGCGGCCGGTGACACGCTCGGCGATGACGAACTCCTCGTCCTCGGTGGGGTAGTCGACGAGCACCTTCATCATGAAGCGGTCGACCTGCGCCTCGGGCAGCGGGTAGGTGCCTTCGGTCTCGATCGGGTTCTGCGTCGCCATCACGACGAAGGGATCGGGCACCTTGTGCGTCTCGCCGGCGATCGTGACCTGGCGCTCCTGCATCACTTCGAGCAGCGCGCTTTGCACCTTGGCCGGGGCGCGGTTGATCTCGTCGGCCAGCAGCAGGTTGGCGAACACCGGCCCGAGCGAGGTGCCGAACTCGCCCGTCTTCTGGTTGTAGATGCGCGTGCCCACGAGGTCGGCCGGCACCAGGTCGGGCGTGAACTGGATGCGCTTGAAGCTGCCGCGCACGGTGCGCGCCAGCGTCTTCACCGTCAGCGTCTTCGCCAGCCCCGGCACGCCTTCGACGAGCAGGTGGCCCTGCGCCAGCATCCCCACGAGCACCCGTTCGAGGAAGCGGTCCTGCCCGACGACGACGCGCTTGACCTCGTAGAGGATGCGCTCCATCAGCGTCGCGGTGGCTTCGGCCTTGTCGTCTGCCATGTGAACGGTGCTTTCTCCCTCTCCCGCGGGGCGGGAGAGGGCAGGGGTGAGGGTGGGAGGTCGGACGCGCGAGGTCAGAACGGCGGCAGCCCCGCCGCGGAGGCCGCGTTCTCGATCGGCACGGCAAAGCCGATGCCGATGAAGGTGCGCTGCTCGTTGGGGTTGAGGATGGCGGTGACGATGCCGACCACCTGGCCGTCCATCGTCACCAGCGGCCCGCCGCTGTTGCCGGGGTTGGCGGCGGCGTCGAACTGGATCAGGTTGGTCAGCGTCTTCTCGCCTTCGGGCGAGCGGAACTCGCGCTTCAGGCCGGAGACGACGCCGTAGCTCACCGAGGGGCCGATGCCGAACGGGTGGCCGACGGCGATGACGTGGTCGCCCGGGCGCAGGTCGCCGGTGCTGCGCATCACCGCGGGTTCGAGGTCGTCGGGCAGCGAGTGCGCCTTCAGCACCGCCAGGTCGTTCTCGGGCATCGCGCCCACCATCGAGGCGTCGCTCTCGTGGCCGTTGAAGAAGCGCACGCGGATCTTCTTGGCGCCCCACACGACGTGCAGGTTGGTGAGGATGGTGCCGTCGGCGATGATGACGACGCCGGTGCCGAGGCTGCGATCCATCGCCTTCTTCTCGGGCGAGGCCTCGCCGGTGTCTTCCTCGCTCAAGAGGCCGGTGACGCGCACCACCGAAGGCAGGATCGCCTCGTAGGCCTTGGCCGCCTGCGAAGGCAGCGGCTCGCGCTCGATCGATTCGCGCACCGCGGCGTCGATGTCGTCCTGCGTGACGACGCGGTGGCCGCGCAGCTGCAGCATGCCGGCGCTGACGAGCACGGCGAGCAGCGCACCGGCCAGCCCCCACAGCGGCCCCTGCCAGCGGCGCGCCCCGGCGTGCAGGCGCTGGCGCAGGCGTTGCAGGCGGGTGGCGGGCTCGGCGGCCGCTGCCGCGGCTACTGCTGCGGCAGCAGGGTCGGCATCGGCATCCGCTGCCGCGTCGCCCGCACCGGCAGCCTTGCCGGCATCGGCCGGCGGCTTCGGCAGCGGCACCAGGCCGGGGCCCGGCAGTGACCGGCGCGGGGAACGGCTGTAAAGCGGCGCCTTGGCTTTCATGGCGGCGGTCCTGGTGTCGCAGCGAGTGTCGCTGGTCCGTATGCAAACACGGTACCACGTCGGCGATGGCCTCGCTCGCGCTCGCCATGCGCAGGGCACGCGAAGTGGTGCCCGACGCGAAGCAGGTGCCCGGTTGTGTGCGTCATCATCCGCGCCCGATGTGGATCGACTCCCACTGCCACCTCGACGCGCCGGAGTTCGACGCCGACCGCGCCGCCGTGCTGGCGCGCGCCCGCGACAGCGGCGTCGGCCAGCTCGTGCTGCCGGCGGTGCGCGCGCGCGACTTCGAGCCGCTGGCCGCACTCGCCCGCGAGCACGGCCTCGCCTATGCGCTCGGGCTGCATCCGCTTTACCTGCACGAGGCGGCCGACGAAGACCTCGAGCGGCTGGCCGAGGCGCTCGACCGCCACCGCGGCGACCCGCGGCTCGTCGCGGTCGGAGAGATCGGCCTCGACCACTACGTGAGCGGCACGACCCGCCGCTGACCGCGCGCGCCAGGAGCGCTTCTACGTCGCGCAACTGCGCCTGGCGCGCGCGCACGGCCTGCCGGCGATCCTGCACGTGCGCCGCTCGGCCGACGCGCTGCTCGCTGGCCTGAACCGCATCGAGGTGGCCGGCGGCATCGCGCACGCCTTCAACGGCAGCGATCAGCAGGCAGGCCGCTTCGCCGAGCGCGGCTTTCGGCTTGGCTTCGGCGGCGCGATGACCTTCGAGCGCGCCAACCGCATCCGCGCTGGCTGCGAGCGTGGACGCCACGGTGCCCGTGCTCGAGACCGATGCGCCCGACATCCCGCCGTGGTGGCTGTACGCGAAGGCCGAGGCGCGCCGCCGGCACGGCCCAAGGGCGCAACGAGCCGGCCGAGCTGCCGCGCATCGCCGCCACGTTGGCCGAGCTGCGCGGCTGGTCGCTCGAGGAGACGGCGGCGCACGCGCGCGCCAACACGCTCGCCGCGCTGCCGCGGCTGGCCGCGACGTTGCCGGCGGCGGCAAGAACGTCGGCATGAAAGCGCAGCGGGGAGGGCGGCCGAAGGACCGAAGGGTGGCCGAAGGAGCCGTTGGTGCTGTGCCGGCGCGCCAACCGCTTCTCGTGGGCCTGCCGCCGGTGCTGGCCCGACACACGCGCTGCCTCGTGCTCGGCAGTTTCCCGGGTGTTGCGCGCTTGCGGCGCAGCAGTACTACGGCCATCCGCGCAACCACTTCTGGCCGCTGCTGTCGGCGATCTGGCAGGTCGATCTCGTGGCCATGAGCTACCGCCAGCGCCTGGCCGAAGTGCGCCCGCGGCCTGGGCATCTGGGACGTCTACGCCAGCTGCCGCCGCGAGGGCAGCCTCGACACGGCCATCGAGACGCCGCAGCTGAACGACTTCACGGCCCTGAAGCGCCGCGCGCCGCAGCTCGTGCTGGCCGCCCACAATGGCGGCGAGTCGGCGCGCGCCATGCCGGTGCTGAAGGCGCTGGGCCTGGAGGTCGTCCGCCTGCCGAGTACGAGTCCGGCCAACGCGAGCTGGTCGTTCGAGCGCAAGCTCGCTGCGTGGCGGGCTGCCTTCGAAGCCGCCGGTATCACCTGAGGTGTTCTGCATGCAGCCTGTCTCCGAGACCGACCTCGACCCGAGCGGCCTCAGCCGCCGCCGCTGGCTGCAGGCAGCTTCGGCGCTGTCACTGCCGCTGTCGCTGCCGATCTCGGCACCGGCGCAGACCGCAGCGCCGCGCGTGGCGCTGGTCATCGGCAACGCCGCCTACGCGGGCTCGCCGCTGCGCAACGCCACGCGCGACGCGCGCGCGATGGCCGAGCTGCTGGCCGGCTTCGGCTTCCAGGTCATCGAAGAGCGCGACGCCAGCCGCGCGCGCATGGAGTCGGCCCTCGAACGCGCGGCCGCGGCCCTGCGCGGCCAGGGCGGCGTGGCGCTGCTGTACTACGCCGGCCACGGCATGCAGGTGGACTGGAAGAACTACCTGCTGCCCGTTGACGTGCGCCTGGAAACCGGCGCCGACGTGGCCCGGCAGTGCGTGGACGTGCAGCAGGTGCTCGCCGCCTTTCGCGCTTCCGGCACGCGCACCAACATCCTCGTGCTCGATGCCTGCCGTGACAACCCGCTCGGCGCCGGCACCGCAGGCCCGCGCGGCCTGGCGCCGATGGACGCGCCGCCGGGCACGTTCTACGCCTACGCCACGGCGCCCGGAAACGTGGCCGAAGACGGCTCCGAGAGCGAGGGCAACGGCCTGTACACGCGCTTCCTGCTCGGCGAGCTTCGCAAGCCCGGCGCGCGCATCGAGGACGTGTTCAAGCGCGTGCGCCTGCAGGTGCGGCAGGCGACGCAAGGCCGCCAGGTGCCGTGGGAAAGCACGAGCCTGGAGGAGGACTTCGTCTTCGCCACCGGCGAGCGGCTGGCTGCGCCGACGACGAGCGAGCGCGAGCGCGAGTTCGACGCGCAAGGCGCCGAGTGGGCGCGCATCCGCGACTCGGCGCGCGCCGAGGACTTCTTCGCCTTCCTGCAGCGTTATCCGACCGGCCCCTTCGCCGAGCTGGCGCAGTTCGCACTCGACCGGCACGCGCGCCCGGTGCTGGTGGCGCAGGCGCCGCAGGCCCTGCAGCAGGTGCCCACGCTGCCCTCGGGCGTGGACCGCTTCCGCGTCGGCGACGAGTGGGAGTTCGTATACATCGACCACATCGCCGGCGGTCCGCCGCGGACAGGGCGGGCGCGTGTGACCTCGATCGAAGGCGGCCGGGTGATGATCAATCGCGGCGACACGATCGTCGACCAGATGGGCAGCACGCTGCGCAACAACTTCGGCCGCAAGGAACCCGGCGCGCTCGTCGCGCCGGCTGAACTGGCGGTGGGCAAGCGCTGGCGAACGGCCTTCACGAACTACCCCGAGACCGGGCCGTCCGAACGCAACTTCTACGACTGCCACGTGGCGGCGCTGGAAGAGGTCGAGGTGCCCGCGGGGCGGTTCCGCGCCTACCGCATCGAACGCAAGGGCGAGGCCGTGCGCCCCAGCAGCGCCAGCCGCCTGCTGGGCACCGACTGGATCGATCCGCAGACGATGTGGGCGGTTCGGCGCGAAATCCGCTTCAGCAACCTGCACCGGGGCTGGCTCGAGGTGCACCAGACCTTCGAGGCCAAGGCGATCCGGCGCGTGCCGCGGTGAGCCGCCGCGCCGCGCTTCACCCCGAAGTCACGCTGTCCGAATCGGACGGTGTGCGTTACCTGCACCTGGGCTCGCCGTGGGTGCAAGGCGCGATGCGTACGGCCAAGCCGCTCTTCGTCGAACTCGCCTACGTGCAGCGCATGCTCGCGGCGCTGCTGTGGCTGCCGACGGCGCAGCTCGGGCAGGGCCGCGCGGTGCAGCTCGGCCTCGGCGCCGGGGCGCTGACGCGCTTCACCGTGCGCGCGCTGCGCATGCCGACCACGGTGGTCGAGATCAACCGCGAGGTGGTGGAGATCAACGCCCGCTGGTTCCATCTGCCGAGCGAGGCCGAGGTGGTGGTCGGCGACGCCGCGCACTGGCTGGCGCAGGCCGAGCCCGGCAGCGTGGCGCTGCTGCAGGCCGACCTCTACGACGAGCACGCCGCCGCGCCCGTGCTCGACGACGACACGTTCTACGAAGGGTGCCGGCGCGTGCTGGCGCAAACAGGCGGCGTCTTCAGCGTCAATTTGTTCGGCCGCGACGCCAGCTTTTCGCGCAGCATCGAGCGCGTGGCGCGGGCGTTCGGTGCCGACCAGGTGTGGAGCCTCTCGCCCACGCGCGAGGGCAACACGGTCGTCGTCGCCGGCCGCGGCGTCGTCGTCCCCGGGCGCGAAGAACTCGCGGAGCGCGCGCGCGAGATCGAGCGCCGCTTCGGCACCCTCGGCCTGCCGGCACGCAAGTGGTTGCGAATGGTGCGGCCGTACGCGCCGCACAATGGTTCAAGCCTGCCCCGACCCCTGACTGCGCCCGTCACTGCACCGAACCGCGCCTGATTCCGAAGATGTCCACCGCACCGCAGCGCAAGCCCTCCGAACGAACCCCCGACGCAGGCGGTGGCGCGACGACAACGACGGCTGTCCCCGGCGCCGCGCCGGCGGCGCCGCGCGGTCCGGCGGTGGCCGCGCCAACGCCTGCTGCATCTTCCACTGCGGCCTCCTTGCCGACCCTGCCGAAAGGCCGCCTCGACTGGCGCCTGCTGCTCGACTGGCTGCGCGACGATGGCCTCGTCGCTGCCGAGGAGGCCGAGCGCGTGGCGCGCCGTTTCGCCGCCGGCACTTCCAGCCTGCACGCGCTGGTGCGCCTGGGCGGCGCCGGCCTCGTCAGGCGCGGCACGCAGCGCGCGCTCGACACCGAAGCGCTCACCGAGTGGCTGGCGGCGCGCATCGGCCGGCCATTCCTGCGCATCGACCCGCTGAAGGTCGACGTCGGCCGCGTCGCCGAAGTGATGAGCGTGCAGTACGCGCAGCTGCGCTTCGCTTTGCCGGTGGCGATGAGCGCCACCGAAGTGACGATCGCCACCGCCGAGCCGTTCGACACCGCGTGGGTCACCGAGATCGAGGCGCACACGCGGCGGCGCGTCGTGCTCGTGCTCGCGCACCCCGAGGAGCTGCGCCGCTACACGACCGAGTTCTACGCGCTGGCCAGGAGCGTGCGCGCGGCGGCCCGCACCGGCGAGGTGGCCACGGCCGCGAGCTTCGAGCAGCTCGTCGAACTGGGCCGCAGCAACAAGCAGCTCGACGCCAACGACCAGGGCGTCGTGCAGGTGGTCGACTGGCTGTGGCAGTACGCCTTCGACCAGCGCGCCAGCGACATCCACCTCGAGCCGCGGCGCGACATGGGCGCCATCCGCTTCCGCATCGACGGCGTGCTGCACACCGTCTACCAGGTGCCGCTGGCGGTGATGGCGGCGATGACGGCGCGCATCAAGCTGCTGGGCCGCATGGACGTGGTCGAGAAGCGGCGGCCGCTGGACGGCCGCATCAAGACCGTCCGCCCCCCGAGCGACGGCGACAAGGGCGGCGAAGTCGAGATGCGCCTGTCGACGCTGCCCACCGCCTTCGGCGAGAAGATGGTGATGCGCATCTTCGACCCTGAAGCGGCACTGAAGACGATCGACGCGCTCGGCTTCGCCGAACACGAATCGCGCGCCTGGGGCGAGTTGATCCAGCGCCCGCACGGCATCGTGCTCGTCACCGGCCCCACCGGCAGCGGCAAGACGACGACGCTTTACAGCACGCTCAAGCGCCTGGCGACCGACGAGGTGAACGTCTGCACGGTCGAGGACCCGATCGAGATGATCGAGCCCTCGTTCAACCAGACGCAGGTGCAGCCGGCGCTCGAGTTCGGCTTCGCCGAGGGCCTGCGGGCGCTGATGCGGCAGGACCCGGACATCATCATGGTCGGCGAGATCCGCGACCTCGCCACCGCGGAGATGGCGATCCAGGCCGCGCTCACCGGCCACCTCGTCTTCAGCACGCTGCACACCAACGACGCGGTGGGCGCGGTGACGCGCCTGGCCGATCTCGGCGTGCCGGGCTACCTCATCGCCGCCACGGTGATCGGTGTGCTGGCGCAGCGCCTCGCGCGCACGCTCTGCCCGGCGTGCAAGCAGCGCGACGACACCACCACGCGCGAGGCGCTGGACGAGATGGTGCGGCCGTGGCGCCTTTCCGGCGGCGTGCGGCCTTTCAAGGCGGTGGGCTGCCTCGAGTGCCGCAACACCGGCTACCGCGGCCGCGCCGGCCTGTACGAGCTGATGGTGATGAGCGAGAACCTGCGTCGGCACATCCACCCCACGCTCGACGCCGCGGCGCTGGCCAAGCAGGCGGTGAAGGAAGGTATGCGCCCGCTGCGCCTGGCCGGCGCGATGCGAGTGGCCGAAGGCGTGACGACGATCGAGGAAGTGCTGCGCGCCACGCCGATGCTGTAGCGCCACCGAGGCTGCTGCAGCGGCGGATTCGCGCCCGCCGGCCGGCCCGCCCTGCGGAACGGGATCGCTCGCCTTACGTGGAAACCACAGAGGAGAGTCGCAAGGCCGGTTCCTAGAATCCCCGCCGTCGATGATGGCCGCGGCATCTTGCCCGGCGGCAGCTTCGGCCGGAGGAGACGCACTTGAAGATCAAGAGTGAGAAGGACTTCTGGTCCGGGCTGATGTTCGTCGTCGTCGGCGTCGTCTTCGCCTGGGGGGCCACGGCCTACAGCTTCGGCAGCTCGGCGCGGCCGGGGCCGGGCTACTTCCCGTTCGGCCTGGGCGTCATCCTGGCCCTCCTCGGCGCCTTCATCATCTTCGAGGCGATGACGCTCGAAGTCGAAGGCGGCGAGAAGATCGGCAAGTGGGCTTGGAAGCCGCTGCTGTGGATCTCCGCATCGGTGGCCATCTTCGGCTGGCTGCTGCAGCAACTGGGCATGGTGGTGACGCTGCCCGTCCTGGTCGTCGTCGCGGCGATGGCCAGCGACGAGTTCAAGTGGAAGGAGGCCGTGTTCAACGCGGTCATCCTGACCGTCGGCAGCTGGGCCATCTTCGTGTGGGGGCTGAACCTCACGATCCCGATGTGGCCGTCGTTCCTGTCGAAGTGAAGAGGGGACGCAAATGGATCTGCTGAACAACCTCGCCCTGGGATTCGGTGTCGCGCTCTCCATCCAGAACGTGCTCTACGCGCTGTTCGGCGCGCTGCTGGGCACGCTGATCGGCGTGCTGCCCGGCCTCGGCCCGGTGGCGACGATCGCGATGCTGCTGCCCAGCATCTACGCGCTCGACGCGACGCCGGCACTCATCATGCTGGCCGGCATCTACTACGGCGCCCAGTACGGCGGCTCGACGACCGCCATCCTGATCAACGTGCCCGGTGAATCGAGTTCGGTCGTCACCGCGATCGACGGCTACAAGATGGCCCGCCAGGGCCGTGCCGGCGCCGCGCTCGCCGCTGCGGGCCTGGGCTCGTTCTTCGCCGGCTGCGTGGGCACGATCATCATCGCCGCGTTCGCGCCGCCGCTCACCGAACTGGCCTTCGTTCGGCCCCGCCGAATACTTCTCGCTGATGGTGCTGGGCCTCATCGGTGCCGTCGGCGCTGGCTCTCGGGCTCGCTCGTCAAGGCCATCGCGATGATCATCCTCGGCCTGCTGCTCGGGCAGATCAACACCGACGTGATCTCCGGCGTGCCGCGCTACAGCTTCGACATCCCCGAGCTGACCGACGGCATCGGCTTCGTCGCCATCGCGATGGGCGTGTTCGGCTTCGGCGAGATCATCGCCAACCTCGGCCAGCCGGCCGAGCACCGCGAGGTCTTCACGAAGGACGTGAAGGGCCTGTGGCCGACGAAGCAGGACTTCAAGAACGCCTGGCCGGCGGTGCTGCGCGGCACCTCCCTCGGCTCGCTGCTGGGCGTGCTGCCCGGCGGCGGCGCCCTGCTCGCTTCCTTCGCCGCCTACACGGTGGAGAAGAAGTCGCCGATGAAGCCTGGCGAGGTTCCTTTCGGCCAGGGCAACATCCGCGGCGTCGCCGGCCCCGAGAGCGCCAACAACGCCGGCGCGCAGACCTCGTTCATCCCGATGCTCACGCTCGGCATCCCGCCCAACGCGGTGATGGCGCTGATGGTGGGCGCGATGACGATCAAGGGCATCCAGCCCGGCCCGCAGGTGATGACGAGCAACCCGCAGCTCTTCTGGGGCCTGATCGCCAGCATGTGGGTGGGCAACTTCATGCTCATCATCCTGAACCTGCCGCTGATCGGCATCTGGATCAAGCTGCTGACGGTGCCCTACCGCTTCCTGTTCCCGGCCATCATGGTCTTCTGCACCATTGGCCTGTACACGCTGAACAACAACCCGTTCGACGTCTACATGGGCGCCATCTTCGCCCTCGTCGGCTACGCGTTCTACAAGCTCGGCTGCGAGCCGGCGCCGCTGCTGCTGGGCTTCATCCTCGGGCCGATGATGGAAGAGAACCTGCGCCGCGCGCTGCTGCTGTCGCGCGGCGACTGGACCACCTTCGTGACGCGGCCGCTGTCGCTGGGCTTGCTGCTGGGCGCGCTGGCGATGATCGTTGTCGTGACGCTGCCTTCGATGAAGAGGAAGCGGGAAGAGGCGTTCCAGGAAGCGGATTGAGGGACCGCGCCGGTCCTCGCTTGCCTGCCCCGGCGGGTGTTTCCTCGTGCCGAGACCGCGCCGGTCTCGCCCGGCAGGCGACCTACTTTCTCTTTGCTCGTGCAAAGAGAAAAGTAGGCAAAGAGAAAGCACGTTGGGCCGTGCTGCTTAGAACTTATCCGTAAATAGGATTGACGGTCAAGGGCAGCTTGCGGAAGGCGATGATGGCGGCGGCGAGGTGGTTCAATGCAAGGAAGCTGCGTTCCAGCTTTTCGTACCGCACGAGCAGCTTGCGGAAGCGATTGAACCAGCTGTGACAGACCTCAACGACCCAGCGGCGCGCCTTCTTCCACGGCTGACGTGCCTTGGCCGCTGCTTCGGCGGTGCGGCTGGAGATGTGGGGGATGTAGCCGTGCGCGAGCATGATGCGAACGGCCTCGGCGCTGCGGAAGCCGGCGTCGGCGCACAGGTGCTTGCTGCGCCGCTTCGGGGTGCGCGGTCGCTTGAGCACGATGGCGCTGAGCAACTGGTCGATGCGCTTGCTGTCATTGACGTTGGCGCCGGTCACGATGATCGACAACGGGACGCCACGACCGTCCACCAGCAGATGCCGCTTGCTCCCATTTTTTTCCCCGATCCGTCGGGTTGGGCCCGACGGCTTGTCTTGCCATCGGTGCCTTGAACATCGCCCCGTCCGTACTTTGCCAGCGCCAAGCGACGCCCTCCATCTGGTCGTATTCGGCCAGACCCGCTATCCACAGCTGCTCGAAGAACCCGGCCTTCTCCCATTGCAGGAAGCGCTTGTGCACAGCACTGGCACTGCCAAATCGCTCCTTGGGCAAAGCTTTCCACTGGCAACCAGTGCGTAGCACGTACACGATCGCCTCAAAGACCTGTCGCGCGGGCTTGGGCGGACGTCCCGCCCCCGGCTTGCGCACGTACTTGGCGCGCGTCGTCCTCTGCGGCGCAGGAATCAGCGGTTCAACCCGCGCCCAGAACTCGTCGGTGACAACCCACGAAGCAACTCGCTTGGCTGGCATGCTCCCGCTCCGACGCCGCAGCAGGATCGGCGGCTCGGACGTGCAGTGTACTATTTACGGATAAGTTCTAAGTGGCCGCGCAGGGTCGCCCTCCTTCCCCTGCGCCCGACCACGCCAAGCCGCCGCCGGGCGCCGCTCGGCGCAGAATGCCGCCCCGCCCGCCGCTCGAAGCACCGGCGCCCGGCCGGCCGCTTGATTCAGACGGCTTCGGTACGTATCATTCATGCATACCAAAGTCGTCTGATCCATTCGATCAGATTGCGGAGTGCCGAAACGATGGACGCCACGGTGGCCGAACGCGGCCAGATCACGCTGCCCAAGGCGGTGCGCGACGCACTCGGCTTGACCAAGGGCACGAAGCTCAAGGTCGAGATCGACGGCGGCCGCATCATCCTGCGCAAGGACGTGAACGACGCGCTTTCGCGCCTGCGCGGCAAGTACAAGCTCGACGGCTTCGCCAGCACCGACGAGGCGATGCGCGCAGTCCGCGGCCGCGCGCCGGGCGACCCCTTCCCGCCGCCCAAGGACAGCGGCCGGTGATCGCCATCGACTCGTCGGCCTTGATCGACTTCTTCTTCGACGGCGCCGGCAGCGAAGCCGATGCCGAAGCGGTTGCCGACGCCCTGCGCGAGGCGCTGCGCAACGGCCCGGTGGTCGTGTGCGACATCGTGCTGGCCGAGGTCTGCTCGGCGCTGAAGAACGGCAGCGAGGTGCTGCAGGACATCGAGGACGCCGGCATCCGCTACCTGCCCACCGAGGCCCGGGCCGCACTGCGCGCGGGCGAGATGCAGCGCCGCTACCGCCAGCGCGGCGGCGCGCGGCAGCGGGCGGTGCCCGACTTCCTCATCGGCGCCCATGCGCTGCTGCAGTGCACCGGCCTCATCACCCGCGACGCCGGCTTCTACCGCGACTACTTCAAGGGTCTCAAAGTCATCGTCCCGAAAGCCCTGTAGCCCAGCATTCGCGCTGCGGCTTCCTCATCGCTCACCTCGTTCCCGACTCTCCATCCACGACTCCTGCTCCTCCCGCGAGCCAACAAGCAGAAGGTTCCAACGCACCATGCCACACGCCTACGCCAACACCCTGAAGACCTTCAAGACCGCTTCCGGCAAGGAAGGCCGCTTCTTCAGCCTGCCCGAGCTGGCCAAGACGTTCCCCAACGTCGCGCGCATGCCGGTGAGCCTGCGCATCGTGCTCGAAAGCGTGCTGCGCAACTGCGACGGCAAGAAGGTCACCGAGGAGCACGTCAAGCAGCTCGCCAACTGGCGCCCGGCGGCCGAGCGCAGCGACGAGATCCCCTTCGTCGTGGCGCGCGTCGTGCTGCAGGACTTCACCGGCGTGCCGCTGCTCGCGGACCTGGCAGCCATGCGCAACGTCGCCGCCGACATGGGCCGCGACCCGAAGACCATCGAGCCGCTCGTGCCGGTGGACCTGGTGGTGGACCACTCGGTGATGATCGACCACTTCGGCAAGAAGACAGCGCTCGACCTGAACATGAAGCTCGAGTTCGAGCGCAACCAGGAGCGCTACGAGTTCATGAAGTGGGGCATGCAGGCGTTCGACACCTTCGGCGTCGTGCCCCCGGGCTTCGGCATCGTGCATCAGGTGAACCTCGAATACCTGGCGCGCGGCGTGCACAAGAGCAAGGACGGCGTCTACTACCCCGACAGCCTCGTCGGCACCGACAGCCACACGACGATGATCAACGGCATCGGCGTCGTCGGCTGGGGCGTGGGCGGCATCGAGGCCGAGGCCGGCATGCTCGGCCAGCCGGTGTACTTCCTGACGCCCGACGTGGTGGGGTTCGAACTGACCGGGCGGCTGCGCGAAGGCGTCACCGCCACCGACCTCGTGCTCACCGTCACCGAGATCCTGCGCAAGCACAAGGTCGTGGGCAAGTTCGTCGAGTTCTTCGGCGAAGGCACGCGCACGCTGGCCCTGCCCGACCGCGCCACGATCGCCAACATGGCGCCCGAGTACGGCGCGACGATGGGCTTCTTCCCGGTGGACGAGCGCACCATCGAGTACCTCGAAGGCAGCGGCCGCACGAAGGAAGAGATCGAAGCCTTCGCCGCCTACTTCAAGGCGCAAGGCATGTTCGGCGTGCCCAAGGCCGGAGAACTCAGCTACACCAGCACCGTCAAGCTCGACCTGGGCACCGTGGCCCCGAGCCTGGCCGGACCGAAGCGGCCGCAGGACCGCATCGAGATCACCAACCTGGCGGGCAAGTTCGCCGAGCTGTTCAGCAAGCCGGTCACCGAGAACGGCTTCAACCAGCCGGCCGACAAGCTCGGCAAGACCTTCAAGGCCGACAACGGCGTCGGGGTGAAGAACGGCGACGTGCTGATCGCCGCCATCACGAGCTGCACCAACACCAGCAACCCCGGCGTGCTGCTGGCCGCGGGCCTGCTGGCGAAGAAGGCGGTCAAGGCGGGGCTGAAGGTGGCGCCGCACATCAAGACGTCGCTCGCGCCCGGCTCGCGCATCGTCACCGAGTACCTGGAGAAGGCCAAGCTGCTGCCCTACCTCGAAGAGCTCGGGTTCTCGGTGGCCGCCTACGGCTGCACCACCTGCATCGGCAACGCCGGCGACCTCACGCCCGAGCTGAACAAGGTCATCACCGACAACGACCTCATCTGCGCCGCGGTGCTCTCGGGCAACCGCAACTTCGAAGCGCGCATCCACCCGAACCTGAAGGCCAACTTCCTGGCCAGCCCGCCGCTGGTGGTGGCCTACGCCATCGCCGGCACGGTGACGCGCGACCTGATGACCGAGCCGGTGGGCCCGGGCAAGAAGGGCAAGCCGGTCTACCTGGGCGACATCTGGCCGACGAGCCAGGAGGTGCACGACCTGATGAAGCTGGCGATGAACCCGAAGGCCTTCCGCAAGAACTACGCGAAGGTGAAGGAGAAGCCGGGCAAGCTGTGGGACGACGTGAAGAGCGTGAAGGGGCAGGTCTACGCCTGGCCCAAGAGCACCTACATCGCCAAGCCGCCGTTCGTCGACGGCTTCACGATGCAGCCGGCGGCGCTGGACGCCGGCGTCAAGGGGGCGAAGGTGATGGCGCTCTTCGGCGACAGCATCACCACCGACCACATCAGCCCCGCGGGCAGCTTCCGCGACACCTCGCCGGCGGGCAAGTTCCTCGTCGGCCAGGGCGTGGGCAAGGCCGACTTCAACAGCTACGGCGCGCGCCGCGGCAACCACGAAGTGATGATGCGCGGCACCTTCGCCAACGTGCGCGTGAAGAACCTGATGCTGCCCGCCAAGGCCGACGGCAGCCGCGAGGAAGGCGGCTACACGCTGTACCAGCCGGGCGGCGAGAAGATGGCCATCTACGACGCGGCGATGAAGTACATCGCCGCCGGCGTGCCCACGGTGGTGTTCGGCGGCGAGGAATACGGCACCGGCAGCTCGCGCGACTGGGCGGCCAAGGGCACGCAGCTCCTGGGCATCAAGGCCGTCGTGGCCAAGAGCTTCGAGCGCATCCACCGCAGCAACCTCGTCGGCATGGGCGTGCTGCCGCTGCAGTTCAAGGCCGGAGACTCGTGGGAGAGCCTCGGGCTGCGCGGCGACGAGACGATCGACGTGCTGCTCGGCGCCGAGATCAAGCCGCAGAGCGACGCCAGGCTCGTCATCACGAAGCCCGACGGCAGCAAGCGCGAGGTGACGGTGACGCTGCGCATCGACACCGCGATCGAGGTCGACTACTACAAGCACGGCGGCATCCTGCCGTTCGTGCTGCGGCAGCTGCTGGCGGCCTGAGCCTGTTCGCGCCCTCTCCCGCAGCACGAAGGCACCGGCCTTCGGCCTGCGCGCGGGAGAGGCCCGGGCGAGGATGTTCCTCAGCGCCCGCGCAGGAACAGCGCGTCCAGCTCCTGCATCGTCACCTGCCGCCACGTCGGGCGGCCGTGGTTGCAGGTGTCGGCGCGCTCGGTGGCTTCCATGTCGCGCAGGAGCGCGTTCATCTCTTCGAGCGTCAGGCGGCGGTTGGCGCGCACGGCGCCGTGGCAGGCCATCGTGGCGAGGAGGTCGTCGCGCGAGCGCTGCACGATGCGGCTGGCGCCGCCGCTCTCGGCCGCGGCCAGCTCGGCCAGCACCGAGCGCGTCAGCTCGGCCACGTCGGCGCCGGGCAGCGCCGCGGGGCGGCTGCGCACGGCGAGCGTCGTGGCGTTGAGGCGCCCGACATCGAGGCCGAGCTGCGCGAGCGTGGCCTGCTCGCTCTCGGCCACCGCGAGTTCGGCCGCAGTGGCCTGGAACGTGACCGGGATGAGCAGCGGCTGCGCCGGCAGCGGGCTTTCGCTGGCGCTCTCGGCGCTCTCGGCGCTCTCACCGCGGCCGCCGCTGTCGTGGCCCGCTTCGGACTCGCCACTCTCACCACTTTGCCCGTTCGCACCTCCGGCCGCACCGGCGCGCTTGAGCCGCTCGTAGACGATGCGCTCGTGCGCCGCGTGCATATCGACGACGACGAGGCCGTGGCGGTTCTCGGCGAGGATGTACACGCCGCCGACCTGCGCCAGCGCGCGGCCGAGCGGCCAGGCGTCCGGCTCGCGCGGCTGCGCCGAGGCATCGCCGCGCGCATCGCCACCCACATCGCCGCCGCGCCAACGCCCGCGCCGCCCACCCGCGCGCCGCCACCCGCGCCGCCGCGCCCATCGCCGTGCGCCACGGGTGATCGGCGAGCAGCACCCCGGCCCACGCGGCGAGGCCCGCTCCGGCGAAACGCCGCTGCTCGGCGTCTGCGGCCAGCGCGGTGGTGGCTCCTCGACGCGCCGAGCGCGCGGCCGAAATGCCGGCCGCGGCGTCGCTCATCGCTCCCGCTTCGGCCAGCGCCAGCGCCGGTTTGCGCACGCATGCACCGCGCCAACGCCAGCACCGGCGGCCGCCGCCGCGTCGCCACCGTGCGCCGCAGCGAAGGCCTCGCCGGCCTGCGCGGCCTTCGCCGCCTCGACCGCCATCGCCGCGTCGGCGCCGGCGCGCTCTACCGCCTGCACCGCCTGGTGGACGGCGCGGCTGTCACGGAAGCGCGCTTCGGTCTTCGTCGGGTGCACGTTCACGTCGACCAGCTCGGGCGCGATGGAGAGGAACAGCGCATAAGCCGGCTGCCGGCTGCCGTGCAACTGATCCTCGTAGGCCGAGCACCGCGTGCGCCAGCAGGCGGTCGCGCACGAAGCGGCCGTTGACGAAGAGGTACTGGTGGTCGGCACGTGCGCGCGCGCCGCCGCCGAGGCGGCCGATGCGGCCCTCCAGCGCGGTGGCCCGGCCGCCGCGTCCAGCGCCACGCTGGCGGCGATGAACGCAGCGCCCAGCACCTCGGCGCGCCGCGCCGGCGCGCGCGCCGGCGCGCCACTGCGCGACCAGCCGCCCTTCGTGCCACAGCGCGAAGCCCACGTCCGGCCGCGCCAGCGCGTGCCGGCGAACGGCCTCGGTGCAGTGCGCGAGTTCGGTGGCATCGCTCTTCAGGAACTTGCGCCGCGCCGGCGTGGCGAAGAAGAGCTCCTGCACTTCCACCGTCGTGCCGCGGGCGCGCGCCGCCGCGGCGATGTCGCCGCCGCGCGCATCGAGGCGCCAGGCGTGCCCGGCAGCCGCGGTGCGGCTCGTGATCGCCAGTTCCGCCACCGAGGCGATGGCCGCCAGCGCCTCGCCGCGAAAGCCCATCGTCGCCACCGATTCGAGGTCGGCGAGGTCGGCGATCTTGCTCGTCGCGTGCCGCTGCACGGCGAGCGCCAGGTCTTCGCGCGCGATGCCCTCGCCGTCGTCCTCGACGACGATCGAGCGCACCCCGCCGCCGGCCAGGCGCAGCGTCACCTGCGTGGCGCCGGCATCGAGCGCGTTGTCCAGCAGTTCGCGCACCACCGAAGCGGGCCGCTCGACCACTTCGCCGGCGGCGATCTGGCTCACCAGTTCGTCGGGCAGGGCGCGGATGCGGCGCAGGGCGCCGCCGCCTTGGCGCAGGTCAATGCGCTCGCCGTTCATCGCGAAGATTCTAGGGGTGGCTTACCTGGACACCGGTCTGGCCCCTACTCGGTGAGTGCGCCTAGACTCGCGGACTGTTCAGCGCCCGGCGCGAGCACGAAGCCTCTCGGTCGTGCGGCGTGGAAAAGGGCAGCGAGTCGTTGGGGATCAAAGAGAAATGTCGACGTTCTTTGCCGACCTGGTCGGTCGCACGGACGAAGACCGCCGCGCGTTCGAAACGCACCCGGTGGTCCTCGATGCCGTCGCTCACGGCATGCCGCTGCAGCGCTACCGCGCGCTGCTGCTGGAGCTGTACCACGTGGTGTGGCACTTCAACCCGGCCTGCGCCGCGGCGGCCAGCCGCATGGGGCAGCCCGGCCACGATGCGCTGCAGCCGATCCGCCACTTCCTCTACGAGCACATGCACGAGGAAAGCGGCCACGAGACCTGGGTGCTCAACGACCTCGAAGCGATCGGCGTGCCCGGCAGCGACGCGCGCGCGCATTCGCCTTCGCTGAATACGCTCAGTCTCGTGGGCTACAACTACTGGGCCGCCGACCGCCGCCATCCGTGCTCGGTGCTGGGCATGCTGTACACGCTCGAAGTCGTGGCCAGCGTCTACGGCGGGCCGTTCGCCGCGGCGATCCGCGAGTCGCTGCTGCTCGAAGGCGACCGCGGCGTCTCGTTCATCGACTCGCACGCGACGCTCGATGCGCAGCACATGGCCGAACTGCGGCAGGTGCTCAACCAGGTGCGTGATGAGGCCGCGCAGGCGGCGATCGTGGAGTCGGTGCGTGTCAACTTCCATCACTTCACGCGCATCGTCGAAGGTGTCTGAAGGGCTCGCGCCCGAAGCGGGCGGGCCGGCGAGGGGACCGGCACCTTCCGCCCCGACGACGGCCCCGGCGGCCGCCGCGCCGGCCGTCGGCGTGGCCGGGCTGCTCGGCCGGCCGTACAAGACGATCCGCCTGGAGTGGACGAGCGAGCTGCGCCTGCTGCGCGTGCGCCTTTGCGTGCGGCCGATCCAGTGCTACAGCCTCGCGGCGATGTCCGAGCTGCAGCAGATGCTCGACGACATCACCGCCAACCCGGGCCTGGTGCGCCACTTCGTGATGACGTCCGACGTGCCGCAGGTCTTCAACTTCGGCGGCGACCTGGCGCTGTTCGTGCTGCTGGTGCGCGCCGGCGACATCGAGTCGCTCGAGCTGTACGGCCGCCGCTGCGTCGACCTCGTGTGGTGGATGGAGAACGCCGCGAGCCTGGGCATCCACACCACCGTGCTGGCTCAGGGCGACACGCTCGGCGGCGGCCTGGAAAGCGTGCTGCCGTTCCACAAGATCATCTTCGAGCGCGGCGCGCAGGCCGGCTTCCCCGAGGTGCTGTTCAACCTCTTCCCGGGCATGGGCGCCTGGGACTTCACCATCCGCAAGGGCGGCTTCGCGGTGGCCAACGAGATGATCCTCTCCGGGCGCCTTTACACCGCCGAGGAGCTGCACTTCCGCCGCATCGTCGACGTCGTGGCCGAGCCCGGCGAAGGCGAGGCGGCGCTCGAGCGCGCGGTGCGCGAAGTCGACCCGCGGCACCGCGGCACCATCGCCGCGCTGCAGGCGCAGCGCATCGCCGCGCCGGTGCGGCACGAGAGCCTGCTGGCGATCGTCAAGCTGTGGGCCGAGAGCGCGATGGGCCTCACCGACCGCGACCTGCGCCTGATGGAGAGACTGGCGCGCGCACAGGCACGCAAGGCCGGCGGCGCCGACGAAGGCGCGGTCGAGGAGATCAAGCGCCTCGAACTCGAGAACGCCTGGAACGGCGACCGCCGCAGCGGCTTCGAAAGGCGCGCCGCCAACAGCGGCGACAGGCGCGCGCGCGGCTGAAGCCGATGGCGGACCCGCTGCCGCCGCCTGCGGCACAGCCGTCGCCCGGGGAACCGTCGCCGCCGCCAGCGGCGCAGCCGCTCCCGCATGCAGCGCAGCCGCTCCCGCAACAACCGCAATGGCAGGTGCTGCGCGTCGCCAGCGCCAACGTGCTCAACCTCGCGTTGCCCGGCCGCGCTTTCTACGAGAACCAGGAGCCGTTGGAAGCCGGCGAGTACGAGCGCAAGATCGGCTGGCTCGGCGGCATGATCGGCCGCCTCGACCCCGACGTGCTCGGCGTGCAGGAGGTGTGGGACGAGGCGGCGCTGACCGCCGCCGTCGCGCGCAGCGGCCTGCAGCGCCGCTTCGTCGTCAGCGTGCCCGGTGCCGAGGCCGGCGCCACCGGCACGCCGCGCGTGGGGCTCGTCACGCGGCTGGCGGTAGAGCAAGTGCAGTCGATCGCCGACTTCGCGCCGCAGGAGGCCGTGGTGCTGCCCGAGATCGGCCCGCTGGCGCGCTTCGAGCGCCCGGTGCTGCTGGCGCGGCTGCGCGCGCATTGGGGCCAGGTGCTGCACGTGCTCGTCGTGCACCTGAAGAGCAAACGGCCGAAGTACGTACAGGACGCGGCCGGCAACGTGCTGGAAGACCGCGACGACCCGGCGGTGACGGCGCGCGCCGTGATGCGCTCACTCCTGCAGCGCGCGGCCGAGGCGGCGGCGCTGCGGCGCATCGTCGTGCAGATCACCAGCCGCGGCGGGGCGCACCAGGGCGAGCCGCTCGTGCTGCTGGGCGACATGAACGACGGCGTGCACGCGGTGACGACACAGATCATCGCCGCCACGCAGGCCGCCGCCTATGACCGCGGCGCCCGCGACGTGGCGCTGTACCACGCGCTCGACGTCGCCACCGAGCCGGCGCTCAGGCGCGACCTCTTCTACTCGAACGTGCACCAGGGCTGGCCCGAACTGCTCGACCAGGTGTGGGTGAGCGAGGAACTGGTGGCCGGCTCCAGGTTCGCCATCGGCGACGTAAGGCACGTCGATGTCTTCAACGACCACCTGCACGAAAGCCGCGAGCGCTGGCGCAGCGACCACGGCTTCGTGCGCGCGCTGCTGCGCTTTCGCACCGCCTGAGCCGCGTCGAGCTTCGGGCCGAGCCGCCTTTGCCCTCGCTCTTGCCCTCGCTCTTGCGCTCGGCCTAACGCGCCGGTGGCGCTGCCGGCCGCGTCGCGAGCCAGATGCCCGGCAGGATCAGCGCAGCGCCGACGCCGTGGTACCAGCGCGGCACTTCGCCCAGCACCCACCACGCGCCGAGTGCTCCGTACACCGGTGCCAGGTACTGCATCAGCGCCGTGCGCGCCGCGCCCAGCTCGCGCTGCAGCAGCGAATAGGCCCCATAGCTGAGCACGCCGGGCAGCACGGCGGCCAGCACCACGAGCCACGCGGCACGCGCGGTGAACGGCAGCGGCGGCGCCGTCAGCGCTTCCCACGCGGTGGCCGGCAGCAGTGCGACCAGGCCGCCGGCGATGATCGCCGCCAGCCGCTCGCCCGGCCCGAGCGCCGAAGGCCAGTGCTTGAGCAGCAGCGAGTACGCCGTCCACGCGAGCACGGCGGCAACGATCCACGCGTCGCCGGGCGAGAGGCGCAAGGCCAGCAGCGTCGAGACCTCGCCGCGCGCGATGACAAAGAGCACGCCGGCCAGCGCCGCGACCACCGCCGACCATTGCAGCGGCGACATGCGCTCGTGCAGCAGCTTCACGCCGGCGATCGCGATGGCCACTGGCGCCACGGCGTAGATGAGGGCGATGTTGGCTGCGCTCGTCGTCTGCCCGCCCAGGTAGACCCAGGCGCCGCAGATCCACATGCCGAGCGCCCCCAGCGCGAGCAGTTGCTTCCACTCGTGCCGCAGCGCCTGCCGCCGCGCGAGAAGGCCGCGGCCGACGAAAGGCAGCAGCAGCACCAGCGCCACGGCCCAGCGACCGAAGGCGAGCGCGTGCGGATGGACGACGCCGCTCGCCAGGCGCGCGATGAGGTAGTTCGAGGACCACAGCGCCGGCACCACAAACAGCAGCGCCTGCGCCCACCAGTGGGCCTTGCGCATCGTCGCCGGCGCTGCCGCGTTCAGCGCCTTGGCCGCCTCCTCGGCCTGCACTTTCTGCGCTGTCGCGCTGGTCGATGGCGCCGCCGGCGGCGCATCGGCCGCAGCCGCGCTGCGCAGGCTCAAACCCAGTCGGCCATGCGCTGGCCCATGCGGATGTCCGCGCCCGGTGCCCAGGCGATGTTCCAGGCCAGCCGGTGCGCCGGGAACAGCAGCACGACGGTGGAGCCGAGCTGGAAGCGGCCCATCTCTTCGCCTTGCGCGAGAGCGACCTGCTTGTCTTCGTAGCTCCACTCGCGCAGGTGCGTCGGTCGAAGCGCGTTGACCACGCCGTGCCAGGTGGTGGCCATGCTGCCGACGATCGTGGCGCCCACGAGCACCAGCGCCCACGGCCCGCGCTCGCCCTCGAACACGCACACCACGCGCTCGTTGCGCGCGAAGAGGCCCGGCACGCCGCGCGCCGTGGCCGGGTTCACCGAGAACAGCAAGCCGGGCACGTGGATCATGCGCAGCAGCTTGCCCGCGCACGGCATGTGGATGCGGTGGTAGTCCTTCGGCGCCAGGTACAGCGTGGCGAAGTGGCCGCCCTGGAAATGCGCCGCCAGCGCGCTGTCGCCGCCCAGCAGCGCGGTCGTGCTGTAGCGGTGGCCCTTGGCCTGGAAGATCTGGTCGCCGTCGATGACGCCGAACTGGCTGATCGCGCCGTCCACCGGGCACACGAGATCGGCCCCGGGCGTGAGCGGGCGTGCGCCCTTGGCGAGCGGCCGCGTGAAGAACTCGTTGAAGGTGCGGTAGGCGGCCGCGTCGTGCTCGACCGCTTCGAGCATGTTGACGCCGTAGCGGCGGATGAACCAGCGGATCACCGCCGTCGTCGCCGCGCCGCCTTCGGCCGCGGCGAGCTTGCCCATCAGCACCGTCAGCGCCTGCTTGGGCAGCAGGTACTGCAGCGCCACCGTGGCGCGGTCGCCCGCCCACGAGGCGAGCTGCATGCCGGCACTGATCTCCCCTTGCACTGCGCTCATGGCTTGCTCAACGAATCGGCGCGAAGTCGCGCAGTGCGCGCACGACGCTGCGCCCCATCGCGGCGCCGAAGCGCTTGGCCAGCCGTTCGGCGACGTTCTCGCGCGGCGTGTAGTCGATGATGTCCTCGGCCTTCACCACCTCGCGCGCCACCTGGTCGAGGTTGCCCAGGCCGTCGACGAGGCCGAGCTTGACCGCCTCCTCGCCGTTCCACACGAGGCCGGAGAACATGTCGGGCGTCTCCTTCAGGCGCGCGCCGCGGCCGGCCTTGACGACGTCGACGAACTGGCGGTGGATCTGCTCGATCATCTGCTTCACGTAGGCGCGTTGCTTGTCGGGCAGCGGGCTGAACGGGTCGAGCATCGCCTTGTTCTCGCCGGCGGTGATGAGGCGGCGCTCGACGCCCAGCTTCTCCATCGCCGCGGTGAAGCCGAAGCCGTCCATCAGCACGCCGATGCTGCCCACGAGGCTCGCCTTGTCGACGTAGATGCGGTCGGCGGCCACGGCCACGTAGTAGGCGCCGCTGGCGCAGATCTCGTCGACGACGACGTAGACCTTCTTGTCGTGCTTGGCCTTCAGGCGCCGGATCTCGTCGTTGAGGATGCCCGACTGCACCGGGCTGCCGCCGGGCGAGTTGATGCGCAGCACCACCGCCACCGCACCGGGGTCCTGGAACGCCTGCTTCAGCGCGCCGAGCAGCAGCTCGGCGCTGGCCTCGGTGTCCGGCGCGATCTCGCCGCGCAGTTCGACCAGCGCCGTGTGCGGCGAGCTCGTCGCCACCGGCCCGGCCTTGTAGGCGAAGAGCGCCCAGGCGACGGCGAGCGCGAGGCCGAACCAGCAGGCGCGAAAGAAGTTGCGCCAGCGGCGCTCGCTGCGCTGGTGCAGCACGAGGCCGGCGGCGAGGCGCTCCAGCGTCGACTCGATGCGCGCGAGGCCGTCGCCGGTTGGCGCCGCAGCGGGCGTCGTCGGCGGTGCCGGTGTTTGCGCCGCGGAAGCGGCGGTTGTCGCGGCAACCGCGGGCGCAGCGGCCACCGCGGTGGACTCTTCGGCCGATGAGACGGTGGTGTCCTCGAACGGCGGCGCCGCCGCCGGTGTGCGCGCACCGGGCGCGGCGGGCAACTGCTGCGCCTCGGTCATCGGCTGCGTCGAAGGGTTGTCGTCAGGGCGGGTCATGAGACGGGACAGAAGGCGGAGGAGGTGGCGCCTCGTCGAACCGCACTGGCGCAATGTCGCGGGAAGGATACCAATAGACCTCGCCGTCGCGTTCCTCGATTCGCAGCGCCGTCAGCTTGCCGCGTCCGCACGGGCCGCCGACGCAGCGGCCGTCGGAAGGCTCGTAGGCCGCGCCGTGGATCGAGCACAGGATCCAGCGCCGGTCGATGTCGAGGAACTCGCCTTCCTTCCAGTCCATCTCGGTGGGCACGTGCAGGCAGCGGTTGAGGTAGGCCACCACCTTGCCGTCGAAGCGCAACGCGAAGGCGCGCGCCGGGCGGCCCCACACGAGCACGTCCCAGACGACGGCGCGGCCGCGCTCGGCAAGGTCGGCCGCGGCGCAGATGCGCTCGGGCGGCAACGGCCCTTCGCTCACGGTGCGCGGCAGCGCGCTGCCGGCGTCAGCCATCGGCCGAGCCGGCCATCACCACGCCAGCCGTCGCGCGTGTCGTGCAACACCGCCAGCGGCTCGAACTCGGCGAACGACTCGTGGCTGTGCGCGCCGAAGCTCACGCCCAGGCGCGCCACGCCGGCGTTGCGCGCCATCTGCAGGTCGTGCGTGGTGTCGCCGATCATCAGCGTGCGCTCGGGCTCGGCGCCGAACTCGCGCATCAGCTCCACGAGCATCAGCGGGTCGGGCTTGGAAGCCGTCTCGTCGGCAGTGCGCGAGCCGTCGAAGACGCCGGCGAGCTGCGCCGTCGCCAGCGCTTCGTCGAGGCCGCGCCGGCTCTTGCCCGTGGCCACGGTGAGCCAGTGGTTGCGCGCCTTCAGCGCCTGCAGCATCGCCAGCGTCCCCTCGAACAGCACCAGCTCGTGCTGGCGCGCGAAGTAGTGGTGGCGGTAGCGGCGGCCGAGGTCGGGGTAGCGCGCCGGTTCGAGCCCCGGCGCGGCGTGGCGCAGCGCGTCGTTCAACCCGAGGCCGATGACGTAGGCCGCGTCGGCGTCGCTCGGCACCGCGACACCGACGTCGCGGCACGCTTCCTGGATGCAGCGCGCGATGAGCGCGGTGCTGTCGAAGAGCGTGCCGTCCCAGTCGAACGCGATGAGGTCGAAGCGGCGCGGGCGGGTCATGGGGCGGGTGATGGAGGCGCGGCGGGCGGTGCGGCGGATCGGCCAGTCGTCGAAGCGGCCGCCAGCGATGCCAACAGTGTCTGCACTCTGCCGGCAGCGGCGCGACCACGGTGATGCGCTCGCCGCTGGCCGGGTGCTCGAAGCCGAGCTGCGCGCGTGCAGGAACATGCGCGCGAAGCGCTGCCTGCCGTTGCCACCGCGCGGCTCGCGCGCGAAGGCCTTGTTGGCGGCGAAGTCGCCGTACTTCGGGTCGCCGACGATGGCGTGCCCGGCATGCGCCAGATGCACGCGGATCTGGTGCGTGCGGCCGGTCTTCAACGTCACGTCCAGCAGCGCCACGCCGAGCGAACTGCCGCCTGAGCTTCACCAGCGTGATCGAGCGCCGCGCCTGCTCGTGCCTGGGCGGCACCACGCGCACGTGGCGTTCGCCGGCGGCATCGGTCGATTTCAGCAGCGGCTCGTCGATGACCTTCCAGGCTCGGGGGCCAGGTGCCCCACACGAGCGCCTGGTAGAGCTTCTTCGTCTCGCGCTCGCGGAACTGCTGCTGCAACGCCGCCAGGCGCTGCGCTTCGGCCAGCAGCAGCACGCCGGAGGTCTCCTTGTCCAGGCGGTGCACGAGTTCGAGGAAGCGTTGCCCGGCTCGCGCACGGCGCAGTTGCTCGACGACGCCGACGGCGACGCCGCTGCCGCCGTGCACGGCGACGCCGGCCGGCTTGTCCACGGCCAGCAGGTGCTCGTCTTCGAACAGCACCGTGAACTCGCGCGGCGGCACGGCGGCGGCGGCCGCTTCGTCGCGGGTAGCGACGCGCACGGGCGGCACGCGGACGACATCGCCTTCGGCCACGCGCGTATCGGCGCCGGCGCGGCCCTTGTTGATGCGCACTTCGCCGGAGCGGATGACGCGATAGACATGCGTCTTCGGCACGCCTTTCAGCAGCCGCAGCAGGTAGTTGTCCAGGCGCTGGCCGGACGAATCGGCGTCCACCGTGAGCAGGCGCACACTCGGCGCGGCTTGCGCACCACCGCCGGCACGCCCGGGCCGCGGGGCTTTGGCCGCTATACTCCGCTCACCCAAGATTGCGCCGCAAGTGCTTGATTCATTGGAGTCTAAGCGGGCGCTTCGGCAGCAGTCCCGGGGTGCCGCCGGCGCAGTGCGAACCGAAGCGTTCGACCTTCAGCGCAGGCGGCAAATCCAGGTGATGCAACGCCGGCGGTGCCGGGCGGATCGCGCTTCGCCACAGCGACGCGGACACCCGAGGCCTCCGGTGGCAGAGATTCGGAACAACAGAACCGCCGCCTCCTTCGCCCCTCGGCGAAGCGAGGGTCACGAAAGATTCGAGTGCACGAGACGCAGCGCGTTTCGGGCACCTGCGTAGGGCCAGGCTCCGCGCCACCACCTCCCATGCCAACCGGCTCCACTCCCGGCACCCCGCCCCGGCAATCGCTTGCCGCCGCGGTGGCTGCGCGGCCCTGCGCGCGCCTCGGCGCGCCACTCGGGGCACGCCCGCCGTGGGTGGCGCGCGGCCGGCCGGCGGCGGACGCAACGAGCCGCGCCGACACGCACGCGCCAACGCTGCGCACCGGCTGAGCCCCGCCACGAGCGGGGCCGGCGCCGGCGCGCGGTCCAGGGCATTTCGCCAAGGCCGCAAGGCCCGGGGTTCTCGCCGCCGCTTCTCGTGCATCGAGAAGGTGCCTGCATCGGCTTCGGCCGGGCCGGGCACGCAAGGGCTCGAACGCGAGCGCGAGCAACGCGCAGCGCCGGGCCGCCAGCGGAGTGCACATGAAAAGAATGCTCATCAACGCCACGCAGCCCGAAGAGCGGCGGCTGGCGATCGTCGACGGCCAGAAGCTGCTCGACTTCGAGACCGAGATCGAAGGGCGCGAGCAGCGCAAGGGCAACATCTACAAGGCGGTGATCACGCGCGTCGAGCCCAGCCTCGAAGCGTGCTTCGTCGACTACGGCGAGGACCGGCACGGCTTCCTGCCGTTCAAGGAGATCGCCAAGGCCTACTTCCGCGAGGGCGTCAGCGCCCGCGACGCGAAGATCAACGAAGCGGTCAAGGAAGGCGACAACCTGCTCGTGCAGGTGGAGAAGGAAGAGCGCGGCAACAAGGGCGCCGCGCTCACCACGTTCATCAGCCTCGCCGGCCGCTACCTGGTGCTGATGCCCAACAACCCGCGCGGCGGCGGCGTGAGCCGGCGCATCGAGGGCGAGCAGCGCGAGGAGCTGAAGGACAACCTCGAGCAGCTCGAGTACCCCAAGGGCATGAGCCTGATCGCGCGCACCGCCGGCATCGGCCGCAGCGCCGACGAGCTGCAGTGGGACTTGAACTACATGCTCAAGCTCTGGGACGCGATCGACAGCGCCTCCAAGGCCGGCAAGGGCGCGTTCCTCATCTACCAGGAGTCGAGCCTCGTCATCCGCGCCATCCGCGACTACTTCACCGCGGACATCGGCGAGATCCTGATCGACACCGATGACATCTACGAGCAGGCGCACCAGTTCATGAACCACGTGATGCCGGAGACGGCAGCACGGGTGAAGCGCTACCGCGACGATGCGCCGCTGTTCAGCCGCTTCCAGATCGAGCACCAGATCGAGACCGCGTTCAGCCGCACGGTAAACCTGCCGAGCGGCGGCGCCGTCGTCATCGACCACACCGAAGCGCTGGTGGCGGTGGACGTGAACAGCGCGCGTGCCACGCGCGGCAGCGGCATCGAAGAGACCGCCACCCGCACCAACCTCGAAGCCGCCGACGAGATCGCACGCCAGATGCGGCTGCGCGACCTGGGCGGCCTCATCGTCGTCGACTTCATCGACATGGACGAGAGCAAGAACCGGCGCGAGGTCGAGATGCGGCTGCGCGACGCGCTGCGCCAGGACCGCGCGCGGGTGCAGCTCTCTTCGATCAGCAAGTTCGGCCTGCTGGAACTGAGCCGCCAGCGCCTGCGCCCGGCGTTGAGCGAAGGCAGCCACATCACCTGCCCGCGCTGCAACGGCACCGGCCACATCCGCGACACCGAGTCCTCGGCGCTGCAGATCCTGCGCATGGTGCAGGAGGAGTCGATGAAGGACAACACCGCCGCCGTGCACGTGCAGGTGCCGGTGGAGGTGACGAGCTTCCTGCTCAACGAGAAGCGCAGCGAGATCGGCAAGATCGAGCTGAAGCAGCGCGTCACCGTGCTGCTGGTGCCGAACAAGCACCTCGAGACGCCGAACTACCGGCTCGAGCGGCTGCGCCACGACGACCCGCGCCTGGAGAACTTCCGCGCCAGCTACACGATGGTGGAGGAGCCCGACGACGAGGTCGGCATCACGCGGCGCGAGAAGGCCAAGGCGAAGCAGGAGCCGGTGATCAAGGGCGTGCTGCCCGACCAGCCGGCGCCGGTGACGCCGCCCAAGCCCGCGGCGCCGCCGGCGGTGCCTGCGGCGGTTGCTGTGCCTTCGGTGCCGGCGGTGCCTGCGCGCCGCGGCACCGATCAGCGTGGCACCGGCGCAGCCTGCGCCGCAGGCAGCCGGCAGCGGCTTCTTCGGTTGGGTGAAGAAGCTCTTCGGCGCAGCGGAGCCGGCAAGGCAGGCAACGGCCGTGGCAACGCCACCGGTGGCTGCTGCCGCGCTGGCGCTGCCGCCGCGGCCAGTAGCGCAGCGCGCGGCGAAGGCCGCCGCGGCGAGCGTGATCGCGGAGGCGAGCGCGGTGGCGAACGCGGCAACCGTGAACGCGGCAGTGGACGCGGCGAACAGCGCGGCGGCGGTGAGCGCGGTGAGCGCGGCGCACGCGGTGGCCGCAACGGGCGCGACCGCGGTGGGCGAGATGGTCGTGAGGAGCAGAGAAGGCCGTGAGGCTCGCGAAGGACGCGAAGGCCGGCCCGAAGGACGCGGCCCGCGTCGCGAAGGCGAAGTCGCCGGCACGACGCAGGCGCCCGGCGCTCCGCGCGAAGAGCGCGCCGGCGGCGAGCGCGAGCGCGGCGGCGAACGCGGTGGTGAACGCGGCGAGCGCACGCCGCGCGGCGACGCACCGCGCGGCACGTCCCGAGCGCGCACCACAGGGCACGGGCGGCGCGGCCGCCGGCACTGGCCCTGCGACTTCGTCGACACCATTCCGGTAGGCGAAGGGGGCGAAGGCGACCGCGAAGGCCGCCGTCGCCGCCGGCGCGGTGGCCGCGGCCGCGGTGAAGGACGAGGCGAGGAAGGCAGCGCTGGCCAGGTCGGCGCAGCAGTCGCCGCTGAAGGCGCAGAAGGCGCTGCTGAGCACGCCGCGAGCGGCGCTGCCGGTGAAGGCGCGCCCTCTTCAGCCGAGGTGCAACGCGCTGCTGGCGCAGACATCGGCAGCACCGAAGGCACGCGCGGCGATGCCGAGGCACTGGCGCCGGGCGAACGTGGTGAGCGTGGCGAACGTGATGAGCGCGAGGACCGTGAAGGCCGCCGGCGCCGCGGCGGCCGCGGCCGGCGCGACTTCGCCGAGGGCGGCCAGGCAGCCCAGCAAGGCGAGCTCGACAGTCGGCACGGCCGCTGCAGGTGCAGGTGCGGGTGCGGGCGCGTCCGATGTGCCCGCGCCGGTCGCGGCTCACACCTGCCGGCGGCAACCGTCGAAGCAGCAGCGGCGGCCGAGCCGCCGCGCCCGCCGAAGGCGGCCGAGCCGATCCGCGTCGAGCCCTACGAACTGCCCGCTGCCGAACGCAGCAGGTGGCCACGGCGGCCGGCCTCGAGTGGGTGGGCAGCGACGCGGCGAAGGTGGCCGCGGTGCAAGCCGCGATGGCCGCCGAGCCTGCGCCGGTGCACGTGCCGCGCGAACCGAAGCTGCGCGTGGTGATCGACGAAGGCCCGCTCGTGCTGGTGGAGACGCGCAAGGACCTGTCGCAGATCCGGCTGCCGTTCGAACAGCAGCAAGGCTGATACGGGTTCACGTTGCTCCCTCTCCCGCAAGGCGGGAGAGGGTTGGGGTGAGGGTGGGTGCACCTCGAAGACCTCACCCTGCCCTCTCCCGCGGGCGGGAGAGGGCGCCGGGCCTGAACCGTCGTCAGGGCAGCCGTTCGAGCGAGTGCTGGTACGCCGGGTCGTGCATCAGCTCGTCCCAGTGCAGCGGCGATTGCGGCAGCAGCGCGAGGCGGCTGACCTCGCTGTCGGGGTCGGGCGACCAGCGGCTTTCGGCAGCGGCGCGTTCGAGGCCTTCGAGCAGCTCGTCGAGCGCCGCGCCGCCCTCTCGCATCGACTCATTGCACAGCAGCGCAAGGTCGCAGCCGGCGTCGAGCGCGAGCAGCGCGGCCTCGGTGAACGTGAGCGGCGCGCCGTCGAGCCGGCGCGCGCCTTCCATGCCGAGGTCGTCGCTGAAGACGGCGCCGGTGAAGCCAAGGCGCTCGCGCAGGATCTCCTTCAACCAGCGCTCGGAGAAGCCGGCCGGCCGATGGTCGACGCGCGTGTACACCACGTGCGCCGGCATCACCGCGGTGAGCGTGGCGCTGAGCCACTCGTAGGGCGCCGCATCCTCGGTAAGCAGCCGTGCGAGCGGCCGTGCGTCCGTGGGCAACGCGATATGGCTGTCGGCCTTCGCGTAGCCGTGGCCGGGGAAGTGCTTGGCGCAATGCGCCATGCCCACGCGCAGCATGCCGTGCGCCACGCTCTTGGCCAGCAGCGCGACGACGCGCGCGTCGGCGTGGAAGGCGCGGTCGCCGATGACGGCGCTCTTGCCGTGGTCGAGGTCGAGCACCGGCGCGAAGCTCAGGTCGACGCCGCAGGCGCGCAGCTCGGCAGCGAGCACGTGGCCGAGCGCACTGGCGGCGTCGGTGGCGCGCATCGCGTCGTGCATCCACAGCTCGCCGAGCGTGCGCGCAGCTGGCAGCGGCGTGAAGCCGTCGCTGCGAAAGCGCTGTACGCGGCCGCCTTCGTGGTCGGTGCAGACGAGGCAATCGGCGCGGATCGACTTCACCTCGGCGACGAGTTCGGTGAGCTGGCGGCGGCTTTCGAAGTTGCGCGCGAAGAGCACGAGGCCGCCGGTGAGCGGATGCGCAAGGCGCCGGCGGTCGGCGGCGTCGAGCGCGACGCCGGCGATGTCGATGACGAGGGGAGCGTGGCTCACGATGCTGCGCCCCGCTGTTCGCTGCGCTCGACGACGACGAACGCCGCCACGTAATCCGATTCATCGGTGACGCTGACATGCGCCACCAGCGAGCGCTCGGCGAACCACGCCGCCAGCGCGCCCGAGAGGCGGATCACCGGCTTGCCGCTCGGCTCATTGAGGATCTCGCAAGCGGACCAGGTCATCGGCATGCGGATGCCGAGGCCGATCGCTTTCGAGAACGCCTCCTTGGCCGAGAAGCGCGTGGCAAGGAAGCGCAGGCCGCGCGCCGGGTGGCGTTCGCGGCGCAGGTGGAACACGCGCAGTTCGTGCGCGCCGAGCACGCGCTCGGCGAAGCGGTCGCCGCGCCGCGCCAGCGTCTGCTGCATGCGGCGCAGGTCGCAGATGTCGGTGCCGATGCCGTAGATCACGAGCGGGCGACAGGAAAGGCGATGCAGAAGACGACGCGGCCGTGGCCTCAGCGCGGCGCCGCAGCGGCGCGGATCACGCGCTGGTAGTCGCGCACGGTCTCCGCCAAGCCCAGCTCCAGCGCATCGAGCATGAGGGCGTGCCCGATCGACACCGAGCACGCCGGGCACGGCGCGCAGGAAGTCGCCGAGGTTGGCGCGGTTGAGGTCGTGCCCGGCGTTCACGCCCAGCCCGCTGCGGCGGCAGCGCGCGCGGCAGCAGCAAAGCGCCCGATCTCGCGCGCCTGCTGCGGCGTTCCATGCGCGGCGGCGTAGGGCTCGGTGTAGAGCTCGACGCGATCGGCGCCCACCGCGCGCGCCAGCGGCATCGCCGCCGGGTCGGCGTCCATGAAGAGGCTCACCCGCACACCCAGCGCGCGGCACTCGTCGATGAGAGGGCGCACGCGTTCGCCGTCGGCGGCGAGGTCGAAGCCATGGTCGCTGGTGAACTGGCCAACGCTGTCGGGCACGAAGGTGGCCTGCTGCGGCCGCACCTCGCGGATGAAGGCCATCAGGTTGTGGAACGGGTTGCCTTCGATGTTGTATTCGGCCCCGGGCCAGGCCTTCATCAGCGCGGCAAGCTCGCGCACGTCGGCGGCGCGGATGTGGCGCTCGTCGGGCCGCGGATGCACCGTGATGCCGTCGGCGCCCGCTTCGAGCGCCAGCGTCGCCGCGCGCACGACGCTCGGATGCCGAGGTGGCGCGTGCGGTGAGCGCCACCTTGTTGACGTTGACCGACAGCGCGCACGCGCTGCGCTGCCGCCGCGCATTCGCCTCGGGGGCGACGAGGGGTTCATCGGTCGGTGGGCTCGCTGAAGTCCGTTGTGTCGGGTCTTGTGGGTTGTGTCGGTCGCGTCGCTGCGCTCGCGCAGCGCACGAGCGCTCGAAGCGGCGCCGGCTGCCAGCTGCTGCATCTGGCCGACGCGGCGTGCGCAGTTCCTTCTGCCTCCAGATGATAGTGAACGAGGGTTGCGCAGCGGCTCAGCAGCGCTGCGGCTTCGGCCAGGCACGCTCATGCAAAGGCCGCGAAGCTGCCGTGCTCGAGCGCCGCCCAGGTGCTCCACGCGGCGCCCGTGGGCCTCGCGCTTGCGCCGACGCCGGCCTCGGGCCGCAGCGTGTAGCGCTGCGCGCGGCCACAACCGGCGTTGCGCTCGCGGTCTCGGTGTTGAGTTCCGGCAGCCAGCCGAGTTCGCGCAACAGCACGAGTTCGAAGGCGCGCAGCGTCGCTGCTTCTTCCCCGCGCCGGCGGTGTCGACGTGGCAGCCAGCGCGGCGAGCGGGTGGCCGCGTAGGCGTCGAACAGCGCCGGGTGCGGGTCCTGCCGCGCCAGCCCCTTCAGCACCAAAGCCGACGAAGGCCGATGATCAGCGAAGCGGGCGGTACATCGGCTTCCTCGCTGCCGCCCCATCTCGGCCGCGCGCAGGCTCTTCGCCGTGCTCGTCGGCGGCGCTGCGCGACAGCCGGCCACCGTTCAGCGGGTGGAAATACCGGCAGCAGCAGCGGCCGGAAGTTAGAGGTCGGCCGCTTGGCGCCCTTGGCGACGACGACGACGCGGCCCTGGCTGCGCGTGAACAGATCGACGACGAGGCTCGATTCGCTCCAGTCGTAGCTGTGCAACACGTAGGCCGCAAGCGGCGGCGTGGAGCGGCTCGTGGCCATGCCGGTTGCGTGCTGGATGGGAGCGGGCTCGTCCGGCGCGCCGCGCTCAGTCGTAGCCGTAGCTGCGCAGATGCGCTTCGTCGTCGGCCCAGCCCGAGCGTACCTTGACCCACAGCTCGAGGTGCACGCGCGCGTCGAGCAGCTTCTGCAATTCCTGCCGTGCCTCGCTGCCGATGCGCTTCAGGCGTTCGCCGCCCTCGCCGATGACCATGCCTTTGTGCGCTTCGCGCTCGACGACGATGCTGGCGGCGATGCGAACGCGGCGCACCGCGGCGGACGCGGTAGACGCTTCGGCGCCCTCCTCCTCGAACTGGTCGATCACCACCGTCGAGGTGTAGGGCAGTTCGTCGCCCGTGAGCCGGAACAGCTTCTCGCGCACGATCTCGCTGGCGAGGAAGCGCTCGTTGCGGTCGGTGAGCGCCTCCTCGTCGTACTGCCACGGCTGCTCGGGCAGGTACGGCTCGACGACGGCGAAGAGGCGCTCGACATCGGCGGCCTTGCGCGCCGACATCGGCACGAACTCGGCGAACGGGTGCCGCTCCTGCATCTGCTTCAGCCACGGCAGCACGTCCTGGCGGCGCGCCAGCGCGTCGAGCTTGTTGGCCAGCAGGATGGCGGGCTTGCCCTTGACGCCCTCGTCCTGCAGCAAGGCCAGCACCTTGGCGTCGTCGAGCGTGAAGTGCCCCGCCTCGCAGACGAAGAGCACCACGTCCACGTCGGCCAGCGCCGCGTGCACGGTGCGGTTGAGGGTGCGATTGAGCGCCTTCTGCTGCCGCGTCTGGAAGCCCGGCGTGTCGACGAAGACGAACTGGCTGGCGCCCACGGTGCGCACGCCGGTGATGCGGTGGCGCGTGGTCTGCGCCTTCTTCGACGTGATGCTGATCTTCTGCCCGACGAGGGCGTTGAGCAGCGTGCTCTTGCCGACGTTGGGCCGGCCGACGATGGCCACCAGGCCGCAGCGCTGCGCCGGTGTCGCGGCAGCCGGGGTGGCAGCGCTCACGACCTGAGCGGCCCGCCGGGGCGGTCGCTCGCCTTCAGCGCCACCAGCATGCGGCGGGCGGCTTCCTGCTCGGCGGCGCGGCGCGAGCGGCCTTCGCCGCGCTCGGCCAGCGCCAGCGTCGGCACGGTGCACTCGACCTCGAAGGTCTGCGCGTGCTTCTCGCCGCGCGTGCCGGCGATGCGGTAGGTGGGCACCGGCAGGCGGCGCGCCTGCAGCCATTCCTGCAGTTCGGTCTTGGCGTCCTTGCTCCAGCTTTCGGCTTCGGTGGCCTGGATGACCTCGCCGAAGAGGCGCTGCACGACGGCGAGCGCCGCCTCGTAGCCGCCTTCGAGGAAGACGGCGCCGATCACCGCCTCGAGCGTGTCGGCCAGGATCGAGGCGCGCTGCGCGCCGCCGCCGCGCGCTTCGCCTTCGGACAAGCGCAGCACGTCGGGCAGGCCGAGCGCCAGCGCGGCGCGGTGCAGGCTGTCCTCGCGCACGAGGTGGGCGCGCACGCGCGTCAGGTCGCCTTCGTCGCTGTCGCCGAAGCGGTCGTAGAGCAGGCGCGAGACCGCGAGGCTCAGCACCGCGTCGCCGAGGAACTCGAGGCGCTCGTTGTGGCCGGCACCGAAGCTGCGGTGCGAGCGCGCGTTGCAGCAGCGCCTCGTTGCGGAACGTGGGCCTAAGCGCCGCCAGAGGCCAGCAGCGGCGGCAGCGAAGACGGCGCGGCGGACATCGGCCCGGGGAACGGAAGAACGAGGAAGACGCTGGGAAGGACGGAGGAACCGGAGCGGGAAACGGCAACCGGCGACGGCGCCAGCGCGCGCAGCGCCGCCGCTCAGCGCGACGCCACCGTCGAGCGCCCTTCGAACTTGATGAGCAGGAACACGGGCCCGGCGATCGGCACTTCCTTGTTGTACGCGAAGCCGATGACGACGCGGTCGTTCTCCTTGGTCACCGTGAGGTCCTTGCCGCTGATCTCGGCAATGGCGTACTCGATGTCCTTCTGGCGGTCGAAGGCTTGGCGCGCCTCGGCCACGGTGGCCGGGTTGCTCTGCGCGATCTTGTTCACCGCGCGCTGGATCGTGAGGTACTCGTTGACGGTGGGCAGCGTGCGCACCGCCAGGTAGCCGAAGAAGCCGATCACGATGGCCCAGAACAAGAGGCCGAACAGCGTGATGCCGCGCTGCGCGGGGCGGCCGGGCCGCGGGCCGCGCAGCGCGCGGCGGGTTCCGGGGTTGCGCGGCGCGCCGGTGTGCGGTGTCGGTTGCTTCATGGCTTTAGCGCTTGCCTCCATCAAGGCCCCGCTGCCGGCGCCGCGCTTTCACTGGAAGGCGCCGATGCGCGAGAGGTTGCCGAAGTTCATCCAGACGAAGAATGCCTTGCCCACGAGATTCTGGTCAGGCACGAAGCCCCAGAACCGCGAGTCCATCGAATTGTCGCGGTTGTCACCCATCACGAAATAGTGCCCCGGGGGCACCTTGCAGGTGACGCCTTCGGCCGTGTAGCGGCAGTTCTCGGCGAACGGGAACTGCTTGGGGAACGGGCCGTAGCCGCCACCGGGCCGCTTCATGTCGACGCGGATCAGGTGCTCCACGCTGCCCAGCTTCTCGGTGTACTGGGGCGCGTAGGTGAGGCTGTCGTCGTCGTAGTGCTCGCCCTTGGGCGCCAGAGGCACCGGCTGGCCGTTGATGGAGAGCTTCTGGTCGACGTAGGAGATCTCGTCGCCGGGCAGCGCGACGACGCGCTTGATGTAGTCCACCCACGGTTCGGGCGGATAGCGGAAGACGACCACGTCGCCGCGCTGCACCGGGTTGTTGTCGATGACCTTCTTGTTGATGACCGGCAGCCGGATGCCGTAGTGGTACTTGTTGACGAGGATGAGGTCGCCGACGACGAGCGTGGGCACCATCGAGCCCGACGGGATCTTGAACGGCTCGAACAGGAACGAGCGCAGCAGGAAGACGATCAGGATCACCGGGAAGAGGCCGGCGGTCCAGTCGAGCCACCACGGCTGCATCAGCAGCTTGTGCCGCGCTTCCTGCACGTCGCCGTCGACTTTCTCGATGCCCAGGCGCGCCAGTTCGGCGCGGCGGGCCGCGTCCTGCTTCTCCAGGTTCGCCGCCGCGGCGGCGCGCGCCGGCCGGAAGTGGAAACGCTCGGCCAGCCAGTAGGCCAGCGTCACCGTCGTCAGCACCAGCAGCAGCAGCGAGAAGTTGCCGGTCCAGGCGCCCACGAACCAGCCGCCCAGGTACAGGACCAGCGCGCCGTAGAGCACGGCGGTAAGGGAACTCATCATGTTCTGGTCTTCTAGTCTTCGACCTGCAGGATGGCGAGGAACGCCTCCTGCGGCACCTCGACGGTGCCGATCTGCTTCATGCGCTTCTTGCCGGCCTTCTGCTTCTCGAGCAGCTTGCGCTTGCGCGTGATGTCGCCGCCGTAGCATTTTGCCAGCACGTTCTTGCGCAGGGCCTTCACGTCTTCGCGGGCGATGATGTTGGCGCCGATCGAGGCCTGGATCGCCACGTCGTACATCTGGCGCGGGATGAGCTTGCGCATCTTGGCCACGACCTCGCGGCCGCGGTGCTGGCTCTGGGCCCGGTGCACGATCATCGCCAGCGGGTCGACCTTGTCGCCGTTGATGAGGATGTCGACCTTCACCACGTCGGCGGCGCGGTACTCCTTGAACTCGTAGTCCATGCTGGCGTAGCCGCGGCTCACGCTCTTCAACTTGTCGAAGAAGTCGAGCACGATCTCGGCCAGCGGCAGCTCGTAGGTCAGGTGCACCTGCTTGCCGTGGTAGGCCATGTTCATCTGCACGCCGCGCTTCTGGTTCGCCAGCGTCATCACCGGGCCGACGCTGTCCTGCGGCATGTACAGCTGCACCGTGACGATGGGCTCGCGGATCTCGCGGATACGGCCGATGTCGGGCATCTTGCTCGGGTTCTCCACGAGCTGCACCGTGCCGTCGTTCAGCTCGACCTCGTAGACGACCGAAGGCGCCGTGGTCACGAGGTCCTGGTCGAACTCGCGCTCCAGCCGCTCCTGCACGATCTCCATGTGCAAGAGGCCGAGGAAGCCGCAGCGGAAGCCGAAGCCGAGCGCCTGGCTCACCTCGGGCTCGTAGCGCAGGCTGGAGTCGTTGAGCTTGAGCTTCTCAAGCGCGTCGCGCAGCGAGTCGTACTCGCTCGCCTCGGTGGGGTACAAGCCCGCGAAGACCTGCGGCTTGATCTCCTTGAAGCCGGGCAGCGGCTCGGCGGCCGGACCGGCGTTGTTCGGCAGCTTCTTCTCCAGCGTGACGGTGTCGCCGACCTTGGCCGCCTGCAGCTCCTTGATGCCGGCGATGAGGAAGCCGACCTCGCCGGCCTTGAGCGCCTCGCGCGGCTGGCTCTTGGGGGTGAAGACGCCGAGCTGCTCCAGGCCGTAGACGGCGCCGGTGGCCATCAGGCGGATCCGGTCGCCCTTGCCGAGCACGCCGTCGACCACGCGTACCAGCATCACGACGCCGACGTAGTTGTCGAACCAGCTGTCGATGATCATCGCCCGCGGCGGGCCTTCGGGGTTGCCGCGCGGCGCCGGCATGCGGTGGATCACCGCCTCGAGGATGTCGTCGATGCCCATGCCGGTCTTCGCCGAGCAGGGGATGGCGGCGCTGGCGTCGATGCCGATCACGTCCTCGATCTCGCGCTTGGCCTCCTCGGGGTCGGCCTGCGGCAGGTCCATCTTGTTGAGCACCGGCACCACCTCGACACCGAGTTCGAGCGCGGTGTAGCAGTTGGCCACCGTCTGCGCCTCGACGCCCTGGCTGGCATCGACGACGAGCAGCGCGCCCTCGCAAGCCGAGAGCGAGCGGCTGACCTCATAGCTGAAGTCGACGTGGCCAGGGGTGTCAATCAGGTTGAGGTGGTAGGTCTGGCCGTCGCGCGCGGTGTAGTCCAGCGCTGCGGTCTGCGCTTTGATGGTGATGCCGCGCTCGCGCTCGATGTCCATCGAATCGAGGACCTGCTCCTCCATCTCGCGGTCCGACAGGCCGCCGCAGCGCTGGATGAGGCGATCGGCCAGCGTGCTCTTGCCGTGGTCGATGTGGGCAATGATGGAGAAGTTGCGGATCAGCTTCATCGGGAGGCGTGCGGCGCGATCAGCGGCCGCGTTGGGGCCGATCCGGCGGTTCTATTCGAGCCAAAAAAAAGGCGCGTCCAAGAGAGAGACGCGCCTTCCAACAGAACGTTTGGCAACTGCTTGTTGGGCTGCCATTCTATTCCAAAGGCTCCCCGGGAACCCGCGCCAGTGCTTGATTTCCGGCCGTTGCGGGGATCTGACAGGGAGCATCCATCCACAGGTTATCAACAAGAACGGTCGGGCCTGTGTCCGCGCTCCGGATCGGCCGCTTTGCGGGCTCCAGGACGCGCAAATTCAGCCAACTGGGCGCAAATTCTAGACGCCGATGACGGCAATCTTGACCGGTCGGTCTGAAGTGAATGGCCGCTGACCGACTTGGGGCGCCTTTTGCGCACTGGCCAGGCGCCCATCGCTCCGAACTGCTCTCACATCGCAAAAAGACCGGGGGCGCCAGTCAACTTGACCGCCCCCGACTTGGAGGTTTGTGCGAGCGCCGATCCAGCCAGCGCCGGACCGGGGCTCGCTGCGGTGCTCGATCAACGCCCGGGCCGGATCACCAGGTAGTTGACCCACTCGCCGCGGCGCACGAGCACGCTCACCGCGCGCGAGCGCTCGACCTTGCTCGCGATGGCGGTGAAGTGCTTCGCGTCGGTGACCTCGGTGTTGTCGACCGACAGGATGATGTCGCCCTCGCGCAGGCCGGCGCGCGCCGCCGCGCTTTCGACGGCATCGACGCGAACGCCGCCGCGCACGCGCAGGTCGCGCTTCTGCGAATCGCTCAGGTCCGACACGCTGAGGCCGAGCGCGCTCTTGGCCGCCTGCGGGGCGCTGCCCGGCTCGGAGCCCGAAGCGCGGCGCGCCGTGCGGTCGGGTTCGAACTCGGCGACGGTGACAGCCACGTCGCGCGTGTTGCCGCGGCGGAAGACCTGCAGCGTGCTCTTCGCGCCGGGCTTGGTGCCGCCGATGATGCGCGGCAGGTCGCCGGACTTCTCGACCGTGCGGCCGTCGACGCGCAAGATGATGTCGCCGGCCTCGACGCCGCCGCGGTCGGCCGGGCCGTCCTTCTCGACGCTTTGCACCATCGCGCCACGCGGCGCGCCGAGGCCGATCGACTCGGCCACCTCGCGCGTCACCGGCGCGATCTGCACGCCGATGCGGCCGCGGATGACGCGCCCATTGGCGCGCAGCTGCTCGGCCACGCGCATCGCCTCGTCGATGGGGATCGCGAAGCTGATGCCCATGAAGCCGCCGCTGCGGCTGTAGATCTGCGAGTTGATGCCGATCACCTCGCCGCGCAGGTTGAGCAGCGGGCCGCCGGAGTTGCCGGGGTTGATGGCGACGTCGGTCTGGATGAACGGCAGGTAGTCGCCGGTGTCGCGCTGCTTGGCGCTGACGATGCCGGCGGTGACGGTGTTGTCGAGGCCGAACGGCGAGCCGATCGCCATCACCCACTCGCCCACGCGCACCTTGTTGACGTCGCCCACGCGCACGGCCGTCAGGCCGGTGGCCTCGACCTTGACGACGGCCACGTCGGTGCGGCGGTCGCTGCCGACGATCTTGGCCTTCAGCTCGCGCTTGTCGGTGAAGGTGACGATGACCTCGTCGGCGCCTTCGACGACGTGGGCATTGGTCATGATGAAGCCGTCGGACGAGAGCACGAAGCCCGAGCCGACGCCGCGCTGCTGCGGCGCCGAATCCTCGTCGCCGCCGCCACCACCGCGAGGGCCGCGGCGCGGGTCGGGCCGGCCGGGCAGCGGGATGCCGAAGCGGCGGAAGAACTCCTCGATGTTCGGGTCGCCCTCGCCGCCGGCGACGCGGCCGCGCTCGGTGGTGCGGATGTTCACCACCGTGGGGCTCAGGCGCTCGGCGAGGTCGGCGAAGTCGGGCAGCTGCACGGTCTGCGCGCGCGCCGGAGCGCTGGTGGCGACGCCGACAGCAGCGCCGCCGGCAGCCATGGCGAGCACCAGCGCGAAGGCGGTGACGATGCGCCTCGAAAGGCGGCGCGAAGATGCCGATGCGACGGTGGACGGTTTCGATGTGGTCATGTGAAGAAGCTCTGCTCGGGGGCTCGGGAAGGAGGCGTGCAAGCCGCGCAGGCCCCGCCGCCGCCGGCTCGAGATGGTGGCGCGCCGCGCGCCTTCAACGGATCAACGCCGTCGGACCAGCGCTTCGGCGAACTGGCTCAACGCTGTCGCAGGCACGTCGCCGACCACCGTGAGCCAGTGCTCGTCGACGCGGCGCATCACGGTATTGGTGGCACCGAGCTTGGCCTGCATCGCGCTGCGGTGGCGGGCGGGGTCGAAACGTTCGACGAACACCGAAACGTGCGTCAGCCCATCGGAGAAGACAGCCTGCAGCATCAGCGGCTCGGGGCCGCCTGCTTCCAGGCCGCGCAGCACGCTGCCGGCGAGCGCGAAGCCCTGCACCGGCTTGGCCACCGTCCAGCCCTGCGCCTCGAGCGTGGTGCGCTGCTGCTGCGGGCGCACGATGCGCAGGCCGTCGTCCTGGCGCATGGCCTGCAGCACGCTGTCGGGCTGCGCCTTGACGCCGAGCTCGATGACGCTGAAGGCCGAGCTCTCGACGAGGCTGCCGTCGGGCGCGATGACGTCTGCGCGCAGCATCAGGCCGGTGGCGCGGTCGGCCCACAGCCTTTGCGCGAAGCGCAGCGCGTCGCGCGGCGTGAGCAGGAACACCGCCGCCTCGCGGCCGGCGACACGCGCCTCGCCTTCGGGCTTGAGGTCATAGCTGTCGGCGGCGCGCGGGTCCACTTCCTGCGGCGTCGTCGACCATGCAGCCAGCGTCTCGCGCCGCTCGACGATGGCCGTGCGCGTCTGCGGCCATACGGTGCGCACGTCGTCGTTGTGGCGGTAGATGCGCTGCTGGCGGCCGTCCTGCGTCTCCATGCGCTCGTAGGTCTGGCCGGCGACGTGGTAGTGCCACACGCGCGAACTCGACATCACGCCGCCGGCGCTGTAGACGAGCGTGCCTTCGTAGTTGCTGCCGTTGGCCGCAGCCTTCATGCGCACCAGCCACTGGCGCGCTTCGCTTTCGCCGGCGGCGCAGGCCAGCGCGGCGAGCTGTGAGCCGACCGTGACCGCAGCCGTCGGCGCCGCCAGCAGCGGCCACGGGCGTGCCGACGGCAACCGCATCAGCGCGGCTCGGAAGCAGGACGCGGCACCGCCACCGCCTGCGCTTCCAGCAGCGGGCAACCAGCATCTCGACGCTGCGGAAGCCGCCCCGGGCAGCGCCGCCGGCGAGGCCACCGCGCGCTGCCTGGTGCGCGCGCAGATAAGCATCCAGGCGCGCGTCGCGGATCATGCGGCCGTCGGCCACCAGCGCGGCGCCGGCGTCCGGGTGTTCGTTGAACTGGCGCGCATGCCGCTGCCGGCCAGCGAACCGGCGTCTCGCGTGGCAACGACAGCGTCGCCGAACGGCCATTGCGGCCGCTCCACGCCCACCGTGACGACCACGGCGACGAAACCTGCCGCCACCGCCGCCGGCGCGCGCCAGCCAGGTAGCGGGCGTGCGGGCGCATCGGCTTCGAGCAGCGCAGGCGACGAAGCGAACGACGCACTTTGCCGTTGCCGGCGCGAAGGCACCGGCTCGCTTGCGCAGGCGGGTACGCAGGCGAGGCACGAGCGCGGCATCGCGCCCGGGCGATGAACACCAGATCCTCCCGAGCGCATCACGTCACCGATCAGGTGGGCGTGTGCCAGCGCTGCGCGCGTCGGCGTCTTCGCGCCACAGCGCCGCGGCATGCGGCAGCCGCGTGGTCGCCGTCGGCCAGCGCCGAGAGCCACATCGCCGGCGATGGGTCGCCCGCCGTCGGCACCGCCGCCGGCAAGAGGAACTGGAAGACCAGGGAAGTCATGGCGGAGACGGGTCCAGGCAGAGACGGATCAGAGGAAGGCTGAGGTGGAAAGCGGCGCGCCCTATCGAAGGACCTACCAGCGCTCGCCCGCGCGTGTCCAGCAGCGGGCGCAGCCGTGCCGCGATAGCTTCGCGCGCGCGGAAGATCGCGCGAGCGCACGGTGCCGATCGGGCAGTTCATGGCTTCGGAGATTTCCTCGTAGCTCAGGCCTTCGATCTCGCGCAGCGTGATCGCCTGGCGCAAGTCTTCGGAGAGGGCCTCGATGGCAGCGTTCACGGCAGCGGCGATCTCCTTGCTGGCCAGCACGGCCTCAGGGGTCTCGCCGTCGCTTAGTTCGTTCTCGGCGCGCGAAGTTTCATCGCCGTCGTCGCCGGCGAAGCCAGCGCCGACTCCGGCAGCACTACGTCGCGCTTGAGGTCCACCAGCGCCTTCTTGGCGGTGTTGACGGCGATGCGGTACAGCCACGTGTAGAAGGCGCTCTCGCCGCGGAACTGCGGCAGCGCGCGGTAGGCCGGATGAAGCTCTCCTGCGCCACATCCTGCACCAGATCGGCGTCGCGCACCATGCGCCCGACGAGACGCTCGATGCGGCGTTGGTACTTCACCACGAGCATCTCGAACGCCCGCGTGTCGCCGCGCTTGGCGCGCTCGACGAGCAGGGCATCGGCATCCGCTTCGGACATCAGTCATCGGCCCCGTCCGCTGCGCGGACGCGGGGCCTGTCGTCGAGAGGGGTCGTGGAGGAATATAGCGCCGCGCGCAGCACGTGCATTCCGGCGTCGCGTGCGCAGCGCTAGAGATGGCAAGCCAGCGCGCCGCGCGCCGGCCGGGCGCGCGCCAGCGCAGCAGCAGCCAGCGATCGAGGTCCAGCATCACGGCCAGCGTGCCGCGCTCGCCATCGAGGTGCCACGCCTGGCCGTCCCAGCGCACTTCGGCCACGGCGAGCGGACCGGCAGCGAACCGCCCATGAAGCGGCGCCGGAAGTCGCGGCCACCGGCCAGCGCGACAGTGGCTGATACGGCAAGTTCGAGGTGCCCCGCCGCCCAGCCGGCCACGGCGGCGACGGCTACCGCACCCAGCGCCATGCACGCCCAGCGCCAGGCGCGGCTGGGTGCGCACTGCACAGCCAGCGGAGGCGCCGGCCGCATCGCGGGGGGAAGCCGGGCTCAGGCGCGCCGGAAGACCAGCGTGCCGTTGGTGCCGCCGAAGCCGAAGTTGTTCTTCACCGCCACGTCGATGCGCATCGGGCGCGCTTCGTTCGGGCAGTAGTCGAGGTCACATTCGGGGTCGGGGTGGGTGAGGTTGGCCGTCGGCGGCGAAACCTGGTGGTGCACCGCCAGCGCCGTGAAGACCGATTCGATGCCGCCGGCGCCGCCGAGCAGGTGGCCGGTCATCGACTTGGTCGAGTTGACGACCAGCTTCTTCGCGTGTTCGCCGAAGGCCAGCTTGATGGCGTTGGTCTCGTTGACGTCGCCCAGCGGCGTGGAGGTGCCGTGCGCGTTGAGGTACTGGACCTGCGAGGCCGCGATGCCGGCGTTGCGCAGCGCCGCGAGCATCGAGCGCTTGGGCCCGTCGACGTTCGGCGCGGTGATGTGGTACGCGTCGGCGCCCATGCCGTAGCCGGCGAGCTCGCAGTAGATCTTCGCGCCGCGCTTCTTCGCGTGCTCGAGCTCTTCCAGCACCAGGATGCCGGCACCTTCGCCGAGGACGAAGCCGTCGCGCTCCTTGTCCCACGGGCGCGAGGCGGTCTCGGGGCTGTCGTTGCGCGTGGAAAGCGCGCGCGCCGCAGCGAAGCCGCCCACGCCCAGCGGCGAGACGGTGGCCTCGGCGCCGCCGGCGATCATCACGTCGGCGTCGCCGTACTCGATCAGCCGGCCGGCTTCGCCGATGCAGTGCAGGCCGGTCGTGCAGGCGGTGACGATGGCCAGGTTCGGGCCCTTGAAGCCGTACTTGATCGACAGGTGGCCGGCGATCATGTTGATGATCGCCGCCGGCACGAAGAACGGCGAGATGCGCCGCGGCCCGCGCTCGCTGTACTCCTTGTGCGTGGCCTCGATCAGCGGCAGCCCGCCGATGCCCGAGCCGACGACGCAGCCGATGCGCTCGGCCGCTTCCTCGCTCAAGGCATCGTTGGTGGACAGCCCCGCGTCCTGCACGGCCTGGATCGAAGCGGCCAGCCCGTACTGGATGAAGGTGTCCATGTGGCGGGCTTCCTTCGCCGGGATGTACGCCTCGACGTCGAAACCCTTGACCTCGCCGGCGAAGCGGCACGAGAACGCCGAAGCGTCGAACTTCGTGATGGTGGCGATGCCCGAGCGACCCGCGAGCAGGTTGCTCCAGGCCTCGGTGACGCCGTTGCCGACCGGGCAGACGATGCCCAGGCCGGTGACGACGACGCGGCGGCGTGCCATCCGATGTTCCTTGCGTGCGGCGTTTGAAGAGAGGCCCTGCGGCCTTTAGCTCTTCTGGTGGCTCACCGCGTAGTCGATGGCGAGCTGCACGGTGGTGATCTTCTCCGCTTCCTCGTCGGGGATCTCGATGCCGAACTCGTCCTCGAGCGCCATCACCAGTTCGACGGTGTCCAGCGAGTCCGCGCCGAGGTCGGCGACGAACGCTTTCTCGTTCGTCACGTCGGACTCGGGCACGCCGAGCTGCTCGGCAATGATCTTCTTGACTCGCGCTTCGATATCGCTCATGACTCCTCCAGGAGTGGATGCGGAAAAAACAGGCGCGGATTCTACCGACGCCGGTTTGGGGGTTCCCCCGGGGTAACCGCGGCGGCTTCTCGCCGCCCATACGCCGGCCGAGCGCCGGCCTCAGCTCATGTACATGCCGCCGTTGACGTGCAGTTCGGTGCCGGTGATGTAGCCGGCCAGCGGCGAGGCGAGGAACGCCACCGCGTGCGCCACCTCCTCGGCCTGGCCCAGGCGCGCCAGCGGGATCTGGCCGAGCAGCGCCGCTTTCTGCTGCTCGGGCAACTCGGACGTCATGTCGGTGGCGATGAAGCCCGGCGCGACGCAGTTGACGGTGATGTTGCGGCTGCCCAGCTCGCGCGCCAGCGCCCGGCTCATGCCGGCCAGCCCCGCCTTGGCCGCCGCGTAGTTGGCTTGGCCGGCGTTGCCGCTGGCCCCCACCACGGAGGTGATGTTGATGATGCGGCCGTGCCGCTGCTTCATCATCGGCCGCATCGCCGCGCGGCACAGGCGGAAGACGGCCTTGAGGTCGGTGTCGAGCACCGCGTCCCAGTCGTCGTCCTTCATGCGCATCGCGAGCGTGTCGCGCGTGATGCCGGCGTTGTTGACGAGCACGTGCAGGCCGCCTTGCGCCTTGACGAGCGTCTCGATGGCCGCTTCGCACGCGGGGCCGTCGTTCACCTGCAGCACGATGCCGTTGCCGCCCGCGAACGGCGCCAGCGCTTCGCGGATGCCCGCGGCGCCCGCTTCGCTGGTGGCAGTGCCGGTGACCTTGAAGCCGGCGCTCGCCAGCGCCAGCGCGATGGCGCGGCCGATGCCGCGCGAGGCGCCGGTGACGAGCGCAACCTGGCCCGTCGGGCCAGCGGAGCTCTGGCTCATTGCAGCGCCCCCTTCAACTCGGTGAGGCTCGCCGGGTCGAGCACGGTGCCGGTGGCCAGCGTGCCGTCGATGCGCTTGACGAGCCCTGCCAGCACCTTGCCCGGCCCGCACTCGAAGACGTGCGCGACACCGCGCTTGGCGAGCGCCTGCACCACCTCGACCCAGCGCACGGGTCCGAAGGCCTGGCGGTAGAGCGCGTCGCGGATCGCTGCGGCGTCGCCTTGCACCGCCACGTCGATGTTGTTGACGACCGGAATGCGCGCGGCCGACAGTGCCACGCCGGCCAGCCGCTCGCGCAGGCGCTCGGCCGCCGGCTTCATCAGCGCGCAATGGAAAGGCGCCGACACCGGCAGCGGCAAGGCGCGCTTGGCGCCGGCCGCCTTCAGCTTCTCACACGCCGCGTCGACGGCAGCCTTGGCGCCGGCGATGACGGTCTGCTTCGGGTCGTTGAAGTTGGCCGGCGAGACGACGCCACCGGTGGTAGCCGCCACTTCGGCGCAGATGCGCTGCACCACTTCCGCATCGAGGCCGAGGATCGCGGCCATCGCGCCTGCGCCCACCGGCACCGCTTCCTGCATCGCCTGCGCGCGGTAGCGCACGAGCGGCAACGCGTCGCCAAGCGTCAGCACGCCGGCGGCAACGAGGGCGCTGTATTCGCCGAGCGAGTGCCCGGCCACTGCCGCCGGTTCCGGCCCGCCCTCGGCACGCCACGCCGCCAGGCACGCGATGCCGGCGGTCAGCATCACCGGCTGCGTGTTGGTGGTGAGGTCGAGCGCTTCCTTGGGGCCTTCGCGGATGAGGCGGCCGATGTCCTCGGACAGCGCAGCCGAGGCTTCCTCGAGCGTGCGCCGCACGGCCGGATGGTCGCCCCAGGCGTCGAGCATGCCCGCCGACTGCGAGCCCTGGCCGGGGAAGACGAATGCGAAAGGCTTCATTGTTGTCGGGTGAAGAGTGAAGGCGCACGCCTTCGGCTTCGCTCAGTAGTCCAGCAGCACGGCGCCCCAGGTGAAGCCGCCGCCCACACCTTCGAGCATGACGGTGTCGCCGCGCTGCAGGCGGCCGCTCTTCACCGCCACGTCCAGCGCCAGCGGCACCGAGGCAGCCGACGTGTTGCCGTGCTCGTCGACGGTGGCGACGAGCTTCTCCATCGGCAGCTTCAGCTTGCGCGCCGTGCCCTGCATGATGCGGATGTTCGCCTGGTGCGGAATCAGCCAGTCGAGATCGGCCTCGGTGCGCCCGGCTTTCTCCAGCACCGCGCGGGCGGCGCTTTCGAGCACGCCCACGGCAAGCTTGAACACCGCCGGGCCGTCCATCTTGAGCAAAGGCGTGCCGCTGACGCGGCCGCCGGCCACCGTGCCCGGCGTGCACAGGATGCCGAGGTGGCGCCCGTCGGCGTGCAGGTCGGCAGCCAGGATGCCCGGCTTGTCGCTCGCCTCGAGCAGCACGGCACCGGCGCCGTCGCCGAACAGCACGCAGGTGGTGCGGTCGTCGAAGTCGAGGATGCGCGAGAAGACCTCGGTGCCCACCACCAGCGCGCAGCGCGCGCTGCCGGCGCGCACCATCGCGTCGGCCACTGTCAGCGCATAGACGAAGCCCGAGCACACGGCCTGCATGTCGAACGCGGCGCAGCCGTGCACGCCGAGCTTGTGCTGCAGGATCGACGCGGTGGAGGGGAACACCATGTCCGGCGTCGAAGTGGCGACGATGATCAGGTCGACATCGCTCGCCTCGCGTCCGGCCGACTCAAGCGCGTCGCGCGCCGCCGGCAGCGCCAGGTCACTGGCGTTGACGCCTTCATCGGCGAAGTGGCGGGCGCGGATGCCGGTGCGCTCGACGATCCACTGGTCGCTCGTCTCGACGCCGCGCGCGGCGAGCATCGTCACCATGTCGTCGTTGGTCAGCCGGCGCGGCGGCAGGTAGCTGCCCGTGCCCGTGATGCGCGAGAACGGCGCGCGCGAAGTCGCAGCGGCAGGCGATGGGTGGGCGGTCATGCGGCTTGCTCCGGCGCGGCAACACCCGTACCGGCGGGCAGCGCCGCCAGCGTGGGCCCGATGCGGTCGTGCACGCGGGCCAGCAGCCGGTTGCGCGCGGCATCATAAGCGCGCGCGAGCGCACTCTCGAAGGCATAGGCATCGGCCGAGCCGTGGCTCTTGAAGACGAGGCCGCGCAGGCCCAGCAGCGCGGCGCCGTTGTAGCGGCGCGGGTCGACGCGGGTCTTGAACCGCTTCAGCGCCGGCAGCGCCACCAGCGCCGCCAGCTTGGCCGTCCACGAGCGCGTGAACTCCTCGCGGATGAACTCGGTGAGCATCGACGCCAGGCCTTCGCTCGTCTTCAAGAGCACGTTGCCGACGAAGCCATCGCAGACGACGATGTCCACCGTGCCCTTGTAGATGTCGTTGCCCTCGACGTTGCCCTGGAAGTTGATGTGCCCCGCGGCGCCGGCGGCGCGCAGCAGTTCGCCGGCGCGCTTGATCGTCTCGCTGCCCTTGATGGCTTCTTCGCCGATGTTGAGCAGGCCGACCGTGGGCTCTTCCTTGTTGTCGACGGCCGAGACGAGCGCGCTGCCCATCACCGCGAACTGCAGCAGGTGCTCGGGCGTGCAATCGACGTTGGCGCCGAGGTCGAGCACGGTGGTGAAGCCGTCGCGCCGGTTGGGCATCACGGTGGCGATGGCCGGGCGGTCGATGCCCTCGTGCGTCTTCAGCACGTAGCGCGCCACGGCCATCAATGCGCCGGTGTTGCCGGCGGAGACGCAGGCGTCGGCGGCGGCTTCGCCCCCGGCGCCGCCGGGGCCCGGCTTGAGCTGCGTGATCGCGACCCGCATCGACGAGTCGCGCTTCTTGCGCAGCGCCACCTCGACGGAGTCTTCCATCGTCACCACTTCCGAAGCAGCGACGATGCGGCAGCGCGGCCACGCGGCGGCTTCGGCCAGCGCGTTGTCGCGGCCGACCAGCAGCAGTTCGGCTTGCGGGTGCTTGTCGAGGAACGCGCGGCAGGCCGGCAGCGTGACAGCCGGGCCGTGGTCGCCGCCCATGCAATCGACGGCGATGCGCACCGTGGCCAGCGGCGCGGGCGAGTGGTGCGCGTTCACGGCGCGGCGCTGGCGGTGCTGGCGGCAGTGGCTGCCGGCACGGCGCGCGGCACGCGGACGGCGGCCACCTCAGCCGTGAAGGTCAGGCGCCGGCCTTGGTCTTCAGGACCTTGCGGCCGCGGTAGAAGCCGGTGGGCGAGATGTGGTGGCGCAGATGCACTTCGCCGGTGTTGGGCTCCACCGCGGTGCCCGGCGCGCTGAGCGCGTTGTGCGAGCGGTGCATGCCGCGCTTGGACGGCGACTTCTTGTTCTGCTGGACGGCCATGTCGATGATCTCCTGGGGCACTTGGCCGTTGGTGCGGCCGTTCACTCGGCAGTTCGTGCGCTGCGGTGTGCCTGAGCAGCGATACGGGCGCATCGCGCGCCGCCGGCGCCGAGCACGCAGGCCGGCCCACGGCGGATTCAGCGGCTCCGGCGGCCCTGGCGGCGGCTTTCGCTGCTTCGGCTTTCGCTGCTTCGGCTTTCGCTGCTTCGGCTTTCGCTGCTTCGGCGACTTCAGCGGGCTCAGCGGCCTCGACAGCCTCGGCGGCCGCCAGTGACGGTTGACCCTGCCGAAAAGCTGCGGAGTGTACCACCGGGCAGTCGCGCGGCTGGGCTCAGGACTGGGTCCGCCGCAGGCCGGCCAGCGCGGCGAACGGGTGCTCGCGGGACGCGGCGCCATCGTCGGCGGGCGCCGCGTCCGCCGGGCGCAACGCGTCGGGAAGCTGCGGGCAGGTCTCGTGGCGCGGCACCAGCGGCAACGCCAGCAGCAGTTCATCCTCGACCAGCGCGCGCACGTCCAGGCGGTGCGTCAGCGCCAGCACGTCGTCTTCGAGTTCCCCGTCCAGGCGCGCCGCCTCGTCTTCGCCTTCGACGAAGCGCAGGCGCCGCTCGATCGCCAGCGGCACCGCCATTGGCTGCAGGCAGCGCTGGCATTCGAGGGTCAGCTTCGTCTGCACGCCGAGGTCGACGACGAACGGCGCGCGGCCGCCGGATTGCATCGCGCCCGCAGCGCGCCATTCGATGGCCGGCTCGGCGCCAGCATCGGCAGCACGCAGCACCGACTCGGCCAGCCGCGGCAACTCGGCCAGCGTGAAGCGGCCCTCTTGCGCCACCGCGCTGCGGCAGAACGCGGCCACGTCGAGCACCGGCGCTGCGGCGGCAGCGCGGGTGGACCGGGAGGAAGGCGACGGTGGCGAAGGTCGGGCCATGGCGACGAAAAGGCGAAGAGCAAGCGCCGACGGCGGACGGATGTGCGACTCGCCATCAAGGCCGGCAGCGGCCAGTGTAGGCGCGCGGCGATGGAACAATGTCCGCATGGACGAGCCTGTTGCCGGCGAGGCACCGCGCGATGAGCTGGGCCGCCGATCGCCGCTTGAGCGCGAGCGGCCGACGTTGATCCTCGCCTCCACGTCGCGCTACCGGCGCGAGTTGCTGCAGCGCCTGCGCCTGCCCTTCGAAGTGCAGTCGCCCGGCGTCGACGAAGCGGCCCTGCCCGGCGAAGCGCCCGCCGTGCTCGCGCGCCGCCTCGCCCACGCCAAGGCCGAGGCGGTGGCGAAGCAGCATCCGGCCGCGGTGGTGATCGGCTCCGACCAGGTCTGCGAACTCGACGGCCAAGCGATCGGCAAGCCCGGCACGCACGAGCGTGCGGTACAGCAGTTGCAGTGGCTGAGCGGCCGGCAGGCGGTCTTCCCCACGGCCGTGTGCGTGCTGCGACATGGCGGCCGCCATGAACGCCGCTACGAGGGCCAGGTGCTGGTGCCGGTGACGGTGCGCTTCCGCCGCCTGGGCTCGCACGAGATCGAACGTTATCTGCGCACCGAGCAGCCGTACGACTGCGCCGGCAGTGCCAAGTGCGAGACGCTGGGCATCGCGCTCGTCGACGCAATCGAGTCCGACGACCCGACCGCGCTCGTCGGCCTGCCGTTGATCGCCACGGCCCGACTGCTGCGCGCGGCGGGCGTCGACCCGCTGGCGTGATGGGCGACGCGGACGCAGCGTCGCCCGCCGCCACCACGACGGCGGCACAGCGCGGCCGCCTGGTGCTGGTGCCGAACGCGCTCGACCTCGGCGCGGCACCGCAGGATCTCTCGGCTGTGCTGCCGCAGGCGGTGCTGCACCAGGCCGCGCGGCTTCAGCACTGGCTCGTGGAAGACGCCCGCAGCGCGCGCGCTTTCCTCAAGCGCGTGAACGGCGTGGTGCCGCTGCAGCAGCCGTTGCAGTCGCTGGCGATCACCGAACTGCCGCGGCCGCAGAAAGGCCCGCAAGGCCGCCGGCCCGAAGCCGCCTCGGCGGCCAATGAGCGCGACACGGCCTTCAAAACCTTGCTCGCCCCGGCACTCGCGGGCCACGACATCGGCCTGCTCAGCGAAGCCGGCCTGCCCGCTGTCGCCGACCCCGGCGCGGCGGTGGTCGCGGCAGCCCACGCGCAGGGCCTCACGGTGCTGCCGCTGCCCGGACCGAGTTCGCTGCTGCTCGCGCTGGCCGCCAGCGGCCTCGACGGCCAGAGCTTTGCCTTCGTGGGCTACCTGCCGCAGGACGCCGCTGCGCGGCGCGAGCGCATCCGCGAGCTCGAAGCCGCTTCGCGCCGGCTCCAGCAGACGCAGATCTTCATCGAGACGCCCTACCGCAACAACGCGCTGCTGGCGGCGCTGCTCGAATGCGCCGCACCGGCCACGCGCCTTTCGGTGAGCCAGGCGCTGACGCTGCCCGAAGGCACGAGCCGCACGGCGAGCATCGCGCAGTGGCGGCGCATGCAGGCGGCGCAGCCGGCGCAGGCGCCGCTGCTATCCGATCGCCTGCCGGCGGTCTTTCTCGTGCAAGGCTGAGCGAGGCGTCGCCAGGCGCGTGCCGCGTGGCGCATGCCGCGCATCGACGCGGCCGCCGGCGCAACAGACGCGACTGCGTTCAGCCGCGCCCGCCGCCCAGCAGCGAAGCCACCTTCTTCTTCGGCCGGATGTTGGGCGAGAGCCCCGGGCGCGGCGCCGCCGCGGGCGCGGCCTTCTCGCCGGGTTCGCCCTTCGCGGCCTTCTCGCCCTTCTCACCCTTCTCCCACGCCGCATGGCCGCTGCCCACCGGCTCGTAGGGCTTGTCGAAGAACGGGTCGGCGGGAACCGGCGGCCTCGCCGGCGGCAGCGAGCGGCGTGCGTAGTCACCGCGCTCGCCGCGCTCGGAACGCTCGGCGCGCTCGGCCGTGGCGGGCGGCACGTCGCGCTCATCGTCGAACGAGCGCCGCCGCGGGCGGCGCGGCCGGTCGTCGTCGAGCTCGATCGGCTCGATCTCGATCTTCTTCTTGATGAGCCGCTCGATCTCCGAAATCATGCGCGAGTCGTCGCGAGTCACGAGCGTGATCGCCAGCCCCGAGGCGCCGGCGCGGCCGGTGCGGCCGATGCGGTGTACATAGTCCTCGGCGTTGAAGGGCACATCGAAGTTGAACACGCCCGGCAGGTCGGCGATGTCGAGGCCGCGTGCGGCCACGTCGGTGGCCACGAGCAGTTCGACCTCGCCGCGCTTGAACGCAGCCAGCGCCTTCAGCCGCTCGTCCTGGCTCTTGTCGCCGTGCAGCGCCTGCGTCTTCAGGCCGTCGCGCTCGAAGGCGCGCGCCAGCCGCGCCGCGCCGATCTTCGAGTTCACGAACACCAGCGCCTGCGCCAGTTCACGCTGGCGCAGCAACTGCCGCACGACGGCGCGCTTGTCGTCGTCGGTGACGCTGTAGAAGCGCTGTTCCACCGTCGCCGCAGTGGCGTTCGGCCGCGCCACTTCCACCGTCACCGGGTCCTGCAGATAGCTCGACGCGAGCCGCTTGATCTCCGGCGAGAACGTGGCCGAGAACAGCAGCGTCTGCCGCTCCTTGGGCAGGTACGACAGGATGCGCTGCAGGTCGGGCAGGAAGCCGATGTCGAGCATGCGGTCGGCCTCGTCGAGCACGACGTACTCGACCTGGTTCAGCACCGCCACCTTGCTCTCGATGTGGTCGAGCAAGCGCCCGGGCGTGGCGATCAGCACCTCGACACCCTTGCGCAATTCCTCGGTCTGCGGCTTCATGTCGACGCCGCCGAACACCACCGCCGAGCGCAGCAGCGTGTGCTGGGCGTACTTCTTGACGCTGGCGGCCACCTGGTCGGCCAGCTCGCGCGTGGGCGCCAGCACCAGCGCGCGCACCGGGTGCCGCGCCGGCGACATGCTCGTGTTCTCGTGCGCCAGCATGCGCTGCAACAGCGGCAGCGTGAACGCCGCCGTCTTGCCTGTGCCGGTCTGCGCCGCGCCCATCACGTCGCGCCCGGCGAGCACGATCGGGATCGCCTTGGCCTGGATCGGCGTCATCGAGGCATAGCCCGAAGCGGCCACTGCACGCAGCAGCTTGGCGTCGAGGGCGAGGGTGTCGAAGCGCGGGGGCGGCTGCGTCGGCGCTTCAGGTGTCGGATCCGAAGATTGCATCAACAGAATGATCGTCACGCCCGCGGGCGCTCTTGGTCACCCAGCCATTGCGGCCGGGTGACCATGGCACGCATCCAGCGTGGCGCCTTGAAGCGCACGATGCGCCAGTACAAGGCGACGTAGACAAGGCCGAACAAGGCCAGGAAGATGGCGTTCCATGCCGAACTGTCCCAGAACAGCACGGCGGGAACGACCGAGAGCATGCACAGCAGCCACAGCACCGGCGAAGTGGCCGAGTTGCGCCGCGTCAGCGCCCGCGCGCTGCTGTCGCCCACGGCCCAGCGCATCAGGCGCCGGTAGATCAGCGAGTGCAGGTGGATGCCGTCGGGCATGCTCGGCGGCACCGAGCGGATGACGCGCCGGCGGTAGATCGAGAAGATGGTCTCGAAGACCGGGTAGATGCACACCAGCAGCGGGAACAGCGGCGACACCGAGGGGTTGCGCGCCAGCAGCAGGATCGACAGTTCGGCGACGAAGAAGCCGAGGAAGTAGGCGCCACCGTCGCCGAGGAAGATGAGCCCGGCCGGGTAGTTCCAGAAAAAGAACCCGAGCGCCGCGCCGATGCCGGCCAGCGCCAGCGCGCCGACGAAGCCGTCGCCGACCTGGAACGCCACGTAGGCCAGCGCGCCGAGCATGATCATGACGCACATCGAGGCCAGGCCGTTCAGGCCGTCGATGATGTTCACCGAGTTGGCGATGCCGGCGACGGCGAACACCGTCAGCGCCGTGCTACCGAGCGCGAACGACACGAGCCAGTCGAGGCCCGGAATGTCGGTTCGGCTCAGGACCGAGTCGAGGAGCCAGACCGCAAGCAAGGCCGAGACGGCGGTGGCCAGAAGCCGGTGCAGCGGCCGCACGCTCTTCGTCAGGTCTTCCAGCAGGCCGCCGACGAAGGCCGGCAGGCCGCAGGCCATGAGCGTGCCGGCCATCAGCGCCGCGTCCGGCGATATGAACCACATCGGCACCAGTGCCACCAGCAACCCGGCGAAGATGCCCAGGCCACCGACGCGCGCCACCGGCCGGGCGTGAAACTTCTGCGGCCCCGAGGTGTCGCTGTCGAGCAGCGAGCCACCACGCGTCTTCGTCGCGTGCACGACGAACATCGTGATCGCGAAGGAAAGGGTGAATGCGGCCAGCAGCGCGAGCATCCGGCGATTCTAGATTCGAGCAGGTTAGGCCCCGCGCGTGCCGATAGAATCCGCCGCCCTGCCTTCGGGCTCGACCGGCACGGGCCCCAACCTCGGCCCTGCTTCCGCCCACGGCGCGGGACGCGAGCCTGCCGCGTTTCGACGAGATGAGTTCGCCTCCCTTCTTTCGACCCCTGTTCCTGCGCGTGCTGGTCGGCTTGCTGGCCGCCATGGCGCTCGCGCTGCCGATGGCGGCCGCGGTGGCGCAGACCTCGCTCAACCCGGGCGTGCCATCGCCGGCTGCTCCAGCGGAAAGGATCGCGAGGACAGCACCGACAGCGCCAAGCAGCCCGGACGCCGCGGCTGCGCCAGCCGAACCAACCGCCGAACCAGGCTGACGAGCGCACGACACCCGGTGCGCGCACCGGCATACCCGGCATGGAAGAAGAGCAGCCGCCGCTCTACGTGCCCGGCGAGTTCGAGCGCTTCGTCCAGCAGCACACCGGGCTGAAGCGGCCGCAGATCCGCCGCTTCGGTGCCGACCTCGTCACTGCGCCGACCGACCCGAAGACCATCGACGTCAGCCCCCTCGTGCCCGAAGACTACGTCGTGGCTCCCGGCGACGAAGTCCTGGTGACGCTGTGGGGCTCGGTCGATGCCGACTTGCGCCTGCTGGTAGACCGGTCCGGGCGCATCAGTATTCCCCGCGTCGGCACGGTGCAGGTCTCGGGGCTGCGCATGGCCGAACTGCCCGAGGCGGTGAACCGCCGCGTGGCGCAGGTCTTCCGCAACTTCCAGAGCAGCGTCGCACTCGGTCAGTTGCGCGGCATCCGCATCTTCGTCACCGGTTTCGTCGTGCGGCCCGGCACGTATTCGGTGAGCAGCCTGTCCAGCGTGGTAACGGCGCTGATGCGCGCGGGCGGCCCGTCGGCCGCCGGCAGCTTCCGCAACATCGAGCTGCGGCGCGGCGCCGGGCTCGTCAGCCGCTTCGATCTCTACGACCTGCTCCTCAACGGCGACCGCTCGGCCGACCGCCTCGTCCAGGCCGGCGACGTGGTGCACGTCGGCGCCGTGGGTACGCAGGTCGGCTTCATCGGCAGCGTCAACAAGCCGGCCGTGCTCGAGCTGAAGCCCGGCGAGACGGTCGCCGATGCCTTGCGCATGGTCGGCGGCTTCAGCGCCGTCGCCGACCGGACCCGGCTCGCGGTGGAGCGGCTGGCCGACCGCAACGCCGGCCGCGTCACCGAGCTCGCCCTGCCGCGCGACACGACCTTGCCGCTGACCGACGGCGATGTGCTGCGTGCCTTCAGCGCCGTCGAGGCCGCGCTGCCTTCGCAACAGCAGAGCAAGCGCGTGCGCGTCGAAGGCGAAGTCGTGCGGCCGGCCGAATACGTGCTGCCGGCGGGCAGCTCGGTGCGCGACGCGATCCGCGCCGCCGGCGGCTACACCACGGCGGCGTACCTCTACGCGGCGGAGCTGACGCGCGACAGCGTGCAGCGCACGCAGCAGGAGAACTACGACCGCGCGCTGCGTGACCTCGAGACCGACATCGCGCGGTCCTCCGGCACGCAGCGTGTGGCCACGGCCGACGACGCCAGCGCGTCGACCGCGAGGGCCACCGCAACCGACCGCCTCGTCGAGCGCCTGCGCACGCTGCGGCCCACCGGTCGGATCGTCCTGCAGATGCAGCCCGATGACACCGACCTGCCGGATCTTGCGCTCGAGGACGGCGACCGCCTGAAGGTGCCACCGCGGCCGACCACCGTCGGCGTGTTCGGCAGCGTCTTCAACGCCGCCACCTACCTGCACGCCTCAGGGCGCACCGTCGGCGACTACCTGCGCCTGGCCGGCGGGCCGACCAAGGGCGCGGACGAAGGCAGCATCTTTGTCGTGCGCGCCAACGGCAACGTCATCAGCGGCCGCCAGAACCGCGGCTGGTTCGGCCGCGCCGGCAATGTGTCCGACCTGCCCTCGGAACCCGGCGACACGGTCTTCGTGCCGGAGGAGATGGACAAGACCACGTTCCTGCAGGCGGCCAAGGACTGGACGCAGATCATCTTCAACTTCGGTCTCGGCATGGCCGGCATCGTCAGCGCCACTCGATGAACGCTGGCGGCCCCAACGACGAAGCGCTGCGCGCGGCGGCCGAGCAGGAAGCGCCGGCCGCCGTCGCGACCGACGACATCCTTGTGGCGATGGCGGGCAGTTGGCGCACGCTGCTGCTGATACCAGCCGTCGTCGGCCTGCTCGCGCTCGGCGTCACCTTCATCATCAGCCCGGTCTTCACGGCCCGCACGACGCTGCTGCCGCCGGCTTCGCAGCAAAGCGCCACAGCCGGCGCCCTCGCCGCGCTGGGCGGACTCGGCGCCCTTGCCGGCGGCGCAGTGGGCGTGCGCAGTCCCACCGACCAGCTGGTGGCGCTGTTGCAGAGCGAAACCATCGCCGACCGGATGATCGACCAGTTCGGCCTTGTCGCCCTCTACGACAAGAAGCTGCGCATGGACGCGCGGCGCCTGCTGCACGAACGCACGCGCGTTTCCGCCGGCAAGAAGGATGGGCTCGTGGTCGTCGAGGTCGAGGACAACGACCCTGGCGCGCCGCCGACATGGCCAACCAGTACGTGCAGGAGTTGCGGCGGCTGACCTCGACATTGGCCGTCACGGAAAGGCGCGCTTTTCCAGACGCATTCGAGAAGACGCGCGACGAACTCGCCAACGCCCAGCGCGCGCTGCAGGCGAGCGGGTCACCGCCGGGCGCCTTGCGCGCCGAACCGCGCGCGGCCGCCGAGGAATACGCGCGCGTGGAAGGCCGAGGCCACGTCGGCCGCGGTGCGCCTGCAGGCGCTCAAGGCACGCCTGATGCCCGACACGCCCGAAGTGCAGCAGGCCCAGTCGGCACTGGCGGCGTTGCGCGCGCGGCTGACCGAGATCGAACGCGCCAGCGAAACGCCGGCCAGCGGCGACTACATCGGAAGATTCCGCGAGTACAAGTACCAAGAGACCCTGATGAGCCTTCGCCCGCCAGTACGAACTGGCGCGCGTGGACGAAAGCCGCGAAGGGGCGCCGATCCAGGTCGTCGACCAGGCTGCCCTGCCTGAGCGCAGGTCAAGTCCGAAGCGGACCCTGGTCACCGTGCTGGCCACCGGACGGCGCCGTGCTTGGGCTGGTCATCGTCTACACGTGGCACTGGACGCGGCTTGCGCGGGCCGCCGACCCGCGGGCCGGCCACACGCTGCAACGCATTTCACGCGCCCTGCGCGGGCGCTGAGCGGCGGACGCCCCTGGCGCGGGCCGTGCCAGGTTCTAGAATCATCGTTCAATCGATGAACACCTACCCGCGACTCGGCCTCCGGCCCACCCTCAACCGCCGTCGCAGACTGGAGGCACCACGGTGACATGGAGCCGCCCGCCTGGCCGTGCTGCGAGCGCTGGCCGCTCAACCCGACCTGCCGCAGCGCGCCTTTTTCCGCCGCGCTCGGCCCGAGCCTGGGCAAGACGCACTACGTGCTGCACGCGCTGCTCGACAAGGGCCTGCTCAAGGTACGCAACTCCCGCCGCAGCCAGAAGAAACCGAGCTACGCCTACGTGCTGACCCCTTCCGGCATGACCGAGAAGCTTCGCCTCACGATGCGGTTCCTCGCGCGCAAGGAAGCCGAGTTCGAGGCCCTGCAGGGCACGATCGCCGGCGTCGCGGCCTGAGCCTGCCGTGACGTCGGCCGCCGGCGAGGCGGCCGATCGACGACAGCCGCTTCATCCATCATGAATCTCGCCGGCAAGAAGATTCTCGTCACCGGAGCCGACGGCTTCATCGGCTCGCACCTCACCGAGCACCTGGTGCGGCTGGGCCACGACGTGCGCGCCTTCGTCCTCTACAACAGCTTCAACTCCTGGGGCTGGCTCGACCACAGCGAGGCGTCGATCAAGGACTCGTCGTGTTCGCCGGCGACATCCGCGACCCACGGCGTCCGCACGGCGATGAAGGGCTGCGACGTCGTGGCCGCACCCGGCGGCGTTGATCGCGATCTGTACTCCTACCACTCGCCCGACACGGCTGCTCGACAACAACGCCCAGCGCGCGCACGCCGAACATCACCTGGGCGGCGCGCGAGTCGGCGTGCGCGCGCCGTCGTCCACACGTCCACCAGCGAGGTCTACGGCACCGCGCGCTTCGTGCCGATCACCGAGGAGCACCCGTTGCAGGGCCAGTCGCCCTATTCGGCCAGCAAGATCGGCGCCGACCAGATCGCCCTCAGCTTCAGCTCTCCTTCGGCACGCCGGTGGCGGTGATCCGCCCTTCACCTACGGGCCGCGGCAGTCGGCGCGCGCGTGGTGATCCCGACCATCATCACGCAGATCGCCGCCGGCTCGCGTTCGATCCGGCTCGGCGCCACGCACCTGACGCGCGACTTCAACCACGTGCACGACACCGTGCGCGGCTTCGTCGCCGTGGCCGAGAGCGACGCCGCGGTCGGCCGCGTCGTCAACGTCGGCAGCAACTACGAGGTGTCGATCGGCGACACCGCGCGCCTGATCGCCCTCGCCTGATGGGCCGCGAAGTGGAAATCCTCAGCGACGAGGAACGCCTGCGCCCTGCCGGCAGCGAGGTCGAGCGCCTGTGGGCCGACAACACGCTGGCACGCAACCTCACCGGCTGGACGCCGCAGTACGCCGGCCTCGCCGGCCTGGAGCGCGGCCTGCGCGAGACGATCGACTGGTTCGCTGACCCGGCGCACCTGGCCCGCTACAAGGCGGGCCGCTACAACATCTGAGAGGCTGATAAGGCCGCGCGCGATGGACGCCTCCTCTCCGACGCTCGATACCGTTGCCGTGGCCGTGAGCGCCGTGCGCGCGGTGCTCGGCACGCCACAAGGACCATCGCGCTGCACGAGCCCGAGTTCGGCGGCCGCGAGTGGGACTACGTCAAGGAGTGCATCGACACCGGCTGGGTCTCCCTCCGTCGGCCTCTACGTCGACCGCTTCGAGCGCGACCCTGCCGCCGTCACCGGCGCGCGCCACGCCGCGGCCACCGCCAACGGCACCGCGGCGCTGCACATCCGCCTGCTGCTGGCCGGCGTCGCCCCCGGCGACGAAGCGCTGGCTGCCAGGCGCCGACCTGGTCGCCACCGCCTGGCCGCAGGTCGTGCGCAGGCGACGCCGCACTTCGTCGACCCGAGGCGCGTTTCACCGGCGTCGATGCGCGCGCGCTCGACGCGTACCTGTCCGAAATGCCGAGCGCCGCGACGGCGGCACCTTCAACCGCCGCAGCGGCGCGTGCATGCGCGCGCTCGTGGTCATGCACGTCTTCGGCCACCCCTGCGACCTCGACGCGCTGGCGGACCTTGCCGCGCGCTGGGGCCTGGTGCTCATCGAAGACGCCGCCGAGTCGCTCGGCGCCAAGCTACAAGGGCCGGCACACCGGCAACGTCGGGCAGCTCGCCGCGCTCAGCTTCAACGGCAACAAGGTCGTCACCACCGGCGGCGGCGGCGCGGTGCTGACCAACGACGCCGCCCTCGGACAGCGCGCCAAGCACCTCACCACGACGGCAGCGTGCCGCACCGCTGGAACTTCCTGCACGACGAGGTCGGCTACAACTACCGGCTGCCGAATCTGAACGCGGCACTCGGCTGCGCGCAGCTCGAGCAGCTGCCGTCGTTCGTCGAGCGTGCCGGCGCCTGGCGGCGCGCTATGCAGAAGCGTTCGCCGGCGTGCCCGGCGTGCAGGTCCTGCGCGAGCCGCCGCACACGCGCGGCAACTACTGGCTCAACGCGCTGTGCTCGACGTTGCGAACGCACCGCGGCGCGACGACCTGCTCGCGGCCCTGGAACGACGCCGGCTACATGTCGCGCCCGCTGTGGACGCTGATGCACCGGCTGCCGATGTACGCCGCCAGTCCGCGGCATGCCGCTGCCGGTGGCCGAGTCGCTGGAAGCGCGCGTCGTCAACGTGCCTGGGTGCAGCGCGCCTGGCCGGCTGAAGCGCGCCGCGGCCCGAACATCAAAGATGCCGACGATGGACCGCCGCCAGCGAATCTGCGTCACCGGCAGCCGCGCCGAATACGGGCTGCTGTACTGGGTGCTGCACGACCTACGCGAAGAGCCGGGCATCGAGTTGCAGCTCGTCGTCACCGGCATGCACCTGGCGCCGGAGTTCGGGCTCACGGTGCGGCAAATCGAAGCCGACGGCTTCGCCATCGCGCGCCGCGTCGAGATGCTGCTCGCCGGCGACACCGCCGGCGCGGTCAGCAAGTCGACGGCGCTCGGCCCTGATCGGCATGTCCGACGCGCTCGAACAGCTCAAGCCCGACGCCGCTCGTGCTCGGCGACCGCTTCGAGATCCTGCCGCCGCCATCGCCTGCCTGATGCACCGTGTGCCGCTGGTGCACGTGGCCGGCGGCGACGTGAGCGAAGGCGCCATCGACGACTCGATGCGCCACGCGATCACGAAGATGGCGCACCTGCACCGTCACCAACGAAGACGCGGCGCGGCGAGTGCGCCAGATGGGCGAGGATCCTGCTCGCGTGCAGGTGGTCGGCAGCCCGGGCCTGGACCACCTGCGCCGGCGCCCGCTGCTGGCGCGCAGCGAACTCGAACGCCAGCTCGGCGCGCTGCTCGGCCGGCACAACCTGCTCGTCACCACCCGGTGACGCTGGCCGCCGACGACGGACGCGGCGAATTCGAGGAACTGCTCGCGGCGCTCGCCGCGACGGATGAGCCATCGACGATCTGGTTCACGCGCCCCAACGCCAAGGGCGGCTGCGCGATCTCGCAGCGCCTGGATGAGTTCGCGGCGCAGCACGGCGGGCGCGTGCACGCACGATTCGCTCGGCCAGCTTCGCTACCTGAGCCTGATGGCCGAGGTCGACGCGGTGGTCGGCAACTCGTCCAGCGGCCTCTATGAAGCGCCTTCGCTCGGCACGCCGACCGTGAACGTCGGCGACCGCCAGCGCGGCCGGCTCGCCGCCGCCTCAGTGCTGCATTGCCCGCCCGAGCGCGCAGCCATCTCGCGCGCGATCGGGCAGGCGGGCACGCTCGACTGCAGCGGGGTCGTCAACCCCTACGGCGACGGCCACAGCGCCGCCCGCATCGTCGCCGCGCTGCGCAGCCTGCCGGACGCGGCGACGCTGCTGCGCAAGCCGTTCTTCGCGCCTGGCGCGGCATGACCGAAGCTGATCCATCGATGGTTGACCGCTGCCTCTTCATCGCCGAAGCCGGGGTCAACCACAACGGCTCGCTGGAGCTGGCGCTTCAACTCGTCGACGCCGCCGCCGACGCCGGCGCCGACGTCGTCAAGTTCCAGACCTCCAGGCCGCGCAGCTCGTCACCGCACAGGCGCGCAAGGCCGACTACCAGGTGGCCAACACCGGCGAGGCGCTGGCCGGCGCGCAGCTCGAAACGTTGCGCCGGCTCGAACTGCCGCGCGCCGCGCACCACACGCTGGCCGTGCTGCCGCGAGCGCGGCATCCGCTTCATGTCGACGGCGTTCGACGCCGACAGCCTCGCCTTCCCGGCGACGCTGGACATGCCGGCCGTGAAGATCCCCGGGCGACATCACGCACGCACCGATGCTGCCAGAGGTCAGGCGCGCCTTCGGGCGCCCGCTCATCGTCTCCACCGGCATGAGCACGCTGGCCGACATCGAAGCCGCACTCGGCGTCATCGCGTTCGCGCTCACGCAGCCAGGCCTGCCCCAGAGCCGCGCCGAATGCGATGCGGCGCGCGCTTCGCAATCCGGCCTGGCCCTGCTGAGCGAGCGCGTGACGCTGCTGCATTGCGTGACGCAGTACTCGGCGCCGCCGGCCGCCGTGAACCTGCGCGCGATGGACACGCTGGCGGCCGCCTTCGGCCTGCTGCGGGCTACCTGGACCACCACCGGCATCGAAGTGGCGCTGGCCGCGGCGCGCGGCGCGCGCGTGCTCGAAAAGCACTTCACGCTCGACCGCAAGCTGCCGGGCCCGGACCACGCCGCCTCGCTCGAACTGCACGAGCTGCGCCAGCTCGTCGCCGGCGTGCGCACGGTGCAGGCGGCGCTGGGCAACGGCATCAAGGCGCCGGCCGAAGCGGAACTCGGCAACCTCGCCATCGCGCGGCGCGCCGTCGTCGCCGCGCGGCCCATCCGTCGCGGCGAGGTGCTGGCGCTGGAGGCGCTCGCGTTCAAGCGGCCGGCGCACGGCCTGTCGCCGATCGATGTGTGGTCCGTGCTCGGGCGGCCACGCGCGACTACGCCGCCGACGAGGCGATCGAGCCGTGAGCGGCCGGCCCGTCATCGTCATCGGCGCAGGCGGCCACGGCTTCGTGGTCGCCGATGCGTTGCTCGCCGCCGGCGTGCAGGTGCTCGGCTTCGTCGACGAGGACAAGTCGCGCCACGGGCAACAGCTGGCCGGCTTGCCCGTGCTCGGCGGCGACGAGAGCGCCTGGTTCGCCACGCGCCCGAACACGTGCGCTTGGCGAACGGCATCGGCGCGCCGGCAACGCCAGCGATCCCGGCAAGGCCGCCGAAGGCACCGCGCGCGAACGCCTGCAGCGCCGCTTCGAGGCTGAGGGCTGACCTGCGGCGTGCGCCATCCGAGCGCCATCGCCCTGGCCGCGCGCGCAGGTGGACGAGAGCCGCGCGTAGCCGCTGGCCGGCAGCGTGGTGCAACCCGGCGCCCGCATCACCGCGGCGCCATCGTCAACACCCGCGCGGTGGTCGAGCACGACGTGGTCGTCGGCGACTTCCCGCGCACGTCGCGCCCGGCGCGGTGCTGTGCGGCAACGTCGTCCTCGGCCACGGCGTGCACGTGGGCGCCGGCGCCGTCGTCCGCCAGGCCTGCGCCTCGCCGCGGGCACCGTCGTCGGCGTCGGCGCCGCGGTGGTGTGCGATTGCGGCGGCGGCACCTGGGTCGGCGTGCCGGCACGGCAACGGGAGGGCAAGGCGTGAAGAGCTGGGAACAGGTGCTCATCGGCCTGCAGGCCAGCCTGCACGAGGCGCTGGCCGTCATCGACCGTACCGGCAGCCAGATAGCGCCTGCTCGTCGACGGCGAGCGGCACCTGCTCGGCACGCTGGAGTTGACGGTGACATCCGCCGCGCGCTGCTCAAGGGCGTGGCGCTGAACGATGCCGTGGTGCACGCGATGCACCTCGCGCCGGTGTGCGCGCGCGCCGGCGAAGACCGCAGCACCATCCTCGCCACGATGCGCCGGCGCGGCCTGCACCAGATGCCGGTGGTCGACGAAGCGCGCCGCGTCGTCGGCCTGGAGATCTTCGTCGACTTCTTCGACACGCCGCGGCGCGCCAACTGGGTCGTCATCATGGCCGGCGGCCTGGGCACGCGCCTCGGGGACCCGGACGCGCGATGGCCCTGCCGATGCTGCCCGTCGGCTCGCGGCCGCTCTTGGAAACCATCGTGCGCACGATCGCCGAGCACGGCTTCGAGCGCATCTACCTGGCGAACTACCGCGCCGACCTGCAGATCGAGGCCCACTTCGGCGATGGCAGCGCGCTCGGGCTGGGACATCCGCTACCTGCGCGAAGACCGGGCGCTCGGCACAGCCGGCGCGTTGAGCCTGCTGCCCGAGGCCGACCGCGCCGCTGGTGGTGACCAACGCCGACCTGCTGACCAAGGAAGACTTCGGCCTGATGGTCGAGCGCCACGTCGAATCAGGCGCCGACGCGACGATGGCCGTGCGGCCTCTACGAGATGCAGGTGCCGTTCGGCGTCGTGCGCGAGCGCGACGGCCACATCGACGCCATCGAAGAGAAGCCGTTGCAGCGCTTCGTCGTCATGCCGGCATCTGCTGTCGCCGCGCGTGCTGGAGCTGATGCCGCGCGGGCAGCTCCCTGGACATGCCGGCGCTCTTCGAGTCGCTGATCGCCGGCGGCGGCCGCGCCCGCTGCCACCATGTGCGCAGCTACTGGCCTGACATCGGCCGCCTGCCCGACTACGAGCGCGGCCAACCTCGACTTCGCCGAGGTGTTCCGGTGATCGACGGCCTGTCGGTGTTGGCGGTCATCCCCGCGCGCGGCGGCTCGAAAGGGCTGCCGGGCAAGAACATCCGCCTGGCCGCCGGGCGGCCGCTGCTGGACTACACGGTCGCCGCGGCGCGCGCTTCCAGGCACGTCGACCGCGTCGTGCTCTCCTCGGACGACGAGGAGATCATGCGCGTCGCACGCGAGTGCGGCTGCGAAGTGCCGTTCCGCCGCCCGGGCGAACTGGCCACCGACGAAGCGGCCTCGATCGACGTCGTGCTGCACGCGCTGGACCAGTTGCCGCCGCACGACCTCGTTGTGCTGCTGCAGCCCACTTCGCCGCTGCGCAGCGCCGCCGACATCGACGCCGCCTGCCGCTCGCTCGTGCAGCACGGCGCGCCGGCCTGCGTCTCGGTCACGGCCGCCGAGCAGAGCCCGTACTGGATGTTCCGCATGAACGAGCGCGCCGAGCTGGCGCCGCTGCTGCCCGCTGCAGAACGGGCCGTGGGCCAGTCGAATCGGCGGCAGGACCTGCCGCCGGTGTTCGTTCTCAACGGCGCCGTCTACGTCGCCCGTTGCGAGTGGCTGAAGCGCGAGCGCAGCTTCGTCGCCGCCGGCACGGTCGGCTACCCGATGCCCGCCGAGCGGTCGCTGGACATCGACACGCCGGCCGATTTCGAAACCTTCGTCCGCCTGGTCTCCTGAGGAAAACGATGAGCCGCCCTCCCCTGTATCCGCGCCGCCGCGACATCGACCTGCGCCCCTTCCAGACCGACACGCCCGACAGCACCCGCTACGGGCTGCCGCTGCAGGTCGGCTTCTGCCGCCGCTGCGTCATCTCGAACCAGCGGCCGAATTCGGCCGTCGAGTACGCGCACACGAAGGACAGCAAGAAGGCCACCATCAACTTCGACGCCGAGGGCGTCTGCGACGCCTGCCGGATGGCCGAGCAGAAGCACGGCAGCATCGATTGGGCCGAGCGCGAGAAGCGCCTCGTCGACCTGTGCAACCGCTACCGCAGCAAGGACGGCAGCTACGACTGTCTGGTGCCCGGCTCGGGCGGCAAGGACAGCTTCTACGCCGCGCACGTGCTGAAGAACAAGTACGGCATGCACCCGCTGACGGTGACGTGGGCGCCGCACATCTACACCGAGTGGGGCTGGAAGAACTTCCAGAGCTGGATCCACGCCGGCTTCGACAACTTCCTGTGCACGCCCAACGGCCGCGTACACCGCCTCGTCACGCGCCTGGCGGTGGAGAACCTGTTCCACCCGTTCCAGCCGTTCATCTTCGGCCAGAAGTCGCTGGCGCCGAAGATGGCGCTGCTGCACAAGATCCCGCTCGTCTTCTACGGCGAGAACGAGGCCGAATACGGCAACCCGATCGCCGACACGCAGTCGGCCAAGCGCGACTGGTCGTACTTCACCGCCGCCGACAAGTCGAACATCTACCTCGGCGGCACGTCGCTGGCTTCGCTGCAGGGAGACTTCGGCGTCGACGCGCACGAGTTGCAGCCGTACCTGCCGGCCGACCCGGCCGAGATCGAGAGCCAGAAGGTCGAGGTGCACTACCTCGGCTACTACCTCAAGTGGCACCCGCAGAGCTGCTACTACTACGCCGTCGAGCACGGCGGCTTCCAGGCCTCGCCGGAGCGAACGCCCGGCACCTACAGCAAGTACAACAGCATCGACGACCGCATCGACGACTTCCACTACTACACGACGTTCATCAAGTTCGGCATCGGCCGCGCCACCTACGACGCGGCGCAGGAGATCCGTTCGCGCGACATCCTGCGCGAAGAAGGCGTGGCGCTGGCGCGCCGCTTCGACGGCGAGTTCCCCGAGCGCTTCGCCGAGGAGATCTTCCGCTACCTCAGCATCCCGCCGAAGGAGTTCCCGCAGGCCTCGCGCATGTTCGAGCAGCCGCTGATGGACCGCGCCTACTTCGACAACCTGGCCGATTCGTTCCGCAGCCCGCACCTGTGGAAGCACGAGGGCGGGCAATGGCGGCTGCGCCACGCCGTCTGGCACGGCGAGGAATGACGGCGTGAACAACGTGCGCCTCATCGCGCGGCTCGACATCAAGGGGCCGAACCTGATCAAGGGCGTGCACCTCGAGGGCCTGCGCGTGATCGGCGACCCGCAGGTGTACGCGCGCCGCTACTACGAGCAGGGCGCCGACGAGCTCGTCTACATCGACATCGTCGCCAGCCTGTACGGCCGCAGCAAGCTGACCGAGATCGTCCGCCGCGCCGCGCACGACGTGTTCGTGCCGATGACGGTGGGCGGCGGCATCCGCAGCGTCGACGACGTGCGCGACCTGCTGCGCGCCGGCGCCGACAAGGTGGCCATCAACACCGCGGCCGTGCGCCGTCCCGAGCTGATCGCCGACGTGTCGCGGCGCTTCGGCTCGCAGTGCATGGTGCTGTCGATCGAGGCCAAGCAGCAGGCGCCGGGGCGATGGGAGGTCTACACCGACTGCGGCCGCGAGCGCAGCGGCGTCGATGCCGTCGAGTGGGCGCGGCGGGGCGTCGAGCTCGGCGCCGGCGAGGTGCTGGTGACGTCGATCGACCGCGAAGGCACGCGCAAGGGTTTCGACATCGAGCTCACGCGCGCTGTCGCCGCAGCGGTTTCGGTGCCCGTCATCGCCAGCGGCGGCTTCGGCAGCGACGAGCATTTGCGCGAAGTGGTCGGCGCCGGCGCCGACGCGGTGGCGATCGCCGATGCGCTGCACTACGACCGCACGACGCTCGCCGAAGTGCGCGCCGCGGCGCGCAACGCCGGCATCGCGATGAGGAAGATCTGATGGCCACCGTGGTCACCGCCGTCGACTACGGCATCGGCAACCTCTGCGTGCAGCGGGCGCTGGAGACCTGCGGCGCGCAGGTGCGCCTGGCCGCCGATGCCCAAAGCGTGCGCGCCGCGCACCATCTCGTCCTGCCGGGCGTCGGCGCCTTTGCCGACGGCATGAATGGCCTGCGCGAACGGGGGCTCGCCGAGCCCGTGCGCGAGCACGCCCTCGCGGGGCGGCCGCTGCTGGGCATCTGCCTGGGCATGCAGATGCTGGCCACGCAGAGCGAGGAGTTCGGCACCCACGCAGGCCTGGACATCATCGCCGGCCGCGTCGTGGCCATTCCGCGCACGTCGACCACCGGGCGGCCGCACAAGGTGCCCTACATCGGCTGGACGACGATCGACATCGCGCAGCCGCCAGGCGCCGCGCGCGGCAGCCTGGCCGCGCACCAGCCGGCCGACGCCGTCTACCTGGTGCACTCCTTCCACTTCCAGCCCGCCGATCCCGCGCACCTGCTCGCCACCTACGACTTCGGTGGCCACAAGGTCACCGCGGCGGTCCGGCGCGGCAACGTCACGGGGTTCCAGTTCCACCCCGAGAAGAGCGGCCGCGTCGGCCTCGACATCCTGGGGGCCTTCATTGCGCAAGGCTGATGTCGCGGCAGCTCGGCCGGTCGGTCCTCATCTACGCCTGCGCCTTTGCGGTCGCGGGCGCGACGCCGTTCGTTCTCCTGCCGATCCTCACGCGCCTGCTCAGCCCGACACAGTTCGGCGAGGTGACCGCCTTCCTGATGCTGACGGCAATCGTGGCGAATGCAGCCGGGCTCAGCGTGCACGGCCTGGTCTCCGTGCGCTACTTCAAGGTGGAACGCGAAGAGCTGCGGCGGCTGGCCTCGGCCGCGTTGCTGCTGGTGCTCGCCGCGCACGCCGTGGTGCTGGTCGCCGTGCTGGTTTTGCATGGACCCCTGGCGCGGTTGTTCGAACTGTCGGCCGGATCGAGTGCGCTCGCCGTGGTGGCCGCACTGGCGCTCAGCCTCAACCTGGTCTTCCTGGCTCTCTTCCAGTCTTCGGACCGGCCGCTGCACTACCTCGGAGCGCGCCTCATCCAGGGCGCCGTCGAGCTCGGCCTGTGCCTGGCGCTGCTGTGGCTGTTCATTCCCGACGCCGGGGCCCGGACGCTCTCGTACGCCCTCGCGCTGGTCGCCAGTGCCGCCTTCGGGGCCGCATGGGCCTGGCGACAGGGCCATCTCGGGCCTGCAACGCTGAGCCGCCAGCGCCTGCGCGCGCTGCTCGCCTTCGGCGCGCCGATGTTGCCGCACGTGGCGGCGGGCACCGCCATCACCTACCTCGACCGCATGGTCGTCTCCTCGCTGCTGGGGGCGCAGAGCCTCGGCCTGTACATGGCAGCGATGCAGGTCGGCATGGTCATGATCGCGCTCGTCGAGCCGTTGAACAAGGCGCTCGCGCCGTGGCTGTTCCGGCAGCTCGCGCGCGACGACGAGGCGGTGCGCCGGATGATCGTGCGGCGCACCTACGGCCTGTTCGCCGCGCTGGTGCTGGCCGGTGTCTTGCTGGCGACGCTGGCATGGATGCTCTTCGACCGCCTCGTCGGCACCGCCTACGTCGCGGCCCGGCCGCTGGTGCCGTGGATGGTCGCCGGCTTCGTGCTGCAGGGGATGTACTACGCGGTCGTCAACTACCTCTTCTTCGCCGAACGCACCGGCCGCCTGTCGGTGACCTCGGGGACGACCGCCGTTGTCGGGCTGGGCGTGTCGTACCTGCTGACCTCGCATTGGGCCTGCTCGGCGCCGGCATGTCGTTCGCGATCAACAACGCGCTGCTGCTGGCGCCTCGTCTGGGTCGTCGCGGCGGTCGCGGTGCCGATGCCGTGGCGCCTGCGTCGGTAGGACCGCTGCCGAAGGCTCCACGACCGTGGCTGTGACCGAGATTCCACTGCTGCGCGAGTCGGCCGCGTTCTCGGCCCGGCTGCTCGCTGCCGCCGCGCGCTTCGGCGAAGGCCGCTACCACCTGCACCGGCGCGTGAACTGGTCGCACCGGTACGGCACCGACTTCTACGCCAGCGAGGCCTGCTGCTTCGCCAAGTGGCGACGCACGTGCCTACCTCGAAGGGCGGGCGGCCGAAGCGGCGCCGCTGCCCGACGTCTACGGGCAGCGCCTGCGCGTCAAGCAGGTGGCGGTGGTGCTGGCGAAGGTGCTCGCGCACTGGCTCTTCGCCGGCCTCGGACGCACGGTCGACCGGCGCATTCGCGATCGTGGGACCCACACCTACCGCAAGGGTTATGTGGACGACATCGAGCTCGTCTTCGACCCCGATGAGGCGGGCGTCGTGCGCGCGATCTACCCGTTCCCGATCAACGTGATGCGTCAGGTCAGGTACCTGCGGTTCCTGCGCCGCTCGGGGCACGCCTTCAAGCTCGCCGGGCACGCGTACCGCCCTGCCGACCTCTGGCATTTCCTGCGCCGGCGCGACGTGCGTTCGCTGATGCGCCTGGAAACGCGCGCGCAGCTGCTGCACGCCCGCGAGGTCGTCGCGCTCGGCGTCACGACGGTGCAGCTGTCCGACGAATTCGACATCGGCAGCCTCGACTTCACGCGCGCGCTGGCGCGATACCCCGTGCGGGTCGTCAACAGCGCCCATGGCGTCGGCAAGTACCTGCCGGTGCATGCCTACCAGGAGTTCCATGTCCTGACGCAGCGGCAGGCCGAGTACTACCACGCCACGCGACCCTGCCGCTATGCGATGCGGCCGCTGAACCACCGCGCCGGCGCTTCGATGCCCGTTGCCGCCGTCGGCGCATCGGGCGATCGCGTGCGCCTGGTGTTTCTCGGCCAGACCTTCAACGGCTCGGGCGAACTGATCGCCGAGAACGAAGGCGTCGTCCTCGATCACTTGCGCAGCGGCCTGGCGGGGCGCGACGGCGTGAAGCTCTACTACAAGCCGCATCCCAACCGGCACGGCAGCGGCTCACCGGCCGGCTTCGAGCAGCTCACGGACCTGACCGTCGTCAACGGCCGCAGCGGAACGGTCTTCGCATCGTTCTTCTCGACCTGCCAGATCGACCCGGCCTTCCAGGGCCGCAAGGTGCTGCTGCGCGGAAAGCTGATTCACCCCGAGATCGCCTTCGACGAAACCGAGGAGATCCTCAGCGTCGAGCAGCTCGTTGAGACGCTGCTCGCGATGGCCGAGGCGCGGACGGAACGGCACGGCGACATGCCGGCCGTGGCGGCGCATTCCATGTCGGGGCTGGCCGCATGAACCGCCTCGAGCCGCTCGACTGGCTGCGCGGGATGCTGGCGTTGTCGATCATGGTCTACCACCTGACCGTGTGGAAGCTCGGCGCGCCACAGGCCGACACGCTGCTCGGCAGGCTCGGCATCTACGGCGTCTCGATGTTCTTCGTGCTCTCGGGACTCGCGATGGCCGCGGTCTACCACGACTACATCCGCGACATCCGAACATCGCTGCGCTTCTTCGTCAGGCGGATCTTCCGCATCTGGCCTCTGCTGTGGCTGGCGGTCGCAGCGGTCACAGCCGCCCAGGTCTGGCTCAAGGGCGCGACGGTCGACTGGGGCCTCGTGTGGCTGAACCTGACCACGTTGTTCGGGTTCGTCGCCCCGGGCGCCTACATCAACACGGGCGCCTGGTCGATCGGCAACGAGATGGTCTATTACGCGCTCACGCCGTTCTTCCTTGTCGCCTATCGGCGCTCCCGCTGGCTCGGCAACGCGATCCTCGCGGCCGCGCTGCTCGTGGGCTTCTATTTCGCCTTCCTGGCGCTGGACCCAGCTCGCACGCTGGCCAGCCAATGGTCGACCTACATCAATCCGTTCGACAACCTGTGCTTCTACGCGATCGGCGTCGCGATCTTCTTCAACGCCCGCCACGTGCGCATGCCGCCGGCTGTGCCGATCGCCCTGCTCGTCGCCGCCCTCGCGGTGCTCGCAGCCTACCCGGTCGATGGCGACCTCATCGCGACGGTCACCGGCGTGCCGCGCATCGTGTTCATCGCAGTCTCGGCGGCCATCGTGCTGTCGTTCTTCAAGCTGGAGGCTGCGCCGCCGGCGTTCGTGGCCAGGCCGCTGGCTGCTCTCGGTGCCGCCACCTACGGGGTGTACCTGCTGCACCCGATCGTCTACCCGGGCGTCGAACTTGCACTGCGCCTGTCGGGCTGGGCCGCACCGGCGTACGTGTCGATGGCGGCCACGGCCGCATTGACCATCGCCGTCGCGCTCGCGCTCTACGAGGGCTTCGAGGCGCCGATGATCCGTCTGGGCAAGCGGCTGAGTGCCGACCGCCCGGGCACCAGCCCCGCGCCCGATCGCCTGCGCGCGAGCGGCAAGGCCTGAAGGCGCGGCATGCGGGCGACCCGGCTGTTGTTCTTCATCGTGCTGGCCGCAGGCATCGGCAACACCGTGCTGCGGCCGGAGATGGAGAACCCGTACACCCTGTACCGGTTGCTCGCACCGATCGGCCTGCTGGTCGTCTGTGCGGCCAATGCGCCACTGGCCGTCAAGGCGATCGGCGCCTTCCTTGTCTTCACGCTCTACAACGTGGTGCTGGCGACTGCGTACGGCGGCGACTACTCGCAGCTGCTGCCCTCGCTGGTCCACTACCTGTACCTGTTCATTCCCCTGGTGATGATGTTGCACCTGAGGGCGCGCGACACCGGGTTCGACAACGCCTTCCTGCGCTTCGCCGCGTACTTCTACGTCTTCCTGCTGGCCAACCTCCTGCTCGAGATGGCAGTGGGCTCCTACTACCCGAACCTCAGCCCCGACGATTCCGAGGACGGCTCGGTGCGGGCCTTCTTCTGGAACCAGAACGACCTCGCGGTCGTGCTGTGCGTCATCGCCTGGTTCGCGCTCACGCTCGATCGCTACCGCGGCCCTGTGCGCGGCATCGTCGTCCTCGTCACCGTGTGGCTGCTGTATCTCAACGACTCCAAGGCGGCCCTGATCTCGCTGCTGGTGTTCTCGCTGCCCGTCTACGGCATCCTGAGGGCCTCCGCTGCCGCGCGCATCCCCACCGCCGTGTGGGCCGGCATTGCCGCGGGACTCGTCGGCATCGCGGTGTCCTTCGCCATCGCGATCAGCGACGTGCCGATCCAGTTCGCCAACGACGTCGACTATTCGGTGGGCGACCTGCTGCTGCAGCCGATCGCCAACATCCTCAGCCTTGAAGCCTCCGGCGAGGATCTCGGCTCGCTGAACAACCGCACCGACGCCGCGATCTTCGTCCTCATCGAGTACATGCGGTCCTACGGCTTCGGCCTCGGCGCCGGCGGCTCGTGGCTCGTGCTCACGCTGCCGCAGTACCAGCTCGGCGGCGCGCAGAGCCCGCACAACGCGCTGCTGCAGTTCATCGTCGACTTCGGCTATCCGGTGCTGCTCGGCTACATCGCGCTGGTCATCTGGGCGCTGCGCCGGCTGTTCAGGCACGGCCTGCCCGAAGGCGAGCGGCTGAAGGTGATGGCCATCCTCTCGTTCCCGATGCTGGGGCTGTCGCAGTCGGGCGCCATCGTCACCAACTACTTCTTCTTCACCTCGGTGTATTTCATCTGGCTGGTCGGGCCGCGCGTCCTTCGCCGGCCACGGCGCGCGCCGACGGCGAACGCTGCCCGGCCGCTGCCGAGCCGGCCCGCATCGCCCGTGGCGCTGCCCTCGCCGGCCGGCCGCTGACCGAGCCTGTTCGATCTGCAATGCCCGCAATCGCAACCCTCAAGCTGCTGGCCTTCAAGCTGCTGCGCAAGGCGCGCCTCACGGCCGTCAAGGGCTCGTCGGTACACGCCACCTCGAAGCTCGAGGCGGGGACGATGTTCTACGCCTCGACGATGCAGAAGCACTCGTTCTGCGGCTACGACTGCGACATCTACCATGCCGACATCGGCAGCTTCGTCTCCATCGCCAACGGCGTCGTCATCGGCGGCGGCCGCCACCCGATGGAGTGGGTCGGCATGTCGCCGGTGTTCTACGAAGGCCGCGACAGCGTGCGCGCGAAGTTCTCGACGCACGCGCGGCCGCCGCCGCAGCGCGTGCGCATCGGCCACGACGTGTGGATCGGCCGCTCGGCCATCGTGCTGCCGGGCGTCGAGATCGGCAACGGCGCGGTCGTCGGCGCCGGCGCCATCGTCACGAAGTCGGTGCCGCCGTACGCCATCGTGGCCGGCAACCCGGCGCGCATCGTGCGCTACCGCTTCAGCGAGGACATCGTCCGCCGGCTGGGAGCGTCGCAGTGGTGGTCGCTCGACGAAGCGCAGCTGCACCGGCTCGGGCCGCTCTTCGTCGACGTGGAGGGATTCTTGAAGGCGCTTGAACAGGGCACGGCATGAGGGCACTGCAGGTCTGCACCAACTGCGTGATGGACACGTCCGATTCGCGCATCACCTTCGATGCGCAGGGCGTGTGCGACCACTGCCGCGTCTTCTATACGCAGGTGAAGCCGAACTGGCACACCGACGAGCGCGGCGAGCGCGAACTGCGCGCCATGGTCGAAGCCATCAAGGCCAGCGGCCGCGGCAAGGACTTCGACTGCATCATCGGCATGAGCGGTGGCATCGACAGCTCCTACCTCACCTACGTGGCCACGGAGTTCGGCCTGCGCCCGCTGGTGTTTCACGTCGACGCCGGCTGGAACTCGCAGGAGGCGGTGAACAACATCGAGAAGCTCGTCGACGCCCTCGGCCTCGACCTCTACACCGAGGTCATCGACTGGGACGAGATGCGCGACCTGCAGCTGGCGTTCTTCAAGTCGGGCGTGCCGCACATCGACACCCCGCAGGACCACGCGTTCTTCGCGACGATGTACAAGTTCGCCGAGCAGCACGACATCAAGTACATCCTCACCGGCGCCAACCTCTCCACCGAGTGCATCCGCAATCCGATCGAGTGGATGTACTACCAGAGCGACTCGATCCAGCTCAAGGACATCCACCGCCGCTTCGGCACGAAGCCGCTGCACAACTTCCCCACCACGTCGATCCTGCGCCACAAGATCTGGCTGCCCTACGTCAAGGGCATCCGCGTCGTGCGGCCGCTCAACCTCGTTCCGTACGACAAGGCGGCCGCCATCAAGCTGCTGGTGGAGAAGTTCGGCTGGCAGCCTTATCCGCAGAAGCACTTCGAGTCGCGGTTCACGCGCTTCTACGAGGGCTACTGGCTGCCGAAGAAGTTCGGCTTCGACACGCGCAAGGTGCAGTTCTCGAGCCTCATCGTCACCGGCCAGATGACGCGCGCCGAGGCGCTGGAGAAGCTGAAGACACCGGCGCTCGACGACGCCACGGTGCGGCAGGAGTTCGAGTACGTGGCCAACAAGCTGGGCATCACCACGGCCGAGCTGCAGGGGTACCTCGAGGCGCCGAACAAGACGTACCGCGACTACCGCTCGCAGGAGATGTTCTACAACGTCGGCGCGCGCGCGATGCGTGCACTCGGCCTCGAGCTCGGGGGCAAGCGATGATCACCATCGTCGACTACGGCCTGGGCAACGTGCAGGCCATCGCCAACATCTACAAGCGCCTGGAGATCCCGGCGACGCTGGCCCGCAGCGCCGCCGATCTCGAAGGCGCCACGCACCTGATCCTCCCCGGCGTCGGCGCCTTCGACTGGGCGATGGCGCGCCTGAACGACTCGGGCATGCGCGCCGGCCTCGACGACCTGGTGACGAAGCAGCGGCGGCCGCTGCTCGGCATCTGCGTGGGCATGCAAATGCTGGCGCGGCGCAGCGACGAAGGCACGGCCGAGGGCCTCGGCTGGCTCGACGCGGGCGTGAAGATCTTCGACCACGCCCAGTTCACCGGCCGCACGCACCTGCCGCACATGGGCTGGAACGACGTGCAGCCGGTGCGCGACGACGGCCTCTTCGCCGGCCTCGGCTCGCAGGCCCGCTTCTACTTCCTGCACTCGTACTACTTCGCGCCGAACGATCCCGCCGACATCCTCGCCAGCACCGTCTACGGCGAGCGCTTCGCCTGCGCCGTGCAGCGAGGCAACGTGTACGGCGTGCAGTTCCACCCCGAGAAGAGCCACGCCTGGGGCATCCAGCTGCTGAAGAACTTCGCCTCGCTCTGAGACGCAACGACAACGAACCGCGATGCTGCGACCGCGAATCATCCCCTGCCTGCTGGTGCACAAGGGCGGCCTCGTCAAGACGGTGGGCTTCGACAAGCCCAAGTACGTCGGCGACCCGCTGAACGCGGTGCGCATCTTCAACGAGAAGGAAGTCGACGAGCTGATGGTGCTCGACATCGACGCCACGCGCCTGAACCGCGAGCCCGACTACGCGCTCATCCGCAACCTCGCCGCCGAGTGCCGCATGCCGCTTTCCTACGGCGGCGGCGTGCGGTCGGTGGAGCAGTTCGAGCGCCTGGTGAGCCTCGGCGTCGAGAAGGTGGCTGTCAGCGCCGCGGCCGCCGCCAACCCGGCCCTGCTCGGCGCCGCCGCGGCGCGCGTCGGTCGCCAGAGCGTCGTCGCGGTGCTCGACGTGCGGCGCAGCGGCGCCGGCTGGCAGGTGTTCACGCACAACGGCCAGCGCGCCACCGGCCTCGACGCCGTGGCTTTCGCCCGCCAGGCCGAAGCGGCCGGCGCCGGCGAGATCGTCGTCAACTCGATCGACCGCGACGGGCAGATGAAGGGCTACGACCTCGACCTCGTGCGCCGCGTGCGCGAGGCCATCACCGTGCCGCTGACGGTGCTCGGCGGCGCCGGCTCGCTGGCCGACATCGGCGCGCTCGTGCGCGAGTTCGGCATCGTCGGCGCGGCGGCGGGCAGCCTGTTCGTCTTCAAGGGCGTGTACCGCGCGGTGCTCATCAACTACCCGGCCCGCGCCGACAAGGACCGCCTCGTCATGGAGGCGAACCCGGCCGGTTGAGCCCGCCGGCAAGTGCCAATGAAGCAAGTCCTCCAAGACCTCAAGCGCGGCGCCACCGAAGTGGCCGAAGTCCCCTGCCCGCGCGCCGGCCGCGGCCAGGTGCTCGTCCGCACCGCGCGCACGCTCGTCTCCGCCGGCACCGAGCGCATGCTGGTCGACTTCGGCCGCGCCGGCCTAATCGACAAGGCGCGCCAGCAACCCGACAAGGTGCGGCAGGTGTTCGACAAGATCCGCACCGACGGCCTCGCGCCGACGCTGGCCGCGGTGCGCAACAAGCTCGATCAGCCGCTGCCGATGGGCTACTGCAACGTCGGCACGGTGGTCGAGGTCGGCGCCGGCGTCAGCGGCTTCGCGGTCGGCGACCGCGTCGCGAGCAACGGCCGCCATGCCGAGATGGTGGCGGTGCCGGCGAACCTGTGCGCGCGTGTGCCCGACGATGTGGGCGATGACGACGCCGCGTTCACCGTGCTCGGCGCCATCGCGCTGCAGGGCATCCGGCTCGTGCAGCCCACGCTCGGCGAGGCGGTCGTCGTCACCGGCCTCGGGCTCATCGGGCTCGTGACGGTGCAGCTGCTGAAAGCACAGGGTTGCCGCGTGCTCGGCCTGGACTTCGACGCCGACAAGCTGGCGCTGGCGCGCCGCTTCGGCGCCGATGTCGTCGACCTGAGGACCGGCGCCGACCCCGTCGCCGCCGCGCAGGCCTTCTCGCGCGGGCGCGGCGTCGACGCGGTGATCATCACCGCCAGCACGAAGAGCAACGAGCCCGTGCACCAGGCGGCGCTGATGTGCCGCAAGCGCGGCCGCATCGTGCTCGTCGGCGTCACCGGCCTCGAACTGTCGCGCGCCGACTTCTACGAGAAGGAGCTGAGCTTCCAGGTCAGCTGCTCGTACGGCCCCGGCCGCTACGACCCGAACTACGAGGACAAGGGCCAGGACTACCCGGTGGGCTTCGTGCGCTGGACCGAGCAGCGCAACTTCGAAGCGGTGCTCGACATGCTCGCCGAGCGCCGGCTCGACGTGGCCACGCTCGTCTCGCACCGCTTCGCGATCAACGACGCCGCGCGCGCCTACGAGGTGGTGGCCGGCAGCGAACCGTCGCTCGGCATCGTGCTCGCGTATCCACCGGCCTCGCCGGCCACCGCGGCTTCCGATGGTCGCCTGGCGCGCACCGTTCGCCTGTCCGCCGCTGCGGTCGGGTCATCGCCTGCGGCCTCCGACACAGCCGCCACGGGCCGCGCGCGCATCAGCGTCATCGGCGCCGGCAACTACGCCGGCGCGGTGCTGCTGCCGGCGTTCAAGGCGGCGGGCGCAGAGCTTGCCCGCATCGCCTCGGCCGGCGGCGCGAGCAGCGTGCACCTCGGGCGCAAGTTCGGCTTCGCCGAGGCGACCACCGATGTCGATGCGCTGCTCGCCGACCCGGCGTGCGACGCGGTCGTCGTCAGCACGCGCCACGACAGCCATGCGAGCTACGTGCAGCGTGCGCTGGCCGCAGGCAAGCATGTTCGTCGAGAAGCCGCTGGCGCTGACGAACGACGAGGTCGATGACATCGAAGCCGCCGCGCGCCGCGCCGGGCCGCATCGTGATGGTCGGCTTCAACCGCCGCTTCGCGCCGCAGGTGGCGCGCATGAAGGCGCTGCTGGCCGCAGCTCCGGGCCCGAAGGCTTTCGTGATGACGGTGAACGCCGGCGCGATCCCGCGCGAGCACTGGACGCAGGACGCGGCGGTCGGCGGCGGCCGCCTCCTCGGCGAGGGCTGCCACTTCGTCGACCTGCTACGCTTCCTGGCCGCGGCGCCGATCGAATCGCACGCCGTCGCGCGCATGGCCGCGGCCACGGCCGACACCGCCACCGTGACGCTGCGCTTCGCCGAGGGCTCGCTCGGCACGATCCACTACTTCGCCAACGGCTCCAAGGCGTTCCCGAAGGAACGGCTGGAGGTCTTCGCCGCCGGGCGCGTGCTGCAACTCGACAACTTCCGCAAGCTCACCGGCTTCGGCTGGCCGGGCTTCGCGAAGATGAACCTGTGGCGCCAGGACAAGGGCCAGGCCGAGTGCGCGGCGGCCTTCGTGCAGGCGGCGCGGCGGCGGCGCCTCGCCGATTCCGCTGCCCGAGCTGATCGAAGTCGCCCGCGCCAGCATCGCCATCGAGGAAGCCTTGCGATGAACCGGCACGGCCGCACGCTGGGTTTGCACCGCAGCGCTTGAAGCGCAAAGCGAAGGCCATCGTATGACATCTCCAAAGACAGCCCTCATCGACATCATCGCCGGCGCGCGCCCCAACTTCATGAAGATCGCGCCGATCATCCGCGCGATCCAGGCACGCCAGGCCGACGCGGCAGCGAGAAGCGGCCTGCGCTACCGCCTCGTGCACACGGGCCAGCACTACGACGCGCGCATGTCGGGCGACTTCTTCACGCAGCTCGGCATCCCCGAGCCCGACGTGAACCTCGAAGTGGGCTCGGGCACGCAGGCCGAGCAGACCGCCGCCATCATGACCCGCTACGAGCGGTTGCTGCTCGATGCGCCGAGCGACTTGTGCCTGGTGGTGGGCGACGTCACCTCGACGATGGCCTGCGCCATCGCGGCGCAGAAGCTCAAGGTGCCGGTGGCGCACGTGGAAGGCGGCATCCGCTCGGGCGACTGGGGCATGCCCGAGGAGATCAACCGCCTCGTCACCGACTCGATCACGAACTGGTTCTTCACCACCAGCGAAGTGGCGAATCGCAACCTGCGCGCCAGCGGTGCGCGCGAGGAGCAGATCCACTTCGTCGGCAACACGATGATCGACACGCTGCTGGCGAACCTCGAACGCCTGCGTCCGCCGTCGTTCTGGGGCGAAGCGAAGCTCGAGCCCGGCGGCTACTTCGTGATGACGCTGCACCGGCCGGCGAACGTCGATGACCCCGCCGGTTTCGCGCGCCTGATCGAAGCCGTCGACCACGCGGTGCGCGGCATGCCGGTGGTGTTCCCGGTGCACCCGCGCACGGCCAAGACGTTGGCGAACCTTCCCAACCGGCCGGCCTCGCTGCTGACCGTGGAGCCGCAGCCGTACCTCGAATTCAACTACCTCGTGCGCCACGCCAAGGGCGTGATCACCGACAGCGGCGGCGTGACCGAGGAGACCACCGTGCTCGGCGTTCCCTGCGTGACGCTGCGCGACACCACCGAGCGGCCGGAGACCGTCACCATCGGCACCAACGAGCTGATCGGCACCGACCCCGCGGCGCTCGGCCCGGCGCTCGACAAGCTCTTCGCCGGGCAATGGAAGAAGGGCGGCATCCCGGAACTGTGGGACGGCCGCACCGGCGAGCGCATCGCCCAGGCGCTCGAGCGCCTGCTCGTCGGCTGACGAGATGTGATGCGGCAGCGCGCGCTGCGGCGGCGTTTCTCGCGCCGGCTGGCCTGAATCCAGCGCGCGCACGATGCAGCTCGGCCGCCTGTGGCGCACGGTGCGCTGGCTGAAGCCGGCGCAGGTCTTCGGCCGCGTGCGCTTTCGGCTGCAAAGGCCGCGGCCCGATCTGCGTGCGCCGCCGCCGGTGCGCGCCTCGGCCGCGGCTAACGCGTCGAACGCAACGGCCTGGGTACGCCGCCGCAGCGCGAAGCAAGCCTGCTCGCGCCGACCCGCTTTCGCTTCCTCGGCGTCGAACACGATCTCGACGAGGTCGGCTGGGACGACCTGGCGCTGCCGCTCCTGTGGCGCTACAACCTGCACTACTTCGACGACCTCAACGCCGCCGGGGCCGAGGCCTGCCGCGAGGCGCAGCGCGCCCTCGTCACACGTTGGATCGCCGACAACGCGCCGCGCGTTCGCGCCACCGCGTGGGCGCCGTATCCGACGAGCCTGCGCATCGTCAACTGGATCAAGTGGTTCCTCGCCGGCGAGCCAGCGCAGGCACCGTGGCTTGCCAGCCTCGCCGTGCAGGCGCGCTGGCTCGCGCAGCGGCTCGAATGGCACCTGCTCGGCAACCACCTCTTCGCCAACGCGAAGGCGCTCTTCTTCGCCGGCCTGTTCTTCGAAGGGCGCGAGGCCGACGAGTGGCTGGCCACCGGCGCGCGCATCCTCGAGCGCGAGTTGCCCGAGCAGGTGCTTGACGACGGCGGCCAGTTCGAGCGCTCGCCGATGTACCACGCGCTGGCGCTGGAAGACGTGCTCGACCTGCTGAACGTGCTGCGCGACGCGGGCGTCGGATGCGCCAGCGGACTCGCCAGCGCAGCGCCTAGCGGCGGCGCTCGAACGCCACGCCGCGCCGATGCTGCACTGGCTGCACTGCCTGCGGCACCCCGGCGGCGCGCTGGCGCGCTTCAACGACACGGCCGAAGGGATCGCGCCGCCGTGCGATGACATCGAGCGTTATGCCGCGGCGCTCGGCATCGCGGCCGCGCCGGCGCCGGCCCTCGGCGTGCTGGCGCTGCGCCCGAGCGGCACCGTGCGCGTGGCGCGCGGCGCCGCGGTGGCGCTGCTCGACGTGGCGCTCCATCGGCCCGGACTATCTTCCGGGCCATGCGCACGCCGACACGCTTTCGTTCGAGCTCTCCCTGCACGGACGCGAGGTCATCGTCAACCGCGGCACCTCGGTCTATGGCGAAGGACCGCGGCGGCAGCTCGAACGCAGCACCGCGGCGCACAGCACGGTGCAGCTCGGCACGCAGGATTCCTCCGAGGTTTGGGCGGGCTTTCGCGTCGGCCGGCGCGCGCGGCCGCTGGAGGTGTCGATCGAGGGCTGGCAGATCGCGGCGGCGCACGACGGCTACGCGCACCTGCCGGGCCGGCCGCTGCACCGGCGCTGCTGGCGCTTCGAGAGCGACCACGCGCTCGTCGCCGAAGACCGCATCGAGCCGGCCGCTGCCACCCGCGAGCACCCTGCTCTCGCCCGCTTCCATCTCGCGCCGGGCCTGCGCTGCGAGCCGGCTGGACCCGCCGCGCCGCGCACCTGGACCGTGCTCGAAGGCGAGCGGCCGCTGGCGCAGGCTGAAGTCGCCGCCGGCGGCAAAGCCGGGCTCGAAAGCTGGCAGCATGCGCGCCGCTTCGGCGAACTCGTGCCGGCGGTGACGCTGGCCGTGTCGCTGCAGGACGGCCGCGCCGAAGTGCGCTGGACCTGGCTGTGAACCCGGCTGTGATGCACATCCTCTTCCTCTCCGACAACTTCCCGCCCGAGGTGAACGCCCCGGCCAGCCGCACGCACGAGCACACGCGGCAATGGGCGGCGGCCGGCGAGCAGGTGACCGTGATCACGTGCGCGCCGAACTTCCCCACCGGCCGCGTGCTGCCGGGCTACCGCAACCGCCTGTGGCAGCAGGAGACGATCGACGGCGTGCGCGTGATCCGCGTGTGGAGCTACATCACCGCCAACGAAGGTTTTGCGCGCCGCGTGCTCGACTACGTGAGCTACATGGCGATGGCGTTCGTCGCCGCGCTTTTCGTGCGCCGCGTCGACATCGTCGTCGCGACCTCGCCGCAGTTCTTCACCGCGGTTGCCGGCTGGGCGGTGGGCGCGGTGAAGCGGGTGCCGTTCGTCTTCGAGCTGCGCGACCTGTGGCCCGAGTCGATCAAGGCCGTCGGTGCGATGAAGGAGTCAGCCGCCATCCGCTGGCTCGAACGGCTGGAGCTGTTCCTCTACCGCCGCGCGGCGCTGATCGTCTCGGTGACGCACTCGTTTCGCGACACGCTGATGAAGCGCGGCATCGATGGACGCAAGATCGAGGTCGTCACCAACGGCGTCGACATCGCGCGCTTCTCGCCGCGCGCCAAGGACGCCGCGCTCGAAGCGGCGCTCGGCATGCAGGGGTGCTTCGTCGCCGGCTACATCGGCACGCACGGCATGGCGCACGCGCTGGAAACGCTGCTGGCGGCGATGCAGCGGCTGCGCGAACATCCACAAGGCCGCGACATCCGCCTCGTGCTGCTGGGCGACGGTGCCCGCAAGGCGGCGCTGCGCGAGGAAGCGGCGCGCCTGGGGCTCGCGAGCACGGTGTTCTTCATCGACACGGTGCCGAAGGACGAGGTGGCGCGCTACTGGTCGCTGCTGGACGTGTCCGTCATCCACCTGCGCCGCACCGAGCTCTTCACCACCGTCATTCCGAGCAAGCTCTTCGAGTGCATGGGCATGGGCATCCCGGTCCTGCACGGCGTGGCCGGCGAATCGGCCGGCATCGTCGAGCGCGACGGCTGCGGCATCGTCTTCGAGCCGGAGAACGTCGAAGCGCTGGTCGAAGGGCTGCTGCGCTTGCAGGCCGACGCCGCGTTGCGCGCTCGCCTGCGCGAAGCCGGGCTGCAGGCGGCACGCCGCTACGACCGCGCTGCGCTCGCGGCGCGAATGCTCGCCTCGCTGCGCTCGACGGCGGGGCTGGCGCCCGGCAGCGCCAGTGCGGGTTCCGAGGCGGGCACGCCCGGCACACCCGGCACATAGCCCTGCACCCGCTCGCGCAGCAGCGCGAGCGCCGCATCGGCAACGCCCTGTGCCACCGCTTCGCGCCAGCAACACCGCGGCCATTTGTCGGCGCGACGATGCCCGGCGCGCAGGCGAAATCCAGGTGGCCGCTCCTCGGCGGGACGCCCTTCAGCGCGTCGGCGACGCGGGCAGCGGCGCGCACAGGGGAACGAGCGAAGCACCGAGCACGCGCAGGCGCGAATCGGCGCGGTGCTCCACGCGCAGCTCCAGCCGCAACGTCGCGGCGTCGATGCGCAGGCGACGCTGCAGCGAGATCTCGCCCGCGGCAGCGGCGAGCGGCCGGTCGGCGACGAGCTGCTGCGCGCCGCCGCTGCCGCGCGGGCGCACGAGCACCTGCACATAACCTTCGCCCGCCACTCGCAGCTTCAGCAGCCACTCGCTGGCCGGCCTCTGCACGAGCGAGGCCTCGGACATCGCGGCCGTCGCACGCGGCGCTGGCACCGGCGCGCCCGCCGACGACGGCAACGCCACCTCGGCACGGAGCACGGTGTTCGTCTCGCGCTGGAAGAGCGGCGTCGAGTTCCACGAGCGCGACTCCTCGCCGGCCACCCATGGCTGCGCTGCGCCGAGGCTGATGCGGCGCAGGTTCTTGCGCCCGCCGAATACGAACTCGCGGCCGCGCTGCCAGCCGGCGAAGCTAAGCGTCGGTCCGCAGGCAGCGCCCGTCGCAGCGCCACGCTCGCCGGAGCCCAGCAGGCGGTAGATCTGGTAGCCGTTGCCCTCGAAGCTCAGGTCCGTGCGTGCGGGGTCGGCCAGCAGCCCCCAGCGCGGCGTTGTAGACCGGCGGCAGCCAGTAGTCGGGCAGATGCACGTGCGTCACGCCGAGGTCGCGCAACTCTGCCGCCGCATCGGCCGGCGCGAGCGCGCCGTAGAACGCGGCCAGAGCCGCGATCGAGGTAGTCATCATCGTGCGGCCGGCATAGAACATGTCGGCCGGCTTCAGCGACAGCACGATGCTCTGCGGCGGCGTCTCGCGGCGCAGGAAGGCCACCGCGGCGTAGGGGCCCCAGCGCTGCAGCCGCGCTTCCTGGGCCTTCGCGCGGCGCTTGCACCAGCGTTCGCGTTCGCGCTGACGCTGCTGCGTTGCGTCCTTTCAGCGCTCAACTGGCCCAGTCGATACAGCACCAGCACCGCGCGGTTTCCTCGCACACCGATCAGTGCCACCACCGCGCCGGCGCGCGCACCACGCAGGCGCGCGTGCCGGCCGCCAGCAGCGCCGCCGGCGGCACAGCACGAGCATGTAGCGCTTCTGCTGCGCACCATCAGGTCGATGCCGAGCGCCACCGCCAGCACGGCACCGAACAAGTACAGGCCGATGAGCCCCAGCGCCAGCGCCGCAGCACCGACTCGTCGAACATCGGCGGCAGGCCTCGCGCCGCCACAGCACCGGCAGCGCCAGCCAGAACACGAGCGCGTAGGCCTTGATCGCGAACCACGGCTTCAGCAGGCCGTGTACCGCACGACTTCTGCGGCAGTGGCGAGGCTGCGCTGCTGCTTGAAGTACGCCGGCCAGTCGAGCGCGGGCAGCGCGAAGATGAGCGGGTTGTCGCTGATCGGGTGCGCCGAAGAGGCTGACGTTGCGCAGGTACGGCGCGCCGCCCACCAGCAGCGCCACGGCTACACCAGCGCCGCAACCGGCAGCCCGGCGGACAAGCGCGCGGGCCAACGCCGCGGCCCTTGCGGGTCTGTGCAGTAGGCGCCAGCAGCAACAGCGGCAGCACCAGCAGCACGAAGAGCACCGCCTGCGAGTGCGTCCATAGCGCCAGCTCCTAGCATCACGCCGATGCCGATGGCCCGCCGCCACCACGCCGCCGGCGCGGCGGACAACGCAGCCACCGCGGTGAACACGAGCGTGAGGCCGAGCACCGGCAGAGTGTCGATGAGCGCCGAAGCAGCGCCGAGAAACAGCAGCGGCGTGCTCGCCACGAGCAGCGCTCGCCAGCGGCCCGTCGGTCGGGCGTGCCGGCCAGGCCTCGGCGCGCCAGCGCTGTCGAGCGCCGGTGCCGCGCCGGCCAGGCACTACGGCGCGACGAGCCGCATCAGCAGGGTGTCGATTCGCTCGTGCCCTGCAGCGCGTAGCCGAGCTCCACCAGCGCCACGTACAGCGGCGGGTGCGTCCACGGCCCGTAGAAGCCTGAGGGATGCCGCTGTGCGCGCACGCCAGGTAGCTGGCGATGTCGCGCGTGTCGGCGAGGATGCGGCCGACGGTGGCGTACTCGAGCGCGCGTCGTTCTGGATCAACGGCACCGTGGCCACGTCGAGCAGCAGGGCGGCGAAGAAGGCGCAGGCCAGAACCGCCGCCACGCCGTGGGACGAGCGTGCGGCCGGCATCGAGGGCCCGCCGCGTTGCGCGCCGGTGGCGAGGCCGGCGATGGCCACCACCGCAAGCACGCCGAAAGCGAGCGCGGCCTGCAGGCGCGCCTTGCCGTCGGGCAGCGCCCACAGTGCGAACACCGCTGCCAGCCCGGCCAGCAGCGGCGCGGCGCCGAGGCCGGCGGCGAAGGCCACCTCGGCCCGGCGCGAGCGCGCCGCCCACGGCCACGCGCCCACGAGCGCGAGCTCGGCGGCGCTGGCCAATGCCATCAGCAGCACCCACAACGCCAGCGGCAGCAAGACCTGTTCGATCATCATCGCTGCCCCCGTTGGCAAGCGGCGTGCGCGGCCGCCTGGCCGATCCGCCGGCGCCGTGCGCGCTGGATGCGGCCTTCAGCGCCGCCACCGCGAGGCCGGGATTATCTGCCGCCCGCGCCGTGGCCCATGCAGAGGAGGATCGAGTGCGAGCGCGCAGCGGTCGCGCGCGCCAGCCCGGCTCCGGTCGTCGATGAACGGGGCCGCGTCGCCTGGCCTGCACGAGGCGGCGCGATTCCAGGTTCGGGCCCGTGTTGAAGGGCCGCGCGTGCAGCAGCGGCCGCGCGAGCCCCGATGCCTAGAATCGGTGCCCCTTCTGATCGCCCTCGCCGCTCCCGCTCGCCGGCGCTGCGCTCACTACCCGGTCACTTCTCGCCCGTCACCCATGTCCGACGACAACCAACTCATCGCCGAACGCCGCGAGAAGCTCGCCGCCCTGCGCCGCGCGGGCGTGGCCTTTCCGAACGACTTCAAGCCGCGCCACCACGCTGGCGACCTGCACCACCGGCACGGCCAGGTGCCCAACGAGGAGCTGGAGCCGCAGGCCATCGCCGCCAGCGTCGGCGGCCGCATGATGCTCAAGCGCGTGATGGGCAAGGCCTGCTTCGCGACGCTGCAGGACGCCACCGGCCGCATCCAGCTCTACGTGACGCAGGACGCGGTGGGCGCGGAGGCGCTGGCCGCGTTCAAGCACTGGGACCTGGGCGACATCGTCGGCTGCGAAGGCACGCTCTTTCGCACCCGCACCGGCGAGCTGTCGATCAAGGCGACGAAGATCCGCCTCGTCACCAAGAGCCTGCGCCCGCTGCCGGACAAGTTCCACGGCATGACCGACCAGGAGCAGAAGTACCGCCAGCGCTACGTCGACCTGATGACCGACGACGCGGCGCGGGCGCGCTTCGTGGCGCGCAGCAAGGCGGTGGCGTCGATCCGCGGCTTCATGGTCGAGCACGGCTTCCTCGAAGTCGAGACGCCGATGCTGCACCCCATTCCCGGCGGCGCCAACGCCAAGCCCTTCGTCACCCACCACAACGCGCTCGACCAGCAGATGTTCCTGCGCATCGCACCCGAGCTGTACCTCAAGCGGCTGCTGGTGGGCGGCTTCGAGCGCGTGTTCGAGATCAACCGCAACTTCCGCAACGAGGGGCTGTCGGTGCGCCACAACCCCGAGTTCACGATGATGGAGTTCTACGCGGCGTGGTGGACGCACCACGACCTGATGGACTTCACCGAGCAGCTCATCCGCCACGCAGCGCGCGCCGCCACCGGGCGCGCGGTGGTGAGCTACGGCGGCGAGCCCGTGAACCTCGAAGAACCCTTCGCCCGCCTGACCGTGCGCGACGCGCTGGTGCGGCACGCCGGCGTCACCGCCGCCGAGGCCACCGACGCCGCCGCGCTGCACGCGAAATTGAAGGCGCTGGGCGAGGAACCGCCGGCGCACTGGACGCTCGCCGAGCTGCAGTTCGGCCTGTTCGAGGCGGTGGTGGAAGAGAAGCTCTGGCAGCCGACCTACATCGTCGACTACCCGGTGGAGGTATCGCCGCTGGCGCGCGCTTCCGACACCGACCCCACGGTCACCGAACGCTTCGAGCTCTTCATCACCGGGCGCGAGATGGCCAACGGCTTCTCCGAGCTCAACGACGCCGAGGACCAGGCGGCGCGCTTCGCGGCGCAGGCGGCCAACAAGGAAGCCGGCGACGAGGAAGCGATGTACTACGACGCCGACTTCATCCGCGCGCTGGAGTACGGCATGCCGCCGGCAGGCGGCTGCGGCGTGGGCATCGACCGGCTGGTGATGCTGCTGACCGACAGCCCGAGCATCCGCGACGTGATCCTCTTCCCGGCCCTGCGGCGGGAAGGCGGCGCAGCGGCGGACGGCCGCGATGGCGGCGAGGCAGCGCCGGTGGGGTGAAGGCGATGACGGCGCCGTCCGGCTCCGCTGCGAGCGCCGGTTCGCGCCCCGGTTCGGGCCTCGATTCGCACCTGCACTCGCTGGCGGCGATCGAGGCGGCGCTGTGGCGCGAACTGGAAAGCGCGACGCACGACCCGCTGCACGGCTGGCGCCGGCAGGTGCTGGCCACCACCGCCACTACCGCCGACGGCGACACGGCCGACGCGCGCACGCTGGTGCTGCGCGAGCTCGAAGTCGACGAGCACGAGCGCACGCTGCTCTTCTACACCGATGCGCGCAGCGGCAAGGTGCACCAGCTGGCGGCGCGGCCGCTGGGCACGCTGGTGGCGTGGTGCCCGGTGCTGTCGTGGCAGCTGCGGCTGCGCGTGCGGCTGGAGTTGCAGACCGAGGGCCTCGCGGTCTCGTCGCGCTGGACGAAGCTGGCGCTGACGCCGGCGGCGCGCGACTACCTCGGCCCCGCCGCGCCCGGAACGCCGGTGGACCCCGAGGCCGCCGCGCACGAGGTACGCCGCACGTTCTTCGCGCTGCTCAGCGCGCACGTGCTCGCGATCGACTGGCTCGAGATCGGCGAGCACGCCCACCGGCGCGCCGCGTTCGACGCGGCCGGCGCGCGCTGGCTCGTTCCTTGAGCGCGGGCTGGCGCTGAGGTCCTGGGGCTTCGATACCTCAGCCCGAACGGGAAGGGGCTTCCTTCGATACGCCGTCAGGCGTACCCTGTCCTGAGCTTGTCGAAGGATCAGCCCGAACGGGAAGGGGCTTCGATACCTCAGCCCGAACGGAAAAGGGCTTCGATACCTCAGCCCGAACGGTTCTTATGCGATTGAACGCAAAACCGTATCAGCCGTGGCTGAACTTCGGCGGCCGCTTCTCGAGGAACGCCGCCATGCCTTCCTTCTGGTCGGCGGTGGCGAAGAGCGAGTGGAAGATGCGCCGCTCGAACGCCACGCCGTCCGCGAGCGGCGTCTCGAAGGCGCGGTTGACGCACTCCTTGGCCAGCTCGACGCTCGGCCCCGAGAGCGCGTTGATCGCCTCGGCCGCGGCGAGCGCCTCGTCGATGAGCTTGTCGGCGGCGACGACGCGCGAGACGAGGCCGGCGCGCTCGGCTTCGGCGGCGTCCATCATGCGCGCCGTCAGCACCAGGTCCATCGCCTTGGCCTTGCCCACCGCACGCGGCAGCCGCTGCGTGCCGCCGGCGCCGGGCAGGATGCCGATCTTGATCTCGGGCTGGCCGAACTTCGCCGTCTCGGCGGCGATGATGAAGTCGCACATCATCGCCAGCTCGCAGCCGCCGCCGAGCGCGAAGCCGGCCACGGCGCCGATCACCGGCTTGCGGATGCGGCGGATCGTCTCCCAGTTGCGGGTGATGAACGGCTCGGCCAGCGCCTCGGCGTAGGTCTTCTTCGCCATCGCCGCGATGTCGGCGCCGGCGGCGAAGGCGCGCTCGTTGCCCGTGATGACGACGCAGCCGATGCCCGCATCGGCGTCGGCAGCGAGCAGCGCGGCCCCAAGCTCGTCCATCAGTTCATTGTTCAGCGCATTGAGCTGCTTGGGCCGGTTCAGCCGCAGGAGCAGCGTGCGCCGCGCGCCCTCGCCGCGCCGTTCCACCAGCACCAGGGGTTCGTTCATCGTCGTTCTCCGCCTAGGATGAGTGCGGCAAATTATCCCCATGCCGCCGCTGCCGCGATGCGCGCGCAGTGCGTCCGCGTTTCGGCCGGCGTAAGCTCACAGCCCTCACGCCCGCCTTCGCGGCTTCCCGCCTTCCTTCCCGCAAGCCTGCCAGCCGACCGCGCCGCCCATGCCGACCATCTACCGCAAGACCGCCAAGGGCCTGGCCGAGATCGAGACGCGCGTGTACCGGCTGGCGCCCAAGCTGCGCAGCGTGCTGATCATGGTCGACGGCAAGCGCAGCGACGAGGAACTCGCGCAGATGGTGCCGCAGGCGGCCGAGGCCGTGGCGGCGCTGGTCGAGGAAGGGTTCGTCGAGGAGTTCGTGCGCCTGGGTGGCGGTGCCGCTGCTGCGCCGGCTGCGGCGGCCGCGGCTTCTCAAGCAGCGCCCGTTGCGGCCGCCGAGCGCACGATCATCCGCCCGCCGCAGCCCAGCTTCGAGGCGATGCGCCGCGACCTGCTGCGCGCCTTCAACGACAAGCTCGGCGCGGCCGGCGAAGGCATGGCCACGCGGCTGCAAGGCGCGCGCAACGAGACCGAGTTCCGCGCCCTGCTGCCGGTCGCGGTGCAACTGGTCTCGACGCTGCAGGGCCGCGAGGCCGCCGAAGCGTTCATGGCGCGCATCAACGCCTGGTGATCGGCGCCGCCGGCGGTGCGACGCCGCGCTCGGCCTGCTGCGGCGCGCGCCGCAACTGCAGGTCGACCCAGCTCTCCTCGTCCTGGCGGATCACGATGCGCACCGGCAGGTACTGCAGCGTCGGCGCCACCCAGAACTCCGCGGCAAGGTCGCCGCCGCCGCTGCCCGCACCCTGCGGCGCGCGGCGCGGGCGCACGTGCACGGTGTCGATCTCGCCGAGCGGCGTGGCGAGGCGCTCCTCGCCCACGACCTCGTAGATCCAGTCCTGCACGTGCCGCGGCAGCGCCAGCGGCAACTCGATCGTCTGCCCGGCGCGCAGGCGTTCGGGCTGCGTCGTGAACAGCCACGTCATCTGCACGAACTGGCTGGCGCTGTCCTGCACGCCGGCCGGGCGCGGCACGCGCTTGCCCGAGGGCAGCACGATGGCGTCGGCGTCCAGCGCGATCGAAAGGCGCCGCGGCGCGCGCAGCACGATCTGCGTCGCCTCGTCGTAGCGGCGCGGCGCCAGGCCGGCCGCGGTGACGAGGCCGTCGCTTTGCAGCTCGCGCGTCACCAGCGGCGCGAAGGGCGGCCCGATGCTCACTTCGAGCGCCACCTGGTAGCGGTCACCGGCGAGGCGCCACTCGACGCGCGCCTGCCCTTCGACCGGGCCGCGGTAGTTGCCGGTGAGCGTGTACGACAAGCGCGTCGAAGGCGGCCACTCGAAGCCGGCCGCGCGCTGGCCGGCTCCTGCGCCGGCATCACTTCGGGCAGCGGTGCAGCGGCCCACGCCGGCAGCGAGGCAAGGGCCGATTCGGACTGCAGCGCCGTCGCGCCTGGCTCGTCACCCGGCCACGGCGCCGGCGTCTCGGCTTCGGCGAGCTGCTCCAGCGCTGCCGCCGCGCCGGAGGCCGCGGCGGGCGGTGCAATGGCGCGCAAGCGCCGCGTCACCGCTGGCCGCGGCACCGGCACCGGCGCCGCCGGCTTCAGCTCGCGAACGAAAGCCACCTCGATGCGCGTTGGCGCCGGCGCGCCGCTGTCGTCGCCGAGGCCGAAGCGGTCGTCCCCGGCCACCAGGTGGCCAGCAGCGCATGCAGCGCGAGCACCGGCAGCACGAGCAGCCACGGGCCGCTGCCGCGGCCTTCGGCATCGTCGTGCCGGCCACGACCGGCCTTCGAAGCGCGGGGCTAGAAGGTGTGAAGGAACCGTCGCGAGCGGCCCGAGGTCAGGTCGAGTACCGCAGCCGCACTCCCGTGCGGCGAGGAGCGCAGGCCTGAGATCGGGACGCGCAGCAGGTTCATTCACGCCTTCTCAGGACTTGCGCGCGGCCTGCGCGAGCAGCTTCTCGAGCATCTCGGCCGGGATCGCGCCGGGCTTGCGCGTGCCGTCCTCGAACACGAGCGCCGGCGTGCCGTTGATGCGGTGCTTGCGGCCGAACTCGAGGTTGCGCTCGACGCCGGCGGCGTCGCACTGGCCCTTCGGCGCCTCGGGCGCCACGCCGTCGAGCATCCACGAGCGCCAGGTCCTGGCGCTGTCCTTGGCGCACCAGATCGCGCGCGCCTTGACCGTCGAGTCGGGGCCGAGGATCGGCATCAGGAAGGTGTAGACGGTGAGGTCCTTCATCGCGGCGAGGTCGCGCTCGAAGCGCTTGCAGTAGCCGCAGTTCGGGTCGACGAACACCGCCACCTTGCGCGTGCCGCTGCCCTGCTTGATGACGATGGCGTCCTTCAGCGGCAGCTGCGCGAAGTCGATCGCCAGCAGCCGGTCCATGCGCTGCTCGGTGAGGTCGGTGCGCGTGCGCGTCTCGATGATCGAGCCGTTGACGATGACGTGGTCGCCGGCGGCGTCGGCATAGAGCAGCTCGGTGCCGCCGTAGCGCACTTCATACAGACCGGCGATCGGTGCGGCGCGGATCTCGTCGATCGGCGGCATGCGCGGGATGCGCTCGGCCAGCGCCTTGCGGATGGCGGCCTGCACGGCGGCATCGACCGGCGCGCCGGACACGCCCGAGGTTGCGGTCGTGGCGGTCGGCGCCGGCGCGTTCGCGGCGGCGCTGCGCGGCTTGTCCTGCGCGTCCGACGCGCCGCTGCAGGCGAGCACCGTGAAGGCGGCCAGGAACATCGTGAGAGGGAAGCGCGACACGATCATGGGGCGGGGATCCTGTGGGCGGCGCGGGGCCGCGAGATGGCCGGTGGCGGCCGGTGATGGCCGGGATCTGTTCCGGCGCCGACCGGCGGCGATTGTCCGCCTCTGTCAGCGTCCGAGTGCGGCGCGGGTCAACGCGCGCTTCAGCGGCGGCAAGTGGGTCACGAGGCCGAGGCCGCGGTTGCGCAGCGTCTTCAGCCAAGGCGACGGATGCGCGAAGAGCTGCAGCAAAGCGTCGGTGACGGTACCCATCGCCAGCGTGTCGGCGGCGCGTTCGCGCGCATGGCGGGCGAGCAGCCGCGGGTCCGACAGCGGCCGCCACGGCTCGCGTTCGGCGAGCACGCGCGCGAGGCTGGCGATATCGGCCAGACCCAGGTTCAAGCCCTGGCCGGCGAGCGGATGCACCACATGCGCCGCGTCGCCCACGAGCACCCAGCCGGGGCCGAAGAGCGGCTCGGCGCGGGCCAGCGCCAACGGCCAGGCGGCGCGCGCACTGGCCAGCTTCAGTTCGCCGGCGGCGCCCGCGGTGGCCTGCATGAGTTCGGCTTCGAAAGCGGCGTCGCTCATCGCCAGCAGTGCCGCGGCGCGCTCGTCGGGCAGCGACCACACGAGCGCCAGGCCGTGGTCGCGCTGCGGCTGGTCCATCGGCAGCAAAGCCAGCACGTCGGGCGAGCGGAACCACTGCCGCGCGAGGCCCGCGTGCGGCCGGTTGGTACCGAGCCGTGCAGCGATGGCGCGCTGGCCGTAGGCGTGCCGTGGCATGCGCGCACCGAACGCGCTTCGGGTGGCGGACTCCTTGCCTTCGGCCAGCACCGTCAGCACCGCCGGCACCGGTGCCTCGACGCTGCGCACGTGCGGTGCGAAGCGCACCGCCTCGCGCAACGCGTCGTCGAGCGCGGCGGCATCGACGATCCAGGCCAGCTCGGGCAGCGCCGAAGCCCAGGCCGAGAACTCGAGCGCCGCGGCGGCGTCATCGCCTTCGATGCGCATGTCCTGCACCGGCGTGCGCGCCGCGGCGGGAATCGCCTCCCAGACCTTGAACGAGGCGAGCAGTTCCACCGAGGCGCGGTTCAACGCGTAGGCGCGGATGTCGGGCGCAGTGGGCCTTGCCGGCGCACCGAGCAGCGCCACGGCGTGCCCCTGACGCGCCAGCGCCAGCGCCGCGGCCATGCCCACGGCACCGCTGCCGCGCACGAGGATGTCGGTGGTGGCCGCTGCATCGATGCGGCCGGCGCCGGGGTTGCCCATGCGAAGGCATTCTAGGTAGCGGGCACAATCGCGCGCCTCGCCGCCCTGCCCTGGAGCCACCTCCCCGTGTCCGACCTCGCCTGCCGCATCGCCAGCCTGCATGTCCACCCGGTCAAGTCGTTCGCCGGCGTCGCGGTGCGCGAGGCCCTCGTCATCGAGACCGGCTTCGAGTTCGACCGCGCCTGGATGGTGGTGGACGAACGCGGCGAGATGCTGACGCAGCGCCAGCACCCGCGCATGGCCCTCGTGCAGCCGCGCCTGCGCGCCGACGACCTGGTGCTGCGCGCGCCGGGCATGCTGGCTTTGCACCTGCGGCTGGACGCGGTGGAGGAGGCGACCACGGCGCGCGTGTGGAACGACACCGTGAAGGCCTACGACATGGGCGCGCTCGCAGGCCAGTGGGTGAGCGACTTCCTCGGCCTGCCGAAGCTGCGCATCGTGCGCTTCGACCCCGAACACAAGCGCCTGGCGGACCGCCAATGGACCGGCGACGTTCAGGCCGAGTGCGCCTTCGCCGACGCCTTCGCGTTCCTCGTCGCCGGCACGGCGTCGCTGGCGGACCTCAACGAGCGCCTCGCGGCGTGCGGCGCCGCCGCGGTGGGCATCGAGCGCTTCCGGCCCAACATCGTGCTCGAAGGCCTCGCTGCCTTCGAGGAAGACTACATCGACGAACTCGCCATCGACACCGAAGAAGGCCCCGTGCGGCTGCGCCTGGTGAAGCCTTGCGTGCGCTGCACCGTGCCCGATGTCGACCCGGCCAGCGGCGAGCGCGGCACCGCGGTGGGCGACACGCTCGCCGGCTTCCGCGCCGACGCGCGCATGGGCGGCGGCATCACCTTCGGCATGAACGCGATTCCGATCGAAGGCATCGAGCACGTGCTGCGCGTCGGGCAGGAAGTGCGCGCGAGCGTGCGCTTCTAGCGGCAGCGGCCCGCCGCCGCCGCTGCACACCCCGAAGGGGCTGGCGCGCTCTGGGACAATCGCGCGTTTCCCTTTGCGCCCTCTGCGCCCCTGGCATCCATGAGTCTCAAATGCGGCATCGTCGGCCTGCCCAATGTCGGCAAGTCGACGCTGTTCAACGCCCTCACGAAGGCCGGCATCGCGGCCGAGAACTACCCGTTCTGCACGATCGAGCCGAACGTGGGCATCGTCGAGCTGCCCGACCCGCGGCTGGCGAAGCTGGCGGCGCTGGTGAAGCCCGAACGCGTGCTGCCGGCGATCGTCGAGTTCGTCGACATCGCCGGCCTCGTCGCCGGCGCCAGCCAGGGCGAGGGGCTGGGCAACCAGTTCCTGAGCCACATCCGCGAGACCGACGCCATCGTCAATGTCGTGCGCTGCTTCGAGGACGACAACGTCATCCACGTGGCCGGCAAGGTGGACCCGATCGCCGACATCGAGGTCATCCAGACCGAGCTGTGTCTGGCCGACATGGCGACCGTGGAGAAGAGCCTGGCGCGCTGGACCAAGCAGGCCAGGGCCGGCGGCGACAAGGAAGCGCAGCGCCTGGTCGACGTGCTGAAGAAGTGCGAGGCGGCGCTCAACGACACGAAGCCGGTGCGCAGCATCGACTTCAGCAAGGAAGAGCTCGCGGTGCTGAAGCCGCTGTGCCTCATCACCGCCAAGCCGGCGATGTTCGTCGGCAACGTGGCCGAGGACGGCTTCGCGAACAACCCGCTCCTGCAGCGCCTGGAGGAGTACGCGGCGAAGCAAGGCGCGCCGGTGGTCGCCATCTGCGCCAAGGTCGAAGCCGAACTCGCCGACATGGGCGACGACGACCGCGCCCTCTTCCTCGCCGAGATGGGCCAGAGCGAACCGGGGTTAAACCGGCTCATCCGAAGCGCGTTCAAGCTGCTGGGCCTGCAGACTTACTTCACCGCCGGGCCGAAGGAAGTGCGCGCCTGGACGATCCACGCCGGCGACACCGCGCCGCAGGCGGCCGGCGTCATCCACACCGACTTCGAACGCGGCTTCATCCGCGCGCAGACGATCGCCTACGACGACTTCATCGGCTGCGGCGGCGAGCAAGGCGCCAAGGACGCCGGCCGCATGCGCGCCGAGGGCAAGGACTACGTCGTCAAGGACGGCGACGTGATGAACTTCCTCTTCAACGTCTGACGGGCATGGCCGAGAGGAAGCGGGCGCCTGCCGCGCCTGCCACGGCGACTTCGCCGCCGCGCGCTCGCGCCGCGCAGCGCGCGGCCACGCAGGCCGCGGTCGCCGCCATCGCCTATGCCGGCGTGGGCTGGGTGGCGTTGATGCTCGCCGGCCCGCCGGGCTATGCGGCGCCGCTGTATCCGCCGGCGGGCATCGCGCTCGCGGCCGCGCTCGCCTGGGGCCGGCCGGGCGTGCTGGGCGGGCTCGTCGGCGCCTTCGCCGTCAATGCGAGCCTGGGCTGGCTGCGCGGGCAGACGGGCCTCGCGCTGCTCGGGCTGCCGCTGGTGATCGGATTCGGCGCCGCGGCGCAGGCGGGCATCGGCGCCTGGTTCGTGCACCGCTTCGTCGGCCGGCCGCTGCTGCTGAACGAACCGCGCCACATCGCGCTGGCCGGCACGCTGGGCGCAGGGGTCGCCTGCCTCACGAGCGCCAGCGTGGCGACGCTGTCGCTGGGCATCACCGGGGCGGTGCAGGGGCCGGCGCTGTTCAACAACTGGCTCACGTGGTGGACCGGCGACACGCTCGGGGCGCTGATCGCCACGCCGGTGACGCTGGCCTTCATCGGCCGGCCGGCGGCCGCCTGGCGGCCGCGCCGGCGCAGCCTCGCGATGCCGCTGCTGGCGGCGCTGGCGCTGCTGGCCGGCGCGATGTGGGCCATCGCCGAGCGCGACCGCGAGCACGCGCACGCGACCTTCGAGCGCGAGGCCGACCGCCTGGCCGGCACGGTGCAGCAGCGGCTGCAGCTGCCGGTGCACGCGCTGCGCACGCTGGTGGCGGCCGTGCGCGCCAGCGGCAACGCCGACGCCGCCACGCTGCGCGCCGCGGCCGCTTCGTGGCTGGACCCCGGCTCGCCGCTGCAGGCGATGGGCTACAGCGAGCGCGTGGCCGCGGCCGACATCGCGGCGCTCGAAGCGGCGGCGCGCGCCGAGGGCCTGCCGCAATTCCGCAGCCGCCAGCGCGACGGCGGCAAGGCGCTGGCCGCCGACGGCGAAGCGGTGGTGCTGCGTCGCATCGAGCCGCTGGCCGGCAACGCCGAGGCGCTGGGCGTCAACGCGCTGTCGATCCCGGCCGCCCGCGCGGCCATCGAGGCCACGCGCCGGAGCGGCCAGATCGCCGCCACGGCAGGGTTTCGCCTGACCCAGTTGCAGCAGGACGAGACCGGCGTCGTGCTGTACCAGGCGCTGCACGACCTCGGCGGCGCGCCGGCCGCGAGCGCCGCCGGCGCCAGCGCGCCGGCTGCAAGTGCGGCGGTCGCGGGCACGGGCACGGCCGCAGGCAGCAGCACTGTGCTGCGCGGTGTTCTCTTCGTGGCCCTGCGCACCGAGGCGCTGCTGGCAGCCGCCGGTCCGTTGTCGGCGGCCGGTGTCGCCTGGTGCCTGATCGATGCCGAGCCCGGCGCGGAGAGGCCGCTGCTGGCCGGCAGCAAGGGCTGCACCGCCCCTGCCGCCGGCGATGCCGGCGATGCCAGCGCGGACCCCTGCGCCGCGGAACGCACCGTGCGCACGGTGCAGTTCGCCGACCGCCCGCTCGAATTGCGGCTTGCGCGGCTGCCCGAGTCGACCGCCGGCGAGCCCACCGTGCATTGGCTGCTCACGGTGGCCGGCTTCGCCGCGGCAGCGATGCTCGGCGCGTGGCTGCTCACCGTCACCGGCCAGGCGCTGCGCACGCAGCGGGCGGTGGACGCCGCGACAGCCGACCTGCGCCGCGAGGTGGCCGAGCGCCGCGTTGCCGAGCAGGAGCGCGCCGGCAGCGAGGCACGGCTGCGCAGCATCCTGGACAACGCGCCGCTGGGCATCGCCTTCCTTGACCCGCACGGCAAGCTGCTGCAAGCCAACCCACACCTGTTCGAGATGCTCGGGCGGCCGCCTTCGAAGCTGCTGTCGCAGCCGGTGGCCAGCGTCACGGTGGCCGAAGACCTGCCGGCGCTGGCACGCGACCACCACGCCCTGCTCGCCGGCCGCACCGAGGTCGTGCGGCGCCAGATGCGCCTCGTGCGCAGCGACGGCGAACAGCTCACGGTGCGCATGGCCTGCACGGCGCTGCGCGAGGCCGACAGCAAGCGGGTGCGGCACATGGTGGCGGTGATCGAGGACTTGAGCGAGCATTTGCAGCTCGAGCAGGCGGAGCGCGCCCGCCAGCGCGCCGAGGCCGCCAGCCGCGCCAAGAGCGAGTTCGTCTCGCGCATGAGCCACGAGCTGCGCACGCCGCTGAACGCGATGCTCGGCTTCGCGCAGCTGCTGGGCCTCGACCGCGAGCCGGCGCTGCCCGAGCACCAGCGCAACTGGGTGCAGCAGATCCAGCGCGCCGGCTGGCACCTGCTGGAGCTGGTCAACGACACGCTGGACCTCGCGCGCATCGAGTCGGGTGCGGTGCAGCTGCGCACCGCGCCGGTGGACCTGCCGGCGCTGGTGTCGGCGTGCATCGACCTCGTCAGCGCCGCGGCGACGGCCCGCGGCATCGACGTGCGCCTGGAGCTGCCGGCCGACCTGCCGCCGGTGGCAGCCGACGCAACGCGGCTGAAGCAGGTGGTGACGAACCTGCTGTCCAACGCCGTCAAGTACAACCGCGACAAGGGGCGCGTCGTCGTGCGCACGGCCACCACGGCGGCCGGTGTTGAGCCGCCGCGGCTGACGCTCGAAGTGGCCGACACGGGCCTGGGCATGACGCCCTCGCAGCTGCAGCGCCTGTTCGAGCCGTACAACCGCCTCGGCCGCGAAGGCAGCGGCGTCGAGGGCACCGGCATCGGGCTGGTCATCGCGCGGCGGCTGACCGAGATGATGGGCGGTACGCTGCAGGCGCAAAGCCGCTCGGGCGCTGGCTCGACCTTCTCGCTCGGGCTGCCGCTGGCCGCCGCACCGGCCGCGAGCGACGAGCAGGCGCCACCGACCTCGCCGGCGCCTTATCGCCAGCGCACCGTGCTGTACGTCGAGGACAACGAGACCAACGTCGAAGTGATGCGCGGCATCCTGCTCCAGCGGCCGCAGGTGCACCTCGAAGTGGACGCGCTCGGCCTGGACGGCCTGGCCGCGGCGCGGCGCCTGCACCCGGACCTGATCCTGCTGGACATGCAGCTGCCGGACATCCCCGGCCCGGAACTGCTGCGCCACCTGATGGACGACGACGAGACGGCCGCGATCCCGGTCATCGTCGTCTCGGCCGACGCGACGCCGGCGCGCATCGAGCAGGCGCTGACGCTCGGCGCGGCGCACTACGTGACCAAGCCGGTGGCGCTGGCGCCGTTCCTGCAGGTGCTCGACGAGGTGCTCGACGCGATGGACACGCGCTTCGGCTGACCGGCATCGCTTGCAAGTGAGCAAGCGCAAACTATGAGAATCGACTCAGCCCAGCAAAGGCCACATGACCTGTCAGCACTCTCCGGCCCAGAGTGCTAATATTTCTGGAACCGGTGAACCCGACGAGGAATCTCAAACCGCATGAACACAACTGCCACTGCTGCCAACGGTGCCGCCAACAGCGCCCTGACGGTCCGCGACCCGTGGTCGATGGTGCCGTCGCTGGGCAATCTCGACGCGTACATCAGCGCCGTCAACCGGCTGCCGCTGCTGACGCAGACCGAGGAAGTGGCGCTGGGACGGAAGCTCCGCGACGCCGGCGACCTGCAAGCGGCCGGGCAGTTGGTCCTTTCGCACCTGCGCCTGGTGGTTTCCGTGTCGCGCCAGTACATGGGCTACGGGCTGCCGCAGGGCGACCTGATCCAGGAAGGCAACGTCGGCCTGATGAAGGCCGTCAAGCGCTTCGACCCCGACCAGGGCGTGCGCCTGGTGAGCTATGCGCTGCACTGGATCAAGGCCGAGATCCACGAGTACATCCTGCGCAACTGGCGCATGGTCAAGGTCGCCACGACGAAGGCACAGCGCAAGCTCTTCTTCAACCTGCGCTCGATGAAGGCGCGCATGAAGGCCGCCTCCGCCGACTCTCTCGGTGAAGACGGCGAAGGTGCACCCTCCGGCGAGGCGGGCCAGACCTACCGCAACACGCTCACCGCCGCCGAGGTGGCCGCGGTGGCGCGCGAGCTGAACGTCAAGCCCGAGGAAGTGATCGAGATGGAGACGCGGATGGCCGGCGGCGACGTCGCGCTCGAGCCGCAGGGCGATGACGAGGACGAGGCGTTCACGCCGATCGCCTACCTCGCCGATGAAAGCAACGAGCCGACGCGCCGCATCGAGGCCGGCCACCGCGACTGGCTGGCCGCCGACGGCATCGGCCGCGCGCTGGAAGTGCTCGACGCGCGCAGCCGCCGAATCGTCGAGCAGCGCTGGCTGGTGGTCAACGACGACGGCTCCGGCGGCATGACGCTGCACGAGCTGGCCGCCGAATACGGCGTCAGCGCCGAACGCATTCGCCAGATCGAAGTGGCAGCGCTGAAGAAGATGCGCAAGGCGCTGGGCGCCCAATAGGCCCAGGCCGGCCAGACAGGCTCGGACAGGCCCGGAGGGTCGTCGGTTCACGCGCCGGCGTCCCCGCCGGCGCCACCCGTCAAGCCTTCTCGTTCAGCAACTGCCGCAGGTCGCTCGCCAGCGCCTCCGGTCCCATCGCGTGGCGCGTGGCCAGGCGCAGCCGCCCGAGCGTGTCGTAGACGTACGAACGCGCCGTGTGGTCGACGGTGTAGCTCGACTCGGTCTTGCCCGGCACCTTGGCGTAGAAGATCTTGAACGCCTTGGCCACCGCTTTGGTCTCGTCGAGCGTGCCGCGCAGCGCAACGAAGTCGGTGCCGAAGTTGGCGACGTAGGCCTTCAGCACCGCCGGCGTGTCGCGCTCGGGATCGACAGTGACGAACACCGGCACGACGCGCGCCCCGTCAGCACCGAGCTGCTGCTTGGCCGCGGCCAGCTCGGTCATCGTCGTCGGGCAGACGTCGGGGCACTGCGTGTAGCCGAAGAACAGCACCACGACCTTGCCCTTGAACTCCGCGAGCGTGCGGCGCTTGCCATCGGCATCAGGCAGGTCGAGCGCCTGCGCGTAGTCGGCGCCGGTGATGTCGATCGACTTGAACGAGCTCGGCGGCAGCGGCGCGCCGCCGCTGGCGCTCTCGCCGGCGATGCGGCGCTCGCAGCCGGCGAGACCGGCGGCCATGGCGGCGGCCAGCGGCCAAGCTGCCGCAGCGCGCAGCAGCCGCCGCCTCGGTGCGGTGACGGACGTCGCGCGCGTGTTCATGCCAGGTGCTCCGCCAGCCAAGGCCACAGCCAATGGTCGGCCAGCAGCGCCGCGAACAGCAGCGCCAGGTGCCAGATCGAGAAGCGGAACGTCTGCCGCGCCAGCGTGTCGCTGTAGTCGCGCCAAAGACGCCAGGCGAGCTGCACGAAGCGCGCCCCGAGCAGCACCGCCGCAGCGAGGTACAGCGGGCCGCTCATGCGGAACGTGAACGGCAGCAGCGTCGCGGCGAACAGCACCAGCGTGTACAGCAGCACCTGCAGCCGCGTGAACTCGCTGCCGTGCGTCACCGGCAACATCGGCAGCCCCGAGCGCCGGTAGTCCTCGACGCGGTACAGCGCCAGCGCCCAGAAGTGCGGCGGCGTCCACAGGAAGATCACCAGCGCCAGGATCAGCGGCTCGAGCGTGACTTCGCCGGTCATCGCTGCCCAGCCCAGCACCGGCGGCATCGCGCCCGAGGCGCCGCCGATGACGATGTTCTGCGGCGTCAGCGGCTTGAGCACCACGGTGTAGACGACCGCGTAGCCGACGAACGTGGCCAACGTGAGCCACATCGTCAGCGCGTTCACCCACAGCAGCAGCACGGCGCAGCCGGCCGTGCACAGCAGCGCCGAGAAGGCGAGCGTCTGCGCGTTCGTCAGCTCGCCCTTGGCGGTGGGCCGCCACGCGGTTCGCGCCATGCGGCGGTCGATGCGCTGCTCGACGATGCAGTTGAACGCCGCCGCCGCCGCCGCCACGAGCCAGATGCCGGCTACCGCGGCAAGCACCGGCGGCCACGGCGGCAGCCCGGGTTGCGCCAGCAGCATGCCGATGAGGGCGCAGAAGACGATGAGCTGCACCACCCGCGGCTTGGTGAGCACGTAGAACTGCGCCAGGCGATTGGCGCCGGCGTGCGAGGGTGCGGTCAGGGTTTCGGCCATTGGGGCCATCGGTGGCAGCAGGGTCGCGGTCATTCTAGGCAGCGCCCACCACCGGCTCGGCAGCGGCCCGGAAGCGGCTCAACAGCAGCTAAGAACTTATCCGTAAATAGTACACTGCACGTCGAGCCGCCGATCCTGCTGCGGCGTCGGAGCGGGGCATGCCAGCCAAGCGAGTTGCTTCGTGGGTTGTCACCGACGAGTTCTGGGCGCGGGTTGAACCGCTGATTCCTGCGCCGCAGAGGACGACGCGCGCCAAGTACGTGCGCAAGCCGGGGCGGGACGTCCGCCCAAGCCCGAACAGGTCTTTGAGGCGATCGTGTACGTGCTACGCACTGGTGCCAGTGGAAAGCTTTGCCCAGGAGCGATTTGGCAGTGCCAGTGCGTGCACAAGCGCTTCCTGCAATGGGAAAGGCCGGGTTCTTCGAGCAGCTGTGGATAGCGGGTCTGGCCGAATACGACCAGATGGAGGGCGTCGCTTGGCGCTGGCAAAGTACGGACGGGGCGATGTTCAAGGCACCGATGGCAAGCAAGCCGTCGGGCCCAACCCGACGGATCGGGGAAAAATGGGAGCAAGCGCATCTGCTGGTGGACGGTCGTGGCGTCCCGTTGTCGATCATCGTGACCGGCCGCCAACGTCAATGACAGCAAGCGCATCGACCAGTTGCTCACCATCGTGCTGCGACCGCGCACGAAGCGGCGCAGCAAGCACCTGTGCGCCGACGCCGGCTTCCGCAGCGCCGAGGCCGTTCGCATCATGCTCGCGCACGGCATCCCCCACATCTCCAGCCGCACCGCCGAAGCAGCGGCCAAGGCACGTCAGCCGTGGAAGAAGGCGCGCCGCTGGGTCGTTGAGGTCTGTCCAGCTGGTTCAATCGCTTCCGAAGCTGCTCGTGCGGTACGAAAAGCTGGAACGCAGCTTCCTTGCATTGAACCACCTCGCCGCCGCCATCATCGCCTTCCGCAAGCTGCCCTTGACCGTCAATCCTATTTACGGATAAGTTCTACAGCAGCGACAGGCCCTTCCGCCACCCGCGCCGCGGCCGCGCCAGGGCGGCGCGACCGCAGCCACGCCAACGCCAGCAGCAGGGTCAAGGCTGCCGCGCCGGCCGAATGCAGCAACGCCGCGGCGAGAGGCCAGCCGAGCACGATGTTCGACAGGCCCGTACCCACCTGCACGAGCGCGACGCCGCCGATCGCGAGCCCGAAGCGCCGCACGCTCGTGGCATCGGCCGTGCCCGCGGTCGCGCCGGCGCGGGCGGCGCGCAGCATCGCCGCGGCAAGCGCCAGCAGCGCCAGCACGGCGACGATGGCAAACAGCCGGTGCGCCATGTGGATGGCCACCAGCGCATCGAACGGCAGCAGGCTGCCTGTCGAGCCCTGGCCGAGCGGGCGCAGCACCTCGAAGCCGGCGTGCCAGTCCATCGGCGGCCACCATTGCGCGTGGCAGCGCGGGAAATCGGGGCAGGCGAGCACGGCGTAGTTCGTGCTGACCCAGCCGCCGAGCAGGATCTGCGCCAGCAGCAGCAGCGCGCAAGGCAGGATCCAGCGCGAGAGCGGCGCCGGCAGCACCAGGGGCCGCGGCCGGTACGCGGTGTGCTGCGCGGCCAGCAGCACGAGTCCGGTGAGGCCGCCCAGCAGGTGCAGCGTCACCACCGCCGGGTACAGCTGCAGCGTCACCGTGTACTTGCCGGCCAGGCCTTGCAGCACCACCCACACGAGCGTCGCCGTCGGCCACCACGGCGACACCGGCATCGCTTCGCCGCGCCAGCGCTCGGTCCACGCCTCGGCGGCCATCGCGAGGATCAGCACGCCCACCGTCATCGCCAGGTAGCGGTGGATCATCTCGATCCACGCCTTCGTGTGCGTCACCGGACCCGTGGGCATCGCCGCTTCGGCCGCGCCGATGTGGCCCGCAGCGCCGATGGGGCTCGTCTGGCCATAGCAGCCGGGCCAGTCGGGGCAGCCCAGGCCCGAGTCGGTGAGGCGCGTGAAGGAACCGAAGACCACGAGGTCGAAGGTGAGGAACAGCGTCAGCAGCGTCAGCGCAGCAGCGCGGCCGCGGCGGTCGGCGCCGCGCTGGCGCAGCCACCACCAGCCCAGCGGCAGCAGCGCCACGACGGCGGCCAGCAGCATCAGGCGCGCGACCGGGGCGAAGTCCACCAGCGGCACGGCCATCGGGGCGGAAGCAGGCATGGAGGAATCGAGCCGAAGGGGCTAACGTGAAAGTTGAGGTGACAATCGAACCGATGAGCGGGTGCGCCTGCGCTGCTTCAGCGCCCGGCCCGGTCCCACGACGACGATGCGCGCAGCAGGCGGTCGAGGTCTGCGCGCACCCGCGCCGGGTCGGCCTGAACGGGCAGGCGCATGATCCACTGCCCGCGCGGGTCGACGACGTAGAGGTGTTCTTCGAGCGCATGGCCGCCGGCCGGCTCGAGCCAGCGTTCGAGCCCGGCGCGCGGCGTGCGCAGCAGCCACACCGGCGCCGCCGGCGCTTCGAGGGCGGAACGCAGTTCGGGCTTCAGCGCCGCCTCGTCGGTGACGAGCCACACCTTGTCCACGCGCTCGCGCTCGCGGCCGAGCATCTCGCGCAGCTGCCGCTGCAGGAACAGGCGCTGCTCGCAAGCCGCGTCGCAGGCTGCGGGCCCGACGGCCACGAGCAGCCACTGGCCCAGCAACGCGGCCGGCGCGACCACGGTGCCGTCGGGCTTGCGCAGGTCCATCGCCGCCGGCCAGGCGCGCGGCGGCTCGACGAGCGTGCCGTAGTTCGACCGCGCCTGCGGTTTCCAGACGTAGTAGGCAAGGTACGACGCGACGATTGGCGCCGCGCACAGCGCGAACACGAGCAGCAGGCGCAGCCGCCCGGCACGCGTGCGCCGGCGCACGGCCTCGCCGGCAGCGGCCTCTTCGGGCACGGCCAGCGAATGCACGGTGAGCGTCAGCGGTTGCAGGGAAGGCTCGTTCATCGTCGGGTCGCTATCGTCGTCGGCTCGTCGCCTCGTCCACCGGCTGCGGGTGCCGCCGCGGCCGGATGACGCGGAACCACAGCAGCAGCGCGGCCACCAGCACAGCGAGCGCGAACCACTGCGCGGCATAGCCGTAGTGCGTGTGCACGTCGGCCGTCGGCTCGGGCCATTGCCGCGCGAGGCCGTCACCCGTCGCCGGCGCGCCGGGCGGTTCGTCCAGTTGCACCAGCAGCCACGGCAGCAGCGGCAGCGCGGTCTCGCGCGCGAAGGCGTCGAGGTCAAGATTCTGGCGGATCGGGCCGGGCGACTCGGCGCCCAGTTCCACCAGGCGCGGCGGCGCCAGCGCGACGCGGCCGCGCACCTGCACGTCGCCGGCCGGCGGCGCAGGCGCGGCCACGCGCGTGCGGTCGGCGGCATCGCGCGGCCACCAGCCGCGCTGCACGAGCAGCACGCGGCCATCGGGCAGCGCCAGCGGCGTCAGCACGATGAAGCCGATGCGCCCGGCCATCGGCCGGTTGTCGAGAAAGACCGTGCGCGCGGCGAGCCAATGCCCGGCGACGACGGCACGCCGCTCCTCGGCCGAGCGCGCCAGCGCGGCGGTCGTCGGCAGTTCGACGGCGGTGAGCACCGGCTCGTGCGCGCGCGCGGGCGCGCTGCGTGGATCGCCTCCTTCTGCGCGGCGCGGTCGAGCTGCCACAGGCCGAGCCGCACCGTCAGCGCGATGGCCACCGCAGCGGCCAACCACGGCAGCGAGGAGCGAAGCGCCTTCATCGCCACGGGCCCCGACGCCGCGTCTCGCAACGCTGCCCGCGCAGCATCGTGCGCCGGCCACGAGGAGGACAATGCGCGGTCATGAAGTGGATCATCGTGCTGGCGCTGGTGGGCATCGTCGCGGCGCTGGCGAGCGCCGGGGCCTTCATGCTGCGCCAGGGCCGTGCGCGCGAGGGCAATGCTGGCAGCGAGCCCGGCAGCGGCGAGCCCGCGGAGCCCAACCGCCAGATGGCCCGTGCGCTGGCCGTGCGCGTGGGCATCTCGGTGGCGCTGTTCCTCTTCGTGCTGCTGTCTTGGTTCATGGGCTGGGTGCGGCCGACGGGTCTGCCCACCGGCGGTTGACACACGACGCGCGACGGGCGACGCCGGGCCAAGGCCACTGCCGCGCCGGCGAATGAAGAAGGGCGCCCGAGGGCGCCCTTCGCCATGGTGCGCCGCTTCGGCTCAGAGCCAGTAGACGAGGAAGTACAAGCCCAGCCACACCACGTCGACGAAGTGCCAGTACCAGGCCGCGCCTTCGAAGCCGAAGTGCCGCTGCGGCGTGAAGTGGCCCTTCATCAGCCGCAGCGTGATGAACGACAGCATCAGCATGCCCACGAAGACGTGGAAGCCGTGGAAGCCGGTGAGCATGAAGAAGGTGCTGCCGAAGATGCCGCTGGACAGCTTCAGGTTCAGGTCGCGGTAGGCGTGCCCGTACTCGTAGCCCTGCACGACCAGGAACGTCGCGCCCAGCAGCACGGTGAGGCACATCCAGAAGATCGTCTTGCTGCGCTGGTTGGCGATGAGCGCGTGGTGCGCGATCGTGATCGTCACGCCCGAGCTCAGCAGCAGCGCCGTGTTGACGGTGGGCAGCGGCCACGGGCCGATCACCTGGAACGGCTCCACGGTGCCCGCCGGCGAGGCCGTGCCGCCGCCGTGTGTGGGCCACAGCGCCTTGAAGTCGGGCCACAGGATCTGGTGGTCGAGGTCGCCGAGCATCGGCACCGAGAACACGCGCGCCCAGAACAGCGCGCCGAAGAAGGCGCCGAAGAACATCACCTCGCTGAAGATGAACCAGCTCATGCTCCAGCGGTAGCTCACGTCGACCTTGTCGGAGTAGCGGCCGCCTTCGCTCTCGCCGATGGCGTCGCGGAACCAGAAGAACAGCGTCGACAGCCAGATCACGAGGCCCAGCAGCAGCGACCAGGCGCCGATGCCGGCGCCGTTGATCCACAGCGCGCCGCCGAGGATGACGAAGAAGAAGCCGGTGGCCACCATCGCCGGGTGGCGCGAGGGCGCGGGGACGAAGTAGTACGGGGTCGCGCCCGCGGATGTGGAAGCTGCCATGTCGGTGTTCTCTCTCTTCCTGTCGCTCGATGCGGGTTGGGACTTCTCTTCTTGCCTTCGCGAATCGGGTTCTCGGGGCTCTCGGGGTTCTCGGGGTTCTCGCCTGGCAGCGCAGCCGCTCAGCCGGCAGCGACGCCGCTGCCGACGACCCACCGCACCAGCAGCACCAGCGCCAGCACGAACAGCAGCCCGCCGACGATGCCGGCCACCACCACGTGGCGCGGGTCGAGCTGGTGCACGTCGTGCTCGTAGTCGGCGCGCTTGCGCACGCCGAAGAACGACCAGAAGATCGCGCGCGCCGTCTTCAGGAGCCGCGGCTTGCCGGGCTTGTGCTCGTCGTTGGCCATCGCCTTCGCCAGCGCGTTCACCAGCGCGTTCACGCGCCCTTCTCCGCCGTCTTGTCGCTGGCACCGCCGGTGCCGCCGGTATTCCCGGCCGGCGCCGCCGGCACCTTGCCGCCGACTTCGAAGAACGTGTACGACAAGGTGATCGTCGTCACGTCGCGCGGCAGCTTCGGGTCGATGACGAACACCACCGGCCACTGCCGGCTCTCGCCCGGCGCGAGCTGGTACTCGTTGAAGCAGAAGCACTCGATCTTGTTGAAGTGCGCCGCCGCCTGGCGCGGCGCGTAGCTCGGGATCGCCTGCGCGGCCATCGTGCGGTTCTGCATGTTGCGGAACTCGTACATCACGGTGGCCATCTCGCCCGGGTGCACCTGCTGCGAGCGCAGCGCCGGCTTGAAGTCCCACGGCCCGCGCGCGTTGGCGTCGAATTCGACGGTGATCGTGCGCGTCAGGTCCACTTGCGTGCTCGTGCTGCCGGCCGCGGCAGCCGTGCGCTGCTTCTGTTCGGCGAGGCTCAGCACATTGACGCCCAGCGCGTCGCAGATGGCGCGGTACATCGGCACCAGCGCGTAGCCGAAGCCGAACATCGCCGCCGTCACGACGAGCAGCCGCGTCAGCAGGCGGCGGTTGTCCAGCAGCAGGCCGGGGGCGCGCATCATCGAAGGGCTCTCTCGTTCCCGCCGCGTTCAGCCTTCAGCGCCCGTACAGCGCCAGGCGCGCGACGAAGCCGACGCCGAAGGCCAGCGCCACGCCGGCCAGGATCAGCGCCAGCCGCACGTTGGCGCGGCGGCGGCGCTCGTCGTCCTCGCGGGTCACGGCACGAGCCATCAGCCGATCACCTTCGTCGCCGTGGCATCGAGCCTGGGCGGCGTCTCGAAGGTGTGCCACGGCGCCGGCGAAGGCACTTCCCACTCCAGCCCCTCGGCCGCATCCCACGGCTTCTGCGGCGCCGGCGGCCCCGGCCGCGCAGCATCGGCAGCACGACGGCGAAGAAGAAGTACACCTGCATCAGCCCGAAGCCGAAGGCACCGATGCTGGCCAGCGCGTTGAAGTCGGCGAACTGCAGCGGGTAGTCGGCGTAGCGGCGCGGCATGCCCGCCAGCCCCAGGAAGTGCATCGGGAAGAAGGTGACGTTGAAGAAGATCAGCGAACCCCAGAAGTGGATCTTGCCGCGCGACTCGACGTACATCACGCCGCTCCACTTCGGACCCCAGTAGTAGATGCCCGCGAAGATCGCGAACAGCGAGCCGGCCACCAGCACGTAGTGGAAGTGCGCCACCACGTAGTAGGTGTCCTGGATCTGGATGTCGATCGGCGCCATCGCGCAGATGAGGCCGGTGAAGCCGCCCATCGTGAACACGAACAGGAACCCCACCGCCCACAGCATCGGCGTCTCGAACGTCATCGAGCCGCGCCACATCGTGGCCAGCCAGTTGAAGATCTTCACGCCGGTGGGCACCGCGATCAGCATCGTCGCGTACATGAAGAACAGTTGCCCCGTGACCGGCATGCCGGTCGTGTACATGTGGTGCGCCCAGACGATGAACGACAGGATCGCGATCGACGCCGTGGCATACACCATCGACGTAGCCGAAGAGGGGCTTGCGCGAGAACGCCGGGATGATGGCGCTGACGATGCCGAACGCCGGCAGGATCATGATGTAGACCTCGGGGTGCCGAAGAACCAGAAGATGTGCTGGTACATGATCGGGTCGCCGCCGCCGGCCGGGTTGAAGAAGTTGGTGCCGAAGTGGCGGTCGGTCAGCGTCATCGTGATGGCGCCGGCGAGCACCGGCATCACCGCGATCAGCAGGTACGCGGTGATGAGCCAGGTCCAGCAGAACAGCGGCATCTGCATCAGCTTCATGCCCGGCGCGCGCATGTTCAGGATCGTGACGATGATGTTGATCGAGCCCATGATCGAACTGGCGCCCATGATGTGCAGCGCGAAGATCGCCATGTCCATGCTCGGGCCCATCTGCAGCGTCAGCGGCGCGTAGACGGTCCAGCCGGCGCTCGGGGCGCCGCCGGGGACGAAGAACGAACCCGCGAGCATCGACGCCGCCGGGATCAGCAGCCAGAAGCTCAGGTTGTTCATGCGTGCGAAGGCCATGTCGGCGGCACCCACCTGCAGCGGCACCAGCCAGTTCGCGAAGCCCACGAACGCCGGCATGATGGCGCCGAAGACCATGATCAGCCCGTGCATCGTCGTGAGCTGGTTGAACAGCTCCGGGTTCACGAACTGCAGGCCGGGCTGGAACAGTTCGGCCCGGATGCCCATCGCGAGCACGCCGCCCAGCATCAGCATCGTGAAGCTGAACAGCAGGTACATCGTGCCGATGTCCTTGTGGTTGGTGGCGAAGACCCAGCGCCGCCAGCCGTGCGGGGCGCCGTGCGCGTGGTCGTCGTGTTCGTGCCCATGGGCGTGCGGGTGGGGAAGGACGGCGCTCATCGAGGTGGGCTCCTGGGATCTTTCGGGTTCGGTTCCGGCGCGGCCAAGCGTGCGGGGGCGGCTTCGGGCGGGCGGCTTCGAGCTTGCGGCTTCAGTTCGCCGAGACGATGTCGACGCGGCGCGCCTGCGCTGCGGCGCCGCCGCTGCCGGCGTCGACCTGCGCGGGCTTGCGCAGGTCGATGCGATCGGCCTTCACGCCGCCCTTGACGAGCGCGTCGCGCACGGCGAACGCGCGCTGCTTGGCAAGCTCGGCGTTGGCCGCGGCGCTGCCGGTGGAATCGACGTAGCCCGACAGCGCCACCTTGGCGTTAGGGTTCGCGCTCAGATACTCCACCGCCTGCGCCAGCACCGTGCGCGCCGGCGCGTCGAGCGCGCTCTTGCCGCTGGCGAAGAGCACCGACACCGGCAGGCCGGCCTTCGACGTGGCGGCCGGTGTTGCCGCAGGAGCGGCGGCCGCTGCCGGCGCGTTGCCCGCGCGTACCGCGGCCACGTCGGCCGGTTGCACGACCTGCCCGGTCTTGTTGCTCCAGCTGTTCTTGGTGAAGGTCACCACCGCGGCCAGCTCGGTGTCCGACAGCTGCTTCCACGGCGGCATGCCCTTGTCGGTGCCGTTGAGCACGGTGTGCAGCTGCCTGGCCTTGTCGGCGTCGTTGACGACCGGCGAGCCGGCCAGCGCCTTGATCGCCGGCGGCGCGCCGGTGCCGTCGGGCTTGTGGCAGACGGCGCAGTTGGCCGCGTAGACCTTCTCGCCGCGCGCCACCAGGTCGGCGAGCACCCAGACCTTGTTGGGGTCGTCGGCGGCGGCGGCCATCGCCTTCTTGCGCTCGCCCACCCACGTGGCGTAGTCGGCCTCCGACACCACCTTCACGTGGATCGGCATGTAGGCGTGCTCCTTGCCGCACAGCTCGGCGCACTGGCCGTAGAAGTCGCCGGTCTTCTCGGCGCGGAACCAGGTGTCGCGCACGAAGCCGGGAATGGCGTCCTGCTTGACCGCCAGCGACGGCACCATCCAGGCGTGGATCACGTCGGTGGCGGTCGTGATGATGCGCACCTTGCGGTTGACCGGCACCACCAGCGGGTTGTCCACCTTCAGCAGGTAGTCGGTGACGTCGGGGTTGGGCTTGCCGGAGTCGCTCATCGCGCGGTGCGCGAGATCCAGCATCGACAGGAAGGCGATGCCTTCGCCTTCGCCCTTGAGGTAGTCGTAGCCCCACTTCCACTGGTGTCCCGTGACCTTGATCGTCAGGTCGGGGTTGGAGGTGTCCTTCATCGCCACCACGGTCTTGGTGGCCATCGCGCCCATCGCGATGACGATGAGGAACGGCACCACCGTCCACGCCACCTCGACGGCGGTGCTCTCGTGGAAGGTGGCGGCCTGGTGGCCCACCGAGCGGCGGTGCTTGATGATCGAATAGAACATCACGCCGAACACGGCGATGAAGATCACGAGGCAGATGATCAGCATCACCCAGTGCAGCCAGCCGATCGTCTCGGCGATGCGCGTCACCGGCGGGTGCAGGTTGAGCTGGTTGACCGCCGGCCCGCCGGGCAGGTCGCGCACGGCGTGGGCCGGCACCGCGGCCAGCGCGCCGAGCGCCGCGGCGAGCACCTGACTGACGCGGGTGAACAGGGCGGCCAGCGCGGCTGCGCGTGGCGGCCGCACAGGCGGCGCGGCGGGATGCGGTGCGGTGCTCATCATGCTCATCGGTGGCTCGTCAGTTCTCTTCTCTTGTGGGGCCCGGCGGCGCGGCGGGGCGCGGCGCGACGGGTTCGCTGTCGATCTCGGGACGACGCTCGGGAACATGATCGGTTCGCTGCGCCAAGCGCAGCATGCGGCGCGGCCAGGGCGCCGCATCGGCGCGCTGATCGGGGCGCAAGAAGTGATGGGCTGGGTGTCGAGCCAGCGCGTTTAGCCACGCGCGCACAGCGCACGACAGCGGGAGCAACGCCGCCCCTACTGCCAACGTGGAGATCAGCGCCTGCGCGGCGCCGGAGCCGTCTGCCGCCTGCTGCACATCACCCGCGCGGGGTTGCTGCACCTGCTGCAAAGGCCAGGTGCCGGGAACAAAGGCGGCGGTCATCGGCAAGGGTCGTGGCCTGTACGGCTCTCGGTTTGCTTTGCCCCAACGCAATGTTCTCGGGCCGCGCTGCCGCCAAACGAACGCGCACGAGGCGCAGGCGGCGGGCGAAAAAGCGCGCGGATTCTAGCTCAGCGTTTTTCGCTGCCCGGCGTGCGGCGGCCGAGCATGCCGCGCAGGTCAGCGAGCGGCACCGTCGTCTCGGCGGCGACGCGCGCGCGCGGCGGCGGCCGCACCGCGTGGCCGTAGACGATCTCGAACTCGAGCGCGATGCGCTCCTCGGGCCGCGCCGCGGCGAGCCCTTGCAGCCCTTCTTCGAGCGCGGCGCGCCAGCGCGGCGTGCGCAGGCCGGCGAAGCGATGCTCGTGCGCGTTGCCGCCGAGCGCGCGCAGCTCGGCCAGGGCTTTGCGGCGGCCTGTGCGAGTGACGATCTCCTGGTCCATCACCGGGTCGGCGAAGCCTTGCCTGCACGAGCATGTCGCCGAGGTCGTGCATGTCGACGAACGGCGCATGCGCGCCCGGCCAGCGGCGCGCCGCGTACAGCCGGCGCAGCGATTCGAGCGAGCCGGGCCCGAGCGTCGAGAACATCAGGATGCCGTCCACCGCCAGCAGGCGCAGTCAGCGCTGCATGCTCGCCAGCGGCGCCGCCTGGTGGTGCAGCACCATGTTCGACCACAGCAGGTCGGCCTCGCCCTCGGGCAGCGCGGCTTCGGCGATGCCGCGCGCCGGCGCGGCGGCCGCGGACTTCGCGCGCCAGCGCGGCCACCACGGCACGCGCGCCGGCACCTTCGCGGCGCCCGCTGGCGAAGCCGCGTACGCCGGCCTGGCGGCATTGAGCGCCTGCGCTCGGCAGCGATGCGCAGCGCAGCAGGAACCGCGGCGCGCAGCGCTGCATCGCTCGCGCCGAGGTGCGCGCCCCAGTCGACGATGCGCTGCGGTGCACGCTTGAGCAGCGACAACCGATCGGCCATGCGGCGCGCCACCTCCTCGTGCAGCCAAGGCGGCGGCTGGCGCGCGAGGCGTTGCGGTGCTGCTCGAGCGCGCGCGTCGAGCGGGCGCGCCGTGCCGTCGTCGCGGAGCTGCGCGAGGAGCGCCTTCACCCATCGCGGGCAGTATATTGAGCCGATGCTCGGGCCCATGCGCTCACTCGCCTCGCTGCCCGGCCAGTGCGAGGTGTGTCGGGGCTGGAGCGAGGGCCTCGTCTGCGCCGCCTGCCGCGAGCAGCACGCGCTTGCACGAGCGCGCTGCGCGCGCTGCGGCCTGGCGCTGGGCGCCGCGGCCGCGGCGTGCGGCGCCTGTCTCGCGCGAGCTGCCGCCTTACGAACGCACCGTCTGCGCGCTCGAGTACGGCTTTCCATGGGACCGCCTCATCAGCGCCTTCAAGTTCAACCGCCGCGTCGAACTGGCCGGCGCGTTGGCCGCATTGCTCGCCGATGCGATCGAGCGCGACGAGGCTGCGTCGGCCATGCAGGCCTCGCAAGGCCCACCGGCCGCACACGCCGCGCAGCCTGATCGGACGCCGCGGCGCCTGGTGGTGCCGGTGCCGCTGTCGCCGGCGCGGCTGGCCGAGCGCGGCTTCAACCAGGCGTGGGAACTGGCGCGGCGCGTTGCGCGCCGGCGCGGCCTGGCCAGCGAAGCGCAGGCGCTGCAGCGCGTGCTCGACGCGCCGGCGCAGGCCACGCTCGCCAGCCGCGCCGAACGCGAGCGGAACCTGCGCAACGCGTTCGCGCCGGCGCCGCTGCCACCGCACGTGCAAGCCGCGGCATCGGCGGCATCGCCGGCATCGGCCTGGGCGGCGGGGGCAGCGTGGCTGGGCGCGACGTGGCCCCTCGTCGACGTGATGACCACCGGCGCTACCGCACGCGAAGCGGCCGCGGCGCTGCTGCGCGCCGGCGCGCGCTCGGTGCACCTGTGGGTCCTGGCGCGCACGCCGATGCCAGCGCCGCCGCCAGCGCCAGCCCCAGCGGCGGCCTGAACCGCCGGCGCAGGACGCAGCCCGCATGTTCCACATCGTCCTCGTCGCGCCGGAGATCCCGCCCAACACGGGCAACGTGATCCGCCTGGCCGCCAACACCGGCTGCACGCTGCACCTGGTGGAGCCGCTCGGCTTCGACATGGAAGACCGCCTGCTCAAGCGCGCCGGCCTCGACTACCGCGAGTACGCCGAGCTGAAGCGGCATGTCTCGTGGCCGGCGCTGCTGGCCAGCGAAACGCCGCCGGCGGGCCGCATGTTCGCGCTCACCGCGCAGGGCGAGACGCCGCCTGCGGAAGCGCACCGCCGCCGGCGACTGGTTCGTGTTCGGCGGCGAGTCGAGCGGGCTGCCGCTGCCGCTGCGCGAATGCTTCCTGCCGGCGCGGCGCCTGCGCCTGCCGATGCGCGCCGGCCAGCGCAGCTTGAACTCAGCAACGCGGTGGCCGTGGTCGTCTTCGGCGCCTGGCGGCAGTTTCGGCTACGAAGGCGCCGGCTGATACGGCAGCGCGGCGCGGACAGCGGCGCCGCCATCTCACCGTCACCGCGGCGCCTACTCCGTCGTCGCGTCGCGTGCCATCAACCGCGCCAGCGCCTCGCGCACCGTCAGCCGCCCTGCGAGCAGTTCGACGACGCAGGCGGTGATCGGCATCTCCACGCCCAGGCGCTGCGCGCGCGCCAGCACCACCGGCGCGCTCGGCACGCCTTCGGCCACGTGGCCGAGTGCGGCCAGCGCTTCGGCCAGCGTGCGCCCCTCGGCCAGCAGCATGCCGACGCGGCGGTTGCGCGAGAGGTCGCCGGTGGCGGTGAGCACGAGGTCGCCCAGGCCCGACAGGCCCATGAAGGTGGCCGGCTGCGCGCCGAGCGCGACCCCCAGGCGCGTCATCTCCGCGAGGCCGCGCGTGACGAGCGCGGCGCGCGCGTTGAGGCCGAGCGCCATGCCGTCGAGCGCGCCGACCAGATCGCGAGCACGTTCTTCACCGCGCCACCGACCTCGACGCCGATGATGTCGGCGGTGGAGTACACGCGCAGCGACTCGCCGTGCAGCGCCTGCACGGCGGCCGCGGCGAGCGCGCGGCGTCGGTGCTCGCCGCCACCAGCGCCGTCGGCTGCCCGCGCCACCTCGAGCGCGAAGCTCGGGCCGGAGAGAACGCCGCAAGGCGGTGCGGCCGCGTTGCCGTTGTTGCCGCTGTCGCTGGCCTGCTCGCGCCGCGGCCACCTCGCGCGCCACCTCGTGGCCGGCGCCGCCTCGGTGCCGGCTTCGAAGCCCTTGCTCAGCCACAAGAGCGCCGCGCATCGGGCATCGCCGCCGCTGGCGCAGCGCCATCGGCGTGGCGAGGATGGTCAAGCCGCCGGGCGGCGCGCCGCGCGAGCGCCTCGGCCTGTCGGCGGTGATGCGCAGCGCGCTCGGGAACGCCACCTCGCAGGTAGGGCGCGCGTTGCAGCGTTCGCGCTGCATCGCCTTCGCCTGCGCGGCGTCGCGTGCCCACAGCAGCACCTCGTGCCGCGCCGCGGCGGCGATCGCGATGGCGCTGCCCCAGGCGCCGGCACCGAGGATGGCGATCTTCATGGCGAGGCGAGCTTACCGCCGCGCTGCGCCGGCCCTCGGCGCGTCACGCCTTCCTAGTTCGCGCCGGTGATGATGCGCGAGCCGCCGTTGGCCGCCGCGGCCTGCTGCTGCATCTGCGCCTCGAACATCGCCTGGAAGTTCACCTCGGTCAGCACGATCGGCGGGAAGCCGGCGCGCGTGCACACGTCGGAGACGATGGCGCGCAGGTACGGATACACCATCTGCGGGCAGACGACGCCGATGATCCCCTGCAGCTGGTCTTCGGGGACGTTGCGGATCTCGAAGATGCCGGCCTGCTTGGCCTCGACGAGGAAGAGCACCTTCTCGCCCACCTTCGTCGTCACGGTGGCGGTGACGGTCACCTCGTAGATGCCGTCGACCACCTGCTCGGCGCCCATCGCGAGGTTGATGTCCACCTGCGGCTGCGCCTGCTCCAGCAGGATCTGCGGCGAGTTGGGCTGCTCCAGCGACAGGTCCTTCAGGTACATGCGCTGGATCTGGAACACGGGGGTCGCTTCGTCGGCCATGGTGCGGGGTCCGGTGGGTGTGTGAAACAGGGGCCTTGTCGCGCACGGAAGCCAGCGGCGCCTGATGGGCACAAGCGCGGCGCCGACGTGCCGGGAGCGGGGTCAGGGAAGATGCGGGGGCGCGGTGCGCTGGAGGCGATCAGCGGCCGCCGCTGCGGCAAGAAGATGAAGCCCGGAAACCGGGAAAGCGCGGATTATCGTTCCGCGCCGAGCATCGGCATCAGCTCGCCCGCCTGGTCGAGCGCGATCAGCTCGTCACAGCCGCCCACGTGCTCGTTGCCGATGAAGATCTGCGGCACCGTGCGCCGGCCGGTGATCGCCATCATGTGCCGGCGCTGCTCGGGGTCGAGGTCGACGCGGACCTCCTCGATCGCGGCGACGCCGCGCTGCTTGAGCAACGCCTTCGCCCGCACGCAGTAGGGACACACCTGCGTCGTGTACATCCGCACCGGCCTCATGCCGGCGTCCTGTCGCTCGCGGACTTGTCTTCGTTCTTGCCGGCGGGCTTGTCGCCGGCCTTGTCGGCCTGCTTCGACACCTTGGCCGCCTTGCCTTCCTTGCCCGCGGCGTCGCTGCGCTCGATGGGCAGCTGCGCCTCGCGCCAGGCGCGCGTGCCGCCGGTGACGGCCGCGGCGCGCTCGTAGCCGGCCTTGCGCAGCAGGCCCGCGGCGCGGCCGGCGCGCGCGCCGCTGGGGCACATCACCAGCACGGGCAGAGCCTTGTTCGACGGCAGGTCCTTGCTGCCCTCGAGCTGGCCGAAGGGGATGTTGCGGGCGCCGCCGGCATGGCCCTCGGCGTACTCATGCGGCTCGCCGACATCGACGAGCACGCCCTTCTCGCGGTTGATCAGGCGCACCGCCTCGCCGGGCCCGACCGCGCCGCCGATGGCGCCCTTGTTCACCAGCGGCCACAGCAGCATGCCGCCCGAGACGAGGGCGATGAGGATGAGCAGCCAGTTCTCGACGACGAAATTCACAGCGTGCAGCCGAAGCGAATGAAGGCGCGAATTATAGTTTTCGGCCCCTCGCCGACCCGCCAGCGGGTTTCTCGCTCCCTTCGCCGCAGCGGCCACCCGCTTCCCCTTCCCCATGCACCAGCTCGTCCTCATCCGCCACGGCGAAAGCACGTGGAACCTCGAAAACCGCTTCACCGGCTGGACCGACGTGCCGCTCACCGACACCGGCGTCGCGCAGGCGCGCCAGTCCGGCGAGCTGCTGAAGGCCGATGGCTTCGAGTTCGACCTCTGCGTCACCTCGGTGCTCAAGCGCGCGATCTGGACGCTGTGGCATTGCCTCGACGCGATGGACCGCACCTGGCTGCCGGTGGTCAACGACTGGCGCCTCAACGAACGCCACTACGGCGCGCTGCAGGGCCTGAACAAGGCCGACATGGCGCGCCAGTACGGTGACGAGCAGGTGCTCGTCTGGCGGCGCAGCTACGACACGCCGCCGCCGCCGCTGGCCGCCGACGACCCGCGCGGACAGCGCGCCGACCTGCGCTATGCAGCGCTGGCGCCGGAGCAGGTGCCGCTGACCGAGTGCCTGAAGGACACGGTGGCGCGCGTGCTGCCGTGCTGGAACGATCGCCTCGCGCCGGCCATCCGAAGCGGCCAGCGCGTCGTCGTCGCCGCGCACGGCAACAGCATCCGGGCGCTCGTGAAGTACCTCGACGGCATCAGCGACGCCGACATCGTCGGTCTCAACATCCCCAACGGCATTCCGCTCGTCTACGAGCTGGACGCGAGCCTGCGCCCGCTGTCGCACCGCTACCTCGGCGACCCCGAGGCGGCCGCGCGCGCCGCGGCGGCAGTGGCAGCGCAAGGCAAGAAGGCCTGAACGGCGCGGCGCGCTACGGCAGCCGCACCTTCACTTCAGCAGCCCGTACACCACCTCGGGCAGCACCCGCTGCACGCGCGAGCGGTCGGCCAGCGCCGCGGCGATCGCGGTGTCGCCCTGCGTCGTGTCGCGCCGCGGCGCGCCTTGCACCGGCTTGCCATCGCGGCCGGCGAGCACCGCCACCTGCGGCGCGTTGCCCACCGCGGTCCGCATCACGACGACCGCGATCTCGCCGTTCTTCAGCGTCACCAGGTCGCCCGGCGGATAGACACCGACAGCCTTGATCAGCGCCGCGGCGAGCGGCGCCCCGCCTTGCTCCTGGAAGAGCTGCCGCGCCGCCAGCTGCGGCGACAGCGCCGGCCGCAGCGCGCGCGGGCTGATCTTGGCCGCATAGACGTCGGCCGCGCGCACGAGGCCGGCGGCATCGGCGGGCACGACATCGCCGCGCGGGTAGCCGCCGCCGCCGGTGCGCTCGTGGTGGTCGCGCACTGCCGCAAGCCAGGTCTCGTCGGCCACTCCGGCCGCTGCAAGCAGTTCGGCCGCCCGGTGCGGGTGGCCGCGGATGAGGTCGAGCTGGCCCTTGCTCGGCGCCTCCTTCTGCTCGGCCATGCGCGTTTGCAGCGCCGTGATGGTGGCGTTCATCGTCAAGGCCGCCAGCACGACACTGCGCACGCGCGCGGCCGGCCAGCCGAGCTGACGCGCCGCCAGCAGGACCACGGTGGCCGCGTTCAGCCCGTGCGTCAGCGAGTACAGCGCGTGCCGCCGCTCGTCCTGGCGAACGGCGAGGAAGAGCGCCGCGTCGGGGTGGCGCTCGACCTCGGCGATGAAGCTGTCGCCGAAGGCGCCGATGCGTTCGGCCACATTGTCCGCAGTGCCCTCGGCGCGCGCCCCAGCCTCGACCAGCGAGCGCAGCAGTTCGTCCAGCGTCCACACCTGGCGCTCGAAGCGGTCGAACCAGGTCGGCTCGCGCGTCGAGGGCGCCGGGCTGCCCGCGGCGGCAGCGCCAGCGCCGCGCTGCCGGCGCGCCTGCTGGACTTCGTCGTACTCGACGCAGGCGCCGCGCTCGAGCAACGCCTGCAACTGGCGCGTGTCGTGCAGGCGCTGGCCTTGCGCCAGCAGCAGGCGGCCGAAGGCATCGAGAACGCGGAACGGCAGCGGCTGCCCCGGCGCCATCAGGGTCACCGACCTCGGCCAGCGGCACGCGTGCCGGCGCGTTCACGCCTTCATCCCGCGTTCATCCCGCGCTCATGGCAGCTCACCCCATCACCGGCTCCAACCCCTGCGCCAGCAAAGGCACCACGCTCACGGCGTTGCTCGCGTGTGGCACGCAGTCGCTGCTCCAGACTTCGCCCACGCCGGCGGCGCGCACATGCTCGAGCGCGTCGCCGACGAAGAGCGCGTGCGTCACCGCCACGTCCACGCGCGCCGCACCGGCGGCCAGCGCCGCGCGTGCCGCCGCGGCCAGCGTGCGGCCGGTGCTCGCCACGTCGCCGAGGATCACGACGGCGCGGCCGCGCACCGGCGCGCCGTGCAGCCCGACTTCCACGTCGCGGTCGCCGCGGCGCTGCTTCACGCACACCGCATGGTCCAGGCCTCGACACCGCGGCGGCGCTTACCCACCCAGCGACCGGCTTCCTCGTCGGGCGCCAGCAGCAAGGCGCCGGGCACGCGAGCGGCGATGAAGCGGCCCAGCAGCGGCGCCGCGCTTCACCGCAACGCCGCGCCGGCCGGGCAGCACGTCCAGCGTCGCCACGCGGTGCAGGTGCGGGTCGACCGTGAGCACGCTGTCGAAGGCGGCGGCCAGCAGCGCACCCAGTGGCGCTGGCTCACCACCTCGCCGGGGCTGAAGGCCATGTCCTGGCGCATGTAGGCCAGGTACGGGCAGACGAGCGCCAACCGCGCTGCGCCGAGTTCGCGTGCGCCGGCCGCCGCCAGCAGCAGCTCGGTCAGCTTGGCATTGGGGTCGTGCAGCCCGCGCAGCAGCGCCACGCGCGGCGGCAGGTCGGGCGGGCAGCGCTCGTGGCGCGTCTCGCCATCGGGGAAGGCGTGCCGGCGCACGAGGCCGCGCGCCCAACCGAGCGCCGCGGCGAGCTTGTCGCCTATCGCGTGCTCGTTCGCGTCGTCGTCGAAGACGAGCAGCACGCCGCTCGATCGGTCCATGGGCCGCGACTCTACACGCGGCCCTGCTCGCCGAGTGCAGTAGATGCGCCGGATTCACTCGATGCACCGGACGCGCCGGATGCGTCGGAAGCTTCGAGCGCTTCGCCGATGACCTCACGCAACCGCGCGGCCAGCGCGCGCCGCTCGGCGTGCGCGGTGTCGTGCGCCGCCAGCACGACGAGCGAGACGACGATGCCGCGCGCGCGCGCCAGCGCCCACAGGCTTTGCCTGAAGTGATGTCGCCGCTGAAGTCGGCGGCGGCTGAGACGCGGCCGTCGGCCTCGGCGAAGCGCAGCGCCAGCGGCTGGATCGGCGTGCGCGTGCCGATGGCCGCCTGCAGCAGGTTGGCGCGGAACGGCAGCAGCGCGTGCCCGGTGCCGGTAGTGGTGCCCTCGGGGAACACGGCCACCGTGTCGCCGTCGGCGAGCGCGCTCGCCATCTCGTGCACCACGCGCAGCGTCGCGCGCGCGTTCGCGCTCGAGGTACAGCGTGCGCGCGGAGGCAACGAGGCGGTTGATGAGCGGCCAGTGCCGCACCTCGGCCTTGCTGACGAAGCGCGCTTCGGGGCAGGCGGCGTGCACGGCCATGATGTCCAGCCACGAGATGTGGTTGGACACCAGCAGCTTGGCGCCCGGGCGGAAGGTGCCGCTCACCTCGAGGCGCATGCCGAGCATGCGGAACATCTTCGCCGCCCACCAGCGGATGCGCGCCTCGCGTTGCGCGCCCGACAGCAGCGGGAACAGCGCCAGCACGATGGCCAGGCCGTGCAGGCCGTGCAGCGTGGCGCGCGCCAGCCGCCAGCAGCCGCGCAGCGACGCGGCCACGCCGGTCGGCGCGACCGGCCGCGGTGGTCACCGAGCGGCGGCGCCGGCCCCGGGCAGGCGAGCGGCATCGTGCGCCAGCGTGCCCGCCACCAGCGTCATGCGCACGCGCCCGGCTCGTCGCCATGCCGGTGCCGGCGTACGAGAACGGCGTGTGCTTGCCCTGGCTCACCAGGCGCTCGGGCGTCACGGCCCATTCGTCCTCGGGGTCGAAGAGGCACAGGTCGGCGACGCCGCCTTCGGTGAGCCGCCCGGCGCTGCTGGCGAGCGAGCCGATCGAATCGCCCAGTACGCGCACCGGCGCGCTCGTCACCCGCTCGAGCGTGCGCGCCAGGGGCAGTTTGGTGTCGCGGCCCCAGCGCAGCGCCAGGCTCAGCAGCAACTCCAGCCCCGTCGCACCCGGCTCCGCTTCGGCGAAGGGCAGGTTCTTCATGTCCTCGGCCACCGGGTTGTGGTCGGAGACGAGCGCGTCGATCGTGCCGTCGGCCAGCGCCGCGCGCAGCGCATCGCGGTCACCGCCCTGGCGCAGCGGCGGCGTCAGGCGCATGTCGGCGTTGAAGAAGCCGATGTCGACGTCGGTCAGGTGCAGCGAGTTGATGCTGACGTCGGCGGTGATCGGCAGCCCCTCGGCCTTGGCGGCGCGAACGAGCGCCACGCCGGCGGCGCTGGAAAGGCGCTGCAGATGCACACGCGCACCGGTGGCGCGCACGAGTTCGATGATCTGCGCCAGCGCGATTGTCTCCGCCGCCGCCGGCACGCCGGAAAGCCCCAGCCTCGTGGCCACCGCGCCACTCGCCGCGACGCCGCTGCCGAGCCACGGGTCCTGCGGGCGCAGCCACACGCCATAGCCGAACGTGGCCGCGTACTGCAGCGCGCGCATCAGCACCTGCGTGTCGCGCACCGCTGTGTCGGCCTGGCTGAAGCCGATGCAGCCGGCCGCCGTCAGCTCGGCCATCTCGGTGAGCGCGGCGCCTTCGAGCCCGCGCGTCAGCGCGCCGAGCGGGAAGACGCGGCAGCGCGAGAGCTTGCGGGCGCGGAACTTCAGCATCTCCACCAGGCCCGGCTCGTCGAGCACGGGGTCGGTGTCGGGCGGGCAGACGAGGCTCGTCACGCCGCCGGCGGCCGCCGCGGCCAGCTCGCTTTCGAGCATGCCTTCGTGCTCGTGGCCGGGCTCGCGCAGGCGCGCCGCCAGGTCGACGAGGCCGGGCATCACGACGAGGCCTCCGGCGTCGATGACCTGCTCGGCGGCGAAGTCGCGCAACCTTCCGCTCGTGCCGTCGCCGATGGCGACGATGCGGTCTGCGGCAATCGCCACGTCGGCCACCTCGTCGCGGCCGCTCGCCGGGTCGACGACACGGCCGCCGCGCACGAGGATCTTCATCGCCACTGAACCGCTCATTCGGCGCCTCCGCGCTGCGCGCTGCGGTATGAGCCCTTCGGGCGGCCGTGCGTGCTCATGCCTGGTTCCCCGCGATCAGGCTCATCACCGCCATGCGCACGGCGATGCCGAAGGTCACCTGCGGCAGGATGACGCTGGCGCGGCCGTCGGCCACCTGCGAGTCGATCTCGACGCCGCGGTTGATCGGCCCCGGGTGCATGACGATCGCGTCCTTGTTCGCCAGCGCCAGCTTCTCGGGCGTCAGGCCGTAGGTCATGAAGAACTCGGCGGCGCTCGGCAGCAAGGCGCCGTTCATGCGCTCGTTCTGCAGCCTGAGCATGATGATGACGTCGGCGCCGCGGATGCCCTCGGCCATCGAGTGGCACACGCGCACGCCCATCGCCGCCAGGTCCGAAGGCACCAGCGTCTTCGGGCCGACGGCGCGGATCTCGGGCACGCCCAGCGTCGTCAGCGCGTGGATGTCCGAGCGCGCGACGCGCGAATGCACGATGTCGCCGACCACCGCGACGACGAGGTTCGTGAAGTCGCGCTTGAAGTGGCGGATCGTGTACATGTCCAGCAGCGCCTGCGTCGGGTGCGCGTGGCGCCCGTCGCCGGCGTTGACGACGTGCACGTGCGGCGCCACGTGCTGCGCGATCAGGTACGGCGCGCCGCTCTCGGCATGGCGGACGATGAACATGTCGGCATGCATCGCCGACAGGTTGGCGATGGTGTCGAGCAGGCTCTCGCCCTTGGCGGTGCTGCTGCGCGCGATGTCGAGGTTGATGACGTCGGCCGACAGCCGCTTGGCAGCGATCTCGAACGTCGTGCGCGTGCGCGTGCTGTTCTCGAAGAAGAGGTTGAAGACGCTTTTTCCCCGCAGGAGCGGCACCTTCTTCACCTCGCGCTCGTTGACGCTGAGGAAGGTGCTCGCCGTGTCGAGGATCTGCGTCAGGATCGCCTTCGGCAGCCCTTCGATCGACAACAGGTGGATCAGCTCGCCGTTGGCGTTGAGCTGCGGGTTGCGGCGCGCGAGCATCAGCGTCGCTCCTCGCCTCGCGGCTTGACCGTGAACGAGAAGCGGCCGCTGTCGTCGCGCGCCAGCGTCAGCTTCTGCGCCGCCGGCAGCACGATGCGCGCTGCGGCGCAGGCCGGCTCGATGGGCAGCTCGCGGCCGCCGCGGTCCACCAGCACCGCCAGCTTCACGCTCGCCGGGCGGCCGAAGTCGTACAGCTCGTTGATCACCGCGCGCACCGTGCGGCCGGTGTAGAGCACGTCGTCGACGAGCACGATGTGCCGGCCTTCGATGTCGAACGGCAGGCTCGTCGCGTCGCCGTGCGCCAGGCCGCGCGAGCCGAAGTCGTCGCGGTGCAGCGTGCTGGAGATGACGCCGGCCGCACCCGGCAAGGCCAGGTCCCGCTGCAGCCGCTCGGCCAGCCAGGCGCCGCCGGACCAGATGCCCACGAGGCTGGTGCCGGCCGGCGCCTCGGGGCGCAGCAGGCGGCGCACCGCCTCGCGCAGGTCGGTGTAGAGCGCTTCGGCGTCAAGCTCGAGCATCGGCATCCTTGTCGTGGCTCTCGTCGTTCTCGTTGCTCTCGTCGTCCGGCAGGCTGCGCAGGAACTGCTCCAGGATGATGGCCGCGGAGGCGGCATCGATGCCGGCTGCGCCGCCAGCAGCCGCCGCACCCGGCGCGCGCGCTTCGGTGGTGCTGTGGCGCTCGTCCACCTCGTGCACCGGCAGCGGAAGCGGCCGTGCGGCTGGCGGCCGAAGGCGCGCGCGCGGCGCGTATTGTCATGCGCGGCGCCGTCGGGGTGGAAAGGCACGCCGACGACGAGCGCATCGGGCTGCCATTCGCGCACCAGGCGCGCGATCGCCTCGAAGCGCGCCTCGCCCTGCGCGCTCACCGTCGCCAGCGGCTGCGCCTTCTTCAGCAGCGAGTTGCCGGCCGCCACACCAACGCGGCGGGTGCCGAAGTCGAAAGCGAGAAAGGCAACGGGGCGGGCCGGCGCTTTGCGCGCCAGCGCCGCGCTCATGCGTGCCCGGCCTCCTGCGACAGCATGCGCGGGTCGATACCGAGCAGCGACAGCGCGCGGTCGTAGCGCTTGTCGGTGGGCGTGTCGAAGATGATCGCCGGGTCGGCGTCCACCGTGAGCCAGCCGTTGCGGCCGATCTCGTCTTCGAGCTGGCCGGCGTCCCAGCCGCTGTAGCCCAGCGTGATCAGCACCTTCTTCGGGCCGCCGCCGCTGGACATCGCTTCGAGCACGTCCTTGCTCGTCGTCATCTCCAGGCCGCTGTCGGCGATGGCGAGCGTCGAGTTGTACGAAGCCCCGGCCTCGCCCTGGCGCTCGTGCAGCACGAAGCCGCGCTCGGTCTGCACCGGGCCGCCGAAGTAGACCGGCTGCTCGGCCAGCGGCTCGGGCGGCGTGCCGAGATCGACCTTCTCGAACAGGTTCTTCAGCTTGATGTCGATCGGCTTGTTGATGACGAGGCCGAGCGCGCCCTTCTCGGTGTGCTCGCACAGGTAGACGACGGCGCCCTTGAAGGTGTCGTCGACTATCCCCGGCATGGCGATCAGGAACTGGTTCGTCAGGTCGATGCGAGAACCGGCGGCCATGCGCGTATCTTATTCCGGCGTCACACTTGGCGAGCGATGCATGACCCCGCCCGGACCCAGGGGGTGGCCCAGCACGGGAACGGCCTACCCCGGGACCATCACCACAACCGCCACCACGACGAGGCGCCGCGCTTCGAGCGCGCCCTCGTGTGGCTACGGCGCGACCTGCGCGTACACGACCACGCCGCGCTGGCGCACGCGCTCGCCGCCGCGCGCCAGGTGTGGTGCTGCTTCGTCTTCGACAGGGCCATCCTCGACCCGCTGCTGGCCGCCGGCCGCCGGGCCGACCGCCGCGTCGAGTTCATCCGCGACAGCCTGGTCGGCGTCGACGCCGAGCTGCGCGAACTGGCCGCCGCGCACGGCGTTGCCGGCGCCGGGCTCATCGTCCGCCACGGGCTGGCGAGCGAGGAGGTGCCGCGGCTGGCGAGCGAACTGCACGCGCAGGCCGTGTTCGCCAGCCACGACGACGAGCCGGCCGCGCGCGAGCGCGACCTCCGCGTGCACGGCGAGCTGGCCCACATCGGCGTCGCCTTGCACCTGGGCAAGGACCAGGTCGTCTTCGAGCGCAACGAAGGTGCTCACCGCCGGCGGCCAGGCGTTCTCGGTGTTCACGCCGTACAAGGCCGCGTGGCCAGGCGCTCGACAGCCTGGCCGAGCGCTGGCACCGCGCCCCGTGGCACCGCGCGCGCGAGCCCTGGCGCCGTTGCAGAGCAACTGTCCGAGGCCGCGGCGTGCCGGCCTTGAGCGACATCGGCTTCGAGCCGACCAACTGCACGCGCTCAAGCTGCCGAGCGGCCCGGCCGGCTCGAGAACTGCTCGCCGGCTTCCTCGACGGCCGCATCGACTACCACGAGGCGCGCGAGTTCCCTGCCGTCAAGGGGCCGAGCTACCTCGGCGTACACCTGCGCTTCGGCACCGTCTCCGTTCGCCGCGTCGTGCGCGGGGCGCACGAGCGCGTCGCAGCCGGCGTGCGCGGCGCCGAGACGTGGCTTTCCGAACTCGTGTGGCGCGAGTTCACCACCAGCAGCTTCCTGTACCCACCACCCGCACGTCGCCGGCGCCGCATTCAAGCCGGCCTACGACCGCATCCGCTGGCACCACGGCAAGCAGGCCGAAGCGCACTTCGCCGCCTGGTGCAGGCGCACCGGCTACCCGCTGGTGGACGCGGCGATGCAGCAGATCAACTGGAGCCAAGCGCGCAACCGCCTGCGCATGGTGACGGCGAGCTCTGAAGGACCTCGGCATCGACTGGCGCCGCGGCGAGGCGTACTTCGCGCGTGCACCTGAACGACTTCGACCTCGCCGCCAACAACGGCGGCTGGCAATGGGCACGCCGGCAACGCTACGGCAACCGTACTTCCATCTTCAACCCCGTGAGCAGAGCCGGAAGTTCGATGCCGAAGAGCCGCTTCATTCGCCGCACTACCTGCCGCAACTCCTTGCCGACTGCCCGACGCGCTGATCCACGCCCCGTGGCTGGCGCGGCCAACCGATCTTGAAGCGGCCGGCGTGAAGCTCGGCATCAACTACCCGCCGCCGATCGTCGAGCACGCGTCGGCGCGGGCGCAGGCGCTTCTTGCGCTACGCCGTGACCAGGGGTTGAAGACCCGCGGACCTACTCACCGAACCCTGCTGCGCCGTGCGCCGTAGACGCGCGGCTTCAGGTGCAGCGCCCGGCGCAAGAGCGTGATCGCGTCGTCGACGTAGGTGAACAGCACCGGGATCACGAGCAGGCTCAGGAAGGTGGAGGTGATCAACCCGCCGATGACGACGATCGCCATCGGCGCGCGGAAGCTCGGATCGACGCCGATGCCGAGCGCGATGGGCATCATGCCGGCGGCCATCGCGATGGTGGTCATGACGATCGGCCGCGCCCGCTTGCGGCAGGCGTCGAGCACCGCCTCGCGCCGCGCCAGGCCGTGCTCGCGGCGGGCGAGGATGACGTAGTCGACGAGCAGGATCGAGTTCTTCGTCGCGATGCCCATCAGCATGATGAGGCCGATCATGCTCGGCATCGACAGCGCCGTGTGGGTGACGAACAGGGCCACGAAGGCGCCCGGCACCGACAGCACCAGCGCGCCGAGGATCGTCACCGGCTGCACGAAGTCCTTGAACAGCAGCACGAGCACGATGTAGATGCACAGCACGCCGGTCAGCATCGCCAGCGCGAAGCTCTCGAAGAGTTCGGCCATCGCCTCGGCGTCGCCGATCTCGGTGACGAGGATGCCGGCCGGCAGGCTTTTCAACGACGGCAGCGCCAGCGCTGCGTCCTTCACTTCCCCGAGCGGCTGCTGGTTCAGCTCGATCTCGAAGTTGACGTTGCGCTGGCGGTTGTAGCGGTCGATCTCGGCCGGGCCGCTGTCGATGGCGATGGTGGCCACGTTGGCCAGCGGCACCGCCAAGCCGCCCTTGCCCGGCACCGGCAGCCGCTCCAGCAGCGTGAGGTCGGTGCGCGCCGAAGCCGGCAGGCGCACGACGATGGGCACCTGGCGCTGCGCCAGGTTCAGCTTCGGCAGGCTCTGGTCGAAGTCGCCGGCGGTGGCGATGCGCAGCGTGTCGGCGATCGCGGCCGACGTGACGCCGAGGTCGGCCGCCTTGGCGAAGTCGGGCCGCACGATCAGTTCCGGCCGCACGAGGCTCGACGACGATGTGACGTTGCCGATGCCCGGCAGCGTGCGCAGCTCGCGCTCGACCTTGACGGCGTGCGCGGCCAGCGCCGGCCCGTCCTCGCCGGCGAGCACGAGCACGTACTTCTCGCTGCTCTGCCCGAAGCCGACCTTCACGCGCGCGCCGGGCAGCACCTCGAGCGCGCGCCGCAGGTCGGCTTCGACGTCCTGCTTGCTGATGCCGGCGCGTTCAGTGCGGTGCGTCAGCTTCAACGTCAGCGTCGCCTTGCGCACGTCGGGCAGGCCGCCGCCCGGCGTCCAGATGTCGGCACCGGTGCTGCCGCCGCCGATGGTCGTGTAGACGAGCTTCACCTGCCTGTGCCCTTGCACGAGCGAGCGCGCCTGCTCGGCCGCGGCGAGCGTCTGCTCGAAGGTCGAGCCCGGCGGCAGCGTCAGGCTCACCTGCGTCTGGCCGAAGTCGTCGGGCGGCATGAAGCCGGTGGGCAGCAGCGCCACGAGGCCGAAGCTGCCGGCGAAGAAGACCGCCGTCACTGCCATCGTCACGATGCGGTGCTTGAGGCAGAAGGCGGCCCAGCCGAGGTACGCCGTCAGCCAGCGCGGCTCGGCCCGCGCCGTCTTCGGCGGCTTCAGCAGGTACGCCGCCATCATCGGCGTCAGCATGCGCGCCACCACGAGCGAGAAGAACACCGCGATCGCCGCCGTCCAGCCGAACTGCACGAAGAACTTGCCGGCGACGCCGGCCATGAAGGCGGTGGGCAGGAACACCGCGATCAGCGTGAAGGTGGTGGCAATCACCGCCAGGCCGATCTCGTCGGCCGCCTCCATCGCCGCGTCGTACGGCGTCTTGAGAACTATCGGCCCCCTGGTCGTCGCTTCGCTCCGCCCGCCCGCCGAGGGGGAATGCCCCGCTTGGGGCGGCCCGGCGCGGGGCATGCGCTGGTGCCGCACGATGTTCTCGATCTCGACGATCGCGTCGTCGACGAGGATGCCGACGACGAGCGACAGGCTCAAGAGCGTCACCACGTTGAGCGAGAAGCCGAAGAGGTAGTGCATCGCCGCGAACGCCGGCAGCACCGACAGCGGCAGCGCCGTCGCCGCCACCAGCGTGGCGCGCCACGAGCGCAGGAAGAGCCACACGACCAGCACCGCGAGCACGGCGCCTTCGATGAGCAGCATCATCGAGCCGTGGAAGTTCTCCACCGTCGGCTCGACGAAGTTGAAGACCTCGGTGGTCCGGATCTCCGGGTGTTCGGTGGCGAGCTTCGCCAGCGCCGCGCGCACGCCGTCGGCGACCTCGGTCTCGCTGGCGCCGCGCGAGCGCACGACCTCGAAGCCCACGGCCGGGTGCCCGTTCACGAGCGCGGCGCTGCGCTGCTCGCCCACCGTGTCGGCGACGCTGGCAACCTGGTCCAGGCGGATGCGGCGGCCGTCCGACAGCGTCACTTCCATGCGCGCCAGTTCCTCGGCGCTCTTGACGGTGGCGATCGTGCGCACGCTCTGCTCGATGCCGCCCACGTCGGCGCGGCCGCCCGGCGCTTCCTGCTGTGTGGCGCGCAGCTGGCGCGAGATGTCGGCGGCGCTGGCGCCCAGCGCCAGCAGGCGCGCCGGGTCCAGCTCGACGCGCACTTCGCGCGTCGCGCCGCCCACCCGCGCCACCGAGCCGACACCGCGCACCGCGAGCACGGCCTTGGTGACCTGGTTGTCGACGAACCACGACAGCGCCTCGTCGTCCATGCGCTCGGGGCGCTCGCTGGCCACCGTGTAGGTGAGGATCGGCGTGCCGGCGAGGTCGAGCTTGGTCACCACCGGCTCGCGCAGGTCGGCCGGCAGGTCGGCGCGGATGCGCGAGACCGCGGCGCGCGTGTCGTCCAGCGCCTCCTGCGTCGGCTTCTCGAGGCGGAACTCGACGGTGACGACGGCCACGCCGTCCTGCACCTTCGTGTAGATGTTCTTCACGCCGGTGAGCGCCGCGGCCGCGTTCTCGATCTTGCGCGCGACCTCGGTCTCCAGCTGCGCCGGCGCGGCACCGGGCAGGCTGGCGGTGATGTTGATGGTGGGCAGGTCGATGTCGGGGAACTGCTGCACCTTCATCGAGCGGAAGGCGAGCGCGCCCGTGAGCGTGAGCAGCACGAACAGCATCAGCGCCGGGATCGGGTTGCGGATGCACCAGGCGGAGACGTTCATGGCCTGCGTCGCCGGGGCGTCACTTCTTCGCCGGCACGGGCGCCGTGGCCGGAGCGCTCGTGCGCGGGCTCGGGCTCCCGCCGGCTGCCGGTGCTGCGGGTGCTGAAGACGCTGGCGGTACCGCGGCCGCCTCGACGACGCGCACGAGGTCGCCGTCGCCGAGGAAGCCGGCACCTTGGGCGACGACGCGCGCGCCGGCGTCGAGGCCGCCGGTGATCTCGATGCGCTCGCCGACGCGGCGGCCGACGCTCACCTTGGCCTGCTGCACGCGGCCATCGGCGCCGACGCGGAAGACGTAGTTGAAGCCTTCGCGCTGCAGCACCGCCGCCTGCGGCAGCGTCAGCGCCTGCTGGCTGCCGACTTCGAACTCGCCGCGCGCGAACATGCCGGCGCGTGCCGGTGCGGCGGCCGGCGCTGCCGCCGATGCTGCGGCCGCCGGAGCGAGGAGATCGACGAAGACGAGGCCGTTGCGCGTGGCCGCGTCGACGGTGGGCGCGACCATGCGCACGCGGCCGCTCAACGGCGGCACCCACCGGCGCGACACGAACGGCCTGGCCGGCGCGGATTCGCGCCAGGTCCGCGGCAGCCACTTCGGCGCGCCACTCGAGGCGCCTTGGCGGATCAGCCGGAACAGCTCCTGCTCCTGGCTGACCACCGCGCCGACGGTGGCCGTGCGCGCCGAGATGACGCCGTGGTCCGGGGCCAGGACCTGCGCCTGCTTCAGGCGCAGCGCCCGCGCCGCCAGCGCCGCGCTGCTGCCAGGCGCCTGTGCGGTGCGCTCGGCGGTGCGGATCTGCTGCGCTCCGCTGGGCGCTGATGACGCCGCTGGGCTGCAGCTTGCGGGCGCGGTTGGCGTTGCCGGTCGGGCGAGCACCGCCTGGCCTCGGCGAGCGCGGCGCGCTGCTGCGCCAGGTCGGCTTCGGCGATCTCGGTGGCGAACACCGCCAGCACCTGGCCGCGGCGCACCGTGTCGCCCACCTGCGCGCGCACTTCGGCCAGCCGCCAGCCCGCCGCTTCGGCGCCGACGCTGGCTTCCTGCCAGGCGAAGATCGAGCCGTTGGCCGCCACCGCCTGCGGCCATGTGGCCGTCGTCGGCGAGACGACGGTGACGGTGAGGGCCGATGCCGCGGCGGCGGCAGCGGCCTCGTTGCGCGTCGGCCGCCGCAGCATCGCGACTGAAGACGGCCATGAGGGCGGCGGCGCAAACAGCCAGGAAACGGCCGGCCGCCGGACGGGCGAGCGAGAAACGCATGCGAAGGGTGGCAGCCGCGCGGGCCGGCGCGCTCGTGGCGCGCGCCGCACGGCCGCGACGTGGAACGCGGGGCCGCGAGTCTAGCGTTTGAACTGCTGCACCGCGGTCGGAGCCCGGTCAGAACAGCTCGACGTCGCCCGTGCGCGCGGCGTCGCTCAGCTCGCCCGCGGCCACCAGCGCCTCGAAGTCGGCAACGCGGTTGCGCCCGTGCTGCTTGGCCCAGTACAGCGCCTTGTCGGCGCGCTCGAAGGCCGCACTCGGCGTGTCGCCGGCACGCAGCCGGCTCATGCCCACGCTCACCGTCACCTGGCCCACGCGCGGGAAGACGCAGGCGGCCACCGTGGCGCGCAGGCGCTCGAAAACCTCCGGTGCCACCTGCGGCGAAGCGCAGCGCACGAGGACGACGAACTCCTCGCCGCCGAAGCGGAACAGGTGGTCGTAGAAGCGGAAGCAGGCGCGCAGCTGGCGTGACAGCAGCAGCAGCACCTCGTCGCCGATGAGGTGCCCGTGCAGATCGTTGACGCGCTTGAAGTGGTCGATGTCGATGACGGCCAGGTGCACGAAGGCGGCATTGGCGATGCGCCGGCCGCCGCCCTGGGCGCGCGATTGCTCGCCGTTGGCCGCCTCCACCGCCAGGCGCAGGAAGCATTCGTCGAAGGTCTTGCGGTTGAGCAGCCCCGTGAGCGTGTCGCGCTCGCTGTAGTCCAGAAGACTCTGGAAGTTGCGGTAGATGCGCAGGATGCCGGCCGTCGTGCGCCGCTGCTCCTCGGGCATCGGCGCGCTCGTCTCGACTTCGAGGACGCCGGCCGCTTCGTGCTCGGTGACGATGGGGAAGTGCAGCCGCACCGGCTCGCCCGGCGCCGCGGGCGGCCGCTCGATCGGGCGCTCCTCGCGCAGGCACAGAGCGCGCTCGGGGCAATCGTGCAGCGCCGGCAGGTCTTCCAGCTCGGTCCACAGCGGGTCGGCCGCCGGCGCGGTGTCGTGCTCGCCGATGCGCGCCCGCGTCAGCCAGTGCTGCTGGCGAGCGTCGCCGACGACGCGATAGATGCCCACCGAGACCGGCCGCAGCAGGTCGCGCAGGGTGCTCACCAGCATCACGTCCAGCAGGTCGCGGTCGCGAAAGCCGGTGAGCTCGGCCAGGTGTTCTACGACGAGGGTCATCGCGCGGTGCGCCGCGTCTTCAGCGCGCGGCGTCGTTCTTCTTGCTTGTCTCCCCCTGGGGCGGGGTCATTGTCAGGCGGCGGCGGTCGGGTCCTCTGCTGCACGAGCCCTTCACTACACCAGCGTCTCGCCGTGCGCGTAGCGCGCCACCAGCGACAGCAGCTCCTCCTCGGAGTACGGCTTGCCGAGGTAGTGGTCGACGCCCAGCTCGGCGGCGTAGTCGCGGTGCTTCTGCGCGATGCGCGAGGTGATCATGATCACCGCCAGGTCCGCCAGGCGCTCGTCGGCGCGCAGGTTGCGCACGAGGTCGAAGCCGTCCATGCGCGGCATCTCGATGTCCGACAGCACCACCACCGGCCGTTCCTCGGCCAGGCGCTCCAGCGCTTCGAGGCCGTCCTTGGCGGTAACGACGCGGTAGCCCTCGCGCATCAGCAGCCGCTGCGTCACGCGGCGCACGGTGAGCGAGTCGTCCACCACCAGCACCAGCGGTGCCGCGGCCGGCGTCGGCTGCTCGGGCTTGGCGCCCACCGGCCGCTGCGGCTGCGTCATGCGCGAGCGCGCGTTCTCGGCGTACACCGCCGCCAGCGCCACCGGGTTGTAGATCAGCGCCACCGCGCCCGAGGGCAGCAGCGTCACGCCGACGAGGCCCGGCAGGCGCGACAACTGCGGCCCGACGTTCTTGACCACCACTTCCTGGTTGCCGACGACTTCGTCGACGTGGATGGCGACCCGCTGCGCCGCCGAGCGGATGATGACCACCGTCTGCGTGCGCGCGCCGGTGTCGCCGCGCGTGCCGGCCTGCAGCAACGCGGCCAGCCAGTAGAACGGCAGCCGTTCGCCGTTGAACTCGAGACTGCCACTGGCGTAGGCGGCTTCGGTCTCGGCGCGCGGCACGCGCTTGACC